>DATJWK010000050.1:0-36511 GCA_035501395.1 Puia sp.
AAGATCGTGCGTATTTTTTCAAATCATGCGCATAAATCTTCCGGGATCACCCGGCATCACACTCGTGGTGCGCCCCGGCGATCACGGCGCATATCCACCAACGCTCACCCAGACTGTTCCGCACCACCGCGCTTGCCCGGCGCCCCCTCCTCACGTCGCACGATATCCTGCGCAATCCTCCTTGCATCCCGCCCGATCTCCCGGATCTGGCCCGTCGGACTGACCCAGTACCCGCAAAAATACAAGCCGTCTGCTCCAAAATACCGTTGTCTTTTCACCGGCACCCTCAAATCGTCAAGGCGTCGCGGCTCCACGTCCACAAGCCCCGGCACATTTCCCTCATACCCAACTGCCGCGACAATAGCATCAAAGACTTCACTTCGACCGTCGGCAAACCAAACCAACGCTCCGTCGATATGACTCAGCCCCGGAAATATCCGCACCTTTCCATCCCGGATCAACCGCACGACCCCAATATCCAGCACCGGTGCTTTTCCCTCGCGTACGATCTGCTCGATCGGCCCGTATGGTTTTGGCCGGAGACCCAGGGCCCCGATATCACCTACCACAGCGCGCACGAGCGGCGCACTAACCCGATCCGCCAGCCGTGGCGGCAGGTATCGCAGCAACAAGCTTAACTCCAGCACCGGCACACCCGCAACTTCGCGCGGGATGACATTCACCGCGGATCGCACCGCCATCACCACCGAAGCCGCTCCCTTCTCCACCAGGTCGATCGCGATTTCACACGCCGAATTGCCAAACCCGACAATCAGCACGCGCCGTCCGGTAAACGCCGCTCCGGTCTTGAACTCGAAACTATGCACTATCGTGCCGGGGAAGCTTTCCATGCCGGCAATCGCGATTACCCTGGGTCGGCCAAATATCCCCGTCGCCATCACGACATAACGCGACTCGATACGCCCCGCAACTCTCTCCACGCCTGTCTCCGCACTCAAGGCCGCCCCCCTCTCCGCATCCACGTCCGCCCCCCGCGCCGCGCCCGTATCGGTTATCCAACCCGTTCCTGACCGCCGAACGGATAACGCCTCGGTCAGAAAATGCGGCCGGATATCAAAAGCCCGTCGATAATCCTCCAGATACCCGATGACGTCCAACCGGCTCGGATAGCGCGGCGCCGCACCGCTCCAGCCACGGTAAGGCAAACCCGACAACCGTTTGTTCGTGTGTAAATGAAGGCGGTCATAGTGACGCCGCCATGGCGCGCCAACCTCACTCGCTGCTTCGATCACCTCAAACGCCACTTTCCCCCGCCTGAGGCAGGCGGCGGTCGCCAGCCCGGAAAAGCTGGACCCGATGATCAATACCGGGGTTTGCAAATTCATGCCTCCTAATGTAGGAAATTTCTATCTTCACACCATGCCGGGACCAAGACAATCAACATTTGCGAAGAAAGAACGCCTGATCGCCGTACGACCTTCCGGAAAACGGGAGGCGTCCGCCGCCGACATGATCTATGACGTAGTCCGCCAGATTCCGCGCGGACGCGTCACATCTTACGGTGCAATTGCCAAACTCCTCGACCTCCCGAATGCCCGCATGGTCGGCCATGCCATGCGATTCGTCGACATTGCGCGCCAGCGTGTCCCGGCTCAGCGCGTGGTAACGGCCGGAGGCCGTCTCTCGCACGACAGCCACGGAACCCGCAGGAACCTGCTGATAAAAGAAGGGATAAAATTGAAAGGCGAAAAGATCGTCGACTTCGCCCGCATTTTCTGGGATCCCGCAAAAGAGCTCTAGCAGTCCCGCGCGATCCGACCGCCCCGCGCGATCCGACCGCCCCTACCTCAATTTTACCCAATCTTCCTTGAGCCCTTTTTCCAGTAGCCAATTATACAACTCCTCCCCGTCCTTCCCACCGACCTTTGCATGATGCAGCAACGTAAACCCATGGGGCCCCTTTGCCGGAATCAACGTAGGATAGGCTTCCAGGATCGGCTTGACCAGATCGGTGCGGCCGAGCATAGTGAGGATGTACAAGGTTACGCGCGACCCCGATTCGATCAGGTAGTTGGCGATTTCCTTATTTCCGACATGACCCGCACCCTCAATGGCGGCTTCAAAATCCCCGTTGCCCCAGTCGTACTTGGAATAGATAAGATTGGGATGGTCCTTTAACATGGCCTGCACCTTGGGAAAGTCGCCATGACCGGCGATGACGAACTCCTTTACAAGATCGATCGGGAAAGGCGCGGGCTCCTGCACCGGCGCCTGGGAGAAAGAGGGAGTGCCGCCCCCCATCAAAACAGCGGCGCCGCCCAGCGCCAACGTAGTAGCGAATTGTTTGCGATCCATTTTTTTTCACAAAGCTAACCGGCAGGCCGTTCGGGGTCGCGTCGATTATCTGACCGGCCTCGTTTTGTTGGTGAGTTGCAGCTCTTGCAATACGCTGGACTTGTATCGCCGGCTGAGCGGTATGGGCAAATGGCCGACAACGATCGTTGCGCCCTTTATCTGACTGACATGACGCCGGGCGACAAGGAAAGACTTGTGGACCTGGATGAATTCTCCCGCCGGCAATTGTTCCTCCATTCCGCGGAGAGATTGGTAGATGAGGAGTTTTTTGCCTGGTAAATGAACCCAAACATAATTGTTTGCCCCTTCGATATATTGTATATCCGCCACCCGAATTTTTTCGTAAGCGCCATTGACTTTCAGGTACACGTGGCGGCCGGGGACCGACCGGCACCATTCTACGGCTTTCTCACATGACGCACGGAGCCGGCCCAGCGACACCGGCTTTACCAGGTAGTCGAGCACTCCATGCTCATAACCTTTGAGCGCATATTGCGGATAAGCAGTCACCAGAATAACCGTCGGCCTTACGGGTAGTGCGGCCAGAAATTCGAGACCGTTCGGTCCCGGCATTTCAATGTCGAGGAAGATCAGGTCGGTCGGATGTGACTGCAGGACTGCCATCGCCGCCCGGGTATCACTGACCACCGCTCGTACGGAGATCAGCCCGATCGTCTCGAGGTCTTCTGCCAACCCCTTCCGGGCTAATGGCTCGTCATCGATGAGGATGCACGAAAGTTTCATGACAGATCGAGTGTTAAGGTGGTGCAAAAAGTGTCTTCCGCCGGGATAGCCATTAACCGGCCCTTGTCACTTCCAAGCAGCTCAAGCCGCCTCCTCGTTAATAAAAGACCGATACCACTGAGATCCCCGGCCTTCCCGGCATCGTAACTATTACGGGTCTGAAAAAGGAAGGAAGCATCCCGGTACTCACCGGAAATTTCAATAAAACTTTGCCGACCGGGATGCCTGGATACATGCTTGAAACAATTTTCGACCAGCGGCATCAGCAAATGCGGCGGAATATCGAACCCCGTCAATTCGTCAAGCCCCCGACAACGCACGGTCACCCCGTCTCCGGTCCGCTCCCGTTGTAAGGAAATATAATTCTCAAGGAATCCGACCTCGCGTTCAATATTGACCCGCTCCTCGTTGCACTCATACAACTGATACCGTAGCATCGATGCGAAGCGCTCCGTGAGCGAACGTGCATTCCGGTTCGAAGAGTCGATACTGTAGTAGATGGTATTTAGCGCATTAAAGATAAAGTGCGGGTTGATGCGGTTTTTCAACGCTTCCAATTCGGATCGGAGTTTCTCCGACTCAAGCACGGCCAGCCGCCGGTCCTGCAAGGCGTGGTCAAAAGCCAGCCGGACAGCCACGCCGCCCGACACGATCACTCCAATCATAAAATAAGACCCTGCGACCAGGTCGGACCAGAACCAATAAAAGAAATGCTCCCTGTACTTCGCCATCGCCGCCCCATAGCTCGCAAGACTCATCCCCGCCAATCCCAGCTGACCAAGAATATTGAGCGTGCCGCCGGCCAGGACGATCGATGCAACTCCCCAGCCAAACAGCTTATACCGCCGCTTGTAAAACAATTCCGGCAGCATCCACTCCACCACGGTGACCAGGGCCGTCCCGGTCAACACCACATCGAGCGCGGTCGAAGTAAGCGCCCTCCGACCGTCCGGTATCCCGCCAAGTTTAAAGAGGAACCAGAAGATCGAAAAGGCCGAAAGGAATAGAATATAATATCGGACACGCGAACGACGGGCCATATAACCAATTTACATCAAAATCCTTCCATTGACCAGCATTTATGTCACCGGTCTTAATTTATCGGCGAACGGCATTTCACCGCCCCTTCGCGGACATATGTATCGTTCGTTACCTTTGCCATGTCGCCTCAAAAAGCGTTGGATCGCCATGACCGAAATCTTCGATAATATCCGCGGACTATATGATTTCAGCTTGCCATGCGAACCGTTGCGACCTTTTGTCGAATTTTTCTCGGAATCCTCCACCGAAAAGACCACCGGCGTCGCTTCGGGACAGCCATTCCACATCGAAATGTTTCCCAGCTGGACGCCAACCTTCTGGTTCAACCTCGGCGTACCATACCAATTAACTGTCGCATCCAGCCATTTCGATATCCACCCAGGTCACGATATCCTCGTCCTGCGTGACGTTCAGACTATACGCCATAACCAGCCCGGCGATAATATATTTACAGTAAAATTTTTCCCCGGCGGTCTGGAGGCGATCCTTGGTGTAAATCAAACGAAATTCCTCGGAAGGGTGGTGCCCCTCCGCGAGATCCTGCCCATCGGGCTTATTCATGGATTGAAAACGGCTCCCGCCGCCGCACAGCGGATCGCCCTGTTGGAAAAATACTTCCTGTCTGCCCTTCGGCCCCGGCGAAGTCAGGACCATTACACAAAACTGGTGCGCGACAGCATCGGGGCCTATGAGAATGCCGATATGCATCCCAATACCACCGAGCTGGCAGAGAAGCATTTCCTGCACTCAAAGACGATCAACCGATATTTTCACCGCGTCATCGGTTTGGCACCAAAAAGATATTTGTCTATTGTCCGCGCCCGCACCGCTCTGACCGCCTATGTCGCCAGGCAGCAAAACTTCACGCCCGAACTGTTCGGCTATTATGACCATAGCCATTTCTATAAAGCAGTCCACCAGTTCACCGGCCGTCGCCTTGGCATCCGCCGGTAAAATGTCCGTTTTTTACCTGCGCCCATTCCCGGGTCCTCGCTACATTTGAGCAAAAACCGCCCATGAAGCGCCGCATCCCTGCCGCCATTCGCCCGATCATCCCGTTCCTGATCCTTTTCGCGGTCTCCGGGCAACAACCCGTTCCCGGTCAGACACCCGCACCCGTGCGCATCCAGGACAGCGCCTGCCCCTTCAAGATCGATAGCTCGTTCCAAACCCGGTGCGGCTACCTCCTCGTACCCGAGAATCGCACCAAACCACATTCCCGCACCATCAAAGTGCCCTTTATTATCGCTTACAGCAAAAATCCGAATAAAAAGAAAGACCCTCTACTTTATACGACCGGCGGCCCGGGCGGCAGTTCCCTCGGCTGGCTCAGGAATCCCGCCGGCCATTCCGTCATCCTCGATCGGGATTGCATCGCCTTCGAACAACGCGGCACGCGCTATGCCCTTCCTGTCCTCGATGGCCCCGAATTGAGCGATGCGATCAAATTGGCTTACCGGAAGAACCTTAACAAGGACAGTATGACCCTGGTCGGCATCCGGAATTTCAAAAGGTCACTCCAGTCAAAAGGCATCGACCTTACCGGGTACAACACCGATGAGACCGTTGCCGACATTGACGACCTCCTGATCGCATTGCATATCGATTCGGTCAACCTGTTAGGTGTATCCTATAGCGGCGGCCTTATGCTGGATGTGCTTCGTAAGGACCCTGCCCGTATCCGTTCCCTGATCCTCGACTCGCCGCTGCCGAATTTCGTTCCCATCGATGAAGATGAGCCGGCCAATTTCAACGAGGCGCTCCGGATCGTCTGCGCCCGCGCCGGGAGCGATTCAGCCGACCAGACACGTTATGGCAACCTCTATCCCCGATTTCAACAATATTTCTCCTCGCTGGATGGCAGGACTTTTTTCATCCCCTATGTTGAGAATGGGACTACCGACACCCTCCACGTTCAATACACACGCAATGAATTGCTCGATGCGATCGAAAACCAGCTGTTCAATGTCGGCGGAATCAAAGACATCCCGTATATGATCACCGAAATGATGCGGGGTCACCACGAAACCTATATCCGCCCGACCCTTGACTACATTTTTAGCGACGATACCGTCGGACCCAATGGCATGCGGCTTTCCGTATACTGCGCCGACCAGACCGCGTACCACGACGAACGTATCCTCCGCCAGCTTACCGACCTCTATCCCTATATGAGGGGTTATCACATCAACGATGTCTACCGCGAGATCTGCGATTGCTGGCAGTCGCCGCCCATCGCACGGGAATCCAAAGAGCCCTTCTACTCGGACCGGCCCGCGTTGCTGGGCGACGGCGAGCTTGACCCGGCGTGTCGCCCACTCTATATCGACCGCATCCACCATTATCTGCCAAACAGCCAGCGTCTCGTTTTCGCCCATCGCAGCCACGTCGTCTTCTTCACCAGCGAAATGGATGCCCCGATCAGGGACTTCCTCAACGATCCGTACAAAAAGGTTTCCCCGCCCGCCGACGCGGTATCGAGAGAATGACATTTCCCGAAATAGTGATAATTTTATGGACTATGTCCGGGACAAAATATTCCAAACTACTCGGCGACTTCGAGATCCACTCGGTCGAAGGTATCCGCCAATACTTCGCCGAAGGCGGCAGTCCCAATGAGCAGCACAATGGAATCCCGCTATTCACCAGCCTGGTTGAAATGTATCTTCGATCGCCTCGTTTTAGCGACTGCGTACGTGTCTTTATCGAAAACGGATTGGAATACGATGATCCGGCACTTCTTGCCGTTCTCGCCAATGACGCCCCCGCGCTCGAACGGCTGATCGAGACCAACCTCCACCTTGTAGACAAGACCTATGACCGGTTCAACAACCCGTTTACCCCCCTTACCGGCGCCACGCTCCTGCATTTTTGCGCGGAATTCAACCATGTCGCCTGCGGCGAAGTGCTGCTGAATTACGGTGCCGATGTCAACGCGCCCGCCGCCCGCGATCAATACGGTTTTGGCGGCCATACTCCCGTCTTTCATACCGTTTGTCAGATCCTTAATAACTCCGAAAGTATGCTGCACTTTCTGTTGCGCTCCTCCGCCGATCTTTCCGTCACCGTCACCGGATTGCTGTGGGGTAGGGGATACGAGTGGGAGACATTCATTCCCGCCGTCAATCCCATCAGTTACGCCGCCATGGGCCTGCTCCCTCAAATGCACCGGGATCCGGCGATCATTGCGAAGACCATCTCGACATTGCTGCATTACGCATATCACATCGACTACACCCTGCCGAACGTCCCCAATGCATATCTGAAGAAATAAATCGGACCGGCCTACACGACCGTTTACCGGGCCTAGAACTCCAGGTGATAGCTGTACAAGTACCGGTCATAGATCGCCAGCAAGCGGTGACCGATTACGCGGAATGACCTGATCTTGTTCCCGGAAAAGTCCGGCAGGTAGAAGCTGAAACGATAATGTCCATCTCGTAACCAATACACATCGATAACCGAATTCTCGTGGAAAACCGAAGCTTCCTCATTGTTTGCCTTCAAGGCGGACCGCACAAACAAAAGTCCGTTAGCGGCACAAATCAGCTTGTTCACAAAGAGCGGGGGTTTGGCCAGCGTCATGTCTCCCTGCGAATTCAGCCGGCCGAGCGTTAATTGCGCATGGCTAATGGTATCGATTGTTCTGCTCCGGTAAAGCAGGTTCAATGAGGTGTCGAAACAACTGACCCGGTTCCTGTAGAAATAAACATAGACGACCCGTTTGCTGGAGTCGTCATACGCTAACATTCCATCCGTAGAGAATATGCCGTCCTGTTGTTTTTCGAGGCTATTTTCAGCCCTGACCACCGAATCGGAATCCAGGAAGATCCTGGCCAGCACGTTTTGCTGCTTCCGACTATCCCAGATCCTTGCGATACTGGTCCGCACGGAAACAGGCGTACAAACATCAAAGTACGCGCCCGCCCTTTCTCGGTCGATCGTCAGGTCCGACAGATTCCCCCGTAACATGAGCGGCAATGCCCCTTCCATCAGAAAGATAAATGGCGAGTCCACGGTGACCATATTAATGCCCCTGATGAGGATGGGCTCCCGCACGAATTTCAGGCGGATTCGGGTGGTATCTCTAAACGCCGTATCGGTCACGATCAGCAAAGACGGCGCCATCGCATTGCCCAGATATATTTTTTTTGATGTACCTCCGGCAACATACCAGGAATTGACACGGAGGTCGACGATCCGCTCCGGAGTGGTTAGATGAGGTGGAAAAGACCGGATAAAGGCATTGGGCCTGCTCCTGGCGAGGAGGGATATCCAATACAAACCGGTTGTTGCCCCCACACTGAAGACGAGACATATGGCAAGGAGCAATAACCGCTGACGATTAATTATTGCTGGCACGATGGGAACAGAAAAGAATGAAAGAATGGGGCATGTAGGCCGCCAGGGCCAACATGCCCGTGTGGATCATAGTTAATCAGGGAGTGTACGTGACGGCCTGGTTGCAAGTCGACAAGACGAAGTAGGTAGGACCTCCTACCAGGCAAATGGTCGTTCCTCCACCTACGCACTTGATAGGCAGGGGAACTTCGGTACATACACCATGGGTGTTCTCATAATACACCATCGGCACCTTTTTGTGGTACGCTTTCGTCCCAAATACCCACAGGACCGGAAGCGCAAACGCCGCAACTAACAGGATTTTTCTGAGTTTCATCGAAATGGCTGCTTTTGTAAACATAAAAAGCAATAAAACTCTACTGATGACGCCTACTCTGCTAACAGGTTTTCGGCAATCCCTGTCTTATCGTCCATCGCCGGCCATCCGGCTGATACATTCACTGGATACATCAGGATGGCAATTATTGCGAGAACGAAAAAGATCAGGTTAAAGATCAGATGTTGCTGCCAGCTCAGATTTTGCAGCACACCTCCGCAGGAACACGGGATATAATCGCTGAAGTGGAGGATGATATAAATGTAGGTCGTGAAGACGGTCATCAGGCTGAAAGATGCATACAAAGCAAAAAGGCGCATTCTCCGTATCGCCAGCATCCCGGCAATCCCAATCTCGAGCAGCGGAGTGACGACCGCCGCCTCTGGCGCATAGGCGGTTAATATCGGCGACTTGCCCACTTGTATCCGGAACTCGGGGAAATCTAAAAGCTTGGAGACCGCGGCATAAATGAAAAGAGTGATAAAGGCGCCGCAGACGGCATCCGGGATAAAGTTTTTCTTCATGTGACAAATCCTTGCTCGTTAAAAGTATGGAATGTTCCCTGCAAACTGATCTAAATTTTGCACTTATAAATTCCGACCTTTAGTATACACCGATTTGTTATCTTGAGTGATGAAGCCGTGCTGGCTCAACTTTCTTCGCATCCTCATGGCCGTTTATAAACCTTTCTCTCCTTCATTATAAGATCGACCTGCTGTCAAAACTCGAAATGCGCCCGGATCGCAAACACATGCACCGGCCCCCGATCCCTGTTATAACCCGGATGATTCACAAACTCATAGTCCGCTGAAACGAAAACGGCCGGGAATAGCCTCGCGTTATAATAGGTTTCCAGAATTTCCTCATGTCCGTAGTTCAGGTACCCGTCGCCGATAATAAAACCATATCCACCCTCCTGCAGAAAGGCCCGATGCCCTGTAGATATCCCGTTGACTACTCCTGCAATACCCGCCACGTCCCCATCCCGGCCCCACCGCGCCCCCTTAAATGAAAACCCGCCGGACACCGTCTGATCGATCTCTGTAAAAGCCCAGGTGACATACTTCCCGTCATTCCAGCCTCCACGAAAAAATGCGGCGATATTGTCGGTGATGTTCTGCTGCGCATTGATGCAGATTGCGCTTTTATGCCCGCCAAAATTTGGGTTTTCCGCATTTCCCGAAATTATTTTCAGCAAGGTCATATCGTTATCCGCGAGCGCTGCAAGACCCGCTTTATATGAAGGAGCCCTTGATTGTGTATAAGAGAAGAGTATTCGCACCGCGCCCGGTTGTTTGCCTATGGTATAGTCTCGCTCGACTTCCATCGTTTCTGACGCCGCTTTTCCAAAGACATATTCCATTTCCGGATGGTTCGCGATCTTGGGCTCCGTTACGGTAGATGCCCGCACCGACCATCCGGGCACTGCCAACTCCAGGTGTAGTCCTTCCGTATACCCCTTGGTATTGGCCGGATAGTCCCACGCGCCATCACTCATAAGCGACCAGTTCAGGAATTGCGAACGGGCGTCATGGCTACAACTATTTGCGTCGTAAAAATCGGACATGGAAAATTTTCCCACCGTGATCGTCAGGCGGTGCGAGGGAACCTTTCCCTCAACCTGGTTGGCGGCATCCGCCACATCATCGGACCCGGTTTCCCCAAGCGGAAATACCTGCTGTAAATAGGCCCTCGCGATGGAGATCGACGGCGAAGGGTTTCCGATCCGGTAGGTTTCTCCGTTCAACGCACCAGCCACCCCGACCGCATAACTTAAACCGGCGCCACCGGAAAGTTCGGGGTTGAAGTAGAACGTGGCGTATTTCCATAGTTTGCGGCCCAGGAAGAGCGTCGTCGTAATGCTCGTGGCGCTGGGCTCGACCGAATCCGCCAGACTGTTGGTCCCACTGTACCTGGCTTTGAACCCGGAATGGATCTGGTTGATGATCGTCAGTTGAAAATGCGACGACCATAGTCTTCCGGCTTTCCAATCCGGTACCGCAGGGTCCGCCGCCATGTGCCGGCTCTCCGCTGCCATGTGCGGGCTCTCCGCCACCGTCCGGCCGCTATCCGCCATCCGCCTCCCGGTCGAATCCGCTGTTTGTCCCCTGCCGTTAAATCCTAACAATAAAATAATACCAAATGCAACGAGATATTTCCTATATAAACACATACCCGGAACGATATTTATGCCAGGGGCGAAAATTACGAATAAACCGGACGCCGCGGGAAATACCTATTGCAACTCCGCTGCAAAATGGCGTAAGATCGAAAAAATTACCGTACCTTTTAGGTGGATGTGGAAATGGTTAACCATATTACTCCTGCTTTCCCCGGCTCCGCCGTCATCGCCGCCTGTCGCCGGGACCCCACGGCCACCATCCTACGATATCCTCTCTTGCGCCCCGCCCGGACCGCAAACGATCCTTCCGGCGGCCGATGGCCGCTTCGCACCGGTCTTCCCTGGCTGGGGTCATCACCACTATACCGTCACCACAACAGATGATAGCGCCCAATTCTATTTCGACCAGGGTCTTAACCTCTATTACAGCTACCATCTTACCGAATCCGCCGCATCTTTTA
This sequence comes from Puia sp., assembly GCA_035501395.1. Taxonomy (GTDB): domain Bacteria; phylum Bacteroidota; class Bacteroidia; order Chitinophagales; family Chitinophagaceae; genus Puia. The sequence continues at coordinate 11,363 of DATJWK010000050.1, forward strand.
AGGAGGCCGAACAAAAGGATAGCCGCTGCGCAATGGCTTACTGGGGAGAAGCGCTGGCCATGGGCCCATATTATAACAATGTTTACGTCTATAAAATGCCGGCCGCCATTCTGCCGGTGCTCGACAGGATGAATGCCCTCGCACCCATGGCCGGCAACAAAGAAAAAGACCTGATCGCCGCCCTCAATCACCGGTACTCAACCGATACGACCGACAGCCGCAGGACCGAGTTGAATGCCGCGTACTCCCTGGCTACAAAAGCCCTGATTGCAAAATACCCGGGAGACAATGACATCATGGCCCTCTACATCGATGGTGTAATGGACGAACACGCATGGGATATGTGGGATACCCGCGGCAACCCGCGACCCTGGACACCGGAACTGGTCAATTATTGCGAAACGATTTTGAAAAGCGACCCCGATCACCCGGCTGCCTTGCACTATGACATCCACCTGCTGGAAGCGTCCTTTCACCCGGAGGCCGCACTGGGCAATGCGGAACACCTCAAAGATCTGATGCCCGGCGTCCCTCATATGGTCCATATGGCCAGTCATTCCTACCAACGGACAGGTATTTATGATAAGGGGGTAATCATAAATGACTCCGCCAGCGCGGCTCAGCGGAACTATAGCCGCCTTGCACCCCAGCTTCATCTGATTTTTGATAATGTCCATTATGATGCCGTCGAAGCGTTTTGCGCCATGAATGGCGGGATGTTCAGCAAAGCGATCGGACCCGCTCTTAAATGCAGGGCTATCGCGGCATCGCGACCAGGCGTCATCAGTACCAATCTTCAATATCTGTCTATGATGCCCGAATTCGCCATGGTGCGCATGGGTAAATGGCAGTCGATACTCGAGCAACCCGAACCGGACGGCCGCTGGATTTACGCAAAGGTGATCAGCCACTTCGCCCGCGGGATGGCCTATATCCGAACCGGCGACACCGCTTCGGCCCGCCACTGTCTTGATAGTCTGAAGGAAGAATCAAAGGACCCTGTACTCCGGGAACACCATCCGCCGTTCAATGACCCGGTGAAAGGCGCCTCTGTGGCGGAAGGCATCCTGGAAGGAGAAATATTATTCGCAGAGAAGCAGCCGAAAGCCGCGATTGCCGCATTCCAGCGCGCCATCGACTGGGAAGATCGCCTGACCTACCTCGAACCGAATGACTGGCCCCTGCCCGCCCGCCAGTTCGCCGCCAATTGCCTTATCCGGCTTGGCCGGCCTGATCCGGCCGATCGTTTGTTCCGCGAAGACTTGATCCAAAACCCCGGCAACGGCTGGTCACTGATGGGCCTCTCCCGCATGTTCCAGCTCCGCCCGACTCACGCCCAAAGCGGCACGTCCCGCGACAGCACCGGCTACTACGGCGCCCGCGCGAAGGCGGCATTCGCTTATGCCGATGAACTGCCGCTGTCTTCCGCCTACTGAATATCCAGGGACCGCAAATGCGGCGAAGATGATTTTTTTAATACCTTGGGGAATGGCCCTCCGCCTATCGAGCTGTCTTCTACCACTGGCGCTCATGAATTTAACCAGCCTGAGCGCCCAGCTCCGCTATACCTTGTCCTATGTCGACACGACGACCGGACATTTCCGGATCATTATCGAACCAGCTAAACCCCTGACAGCCCCAATTGCTTTTGTCATGCCCCGCTCCGTCCCGGGCAACTACTCCGTCACAAAATATGACCTCTTCATCCAAAACCTGCAAACTGAAAGCTCCGACGGTCACATCCACAAAATGACCAAGGACGAAGACGGCGCCCCCCGATGGTACCAGAATGACACCGGCATCAGCATAGCCCGCCTCACTTATGAAGTCGACATAAAAAAAATGGATGACCAAATGCATGCGGCCTCCGACAAATCCATTGTCCGACCTGGTTTCGCCGGTATCCTCAACTACTCCGTCCTGGGCTGGATCGACGGCCTTGATCGCCAACCTGTCAAATGCACGGTCACCACGGTCTCCACCTGGCCAATCTTCTCGACACTCGCTCCCGCTTCATCACCCGCCAGGGGAGAACTCGAATTCGGCGCCAAAGACTATTATACCCTGGCTGATGCCCAAACCTTCCTCGGGCCTGGCTTCCGCGTAAAGGAATATAAGGCCCTTGTTCCTTTGTTTATCGCCGACTACAGTGAGGGAAAGCAGTCCGACCTTGATCAATATGCATGGATGGAGACCCGCAGCATGGAAATATTAAGGGATTATTTCGGCGAGCTCCCCTTCCCCAACTATTCCGCGCTGTTCCGGGAGACCGTGCGGAAACCTGACGACGATCCGGGTAATTTCGCCATGGAGCATCTGCAAAGCTCGACTTTCTTTGGCGACACGAATCACACCCCGCTCAACGGGATGACCGATGCACAACTATGGAAGCGGATAGCAGGCTACCTTCACCACATGGCCCATGCCTTTATTCCGCTCCGCTGCTATGGTGACGCATATCGTCCTTATGTGCTGGAAATCCCGCCCGTGATCAACAATATCTGGTTTAATGAAGGATTTATTTGGTACCTCGTCGCGGACACGTTAAAGACTAAAGGGCTGTTCGACTTCTTTCGGAATAATGTTTACCATAGTTCACCCGAGATCCGTCGCCTTACGCTAGTAGAACTCTCCCAGATCGCTTCAACGCAATACGCAGAGGATTTTCGGCTGGGGGCGTCCGTCTTTTCCCGCGGCGCCCTGATGGCGGCGGAGATCAATGAATACGTGAAGACCCGCACCGGCGGGAAGTCCTCCATGCGGACCATTTATCGGTACCTCTACGAATGGTCCCGCCAAAACCAGCGACCTTTTACCATGCAGGAATTCCCCGGCTTACTAAGATCCGCCACCGGCGTCGACGTCAGCGCGATCTATAACAAGTGGCTAACTATTCGGCCCTAAGGCGTGTTACCAGATTCGCCAGGGCCGTGGTTATCACTGTTCTCTACATCGCCCACCTGATCCCCGCATACCAGGCCGTCTTTTCAACTTGCCGCATCACGGTGATCCGATCCGCCCTCTGCTGCCCGGGAATAAACGCTGAAGCGAACTCCGGGTTAGGCATCCGCAAGTCCACCGTCGTTATCGTATTGAATAAATTCGCCGCTTTGACAAATGCCCGGAAATGCCGCCCGAATTTTTTCTCGATCCCCGCATCGACCAGCATATACCCGCGCTGCCAATAGTCCAGCCCGTACCAGCCGGACGCGGAATAAATGCGCTGGCCCGTATAGATGGCCGTCACCCGCGCGACCCAGCCCCGGTGATCATCCCGGAAGATAAGCCCGAAGTTGGCCAGATGCGGGGACTGCCCTTGCAAAGGTCTTGTTTCCATCCGCGTGACGGTCACCAGGTTGCTCGACGGGTCGGCCGGGTCCTGCCGCGTCTTGAACTTCGCGGACAATGTGATCCGGCTGTTGGTATACGTATACCCGGCCTGAACGCCAAGCCTTCCGAAGTACCGCACTGCCGCAAACTCGAAGCCATAGTCCGTGGCTGCAGGCCCGTTGCGCATCTGCCCGGTAAGCACCTGCGCGGGCGTATACGAAAGGCCCTGCGATGGCAAGGGATACAACTCGTCGCCCGCATTCAACAGCGTCTTTTCATACGGATCGGAAATATGTTTGTAGAAGATGCCCGCCAGCAGGTTGTCGAGCTCTCCGGGATACCATTCATACCGCAGGTCCACATTGTCCGCTCCCGCCCGCCGCAAAAAGGGGTTCCCTGCCTCGATATAATCTTCATAGGTAACGTTGTAAAAGGTTACATCATACAGCGCCGGTCGTGAGATGCTTTCGTACCATGCCGCCCGCAGCTGTTGCTTTTCTCCCAGTCGGTACCGCACCTGCAGCGAAGGCAACCAGTCGGCGTATGATATGGTCCCTTGCTTTCCGTAACTGACGGTCGGATCCACGGAAGAGACGAATTGCTGCCGCGTGTGCTCATACCGCAGTCCCCCCGACCATTCGGTCCGTTTTCCCCCGACCGTCAACATCGCATAGCCGGCGCCGATATATTCATGCGCCGTATAGGTATTGGGATTGGCGACCGCTCCCAGCGGGTTCTGCGGCCCGTCGTCATTGGTCCACACCGCATGATAGATATCGACAAAAGGCTGGCCGTAGCTTCCCGTGATCGCAGGCTGAAAAGTATAGCTGTTATAAAAATTATTCCGGTCCTTTGCCCGATACAACCCACCCGCCGACACCGCAAGCTTCCGGCCGCCCATCTTCCACTGATATCCCGCATGCAAATAACCGGACAGGTCCTGCTCCCGGTTGCGTAGCCATATCCGCGTCAGCGGGTCCAGCAACAGCGTGTCCTGGACGATCGACCCATTCGGCTGTTCGATCCGCGCCGTTCCGGCCGAAAGTTCCGCCCAATCCGGATAAAGCCCCGTTGCCAGCGCATACGCCAACGTCCACTCGATCCCCCAACCCGGCGCAGGCTGATGTGCTCCGCGTAGTGACGCACTATAAAGATTTTGAAAATGCAGCCTGCTGCGGTCCGAGATCGTGATCCTGCCCGTACCGGGTTCGCTCCGCCCCTGCGTCAAACTGGTATCGATCCGGTGACGGCTTTCCACATCTTCCTGTCCGCTATATAACTGGTATAAGGAAATACTGTTCTTTCCATTCGGCGTAAAGTCCACCCGCGCATGCAACCCCTTGCGGATGATTGTCGCCGAATACCGGTCCACATAAAAATCCGTCAAGCCCGGCGAATTGTTGAATTGCGGTTCGTTGTTCGGCGGGATGAACCGGCTGCTGACCCCGCTCTTGATCGACTGGTAGTCACCCGCCACCAACACCCCCCATTGTTGCCCGTCGAACCGGCGTCCCCACACGCAGCTGCCGACGAGGTCCGGAGCAGGGCGCCGATCTGTAAAGGATAGATTGGGCCTTGTAAAGTCACTACCCGTCGCGGAGTACCGTGGCCCATGCAGCTCGTACGGCGATCGCTTATCCACGACCTGCCGGTCAAACGATAAATAAGACTCCCCCACGAACGCCTGACTGTACCCTGTCGCCAATCGCAAATTGAACATCGGCTGCGAAGGCGCATCTTTGAGCACCAGGTTTACCACACCACCAATCGCATCCCCCTCCATCTCCGGGGTAAGGCTTTTGTATACTTCCACCCGCTCGATCAACTCCGCCGGAAAGATAGACAACGGTACATACCGGCTACGGTCACCCGGACTGGGGACCTTGATGCCGTCGACCGATGTATAATTATATTTTGGATCGATACCGCGGATGATCGTGAGATCGGACTGACCGGAGTGATCTATGGTAACCGACAATCCATTCACCCGCCGGGTGATATCCGCTACCGACAGATCGGAGGATTGTTGGACACGTTCGGCTGATACCATATCCACGATCTTCCCGGACAGGCTCTGTAGCTGCAGAACACTCTGTTCCGAGCCTTTATCCGGCGTGGCAACGACGATCACTTTCGGCAACGTGTCACACGCAGTCCTTCCCGCCGAAGCCCGGAGGGAAAAGATCAATGAGACCCCCATCATCCACCATATGATCCATCGCCCGGACATCAATGCTGATTACCCGTACCATCCGTTTGAAAAGCCCCCATGTCTTTCCCCGGCGGCGTGATCTCCGTCACCCCGAACACCTTATCCACCTTCACGACCGCATATGGCGCAAACCCCGTCTTTCCCTTCCCAATCCCCGGCGATCCGGCCTTCAAATGGAAATCATAACTCCCCACAAAATTCGCGCTGTTGAAATTTGTCGTCGAGGCGAGCGGCAACGCGTAATTGACAAACATGGGGTTGTTGGCCCCCGGTATCGTCCCATTCCCGCCATTGATATCGCCGGTTTGCGCCTGCGAAATAAAACCAACCGGAAGGAACTGATCGGTTATTGCCGCATCATCGCCATAGTTATAGGTATAACCGTATTGGATATTTGCCGTATCGGCGGCAGGTGTCGCCCCGCCCCCGCCCAGTACACTTAAGCCGTATGCACAGTCGACAAGCAAATTATTGAATGCCATCCCCCGGCCGCCGTTCTCAAAATCGATAGAGCCGCCTTCACCCGCCTTCGCTTGCCGGTACCCCGTCGTCACCACCGTATTATTATACGTATTCATATTACTCTGCGGCGATAATCCGCCCGCATTCGCAGTCTTAAACGCATTGCCTGTCCCCCCGATCGCCAGATTGTAGCCGATATCCCCAATACAGCCGCTCTTCACATTGACACATTCCCCGGCAGTAAAGCCAACCTTTTCGAACGTGTTCCGGAAGATCTCGTACTGGCACCCCGCCGGCCGCACACAGTCGTTATTCGAACCATACAGCCAACTGTCCTCCAGCACGAAATGGCAGGCGGGATTGTTGATAAATATGCCGTACCTCGGCTTCCCCGGCCGGCTGGGATCAGTTGCCGATGCGATTCCCCCCAGGTACTCAAGCCGCGTCCACTTGATAATGATATCACCGCTTCCCGATCCGCCCTGTATGCCCCCCCAGTAGCCTTTGAATGCCGGGTCCGTGTTCGGGTCTTGCGGATCGAGAGCAGGATTGGATTTCAACGTGGGATCGGCCACGCTGAAGAGTATCGGATTTGCTTTGCTTCCGAGGCAAAGCAAGGTGCCGTTCACAACCAGGGCGGGCGCATGGCCTTCGGTCCCGATCATACTTGTGCCGCTGGATGGACCGACGACTAACACGTTCACCCCGCTCTGTACCACCAGCGTGTCACCGCTGTTGATCGTTGCATCCGCGTAGTCGCTTGCGAGGTAGTAGGTCTGACCGGACTGCAAGGTTCCCTTTATTGCCCGGCCGTTTGACCCGCTGCTGGAATTTAGCGTGTCGCCGCTATGGATATAGCTCCCCGCCATAAATTCTTGCGACGAGATCGCAACGCTCTGACCCTTTTTCGAGCACGCTACAAAAAATAAACAGCTAAATGCAACCCAAATCAAATAGAACTTAGTCATAATGTATTCAGAATTTGCCCAAAATCAATCCGTCGAAATTAGTGCAATCGACAAACCGGTGTATTACCGGTATCTTAATTTTTCGCACTTTTGGCCTCTGATGATGAAGGCCCTTTTAATTTTATTGCTCTCGGTCATCGGCGTCGAAACCGGGCGACCTGACTTTTCAATAGAAACCAGGCCGCTCCGGCCCAAATGGAAAGTGGTCTCCGCAAATCTTTTATTTTCCAACCCCCCGTTTCAGAGCTGCCACGCCTCGACCATCGTCGAGGACAATGCGGGCGGCATCTGGATAGCCTGTTTCGGCGGCAGCGGAGAAGGCCGTAGCGATGTCGCCATTTTCCTGGGGAAGATTTCAGCGGAGGGAAAAGCGACCCCCCGGGAAGCCGCCAACGGCGTGATAAATGACACGCTCCGGTATCCGTGCTGGAATCCCGTATTATTCAAAAAGCAGGATGGGCAGTTGGTCTTGTTTTATAAGGTGGGCCCGAACCCCCGCCAGTGGTGGGGAATGTTCAAGACCTCCGATGATAACGGCGCGACCTGGTCGGCCGCCAACCGTTTACCGAACAACCTGCTCGGTCCGATCAAGGACAAACCTGTGCAACTCCCGGACGGCACGCTGCTATGCCCTTCAAGCATAGAGCACCCAAATGGCCGCTGGACGATTCGCATGGAAGTGATCGATCCTCATTTGTCAACGGGGAATTTCATCCCTGTCGACACCAATTCGCGGTTCGACGTGATCCAACCGGCGATCCTACAATACCCTCATAAACGGTTGCAAATCCTTTGCAGAAGCAAGCAAGGCCGCGTCATCCAGTCCTGGTCATCCGATCATGGTAAGACCTGGTCGGATCTCACTGCAACTACGCTGCTCAATCCGAACTCAGGCATAGATGCGGTTACCCTGAAGGACGGTCGCCAACTGATCGCTTATAACCCCGACACCGCCGGTAACCAATGGTCTGATGGTCGCGCCAGGCTGCGGATGGCCATCTCGGACGATGGAAAACATTGGCGGGATATCCTGGATCTGGAAAATAGGACCACCGGCGAATACAGCTACCCGGCCGTTGTCCAGACTTCTGACGGGCTGCTTCATATTACCTATACCTACGACCGGAAAAATATAAAGCACGTCGTCATTCGTCCTTAGCCCAGCGATATGGCTCTGCAGCCACCCTGGCACACGATCTGCATACCGATGCACGTGCACCCGTTGAGAAACGACCGGTCCCTGACCGGGCAGCTCGGGATGGCTGCATATTTGCATTGTCGCATATTTCAGTGACCGGAGCTTCATACTGCTATTTTTTTATCAAACAAAATTCTATCGGTATGAACCGCATCGTTCATTCTGCGATCCTGGCTATTGGCCTGTTTTCTGCATCGACGACCATTGCCCAAACAATCCCATATCATTTTGATGCCGACCACGATTCCCTGACAACCAATGTCCCCTTAAACGAGATTTGCGCCCGGGCCTTCCGGAACTTCGTAAAATTCTACGGGTTTGTTAAGACGGCAGTATGGAACAAACAGTCGGAAGGTATTTCCGTCCGGTTTTATACTCCGGACTCAATCCTCTATGTGGTCCACTACACTACTCGCGGGCGTGCCCTCGACACCCACGTCTACTATACCGGAAGAAACGCTCCTTCACGGGTCTGCTCCGATGTCAGAAGTTATTACCCGAAGTACACCATGCTTTTTGTAAATGAACTGGACGATCACGTAACCCCGGTATTTGAAGTCGGCCTGCTGGACGATCACAAGTTCCTGCTGGTGCGGGTGAAGGAAGACCAGGTAACGCCGGTTGAATCCTTTGACGCATTTGTAAGTAGGTAACACTCACTGGCATTAGCATTTCTTCCTATATTTGGCGGCTGACTTATGAGAATCCACGCTGCCATCCCTGTGCTCACTATAATTTTTGCACTCGCCATTACGCCTGCGCTCCTGTTGATTTTGCTCCCCGCATCCGCGCAAGAAGCCGATTTCTTTAAGCCCAACCCTATCCGCCGCGAACTAAAAGCCATTCCCATCGCCACTACCATTCGCATCGACGGCTTGCTCGATGAACCGGAATGGGGGCTAACTGCCGGCGCCACCGACTTCATCCAGATCGAACCCTCCCAGGGCCAACCCTCACAATTCGTTACCATCATCAAAGTCCTGTATAATCAAAAATATCTCTACGTGGGGGTCGTCTGTAAAGATCCGAAAGGCAAACATGCCATCATGGCCACCGACTTCCTTCGGGACTTTGATTACCTCCGCCATGACCTCGTGAACCTGGCCTTCGACACCTACAACGACCAGCGTAACGCGATCGTCTTTGCGACGAACGCCTACGGAGTCCAACGCGACCTGCTGTCCTTTGACGATCTCTATTTTGATATCGATTGGAACGGGCTGTGGAACGTTCGCACGCGGCGTACCGACACCGGCTGGACCGCCGAAATGGCCATCCCCTGGAAAACTCTCCGTTACCCCCGGAACAGCGATTCTCTGCAGAACTGGGGTTTCAACGTATATCGCAACCGGCGCCTCACCAACGAAATCAGCGCCTTCTCACCCTTCCCGCGCACGTTCTCCGCCACTCATATGAACTATGCCGGCATCCTCACCAACCTCCATCCCCCGCCGCCTACTACCAACATCAGCATCGACCCTTATATTCTTGCTTCGGACGACCACTATACAAATTTCGGCAATACCGAATCACCGCATACGTCGAGCATCAAATACGGCGGCGACCTGAAATGGGCGGTGACCCCCAACTCCGTTCTGGACCTTACGGCCAATACCGATTTTGCGCAGGCCGACGTGGAACAACAGGTCAATAATACCACCCGCTTTAACGTCTTCTTCCCTGAAAAACGACCGTTCTTCCTGGAGAACGCCTCTCTTTTTGGCGTTCAGGTCAGCATGACACCCGATCAGGGCGGCGGCTCGATGCGTTACCAACCCTTCAACAGTCGGACGATCGGCCTAGATACGAGCGGCAACCTTATCCCCATCACAGGCGGCGGCCGCTTCGTCCATCGCTCCGCAACTTCAAATTACGGGGCCATGGTCATCCGCCAACAAGGCTACAAGGAGGGACCCGCAACCGATTTTTTTATCGGCCGCTTTTCGGAGAACTTTTCAAAACAAGATCGGGTAGGGGGCCTTGTGACCATACGTCAACAACCGGGCGCCACCAACATCGAATCGACCGTCGATGGTTTCTTCCGGCTTGGCGAATCCAACTCCATAAAAGCCATCTTCACCCAAACGACTACCTCTAATACGGGCGCCAAAGGATTCGGCGGCATCGTCCAGTACCTAAACAATACCAACAGCCACGAGATCTGGTGGACGGAGTCCGTTATCACAAAAGAATTTGATCCGCAAATGGGTTTCATCTCGCGAAGCGATGTCATCGGGACGACACCGGGTATCAATTGGTTTTATCGCGGGAAGCTGCTTCCTTTTAAAAAGTTCCTCCTTGCTTTCTCTCCAGGCATCCTCCCCGAACTGTACTACACGGCCTCGACCCGCCAGTTTTCCGAAGCCGATCTTCCCATCTTCCCGCTCTGGTTCAACTTCCGCGACGGCGGCTTCCTGGGCTACGGCTTTCAATTCGTTTGGCAGAACCTGACATCCACTTTCTCCCCCCTAAACGTCAACATCGCTCCCGGAAAATACCACTACCTGAACCAACAGATCTATTTTTCGACTGACCCTTCTAAAATGTTGAACGCCCAGGTCAACTACTCGATCGGCACCTACTTCAACGGCCGCCTGATCATGGGTGACTACAAGCTCCAGTTCGCGCCGATTCCTTACATTTCCTTTCAGGGCGAATTCAACCGCAATCACTTCTTACGCGTGGGCGTGAACGACACCTCCACCACGGTCAACCTGTATATCCTCCAGGGTCGCTTCGCCCTCAATCCGCGCTTCCAGTTGAGCGGCGTCTGTCAATGGAATTCCCTCAACAACTCTACCGCGTGGAATCTTCGGCTGGCCTGGGAATATTCCCCCCTGAGCTATATCTACTTCATCTATAACCGCGGCGTCAACAGCCAGCTGACCGAGCCCCCCATCCAGCCCCAAACAGAATCCCATCTCATCTTTAAAGCCAGCTTTTTAAAACAATTCTGAATCGCGCCATCCGCAACCGGCGCCGCAACCCGATTTTTTTCCCTACTTTCGACGGCACTATGAGAAAGCTTAGCATCCTGCTCTTCGCAGCGTCCCTCCTCTCCGCGACCCTGCAAGCCCAGACAAAACGCATCTTCGATGAAACTCAGGCCGCACGCCGGCAGCGCATGTCCTGGTGGACCGACGACCGGTTTGGCATGTTCATCCATTGGGGGATCTATTCGATGGCCGCAAGACACGAATGGGTCAAGCACAATGAACACATGACCAACGAACAGTATCAGCAATACTTTGACTTCTTTAATCCCGTCGACTTTGACCCCGCTGCCTGGGCCAAACAGGCAAAGGCTGCAGGCATGAAATACGCCGTCCTGACAACCAAGCATCACGACGGCTTCTGCCTCTTCGACTCAAAATTCACAGATTATAAAGCGACAAACACCCCTGCCCACCGCGACCTCGTTCGAGAATATGTCAACGCGTTCCGCGCGCAGGGGATGAAGATCGGATTTTACTATTCGCTCCTTGACTGGCACCACCCGGACTACACCATGGACGACGTCCATCCTCTGACGCAGACCGATACCTCCCAGGCGAACTATGACCGGCTAAATAAAGGCCGGGACATGCGAAAGTACCGGCAATACCTGCGCGACCAGATCACCGAACTGCTGACGAACTACGGTAAGATCGACATCCTCTGGCTGGATTGGACCTGGGGGAAAGATGACAAGCGCGGCAAACACGCCGAAGACTGGGGCGCCGTCGAACTGATAAAACTGGTTCGCAAGCTTCAGCCAGGGATCATTGTCAACAATCGGCTTGGCTTGGACGACTATGAGGACGGCGGCGATTTTGTGACCCCGGAACAAGTCTCTACAGAGGAACTGGCCAAATACAAGGGGAAAACCTGGGAGACCTGCCAGACCTTCTCCGGATCATGGGGTTATTACCGGGACGAAATGACCTGGAAGACCCACCGCCAATTGCTCGATCTGCTCATCACCTCGACCGCAAACGGCGGTAACCTGATCCTAAACGTCGGACCGACCGCACGCGGGGAGTTCGATTACCGCGCCCATAATGCCCTCGATAGCCTGGCCTATTGGATGCACGCAAACAGCAAAGCGATCTATAATTGCACCTTTGCTCCCGACGAATTCCAAACACCGGCCGGGCAACGGCTCACGTACAATCCACAAACAAAACGATTGTACGTCCATCTCTATGACTACCCGTCGGACGGCAAACTCGTACTGCCGGGTTACGCCGGGAAAGTGCGTTATGCGCAGCTATTAAACGACGATTCGGAGACTCCGATCTTGCCGGCCGGCACGTCCCCCGATCTCACACTCAAGCTTCCCGTCCGGAAACCGAAATACGAGATTCCCGTTGTCGAACTGATCCTATGATCCGCCATTGACGCAACGAAAAAATATGCAGGGTATACGCCAGCGGTACCAGCAGCCCCGGTAGAAAAATTCCCGGGAATCGCGTAAGCAGCGAAGCATCGGGCTGACCATGGAAAGCCTGTAGTGGCGTCGGCATCGACAAGGTGGCCAGCGTCACCGCATTCACCAGCATCAGTAGCCCGCCGATATTGAATAACAACGCGATGACCGGGGGCCAGGACCGCCTGACAAAACAATAATATCCAACCGGGATCGCTATCAAGCCTGTCAACAAGTCAAAATTGCGTCCCTCGAAAGACAACTGTACCGGCAACAGCCCGTTACGAACCGACAACCAAAGTCCCATCTCAACCAAAATACGGAAAGTCTGTAAATAGATCAGCCATTGCGGCTGGATCCGGCGTAACACCGCCGTACCCGCCCGTGACCGTACAAAGAATAACACCGCCGCCAACGGGATCAGCAGCGCAAAACTCAGCCGGGGAGGCAACGCGGAAAAGTCAGAGAAAAATCCCCTGATCGACAATACGGCGAGCAAGATGACCCACAAGATCACCCCAGCAACAGCAAGACGAAGACCGGATCTGGACATACGTTGAATGTTTATCGCCACAAAGTTCCTAACCTTTGCCGTATGCCCGATACCCAAAATTGCTAATTTGCGCGGAGCCGGTACTGGCTTGGATAAACACCGATCCGCTGATAAAACAGCCGGCTGAAAGACTGGCTGTTGTCGAAGCCTAGCCGTCCGGCCAGGTCACCGATGGAAATATTCGAACCGGCGAGCAACGCCATCGCCTTTTCGAGACGGAGCTGCAGGACGTACCCATACGGCGAAATGCCATAGGCCTTCCTGAACAACCGTAGAAAATGATATTTCGAAAGACAAGCCTCCGCAGCGAGCTGATCCAGGCTGACGGCGCCGCAAAAGCCGGAACGAATGACGTCCATCGCCCGCGAAAGACGTTTGTACAACTCGACACGCGTAACCTTTCTGACCGGAGGCAAGCGATCGATGATCCGGTCAATTTGCGCATGCTGCTGCAAATGATAAACCAGCAGCGCCGTCAGCCGTTCTTCGAATGATAGCGCCGGCTCATCGGCCGAATCCAGGACTCCCCTTACAAGTGCGTTGAAGGTCGCGTCCCGGCGATGTAGCTGGTTATAAAACTGAACGGGAACCGAGGTTTGATCGGTTCCGGAGTCGAGGATCGCATCAACCGGTGTCACCAGCGAATGGAATACCGATTCGCTAAAACGTTCGCCGAAATGGATGTTGGATAGCTCCGTTCCGCCGCTTCCCGCCAATCCACCCCTGCCCGCCCGCTCCCCCTTCTCTACCTGTAACGTGTACAGCTGAGATTGGTTACTGACAAAATAATGATCCTCGTCGACACGAGTAGTCCTGCCATCCACTCCGCAAAGACTAGTGCCCCGGACATTCAGAAAAAAAGAAAACGGCCCTTTGACGTCCGGCCGGTAGCATTCCCTCACCCTGGTATGAATAACGACGCTGGGAAAACCTTCGTTCGCCAGCACGCGGCCACACCATCCCATCCGGTTACTAAACCCCCGGGCAATCTGGCCCTTGAGCCAGCCAAGGTCAGGAAACTCATGAAGGATCACAGCGGCAAAATACGCCAATCTCCAAAAAAGCACATACCGCGTATCAAAACCGTACATGCTGTAGCGCACCGATGGCCCAAACCATTGATTAACAGAACCATGGAATCCCGGCACCGTTTTGGAGGAACATCCGTCAAACAATCCGGCATGGTCCTTAGTTACTTCAAAACCGCCTGGCGCAACATTATCAGAGGCAAATGGTACAGCGCGCTCAACATCATCGGCCTTGCAACGGGCATGTGCGTAACGCTCCTGATTGGCCTCTGGGTCTACCACCAATATTCGTTCAATACCTTTCTTCCGGACTATGATCGCGTCTACCAGGCAAAAAGTAACTACAACGTGGACAAGGACATCGATACCGAGAACAGCACCCCGACAAAGCTGGCCGACGTCCTTCGCACCGAATATCCCGAAATAGAATTCGCCAGCGAAACCGACTGGTTCGGCACCCACGGCCTGAAAGTAAACGAAAAGCGCCTGTACATAAACGGTGGCCAGGTCCAACAGGACTTTCTCAAGATTTTCAGGTTTCCGCTGACAAAAGGCAACGCTTCAACCGTCCTGAAAGAACCGTACTCCATCGTCCTGACCGAATCCACTGCCAGAACGCTCTTTGGCAATGACGACCCGATCGGGAAAACCGTTCGCTTCGACAATCTCAATGACCTGAAGGTCACCGGCATCTTGAAGGACGTCCCGGATAATTGTTCATTCTCATTTTCCTTTCTGGTCCCTTTCAGCTTTTACGAGCAAACCACACCCTGGGTAAAACGAATGCGGACATTTCTTTTTGGCGGCGGGAATGCCTTTCAGGTATTTGTAAAGCTGAAGCCGGGCATTTCCCTGGAGAAGCTTGGACCAAAAATCAAAGACATCGAGAAGCGCGATAACGACGAGAACGCAAAGACAACGGAAATCGTCCTGCAGCCCCTGAAAGACTGGCACCTGTTTACGGAATACCATAACGGGAAAGAAGCGGGTGGCTTCATTGAATACGTCCGCCTGTTTGGCGTCATCGGCATCCTCATTCTCGCCATCGCCTGTATCAATTTTATTAACCTCACCACCGCCCGCTCTGAAAAGAGGGCCCGCGAAGTGGGGATTCGCAAAGCGATCGGCTCCCGGCGTAAAGATCTCATCTTCCAGTTTCTTACGGAGTCATTCATGTTGGTACTGCTGGCGTTTGCACTCTCCCTATTGCTCGCCCGGATAGCCCTACCCGCCTTCAATGCGCTAACGGACAGCCGGGTCGTCCTCCCCTCATCCAGCGGTTGGTTTTGGCTCCTGATGACCGGCGGTGTGTGCATCACGGCCCTCGCAGCCGGAAGCCGCCCCGCATTTTACCTTTCTTCCTTCCGTCCCGTCAAAGTCCTGAAAGGCTCCCTGCATATCGGCAATGCAGCTTCGCTCCCGCGAAAACTCCTTGTCGTCCTGCAATTCAGTTGCTCGATCGCCCTGATCATCAGCACCACGATCGTCGACCAGCAGATCAAGTATGCCAGGGACAGGCCGACCGGCGATAACCTCGACCGGCTCCTGGTGACTGGCGGCAGCCCGGACCTGATCCGCAACTATACCGCACTCAGGAATGATCTTCTTAGCTCCGGTGTCGCCTCCTCCGTCACCATGTCCTCCTGCGCGGCCACCTGGATCAACTTGCACGACGATATCAGCGACTGGCCGGGGAAACAACCCGGTGAACGAATAGCTCTTGGCACGATCTGGGTCAAACAGGACTATTTCAAGACCCTCGGAATGACCCTGGTACAAGGCCGGGATTTCGACGGCATTTCCGATAAAGCAACCGTCATAATGAACGAAGCGGCCGTCCGGCGTCTTGGTCTCAAGAACCCGCTGGGTCAAACGATTAAATACGACACCACCCGCACCATCGTCGGCGTAGTCAAAGATGCGGTAATGACGTCCCCATTCAGCCCGGCCGACCCTTCTATGTTCCTTTACGACCCCGATCCCTCTCCGCAAAGTGTCATTTTATACCGGCTCTCGCCGCAGGCCAAAACCCGCGATGCCATTGCCAAACTGGGCCCTATCTTCAGTAAATACAATCCGGCCTACCCCTACGACTACTCATTCGAAGACGCCAACTACGCCTCAAAATTCAGTTCCGAAACGTTGGTCGGAAAATTAGCGGCCACCTTCGCAGGTTTGGCGATCTTTATATCCTGCCTCGGCCTCTTCGGACTCGCCGCCTACATGGCCGAACAGCGCAACAAGGAGATCGGCATCCGCAAAGTCCTTGGTGCCTCCGTAACCCAGCTCTGGCTCCTGCTCACCGGAGATTTTATCGTCCTGGTGCTGATCAGCTGCCTGATCGCATCACCGGTCGCGTTGTATTTTCTACAACACTGGTTGTGGAACTACGATTACCGGATAACGATCGGCCCCTGGGTGTTTATCGCCGCCGCCATCGCCGCCATCGGGATCACGCTGGCTACCGTCAGCGTTCAGGCTATTCGCGCTGCTCTCGCCAATCCCGCCCATACGTTGCGGACAGAGTGAGCCGGTGACCAGGGGGAACCCCTGCTGCAGAATTAAATTGCCCAAACCTTATCGCCCTTCTTGTACGGCACATCACCATCATACCGCCCGGGTGTCTCGATATACCGGCATGCCTTGGTAGCCCCGGCTTCGGACGTAAAATATCCCCAGATCGTGAGCTGCTTTAGCATGCTGAAATAGGGCTGTTTCTTATCCTTATTTTTCGGATCGCGCGCTTCCTTGTCCAGTTGTACCAGCAACTCATGCCGCTGGTCCGCCGTCATATCCATAAATTTCTTGTCCCGAAGCGACTGCAAGCCCTTGACAAAAACATCCTGGTCCCCGGGCGTATAACAATCCGTCACGATCACTTTCATAAACTCACCGATCCCCGCTTCCCTGGCGCCGGGGACGCCCGGACCCGCCGGGAGGATGGTCTCGCCGATCTCATCCATTAGTGCCACGTCGGTATCATAAAAAAGCCCTTCTTTCCTTGGCGGCGTTTTACAGCCCGACAAAAAAGCATCCGCCCCGATCACCGTGCCGCCCATCAGGAGGGCAACCATTTGTAACGCTTCTCTTCTTTGCATGACGAAAAGTTTGTTATAAATTCATTTTTTTAAGTTCATCTACGGCGTGATTCGCTGCCCGTGCCGTAAAGGCCATATAGGTCAGCGAAGGATTTACGCAATTCGCCGAGGTCATAAAAGATCCATCCGTCACAAAGACATTTGGCGCGTCCCAGACCTGATTCCACTTGTTGAGCACCGACGTCTTCGGATCCCTTCCCATCCGGCAAGTGCCCATCTCGTGGATGCCGCGTCCAAGCACCGCGTTGTTGTCAAACCCCTGGACATCTTTTACCCCAATCGCGGTAAGCATTTCGATCGCGTCGCCCTGCATGTCCTTGCGCATCTTGGTTTCGTTGTCCCGAATGACCGCGTCAATGGCTGGAATGTTGAGCCCCCATTTATCTTTCCGCGTTTTGTCAAGCGTGACTTTATTGTCATGGTAGGGGAGTGTTTCACCAAATCCGCCAATGCCCATGCTCCAGGCTCCCGGCTCCGACAATGCCGACCTTAGCTCGGCGCCGATGCTGAGTTCCGCAATCTCCCGGTCCCAACCGTTCCGGCCCGCTCCGCCCTGATACCCAAAACCACGCAGGTAATCGCGCTTGTCCCCAAACAAATTCCGGAATCGCGGTACATAAACCCCGTTGGCGCGGCGACCGTAGACATACTTGTCTTCATACCCTTCTACCCGGCCATAGGCCCCGGCATCGAGGTGATGATCCATCAGGTTATGCCCCAACTCGCCACTGCTCGAGCCCAACCCATCGGGCCACACATCCGTCGCCGAATTCATCAGCAGCCACGCGGAATTAATAGTCGACGCATTCAAAAAAACGATCTTTGATTTGTATTGATAGGTCTTGTTGGTCTCGGCATCCAGGACCTCCACGCCGGTCGCGCGTTTGTTGTCCTTGTCATAAAGTACGCGGGTTGCTATCGACCAGGGACGTAACGTCAGCTTACCCGTTGCCATCGCAGCCGGAAGGGTAGAGGACTGGGTGCTGAAGTACGCGCCGAACGGACAGCCCAACCAGCATTTATCGCGATACTGACAGTTGGTACGGCCGGGGAGCGGCTCGGTAATATTGGCGGTGCGACCGATGATCATATGCCGGCCATTCTTATAATGGTCCTTCAGGCGGGCCGCAAGGTCTTTTTCTACGACATTCATCGCCATCGGCGGCATGAATTGTCCGTCCGGAAGTTGCGGCAGCCCCTCTTTCGATCCGCTTACGCCCGCAAACTTCTCCACGTGGTCATACCACGGGGCAATCTCCCTATAGCGGACAGGCCAATCAACCCCAATGCCTTCCCTGGCGTTTGCTTCATAGTCAAAATCGCTCCAACGATAGCTTTGCCGTCCCCACATCAGGGACCGCCCGCCCACGTGATACCCGCGGAACCAATCGAATCGCTTAACCTCGGTAAAAGGCGATTCCTGTTCGTTTGTCCAATAGTCAAGGTTCGTTTCGTTAAGGGGGTAATCCCGGTTCAGCACCGGGTAATTCCTGATCATCTCCTGGGTCTTGCTGCCCCGGTGCGGAAATTGCCAGGGCGCTTTTGTTGCGTTCACATAATCTTTCACATGTTCAATGTTCCGGCCGCGCTCAAGCAAGAGTACCGTGAGCCCTTTTTCAGTAAGCTCTTTCGCTGCCCAGCCGCCGCTGATACCGGATCCTACGACGATCGCGTCAAATTGATTCTCAGCCATAATAAAGGATTAAAGAAAATTAGGATTCATCGTCTCATTCAAACCAAATTTGCCTTTACGTAGTTGTAGCTCTTCCTAATCGCATCATATACCGGCTCACTCGTCTCATCCTGCTCGACATAGAAGTACTCCATCCCCGATTTTTTCTTGTGCGAAAAGATGCTTTTGAAGTCGATGATACCGGCGCCCACTTCCGCAAAATATTGTTGCCCTTCGACCGTATAGCTCGCCGGCTCCTTCTGCGACATGTCTTTTAGGTGCCACATCCGGATACGGCCGGGATTGGCATCGATCAACTGGATCGGATCAAGCCCCGCTCTTGTCACCCAATACAAATCCATTTCAAAAAATACCAGCGACGGATCCGTCTCTTTCAGGAAGACGTCAAATCCCGTTTGGCCGCCACCCCAGTCCTTAAATTCAAAGTCATGGTTATGATAAGCCAGCTTCAGCCCGCCCTCCTTTGCCGCCTTGGCCGCGACATTGAATTTCGCCGCCAGCCGCTTGTAATCGTCGAGACTGGTCCTCATTTCGTCGGTCAGGAAAGGGATCACGAGATACTTGTGACCCAGCGTCACCGCCGTGGCAATATTGTCCTTCAGATCATTCTCATCGCCTTTCATAAAATAGTTCATCATCATGTAGTGCCCGCTCGGCGACTTGAGATGATATTTATGCAGCAGATCGGCGAACTGCGAGGGGGTCAACCCAAAGAATTTCCCATTGTCATATCCAAATGCTTCCACTGAATTATATCCGATCGAGGCCACCCTGGCAATAGTCCCCTCGACATCCTTTTCGATTTGGGTTCGAACCGTATACAATTGAAGTCCGATAGTGGGCCGTCTCATAAAGTGGCCGCCGGGAAAGTAGCCGCTGGTCCCGATCATCAGCCCCGTAGAGGCAAGACCAGCTTGTTGAAGGAATCGACGTCTTGTTGGCATAGTAATCGTTCTGGTTTGGATAGATTAACCTTACAGTGCCAAATATAAATCCTTTGTGTTGATTAAACTTCTTTTAATATCGATTAAACGCCGATTAAACCTCCTACGGACCTTCAACTTTATTTTACCTTGCCTGTCAAAGATCAAACACCCGCCCCCTACCATCCAAACGCTTGACAGATGAAAACACTATTCCTTACGGCCGCTCTCCTGTTGGTCCTCGTTTCCTGCAACAAAGATGTGCCCCAGCCCGATCCAAATCCCGCTCCTTACGAGGATCCGTACTCCTACACGGATGATCCCGGGGACAATGGCAACTACGGAAGCGACGATGGGAGCTACGATGGGAGCGACGATGGCAGCGACGATGGCAGCGATGATGGCAGTGACGACGGAAGTGGCGACTCCGGCGATGACAGCGGAGGCCGCTACCATGTGCACCGGCAGCACTCGGCGCCGCGGACTATGGCCGCTTCCCGTACACTTTCTGTACAAAATCCGGTCAACGGTTTGCGAAATGAATAAAATTTCGGCACTGTCCGGCTCCACGGCGGACTAAACCTCGCCGGTCTCACTCATTGGTTGAATTCGCACACCCGACTGCATCATAACCGTACACCAGCCCGGAGGACCGCTCGTCAACTAATTGATAAGCAAACTGCAACATAATGGCATTCTTTGTGTCACATACAGCCAATCATCCCTGCTGACATGCTTAAAAACTATTTCCGCGTCGCCTTCCGCAACTTCCGGCGTAACAAAGCGTTTTCCGCTATCAACATTCTTGGCCTCGCGATCGGGATCAGCGCAAGCCTGATCATCGTCCTGCTGGTCTATTATGATTTCACCTTTGACAAATTCGAAAAGGACCGGGACCGGATCTACCGAATCGTCGCCACCGGCACGTTTGAGGGTAACACCTGGCACGGCAACGCTTTGTCGGAACCCATGGGGCCGGCAGTCGAAAAAGATATGACGGGTTTGGATGTTGTGGTGCCCTTTACCACCGCAGATGAGATGCGGGTAACAGTCCCTTCGGGCGATGGCGGCCGGCTCCAGATATTCCGAAAGCAAAAGGACGCCGTCTATGCCGATAAGCGCTATTTCGACCTGATTCGCTATACCTGGCTGGCCGGTTCCCCCGCCGCCTCACTCTCGCAGCCTTACCAGGTTGTGCTGACAGAAAAAAAGGCCCGGTTATATTTTCCAAAGCTGAATTACAACGATATAGTCGGCAAAACCATCACGTTCAACGATACGATACTGGCTGCAGTAACGGGCATCGTAAAGGACATTTCTGAAAACACCGATTTCTATTTTAACACCTTTATTTCGCGAAGCACTATCTATACAAGCAGGCTGAAACCCGAAGGCTTTGGGAAATGGGGCTGGACAAACTCCGCCGATCAACTGTTCGTCCGCCTTTCCCCGGGCAACACGGCCGCCCGGACTGTTGCCCAGCTAAATCGCCTTTGGAAAAAATACAACCCGCCCGATCCAAACAACCACGGTGGCGGCACATTCAGCGTCGAACTACAGCCCCTGGCTGACATCCATTTCAACACGGACTACGGCGTATTCGATGAAAGCCGCCAGGCGCACAAGCCTACCCTTTATGGCCTGCTGGCCGTTGCCGGCTTCCTACTGCTGCTGGCCTGTATAAATTTTATCAACCTCTCGACAGCCCAGGCTTCACAGCGCGCAAAAGAGATCGGCATCCGCAAGACCATGGGCAGTCACCGCCGCCAGCTGACTGCTCAGTTCCTTACGGAGACCTTTGTGCTGACCATACTGGCAACCCTGCTCTCCATTGCCCTTACCCCCCTTCTTTTAAAAGTATTTGGCGATTTTATTCCCGAAGATTTTCATTTCAGTCCCTTGCGACAGCCACTGCTCCTTGTCTTTCTGGTCGTATTGGTCATCGTCGTGAGCATCCTCGCCGGTTTATATCCCGCCATCGTGATGTCAGCGTTCAAGCCGGTCATGGTGTTAAAGAACCAGGCCTTCGCGGGCTCCGGTAAGACACGCGGCGCCTGGCTCCGTAAGACCCTTACCGTGTCGCAGTTTGTCATCGCCCAGGTCTTCCTGATCGGAACCCTGCTGGTCACCAAACAAATCAGTTTTGCCCTCAGCAAGGACCTGGGCTTTCGCAGGGATGCCATCGTCTATTTCCGGACCAACTACAATGAACCCCCGCAAAAGCGCGATGCGCTGGTCCAACAATTACACGAACTGCCCGGCATCGCCATGATCAGCATCGCCAGCAACCCGCCGTCCAGCAATGGGACGTGGACCAGCACGATGACTTACAACGACGGCAAAAAGGAAATCATCCAAAATGTGGAATGGAAGGTAGCCGACAGTAACTATTTCCGGATGTTCGGACTGCACCTGCTGGCCGGGAACGCGATCACCCAGTCCGATACGACCAATTCCATAGTAATCAATACTGCCTATCTGCATATCCTTGGCTTCCAGGATCCCCGACAGGCCGTTGATAAGATAATTTCCGGCGGACGCGGCAAACAACGCATCGTTGGTGTGATGGCCGATTTTAATCAGCGCAGCATCCACGAATCGATAAAACCCCTGCTCATCGCCAACGGCACAAAGACATCGGAATGTATCAACATTGCCCTGAGACCGCAAAATGGTAACACCGGCGCCTGGCCCGCCACCATGGCAAAGATCGAAAAAGCCTTTAAAACCATCTACCCCAACGACGATTTCGAGTACCAATTCATCGACGACACCATCGCTAAATTCTATACTGCCGAAAAGAACACCGCCAATCTCCTTGTCTGGTCGGCCGGCCTGACCATCTTCATCAGTTGTCTGGGATTGCTGGGCCTCGTCATTTATATCACCAACCAGCGAACAAAGGAGATCGGGATCCGAAAAGTCATCGGCGCCTCCATCACGCAGATCATCTTCCTCTTGTCAAAGGATTTCTTAAAACTCATCGGCCTGGCCATCCTCATCGCCATTCCGATCGCCTGGTGGGGCGCAAACAAATGGCTAGAAGATTTTGCGTACAAAACGCAGTTGAACTGGTGGGTCTTTGCGCTGGGCGGTGCCGCCCTTCTGGTGATCGCCCTCATCGTCCTTTGCCTTCGAACTTTCCGGGCGGCGGCGGTCAACCCGGTCAGGTCCCTGCGCAGCGAATAAGCCAAGATATCCGCATCTTAATCCAGCTCCCGCACCGCGCTCCAAGCGCCGCGGCCGCGCCCCCACTGCCGCGCCCCCGCACCCGCGTGTCTGAGACTCGTGAGACAAATCCCATCGACGAATTTACCCCCCTATTTTATCATTTTGTCCCCCTATAAAAAGCGGGGGAGACCAGCATATTTGTAATTATTTAATAAAAAAGGATTGCAATATGTATAAAACCTAGGTACGCACCCCCGTTGGAAATTTCTGACTAATTGATTGTTTATTAACATTTTATAACTGCTGTATGAAAAAAATCAAGTTACTGCTTCTGGCATTTTCACTACTGCTACTCCAACTTACCGTCTCTGCCCAAACCAGGACCATTACCGGCACGGTCACGGATTCCCGAACCGGGGACCCTATATCCGGAGCCTCGATCAAAATACTGCATTCGAAGATCGGGACCTCAGCCGACGAAAAAGGATTCTTCAAACTTCAGGTTCCGTCGACGCTGACCAACGTAGTTTTGACCATCTCGAGCGTTGGCTACGCCTCCATCGAGGTTACCCCAACCGGCGAAAGTGTGGTCGCCCGGCTGATTTCCGGTAACAATAAACAATTGAATGACGTGGTCGTAGTCGGATACGGAACCGCCAAAAAAGCGACACTCACCGGGGCCGTCAGTTCCATCAAGTCCAAAGAAGTCACGGAAGCACCCGTGACCAATGTGACCAACGGCCTGGCCGGCAGGCTACCCGGCCTGGTTGCCGTTACCAGTAGCAGCGAGCCCGGCTACGACGGGACCACCCTGCGGATTCGCGGCAGCAACACGTTCAATGATAACAGCGTCCTGGTGGTGATCGATGGAGTTCCGGACAGGAGCCTGGAAAGGATCGACCCCTATACCATCGAAAGCATTTCAGTATTGAAGGATGCTTCCGCGGCGATCTATGGTTCCAGAGCCGCCAATGGCGTCATCCTGGTAACCACCAAACGCGGGAAAACAGGCAAGCCGGAGATCACTTTTAATGGCAACTATGGCTATAACCAGCCTACAAAGATTCCAAAAATGGCGGACGCTCCGCTGTACGCCACCGCCTTGAACGAAATTGCCTACTACAACAATCCCTCCGGCGGCCTGAATCAAACGTACACTGCCGCGGAAATCCAAAAATTCAAAGATGGCTCGGATCCCCTGCGCTATCCGAACACCGACTGGTTCAAAACCGTACTGAAGCCTATGTCGGCCCAGAACAACGCCAACCTGGCCATCTCGGGCGGTACGGAATCGATGCGATACTTTGTTTCGCTTGACTACAAACACCAGGACGGCCAATATAAGAACAGCGCCACCTTTTATAATCAATACGGATTTACATCCAACGTCGACGGCAAAGTCAGCAAGGATATCCATGTAGCGGTAGACGTAAGCGGGCGTTTGGAAGATAGACACTTCCCGCAAAAATCCGCGGGAACCATTTTTAACGACCTGGTCTCTGCCTACCCGACCTCTGTGGCCTGGTGGCCGAACGGCGACCCCGGTCCCGCCCGTGAGCATGGGGAGAACCCCGTTGTCATCTCAACCGGCGCTACCGGTTATAATAACGACAAATACTATGTGCTGAACTCTAATTTAAGGTTGGATGTCAATATCCCCTGGGTAAAGGGGCTATCGCTAAACGGGAACCTGACCTACGATCAGGGTTTTGATTTTGATAAGAATTTCACAAAGCCGTGGCGCCTGTATTCCTGGGACGGAACTACAGTCGACGCCAACAACCAACCGGTCCTTACCTCAAATGTCTTTGGCGCGGGTACCAACAATTCCCCTACGCTGTACGAGTCGTTCCAAAGCAACTATTCCAAACTGGCTTACGGGTTGATCAATTACCAAACGAATGTTGGCGAAGACCACAGCATCAAATTGATGGTTGGCACACAGGTTTCAAACGGCAATACCGAGAGTTTTAATGCATACCGGGACCTGTTCGCCTCGACCGCCGTTCAGGAAATGTTCGCCGGGACAACCGCCAACCAGGCCACCGGTGGATCAGGAACCGTGAATGCGAGGCTGAGCTACTTCGGAAGAGCGAACTATAGTT
>DATJWK010000051.1:0-17281 GCA_035501395.1 Puia sp.
AACCATTTACCGCAATGTGGACGGCAAGCAGACCTTTTATAAATCGCCTGCCTATCCCGTGACCAAATCGGCCGTGATCGGGTTTACCCGGTTCCTGGCGGCGTACTGGGGAAAAAGGAATGTGCGGGTCAATGCGCTTTCGCCCGGCGGAGTGGAGAACAGCCAGGAGGAATGGTTCAAGGACAACTACGCCGCTAAAACGCCGATCGGCCGGATGGCGATGCCTTCGGATTACCGCGGCGCCATCGTCTACCTGGCCAGCGACGCTTCCGCATATATGACCGGCGCAAACCTCATCGTGGATGGAGGATGGACGGCGATATGAACGTATTCGTCGTTCACTCAAAAATAATAATCGTTCACGCTAAAATTTATAATGTATGATTACCACTTTTCGAGTCAGCCCCAAACGGGCCATCGGCCCGGGACATCCGGTCTACATTATCGCAGAGATCGGTATCAATCACAACGGATCGCTCGCGTTGGCGAAACGCCTGATTGACGAAGCCGTATTGGCGGGCTGCGATGCAGTAAAATTTCAGAAACGCACCCCAGAACTGTGTACGCCCAAAGATCAATGGCTGCTGGAAAGGGACACGCCGTGGGGCCGGATGACCTATATCAACTATCGCCACATGGTTGAGCTGGGAATCGATGAATACACGGCGATCGACGAGTACTGCAAACAAAAGGGGATCGACTG
This sequence comes from Puia sp., assembly GCA_035501395.1. GTDB lineage: Bacteria > Bacteroidota > Bacteroidia > Chitinophagales > Chitinophagaceae > Puia. The sequence goes on from DATJWK010000051.1 coordinate 704, forward strand.
GTTTGTTTCCTGCTGGGATGAGGTATCCGTGGAATTCATGGAACAATTCAGGCCCGGCCTATACAAGCTGGCGAGCGCATCGCTGACCGACCATTCACTCATCGAGCGGGTGAAAAAGACCGGCAAGCCGTACATTCTTTCAACCGGGATGTCTACGATGGATGAAATAAAGGCCGCTGTGAATAAATTCGGGACTGATAACCTCATGATCGCACATTCCACTTCCGCATATCCGTGTCCGCCGCACGAGCTCAACCTTCGAATGGTCAATACACTTGCCGACATGTACCCCGAGACGCCGATAGGGTATTCAGGTCATGAGACCGGATTGGCGACAACCGTTGCCGCTGTGGCGATAGGCGCTACCTTTGTGGAAAGACATTTTACCCTGGATCGTGCCATGTGGGGCTCGGATCATGCGGCCAGCGTGGAGCCTCAGGGGATGCAAAAACTGGTTCGCGATATCCGCGATGTCGAACTGGCGCTGGGGGACGGTGTCAAGCGAGTATACGAAAGCGAGATAGGAGCTATGAGACGACTGAGAAGGGCTCGCTCCGCAGAGCAGACAACGTAGATAATTATGGACAACGTGGTCACGATCACAACCAGCCTGCTGATAGCCAGCGTATTCCTGTTCATCTGGCTGGAACGGAAGTATCCGTATACCAAAGGGATGCCGATCTTCCGCGAGGGATTCTGGGTGGATCTCGTATGGTATACTTTTATCCAGAGTTATTTTCTGAAAATCCTGATCTTCAATTTCATTATCACACCCGCTGACAACCGTTGGCATCTGTCAAGACTGCACCTGGTCACACACTGGCCCGTGGCCCTGCAGGTACTTTTCTTCCTCGTGCTGCACGACTTTTACATTTATTGGTTCCATCGCGCCCAACATCACTCCAAATGGCTATGGCGAACACATGAGGCCCATCATTCCAATAAGGAAGTAGACTGGCTGGCGGGCACGCGGTCGCATAGCCTGGAGATTCTGATCAACCAGACCATCGAATTCGCCCCTATCGTTCTGCTGGGGGCAAACCCAATCGTGGTGCCAATCAAAGCCTTGCTGGACGCGGTCTGGGGCATGTACATCCATGCCAATATCGACGTCCGGTCCGGTAGGTTACAATACATCATCAACGGGCCGGAAATGCATCAATGGCATCATTCGAATGACCGGGCGGTGTTCTTTGCCAATTATTCCACTAAATTCGCCATATGGGACTGGTTATTCGGCACGGCGTATCTTCCCGGCCGGAAGAAGCCGGATGAGTTCGGGCTGCCGTATGACTACCCAAAGGATTATTTCCTCCAGCACGCATTTGCGATCAAACGGTTTGACGAGAAAAAGCTGGTGGGGAGATATCCGTTGTTTCGCGCGTATTATTATTCCCGGCAATGGCTCATCGACCGCTTCCTGTCGCGAATGTCCCGGGGGCGGGGAGGGCGGCCGGATAAAGAGAAGAAGCAGCGCGAACCCGCAATGGTAGAAAATTAAACCGACCGCGCATGGCATGGTTGTATCTTTTCCTCGGAGCTATCTTCGAGATAGCATGGACCTTTTCGTTACGCTTTATGAGTGTCGAAAAACTGAAGACGATCCACTGGCAGGGTCTCTTCTCTGCCTCCGGCGACTGGAAGATCATATGGCCATTTGTCGGTTATGCCGTATTCGGGCTATCGAATGTATACTGTATTTCCATCGCCATGAAGGAGATTCCCGCCTCCACCGCCCTGGCGGTCTGGATGGGCACGGCGTTGGTAGGTGTCAAGCTCATAGAAATCTTTTTTCTAAAAGGGACTTACGACATGTATCAATTCCTATATATCGGCCTGATCCTGATCGGGATTGCGGGTTTGAAACAAAATCCTTAAAACGCTTCCCTCAGCTGGACCGTAAACGCATTTGAATGCTTCGCGACGCCGTAATCAACCCGCAAATTTAGTTTCTCCGCCGTGCTGAGCATAAATCGAAGCCCGCCGCCATAAGTAAAATGTAAGCCTTCCAGGTCGAACTGTGTCGGCGTCGGCGCGACCTCGCCCGTTGCCGCAAAGGCCACCACACCAATCCGCCAAAACAGCAGCCGTCGATACTCTGCCTGGTAGGCCATCAGACATTTGTCGGTATACCGACCCCCGTAATACCCGCGCATCATGTCCGCTCCGCCAAGTTCCTCCAGCTTTCGGAACGGTGTATTGCCAAATGTAAGCCCGCCAATTCCCTGTAAACCCAATACAGATTTCGGGTTGAGAAAAATAAATTTCCGGACATCCGCGCTAAAGACCTGAAATTTGAAATCACTGCCGAGAAAAGGGGGAAACCAAACATATTGCAATTCGGCGAAGAACCCATGGTCGGGGCTATAAGCATGGTTGCGCGTATCCCAGGAGATGATCGGACCGATACCGGATGTGTTGCCACCATAACGCCCCAGAACATTTTCCTGATCGAATAACCCCCCGGGTTGGTAACTGACCGGCCCCGTGTGCTGGAATTCGTAGGTAACGCCGAGATAGAAATTACCGTTGATGCGCTGCAGGAATTGCGGATTGATAAACCACTGCTTTTGGCTGAAGCCTTCTTCGTTGGAATAAGGAACATGATTTCCGAGACCCCAGAAGTCATCGGGGTAATAACTATATGAAGCCTGGAAGCGCGCGATCCGGTTCTCCCCCGGGAAGAAGATGGTTGAGTTGAGTACCAGAATGAGCTGTTTTCGCAAAGTATAAAGTCCCAGGACATTGACATCGGAAGTGCGGATCGTCGAATCGCGCCGGTTTCCCGCCTTAAAAAAACGTGCGGCGACGCCGCCAAAGCCCCAATTCGTCTCCAGCGAGCGAACTGCAAATGGAAAGACAAGCAGATTCCGGGTGCTTTCCGGCGGTCTGGCTGTGTCCTTACGCGGCATCGGGAGCGGAGGTAAAACAATATTAAACGGTACGATGGCACCTTTGCCCGGAACGGTATCGACGGCGGGTACGCGGATATGCTGGGCAAAAACAAGAGAAACGCTAGTGAGGAGCAAAACGATAAGCAGGCAACCTCTTATAAACATATCATATCGAAAGCTAAACGCAAATTTGCAGGCAAAGATCGATCGAAATCGTTAACCGGTTCCTGTATTTTGGAAAAGAAGTCCCAATCTGGGACGGCCCAGAGGGATACCTTTACGTACATCTGGCTGACTTTCATTGATTTGTGAACTGGTATGCCAATTGTCTTACTCTGGTCGTCCGCACGACTTGATAAAAACTTAATCTGTACCCAAACACTAAAGCCATGACAACCGTAACCGCACAGCAAGTTGAGATGGAAGTTCTGAAGAGTAAGATTACCGAATTGCAAACCGCACTATTTTATACAGAATCCGTATCTCCCATCAAACTGCCGACGCACGTGATTACCGATGTTGAGGTGGATATGGAAGGCAATATCTGGTTCGCGATTCCGCGCCCTACCATGCATATCGACGCGTATGAAAAGGAAGTGATCGCAAAGCTTGATTTCTTCAAAAAAGGGAAAGATTTTTTTGTAAAGGCAAAAGGAGTAGCCAAGCTGCTCACCGAGGCGGTCACGATCAATGGCTTTGAAACGCTGTCTGCCGAAATGAAAGCAAAAATGACTGACGATAAATCGATCGGTATTGTGGTGAAGGTCGAAGACATGCAATTTGTTGATAATACCCCTAAACCCACCCAGAATTGGCTTCAGGCGAGCAGGTCTCAACTGTCAAGCTGGTTCTTCTAAAAGCCCCGGTTCCCGCGCGGAGCCACCCTGAATCGTTTACTGCGCGTGTTACATATAGGAAGCTGAGTCCGCGACTTGTCGCGGATTTCAGTTATTATACCCCGGAACATCCATTGTCCCTCAACAAAAAGAAAAAAGGTCCACTGTAGAAACAGTCGACCTCTAACGATTGCTTGCCATATGAAACTCTTGATCTCTGGACTCTTTATATTGAGCTTTCGATTTTTCTTTCTTTAACGATACAAATATAGGGCGCATTTTTTCTGCCATCCAGACAACTTAAGGTCAATTCTATCATCTCAAAGCCGTAAAAAAAATCATAAAACATTTATAAACAATGGCTTTGGCGCTATTAACCCAATGAAGCCCAAACCGCATCCTACCCGGATTGTCCACCCGTTTTAGTGCATTACCTTTAAGGTAAAGGTTGCTTATGGCGACAGATGCCGATGTAATTATTGTGGGTGCCGGTCTTTCCGGCCTGGTGGCAGCCCATGAGTTGTTATCCCGTGGTTTACGCGTCATGGTTGTCGAACAAGAGCCGCAGCAGAGCCTTGGCGGACAAGCATTCTGGTCGCTGGGGGGATTGTTCATGGTCGGGACGCCTTTACAGCGGCGCATGGGTATTAATGATAGTTACGAATTGGCCTTGCAGGATTGGATGGGAACGGCCGAGTTTGACCGGATCGAGGACGAATGGCCGCGTAAATGGGCGGAGGCCTATGTCGGCTTCGCTGCGGGCGAGAAATATTCCTGGCTACGCGGCCTTGGCCTGCGGTTTTTTCCTATCGTTGGCTGGGCAGAGCGGGGTGATGGCACCGCGTCCGGCCGCGGAAATTCCGTGCCGCGCTTTCACGTTACCTGGGGCACCGGGCCCGGGGTATTGCAACCATTCGTGACCGGCATCAGCGAAGCGGCAAAAAAGGGTCTGGCCATGCTCCGATTCCGTCACCAGGTGGATGAACTGATCGTTGCCGGTGGGAAGATCGCCGGCGTTCGCGGGTCGCTGCTGGAGCCTTCCGCGATAAGGAGAGGGGAAGGCAGCTCGAGAAAGGTCGTTGGAGAGTTTTCATATAGCGCCCCGGCGGTAATAGTCGCCTCGGGCGGCATCGGCGCAAACCTGGACCTGGTGAGAAGGAACTGGCCGCAGCGGCTGGGGCGGCCGCCGGAGACATTGCTTAGCGGTGTGCCGGAGCATGTCGACGGCCGGATGCTGGCTATAGCCCAGCGCATAGGCGGCCACGTGATCAATGCCGACCGGATGTGGCATTATACGGAAGGCGTGACCAATTGGGACCCGATCTGGAAAGGACATGGGATCCGCGTATTACCGGGTCCTTCTTCCCTTTGGTTCGACGCGACCGGCAAGCGGCTGCCCGCGCCGTTGTTCCCTGGTTTCGATACCCTGGGAACATTGGAATTCCTGCGGCGGACCGGCCACGATTATTCCTGGTTTATCCTGAATCAAACTATTATCCGGAAAGAATTTGCGTTATCCGGATCGGAACAGAATCCGGACCTCACGGGCAGGGACTGGCGCTCGATCATGAGTCGTGCTTTTAGGAAACGTGCGCCCGGTCCGGTGGAGGCATTTAAAAAGCATGGAGTGGACTTTTTCGTTAAAGATAATCTTGAGGACCTGGTGACGGCGATGAATGCGGCTACCAGCGCGCCACTGCTGAGTTATGAGGCGTTGCTGCATGAGATTACGGCGAGAGACCGGGAAGTCGATAATCATTTCGGCAAGGACTGGCAGGTCGGCGCAATCCGCACCGCCCGGAAATATAAAGGAGACAAGCTGACCAGGGTGGCGCCTTTGCACAAAATACTCGATCCGGCGGCAGGTCCGCTGATTGCCGTCCGCCTGCATATCCTGACCCGCAAAACGTTGGGCGGCCTGGAGACAAACCTGGACGGGCAGGTGCTGGACGACAGCGGGTCGCCGATAGCCGGTCTCTTCGCCGTTGGCGAAGCCGCGGGGTTTGGCGGCGGCGGCATGCACGGCTATAGCGCACTGGAGGGTTCTTTCCTGGGAGGCTGTCTGTTCACCGGCAAGCGAACGGGGGAGGCGCTGGCTAAATTGCTCCTGGCGATCCTGGTCGTGTTTGGCCGCGGTTTGATATCGCCGGCCAGGCTCTCCGCCCAGGTAGCCAATCATAGTCCCAGCCTGTTCCCGCGAAAATATATCGTCGGCGACAAGTACCGGTATCAACTGACCTGCGAAGAATGGCAAAATGCGAAATGGGCCACGACGACGATTTCCATTTGCGAGCTGACCGTCGTGACAGACAGCTCCGGCATCCCATGGGATGAAGTTCGCTGGCTTTCCGTGCGCCGTCTCGCACCTGCCGATACGACCGATCAGAGCGCCATAGCACAGGCATTGAAGCCGTATCGTATCTCGCTTCATCCCCGCGGCGGCGTGCTGATGCCGCCTTTAAACGTTCCCCAAATGACGGAACCGATCACGGATTTCAACACCTTTTTCGTAGCCGTATCGCCGGTGCTCGGTTCGCCCTATTTGAAAAAGGTCGGTGACAAGCATATCACGCCGTATTCGATCGTCGGGGACTTCAGCAACGGAAAGAATATCCTGAAAGGGCAGGACTGCCTGCAAACTACCGTGGAGCTGACCGGGGAATATGGAAAAGGATATACACTGCTGACATCCTTTATGCCGCCGGCCAAATCGACCCTCAATTACCTGATCCCGGCGATGAATACGCCGGTGGTGAAGGATACCATGAATAATTTTCAAATGATGATGCCTGCCGGCGGCGACAAATTCAACCTCCAATATGGCCGCGAATATTTCGTAGTCAGCTCGCTCATGGCCAGGACAGACGGAAAACTGTTAAGTGGTAAAATGATCAACGAGGTTTCACTCATCCGGCATCTTAATTGCGACAGCGCCTTTAGACATTGCGGGTCGGCGATGCCTTATTCGGAAGAGCGGATATTGACGCTGACTATGCTTCCCTAGTTCGCCTTCCCGATCGCGCTAAAAAACGACTCCCGGTAATTCTCGCCGATCGGCAATTCCATCGTCCCGATGAATACGCTGTTCTTGCGAACAGAGGTGATCGCCGGGATAGACACCAGGTATGATTTATGAATACGGATAAAAGGCGATCCGACCAATTCCTCCTCGATCGCCTTGATGCTCATCCGGGTCATGATCGGTTTGGGTGAGCTGGCCAGGTGGATTTTGATATAGTCCCTGAGCCCTTCTATCCATGCAATATCGGACTTCTGCACTTTTAACAAGCTATAGTCGACGTTGACGAAAATATAGTCTGCCGGCGCCTGGCCATGCGGGTCGGATTTGTTGCGGGCCCGCAGCTGATGCAATTCCTGCGCCTTGTTGCAGGCCTTCAGAAACCGATCGATAGCAACCGGTTTCACCAGGTAGTCGACCACGTCAAGACTATACCCATCCAGGGCATATTTCTCATAGGCCGTGATGAGGATGAACATACAGGAAGCGGCCATTCCGCTTTGGATGAACTGAAGACCGGTCAGCCCCGGCATTTGAATATCCAGGAAGATCAGATCGACCGATTGTCCCTGTAAAACCTTCAACGCCTCAAGGGGGTTGTTGCAAGTCGCCACCAGGTCCAGGAACGGAACCTTGCGGATATTGTCCTCCAGCAGCTCGAGCGCCAGCTCTTCGTCGTCGATTGCGATGCAGCGTAGCATTAGTGCAAGTTAAGTTTTAACAACACGGAATACCATCCGCCCTCCTTACTGATCTCGAGGGAGTGGCTTTTCGGATATAGCAGGTTTAACCGTCTTTTTACGTTCGTCAGGCCGATCCCGGAAGTTTTGTCTTTTTCCCACTCCTGGGTCTCATGGTATCGGTTGCGGACGCAGAAAAACAGTTGTCCGTTCTCCAGTTTCAGCCGGATGTCGATCTGCGCCTGTGGGACAAGACCCGTTCCATGCTTAAAGGCATTCTCGACAAAGGGGATCAGGAGCATCGGTTCGATGACAAACCCCCCAGTGACCGATTCGAATCGGCATTGGATGTCGACGTTCTTTCCAAAGCGCTGCGCCTGAAGCTCGATATAGCTCTTCAGGTAGTCGATCTCTTTTTCCAGCAGCACCTTGTCCTCATCTGTTTCATACAGCATATAACGGAGGAGGGAGGACAACTTGATCAGCGATGGCTCGAGAAGGTCTGATTTTTTGCGAGCGAGTGCCACCATATTGTTAAGGACATTGAACATAAAGTGAGGACTGACCTGCGACCGCAAAAAAGAAAGCTCGGTCTTCAGGTTTTCCGTCTCCTTCTCCTTGGCCCGCTGTTGCTCCCGGATCTTATCCGCGATCACCCGGAATGCCGTGCTTCCCATTAAAATAAAGATAAAGGTAGGCAGCTCGAAAAGCACATAGCTCCAGAGCTTGAAATGGAGGCCCGGAATCAGCTGGGAATAGATCAATTGGTCCGAGGCGATCAATACGAAAAGGGATATCAGCAGCACGATCATATACCGGCCAAGTCGCCGGACGTACGCCATTTTGGGTATGAAGAGATACGAATTGAGATAGAAGAGGATTGCGCGCGTGACGTTGGTGAGGAATAAGGCCAGGTAGAAGTTGCCGAGATTCTTCTCCGGGTGGAAGCTCGAATCATGCTCCACGGAGATCCGTATCAGGTAGGGAGATACGATAAAGAGGACCCAAAACAATATGTGCAGGCTGATAACCACCCACTTTTTCGTATACCATTGCGGACTGACTCTTATCATTTTGTAAACCTACGAATAAGTCCGATTCCCGGTCTTCCGAAGCGACAAAAGTCCCCGATCTTGCGACAAAAGGGGTAAATTGCACTATGCATCGTGGCCGGTTTTTGACCATCTTTTTAATCCTGGTGGCGCTGAGCCTCTTGTTCGACATTTATGCCTACAACGGCCTTCGGACAATCGCCTCCGGCTGGAAATCAAGACAGTTCAGAAGGTTGTTATTATGGGGGTATGTGATCGTTTCGGTTGGACTGATGCTGCTCCTCGTCCTTGGGATCGGAAGTTTTTCTACGCCAAAGGGTATGCGTCCTTATCATGAATGGGTCCTGAGCCTGTTCCTGGCACTCCTGGTGACCAAACTAGTCTTTGTGCTGGTCTTGTTCCTGTGGGACAGCGGCCGCTTCTTCTATGCGATCGTCAGCAGGTTATTTGGCCCCCGTCGCACTGCCAATGAACCCTTTCTACCCGCACGTCGCCAATTCATGGTAGATACGGCAATGCTCATAGCTGCAGTGCCATTCGGCGCCTTTCTCTATGGTATGTTCAAAGGCAAATACGATTTCCGGATACACCGCGAGACCTTGCACTTCGACGACCTCCCCGCCGCCTTTGATGGTTTTACAATCACGCAGATCTCCGACATCCATTCCGGTAGCTTTGATAACCACCAGGCAGTTCGCCGGGGCATCCAGCTGGCGCAGGCCCAACATAGCGATCTCTTTGTCTTTACAGGTGATCTGGTTAATAACGTGGCCTGGGAGATCGAACCATATCTCGACGATTTCAGCCAGCTGCGGGCGCCATTCGGTCAATTCTCGATTTTAGGCAATCATGACTATGGCGATTATATCAAGTGGGACAAGGTTGGCGATCAGGAAGCCAACCTGGAAAAGCTAAAGGCGCATCACGGGACACTGGGCTACCGGTTATTGATGGACGAACATGTCGTATTGGAACGGGGCGGACAAAAAATTGCCCTGCTCGGCGTGCAGAACTGGGGACGCGGCTTTATCCAGCTCGGGGATATCGAAAAGGCCCTGGCCGGCGTCGACCGGGACATGTTCAAGATCCTCCTTTCGCATGACCCGACGCATTGGGAAGAGAAGATCCGCTATCATCCGACGACCATCCATCTCACGCTGGCCGGTCACACCCATGGCGCACAATTTGGCGTGGAGTCGGACAGTCTGCGATGGAGCCCGGTTCAATATCGTTACCTCGACTGGGCGGGCCTGGCGAAGGAAAAGAACCGGTATCTTTACGTCAATCGCGGGTTCGGCTTCCTTGCCTTTTCCGGACGTCTGGGTATCTGGCCGGAGATAACCGTCATAACGCTCAGGAAGGCATGACAACCGTTATTCCCTCTTTCTCCAGAAAGGTGCACATCGAAACGGGCGCATCTGTAATCACGGTGCCGATCAGCCGAAGGCTGGCAAATTGCCAATACGTTTCCCTGCCGATCTTACTGCTGTCACAGAGGAGCCAGTTGGCGGCGCTCTGACCGATCAGCGCCATCGTCAACGTCGCTTCCTTTTCGCTGTTGGCAAAGAGTCCTTTAGGAGAAATTCCATCGACACCGAGAAAGGCTTTGTTGGCGCGGTACTTCGCAATATGATATTCCGCCATTTTCCCATGAACGGCTTGCCTTTCGGGGTCAAACTCGCCTCCGATGAGGTTGAGACTTACCCGGCTGTCTTCCAGCGCATGAACGATCGGGAGCGAATTTGTAATGACCCTGATATATTTATTTCGGATAAAGGGACACAGGTGAAACACCGTGCTGCCACAGTCGAGAAAAACGATATCCCCGTCTTGAATCGCGGCGGCAGCAAGGCGGGCGATGGCTTCCTTTGCCTTTACATTCACAGCCGCCTTGTTGGCGAAAGGGTAGGGCGGGTTAGGCGGGGCAACCTTCATGGCACCGCCGTGGGTACGCCGGAGCAGGCCATCGGCGGCAAGTTGATTTAAATCCCTTCGAATCGTGATGTTCGATACACGGAGGGCACTTGCCAGTTCTTTGATGTCCGCTTCACCAGCAGTAGCGAGTTGGTGAAGGATGGCTTGCTTTCTTTTTTGGAAATTCATGGGATCACCCTACTTTTGATCAAAATCGATCAAATATAATCAAAAATGGTCAAATGAGTAAATATGCTGTTAAAATATTGGAAAACAAGGTTCTGTCCGACCAATTCTATGTGCTTCGGCGTTTCATTTTTGAGCGGACGGAACGAAGCGGCCGGCTAGTGACCCAGACTCGGGAAGTATATGACCGGGGGAATGGCGCAGCGATCCTCTTGTATAGCCGTGCAACAAAAACCGTGATCCTCACCCGTCAGTTCCGGATGCCCACCTTTGTAAATGGCAACCCGTCAGGGATGCTTATCGAATGCTGCGCCGGCTTGCTGGACCGTGACCACCCGGAAGATGCTATCCGGCGGGAGACGGAAGAAGAGACCGGATACAAGGTGGGTGAAGTGGAAAAAGTAATGGAGGCATACATGTCGCCGGGTTCTGTAACAGAGATATTGTACTTGTTTGTGGCGGAGTACACAAAAGAAATGAAGATCGGCAGAGGCGGCGGTTTGCAGGAGGAGAGCGAGGACATCGAAGTGCTGGAGATCGCATACAGCAAGGCCTGGGAAATGGTGCGCTCGGGAGAAATAAAAGATGGCAAAACGATCATGCTCCTGCAGTACGCGGAACTTAGCGGATTGTTGGCATAAAAAAAAGCCCCGGCTTGGAAAAGCCGCGGCTTGTTAACCATTATACCTTTGTTCTAAACTGGAGGCAAGATACGATATTATTTTCATCCGATAAAGATTTGGATGCAGGGAGTCGACCTTCTTTTTTTTGTAGTGATCCTCCTGTCGGCCTGGGGAGCGGCAGGCGGAGCGGGTTTATCGCGTCTGCAATCGGTCTCAGCATGTGGGTGGGTTGTCTGGCTGCCGCGGGTAGGTGGAAGGGCGATTGGCGGGCCATTTTCTTTATTACTTTGTATTTCAAAGCACTTTGCGAATGAACCCAGATCATTTATTTCAAAAGACCCGCCGCTGGATCGTCCTTTTTATCTTTGGCCTGATCCTAAGCGGCGCGACGGCCTTTGCCCAGCAAACCATTTGCGAGGAACGGATACCAAATGGGTGATCCGGTTAACGATGTGTCTGTTACATATCCGGCGTCTGGAGCAGCCGGTATAGTTCGTCCAGCCTCGGCGACAAAATAATATCGGTCCTTCTGTTTAATGCGCGGCCTTCGGGCGTGCTGTTTGGCTGGACCGGATCAAATTGACTATGACCGGAAGCGATTACCCGCGTGGGATCGACCCGGTAGTCGGTCGTGAGGATCCGGACGATAGACGCCGCACGCGCGAGGCTAAGATCCCAGTTGTCCTGATATTTCATGCGGATGGGGATGGAATCGGTATGACCTTCGATATCCACCGTGATATCGGGGTTCTGGTTGAGGACCGCCGCGAGTTTGCCAAGGGCTAACTTACCTTTGGGATTCACCACTGCACTACCGGAAGGGAAGAGGAGGTTCTCCTGCAAGCTGACATATACCTTACCGTTCTTGATGGCGACGGACAGCTCGCTGGAGTTGAACCCAACCAACGCATCGGTCATTTTCTTCCTGATCTGTTCGATCGCCTTCTTCTGACGGTCCATCAATTCCTGCAGGTGTTCGAGCTTGGCCTGCTGGGCAGCCAGGTCTTGTTTGCTTTTGTTGAGCTGAGCATTGCGCGCGGTCACATCCGAAGCCAGGCCGGAATTTTTCTTGCTGAGGTCATTCACCTGCTGGTTCAATGCCGCGATCTGCTGAGACAATGAGTCTGCCTGGTGTTGGCAATCGGCGGACTGTCTGGCCAGCTGCGCCTGGAGATCTTTTACTTTGTTCGCCAGCTGCGCGCTGTCATAGCGGGCAGAGGAAAGAGCCATTTGTGAAGCATTGAATTTACTGGTCGGTACACAGGCGCTGAATAACAAGAGCCCCGCGCAAAGGGCGGATAGAACTGGCGTGCGTTTTACCATAGTATTAGACTTTTGCTTGCAAATGTATCAACTAAAGATAAGAAATCAAAGCGCCGGGCAGGGAGGCGACCATTAGAAGAGGATTAGAAATCAATTAGAGGACGATTAGAGTTCGAGCGGGGAGGAGGCACTGGAGTTCGAGCGGGGAGGAGGCACTGGAGTGCGAGCGGGGAGGAGGCACTGGAGTTCGAGCGGGGGAGGAGTCCAAGAGGGCACGAGCGCGTAGGAGGCCGCTAGAGGACCAGCGCGATCGCCATCCCGTCGTATTTTTTCAGGCCGACGTTTGCGAGGATCGTGGCGCTGACACGTGGTTCAATGGCCAGAGCCCGGTTGAGCCGTTGCACACCGATGACGGCAGGATCATCCGAGGCGGGATCCAGCACCTTTCCTTCGCGGATGACATTGTCGAAAATGAGCAAGGCGCCCGGGCGGGAAAGGCGAAGCGCCCATTGAAAATATTCCACGTACGGCGGTTTGTCCGCGTCGACAAACACAAAGTCAAAGGGTTCGGCCGATTCTTCCGCCAATTTGGGTAAGAGATCGAGCCCTTTACCAATTCGCAGATCAATCCGGTCCACGAGACCCGCCCGTTCGATATTGGCCTTTGCCATTTCCGCGTGGACAGGATTGGCTTCGACGGTGATGAGTTTCCCTGGCATGCTCAACCCTTTTGCAAGCCAGATCGTGCTGTATGCGCCAAAGGTCCCAAGCTCGAGGATTCGCGATGCGCGGACCGATCGGGCCATCAACCGGAGAAATGATCCCTGGCTCGGCGAAATGCTAGCATCGGGGATCCCCGAATCGGAAATGGTTTGCCGTGCCGCGATCAATGCCCTGTCTTCCCGGGCGAAAAGAGCACCGATGTATTCGTCGACGGCCTCGAATAGTGGCTGGTTCATGCGTAGTCATTCTAAAAAATGGTCGGCCAGCGGCTGGACGGGGTTTAGTCGGCAAGCGGCTAGGCGGAGTTTAATCGGCCAGCGGCTGGACGGGGTTTAGTCGGCCAGCGGTTGCGCGGGGGCGGGATGTCGTCGCTCCCGGCTGAGTACGCGATAGGCAATAATCGTACTGAGCAGCATAAATACGGCGCCGATCATGAAATGTATCCCGGGAAAATAGAAAGGCGCCCGGGCGCTCGTGAAATAGGCGAAACTGTCATTCATAATAAGGGGGCCCAGAATAAAGGTTACGCTTGCCAGACTGGTCAGCGCGCCCTGCAGTTCGCCCTGGTGACTGGGAGAGACATGGCTGGAGATGACCGACTGGAGTGAAGGTCCGCAGATCCCGCCGAGGCAATAGGGAACAAGGAAGACAAACATCATCCAGGATTGATTGGCGAAAGCGAAAAGAACAAGTCCGAGGGTATACAGGGAAAGGCCGATGTAAATGCTTTTTTCATTCCCGATCCTGGGGTTTACCACCCGGGTCAAACCACCCTGCACGGCACCGATAAGAACACCCACCAGCGCGAGCGATAAATAGACCATTCCATCGCTCCAGTTAAAACGATATTTTGTAAAAAAAGTCCAGTTGGACTGTATGGCCTGAACGGCCAGGTAAATAAGAAAAAAACTAAAGGCGAGGTTGCCGATCTCCGGATGTTTCGTCAAAAATTTTAACGAGCCGAAGGGATTGGCCCGTTTCCACTCGAAGGGGCGGCGGTTTTCTTTGGGAAGCGACTCCGGCAGCAGGAAATAACCATAGGCACAATTGAGCAGGCAAAGGGCGGATGCACCATAGAACGGCATCCGAATTCCCCAGCGGGACAACAGAAATCCCAGGACGGGACCGATAATAAAACCCAGGCCGAACGCCGCGCCGATCATCCCGAAGTTTTTTGCTTTGGTGGTCGGGTCGGGACTGATGTCCGCGATATAAGCGCTCGCGGTGGTGTAGCTGGCTCCGGTGATGCCGGCAATGACGCGGCCGATGAACAACCAGCCATAGGCGGGCGCCAACGCCAGAATAATATAGTCTATGCTGAACGCAAACAGGGAGGACAACAGAACCGGACGGCGGCCATAGCGGTCACTCAGATTGCCGATGATGGGAGAAAAGAAGAATTGGGTGATGGCAAACGCTGTCAAGAGATATCCGCCGTAGGGACTTGCTTCGTTGGCGGGAATATGTTTCAACTGACTGATCAGATCGACCAGGACCGGTATGATCAAACCAAATCCCATTACATCGATAAGCAGCGTAACAAAAATAAAACCCATCGCGGCCTTCCTGGATGTCTGCATAAGTTTAGCGTTGGTGATAACAAACTTACGAAATTGCAGACATTTGCAGCTAACATGGACAGGGTTAATCGCGGAATGGAGACACTTAAGCGGGTAAGGGAAAAATGGTCTCTTAGCGAGGACGGGGAAATTTTTATGGTTGGCAACAGCTTGTTACAACCGGTAGTCGTCGCCGGAAAGGCTGCCATGCTAAAGATCCCGTTAAAAAAGGCGGAGCTTGGCGGTTTCCGGTTATTGGCCGCATGGAACGGGATTGCGGCCGTGAAGGTATACCAGTTCGACGCAGAAGCGCTGCTTATGGAGCGGGCCACCGGCGATCGATCGCTAAAACGGATGACCTTGTCCGGCCGCGAAGAAGAAGTCAACCGGATCATCTGCGCAGTGGTGAAACAGCTGCACGCCAATCCATGCACCGGCGTCCCGGGTCTGGTTCCGCTGGAGACCTGGTTCCGTTCACTTTATTCGGCCGCGGCGCGCGATGGCGGATTCTTTGGACGGGCTCAGTCCATTGTTCAACAGCTGCTGGCCACACCGCTCGATGCGGTTGCCTTACATGGGGATATCCATCATGAGAATATTCTGGATGGCGGAGCCCGCGGCTGGCTGGTCATCGACCCGAAAGGACTGATCGGCGAACGGGGATTCGACTATGCAAATATCTTTTGCAATCCGGACCTTACGGTGGCCGGATCACCGGAGCGTCTGTCAAGCCAGGTAAGGTTGATGGCCCGGCTGACCCAAATACCGGTAGACCGCCTCCTGCGGTGGATCGTTGCATGGTCGGCGCTTATGGCTTCATGGATGCTGGAGGATGGGGAAGACCCGGTGTTACCGTTTACGGTAGGCGCGATCGCGGAGCGCGAGCTGGGTGATGCGGGGACCTAAACATTCATTCCGCCCGACGCCTCAATCCGCTGCCCGTTCACCCACCGTGCGTCATCGGTGCACAGAAAAGCCACCACCCCGCCGATATCTTCCGCCACGCCGGGCCGGCCGAGTGCGGTGATGGCGGCAATGTTCTTTTGCAGATCCGGGCTATTACGAAGCCTTCCGCCGCCAAAATCCGTCATGATGGCGCCGGGCGCGACGATATTCGCTCGGATGCCCCTGGAACCATACTCTTTGGCGAGATAGCGGGTGAAGGTCTCTACCGCGGTTTTGAGCGAAGCATACACCGACGAACCCGGAAAAGAGGTGCGCGTCAGCCCCGAAGAAATGTTGACGATACTGCCGCCGTCGTTCATCAGCGGGAGGAGACGCTGCGTCAGAAAATATACTCCTTTAAAGTGTACGTTTAGCAGGTCGTCAAAAAAGGCTTCCGTTACTTCGCTGATGGGTTGGTAACCGCCTTGTCCGGCATTATTGATCAAAAAGTCGAACCGGTCGGCGTCAAAATGTTCTTTCAGCACCTGCTTCAACCGGTCCGCAAAGTCGCCGAAGTCCCGGATATTGCCGGTATTCAGTTGTAGCGCCGCGGCTTTCCGTCCCGCCGCTTCAATCCGTTGTACGACTGCCTGCGCATCATCCGCGCGCTGGTTGTATGTGAGAATAACGTCGAGACCCTTTTCAGCCAGTCTTATGGCCATGTCCTTGCCGAGTCCGCGGCTTCCGCCGGTAACGAGGGCGATCCTGGTCGTGTTGCTCATCTGATCTGTTTTATGGCACAAAGTTCGGCCGTTGGGCGGGACCGGCGATTGCGGGGATCAATCTATTGTTTGCAAAAATCAAAGTCTCATCCATTTCCAGCGATCTCCCGTCCCAGCCGGATACTGGCACCGACCAACAGATCGAAATCGTCAAACGTGCTC
>DATJWK010000052.1:0-59781 GCA_035501395.1 Puia sp.
CAGGCCGATGTCTCTTTTGGGGCCAACGTCAACGGCGCGGGCAAAACACCTGTTCCTGCACTGCTCTTCCCGCCGATGAACACCATTAGCGCCCCTCCGGCAGGCGACTTCAGCGCAACAAGCAGCAATATTGGCGCGGGGATGTCAATGGCGTCCAACTATTCCGTCGAAATGTTTACATCCGCCATGGGTCTTTATAATGCGAACTCACCGACAAACGGAACCTATTATATGGCCGATCTCACGATCACCTTTAACCTGCCGATCACCAATCCGGTCCTGCACATCGTGGGTCTGGGTGGCACCTTCGGCGCGCTGGGAATGACGACATCCTTGCAACTTGTGACCGTCGGACCGACCTTGTCTGAACTGTCCGGCTCATCCGAACTCACCGTGATGGCTACGACAATTGCAAACAGTTCCGCCAATCCGACATCGACGACCGGTGCAGGTGCGGCTTCCGGCTCCGTACTGGTTACCGGAACGGTCACTTCGCTGCAGTTCAAGCTCTTTCTCCGCGGGAACGGTAAGACCCCGACCTGGTCCAACGCCAGCTCACACACCGGAGACGCCTGGATGATGGGCATCTCCGCGATGAATACCTATGTGGCCCTGCCGGTCGGTACGACCGATTTCACGGCAGAACGGCAGCAACATGCCGTGGGCCTGCAATGGACAACGGCTATCGAACAAAACTCAAAATATTTTGCTATCCAACGGAGCGCCGACGGTTCTGACTGGAGCACGATCGGGGAAGTAGCCGCTGCAGGCAATAGTGACAAAGCGCTTCAATACTCGTTTGTAGATTATCAACCACTGACGGGTTCCAATTTCTATCGCCTCCAGCAAGTCGATTTCGCAGGCGCTTCCGTCTACTCGCCCGTCCGGAATGTGGATTTTGCGGGCGCCGGCCTGATGATCGATTTCTACCCAAACCCTGTTCGCGACCGGCTGACCATCACCAGCGCCGGTACCATACAGTCCGTTACGTTGACGACCCTTAGCGGCCAGATCCTGCAATCGACCACCGGCTTTACCTCCGGCCAGTCTCTTGACCTAAGCCGATACCCGTTTGGGATTTACTTCCTGATTATCCGGACGTCAGATAGCCAGACCCATGTAGCCAGGATCGAACGGATTTAGCGGAATCGCTGTCCAAAAAGAGGACAGCTTTTGGATGTATGCGTAATATGGTGGACGGAAAACGCTCTACGATCTTCTCTCTCAACGTGCGCGCGACTGCCCAGGTTTTATTTTTCCCCGGAACTACCCCGACAATATAGTCAGCCCGCATCAACACCGGTATCGTTACGGTGATCGCCTGCCGCGGCACCTCCCCGATAGCTGTAAAACATCCGTCATTCACCTGCTGCGCCCGGCAGGCCTCATCCAGCTCCACCACCTTAACCAATTCCGGATCGTCAAAAAGCGCCACATGCGGATCATTAAAAGCCAGATGGGTGTTCTCGCCGATCCCCAGTACCACGATATCCATTTTATTCTTTCTCAGCAATTCCGTATATGTTTCACGATCGCGCATATAGAATACTTCCTTCATCGGCACCTTCCCAAACAACTTCTCGCGCAGAAAATTCCCGAACCCCTGCGGCGCCTCCAGGTCTAACCCGATATATTCGTCCATGTGGAACCCTTTCACGCGCGACCAGTCTACCGGCATCTGCACGAGCGCTGCCAAAAATTCATTCTGTGAAGGCGCCGCCGCAAACATAATGTTGGCCGTATCTTTTCGCTTTAGCACTTTCGCGATCGCCCCGGATACTACATCCGCCGCCGCCTGCCCCATTGCCCCGCGACTATCCGCAATCCGAACGTCCAGCTCATCCACTCTAAAAGTTGTCATATACGACCCTCCCGCCGATCATTGTTAATCCGATCTGGATCTTTTCGTCAAAAAGAACAATATCCGCATCCTTCCCCGCCGCCAGCGATCCTTTGGATCCGCCGGCCCCGATGATCCGCGCCGGCGTAGCGGTCATCATCTGTACCGCCTCGACCAACGGAATCCCGGCATTTACCATCGTCCGCACCAACCGGTCCGCCGTCGCTACACTCCCCGCAAACGCACTCCGGTCCGGGAGCACGGCGACTCCGCTCTCCACAACAACCCGTAACCCCTCATCAATGGCCCCAAGGACACTTTCTCCTTCCGGCATCCCGGCCGCCCGCATCGCATCCGTCACCAACGCTGTGCGCGCCGCGCCCTTGATCTGGTGCACAAGCCGGAGCAGCGGCTCGGACAAATGCATGCCATCGGCAATGATTTCCACATCGATCTCCGGCACCAGGTACGAACACTCTACCGCACCCGCGTACCGGTGCAGCCCTTTCCTCGTCACTCCGTTCATACACGAATAAAAATGCGTCGCCAACGTATACCCGTTCGCAAATCCCGCTAACGTCTGGTCATACAAGGCGTCCGTATGCGCGAAAGAAACCAGTATCCCCCGACTACTCAAATATCGCCCAAACTCCAGCGCGCCGTCCAATTCCGGCGCCGCACTCCATCTTCTGACGTCCGGACACCGCCGCAGGATTTCCGTATACTCCTTCCGGTCCGGGATACGAATATACCGGATGTCCTGCGCCCCCTTCTGCGCTTTCGCCAGGTATGGTCCCTCCAGATGCAATCCCAGGAACTGCGCCCCCTCCACGTTGGCCGCTTTCGCCTGCGCATAAATATCGAGGATCCGATACAACCGCTCCGGCGAAGACGTCAAAGTCGTCGGTAGCATCGCCGTCGTTCCATAACGGGCATGCAAGGCCGCCACCCCGACAAACGCCTCCACCGTCCCATCCATGAAATCATGTCCGCCCCCGCCATGCACATGCATGTCGATAAAGCCCGGCGCCACATAGCGGCCGCCGGCGTCGACGATCTCCACCCCCTCCCCCATATCCAAATCCCCCTCCCCCACAAAATCAATAACCCCGTCCTTCACCACCACCGTCCCGCGCGCAATCACGCGGTCCGCCAACACCAGCCTTCCGTTATGAATTTTAACAATTCCCATTTTACGAATGTATAATAATCTCCCGACCTGCAGCCCTATGGACCGGCGCTTATACCTTTAACCCGGCAACCCATTTTTACATATAAATACTTACCCCACCCGAGGTTCTTCTTTAATTTCCAAAACAACCTACCCCGCGCGGAAGGCCGGACCGCGCCATCACCGCACCTTTGCCCCATCGTTTCACCCTTCAATTTTATTTTATGAAAAACCGCTTGTCAAAGCTCCTCTCCTCCCGCAAATCCTCCTTTTTACCCTTCGAACCCACTCAAAACCGGATCAAGGTCTCTTTGCACCAACTCATTAACGACCTGCTCGCAAACCTCCAACCCCTTGCCCGTAACCGGAACGACGTCATTTACAATGGCGTACCCCAGGGATTGTGTTTCATCGCCGAAGAAAACAAGCTTGCCCACTCCCTCTGGAACCTGATCGGTAATGCACTCCGGACCCGCCAGAACGAACCGATCCATGTCCTTGCCCTCGTCGACGACCATCACACGACCATTTCCGTGAAAAACGCTGCTCACAACTTTGCGTTGAGCATTCCCAACACCCGCCTGGCCCGCTAGGACCGCAGACCCGGGCCCCAGCACCCGGCTGCGCCACTAAACCGCAAACCCGCGTCCCAACACCCGGCGCGCCAGCCCCTACTCCTTCCGTACGACAGTCCGTTGCAATCTTCCAATTCCTGTTTACCTTCGCGGTCACAACTGCGTTTCCATGAAATATCAACTCCTGGGCCGCACCGGCCTGAAGGTGTCCGAACTTTGCCTCGGCACCATGGGCTTTGGCACCGAATCCGGCTGGGGCGCCGACAAAACCGTTAGCTTTTCCATCATGGAATCCTTCGCCGACGCCGGCGGCAACTTCCTCGACACGGCCAACATTTACAAGCTGGGCACGAGCGAAAAGTTCATCGGCGAATTCATCGGCCCGCGCGACCGCGATTTCTTTGTGATCGCTACAAAATACTCGCTGAAGGACAACAATACCAACCCCAATGCCAGCGGCAACAACAGAAAGAATATGATGCGGAGCGTCGAGCAAAGCTTGAAGCGCCTGCAAACCGGATTCATCGACATCCTCTATCTCCATATCTGGGATGACCTGACTCCCGTCGACGAAATATTGAGAGGGATCGACGACCTCATCCGCCAGGGTAAAGTCAATTATGCCGCGATCAGCGACACACCGGCCTGGATCGTCAGTAAAGGCAACACCATGGCTGAATTAAAAGGCTGGTCCTCCTTTGCCGCCCTACAGGTGGAGTATAGCCTGCTCCAACGCAGTCCCGAACGCGACCTGATCCCGATGGCAAACCACTTTGGGATGACGGTGACACCATGGGCGCCTCTCGCGGGCGGCGCCCTCACCGGCAAATATCTGACGGGCGGCCAGGGCCGCATCAAACCGGAAAGCAACCGCCGCGACGACAACAGTACCCGCATTACCCGCGAAGTAATGGATGTGGCAGACCGCCTGGGCGTAACGCCCGGCAACGTTGCTTTGCAGTGGACGCGCCAGCAGGGGTTTAACTGCATCCCGATTGTCGGCGCAACAAAACTCGAACAGCTCCGGGAAAATCTGAATATGACCGATCTGATCCTTCCGCAGGAAGACTTGGACCGGCTAAACGAAGCCAGCGCAATCGACCTCGGTTTTCCCAATAAATTCTTCCGGGAGGAGGGGGTGCGTCTCAACAATTACGGCGGCTTCTACGACCGCATCATCCGCCGGTCATAGCGACAGCCGCGGCAGCCCGCCACAAACCCTACTTCTTTTTCCTGGGTTGCTCCTGGGCAAACTGGTAAAGCAAATCGGCCTTCCCCGCCGCGTTGAACCGCCATGTCTCCTGGATGTTCATCGTTACATTGTTCCCCTTACTGTCGACATAATTGTCTGCGCCCCATACCAGACCCCAATGTTCGCCCTTATCGCTTTTCACCGACATCACCGCATCGACCCTCGCTTTGGGGGACTTCTCCGTATTCCGTTGTTTTGTCACCATCGCTACCGCACTGTCCCTGCTGAGTTTCATGGACGACCCATCCGACAGGTACAGCTCGATGGAATCCGCAATAATATCCTTGGTGGACGCAATGTTCCCGCTGTCATAGGACTTCCAAAGCGTAAGCACCGCCTCCGCATACTTGGGATCATCCATGGTAAAATGGGAAGAATAAGTTACCGGGTAAGGCGATTTGATGGGCTGCGTCGCCATACTGGAATCCGGCTTGATCTTGGTGGAGTCCGGAGAAGTCGCGGAATTGTTGCCGTCACAGGCAGCGAGGAGAAGCGCTGCAAAAACGATCAGGGGCTTTCTCATAATAGAAAATTTTGAATTCTAATATAAGAAATAAAATCTATATAAAAATCGCCCATCGGCCATGTCCCTACTTCGTACCCGCTTGCGGATACGCCGTGTCCCCCTTCGCCGCCCACCACAATATCCGGTTCATCAACTCATCCTCCCCCCCATCCACCTCCTTAAACGCCCGGCTCGCGGACAACTTCGCATAATGCGCAGCCTTGCCGGTCAAACCCGTCATCCCATGATTCATCTTGTTCAACGGGATCCGGTTTGGTATAAACGTATAGACAACATTCGCCCGCCGGTCCCCAAAGCAATCAAACATCGGTAATGCCGTAGCATCCATCACATTCATCGGCGGAATCCCCAGGATCTGCTCGATCGTCCTCACCATGCCCGTTTGATTATAATTGGTATGCACCACCTGCCCAGCAGCCGAATAAGCACTGATCACCTGCCCCGTCGTCCGGTACGGCGAAATATGATCCCATCCGCTTTGCGAATCATCCTCGGTTATAAAAATGACGGTGCTATCCCAAAACCGGCTATGCGTGACGGCATCCACAACCCGCCCGACCGCAAGATCGTTATCGGCCACCATCGCCTGGGGCATCGGCCAATTCGGCGAAGTCCCGGCGGTATGATCATCAGGCATCGAAAGCACCATCAGATCCGGCAAGCTATCCCCAGCCGCCTTTTCCGCATCCTTCAGATCCTGGATAAAAATGTCGGCGCGGATCTGATCGGTGAACACCAGGTTGTCACAATCCGGATAGCCAACAGAAATAATCGGCCGCAGCCGCGCTATAGTCGTGGTATTGTAAAATCCCTGATCGACATGATCGAGATACCGGGTGTAGATGTCACCCCATTTTAGCGACTTGTCATAATGCGTCGTGCAGGCCTCCCCATATACCCGCACTTTCTTCCCATGATCCAATGCATTGTTCCAGATAAACCCGTTTCGGTTGTACACCAGCGCATCATCCTGCCGGTGCGGATAGCTTCTGAACCAGGCGCGAACCATCTTTTCGACATAATCGGACGTCATGGCCGCATCCGCCCACTGATGCCCCTCGGCTGAAGACTTGCCGGACGCATAATAATTGTCCATTAAGACAAATTGATTCACCAGCTGATGCTGATTGGGGGTCACACTGTCCCCATAGATACAAAGCCCCGGGACGCCGCGTCCCCGGGAGACATCGCCAAACACCTGATCATAGGTCTTATTTTCCTTGATGATGTAGATAACATGCTTGAAAACGCTGGGCTCTCCGATCCGCTCCGGCACGGGACGCGCGGCCACATGCCGTCGGGGCGCACGATTGGTAACCGCCAGCCGGAAGAATAAGCTTTGCTCCTGCACCTGTTTCGTATATGCCTTTAGCTCCTTGTCGGAAGGAACAGCGATAATGCTCAGACTTGCCATCTCCTGGTGGATCGTATAACCGTTCATCGGCTCCCCTCCTCCGGTGTACGCCTTCATCTCGTGAACCGCCGTCAGCACCCGCGAACCTTTTGCTTCAATATTGGCGATGTACAGATCATTTCCCACCATGACGATCCCGCCGGGATAAGCTTCGGTAGGAAGATAACCCCGGATCGAACTCTTCCCGGTACCCGCCGTACAATCGCCCGCGCCGAGCCGCACTACACACACCGCATTGTCAAATCCATTCGTCACATAAAGATTTGTACCCCCCGCGTCGACAGCCAGCGCATTCGGGCTGCTGCCATAGTAAGTGATGCTGCCAGTGAACAACCCCACCGCTATCGAGTCGACTACCTCTCCCCGCCGGACATCCACGACGCTGACATTGTCGCTGTTCCCGTTACAGATATACAGAAAGGCGCTGTCCGGGCTGACGGCGATCGCGTTTGGATGCAGCCCCAGACCAAGCTCACGGATCAACGACCCGCTTTGCGCATCGATCACCGAAAGACTTCCCCGCGCGGTCGCCCCCGTCACCGGGTTGGTATAGGCACTCCCCCAGGGCGTGCCGGCATATTCCAGACTGCTGTCCGTGACGACCGGCCCCGCCCAATTGGTTACATATACTTTATTGGAAACGATTTTTAGCCCGTACGGCGCCTCCCCTGTCGGCGCCGCCCATACCACCTGCATATCCGGAAACCGGAACTTCAGCAATTGATTGTTGCCATTCAGCACCACATAAATAAAGGGAACGCCCCCTTCCAGCTGCACCGCAATATCATTTGGGAGCGCCGTTGCCGCGGGAGCCACCGCCGCCACCGGCAATGCGCTAACCTTCCCTATCCCCGAACTGTCCCAGGTCGCCGTCATCAACGCTGACGACCGCGTGGTCCCTGCGCTCCAGACAAGATATACCTGACCGTCATACAAAAAGGACTTGATCCCGCAATACGTACTCATCAGACCCTTGACCCGCGCTGAGTCATGGCTCCTGTATGTCCACCGGTGGACGATCTCCCGGGTACCGGCGTCTACTACGGCAATCCCATAACGATCCTCCACCGCTACATGCCGTCCGTCCGGCAAGACCGAAAAATCCAACGCATGATTTTCCAGGTTCGGATCGCCAAAGGTGAGCACCTTGCCCGCCGACCTCACCAGCCGGTTGAACGGCATAAGCGTATACGGCCCCGACGCCCCAATGGTGCTGTCGTCATACCCTGCCTTCCTGAAGGCGCGGGCTTCCTGTGCCATCATCGAACCACATATCCCGAAAAAAACAATGGAAATAACAAGTCTTTTGCGCTTCATGCAGGCAAATTACATCAGGCGCACCAATTTTCCCCCCGGCCGCAAGAACTTAATAATTACTTCCTAATTTCAATTTTAATGCAGAAAGTCCTCCTCGCCATATTATTTTTCATCATCATTCGTCCGGCGGGTACCGACATCAACGATTCCCCGGGCAGGGCCCAACCCGCCACTTCCTGGATCCGTATCAACCAGCTGGGTTACCCCCTGTCCGCTCCAAAAATTGCCGTCCTCGCCGCCAAATCTCCCATTACGTCCGGCGCGTTCGAGTTAATCGACACCGCAACCGGCAAGCCGGTATTCGCCGGTGTCGCGTCCCATTCGTTCGGTTCCTATGGCCCCTTCACCGATACCCGCCGCCTTGACTTTTCGGCCTGGACACACGAAGGATCGTACTATCTGAAAGCCGGAGATGCAACCTCGCCGGTCTTTCCCATCAGCCGGCACGTCTACGACGACGCCGCCGATTTCTGCCTGCGCTATATGCGGCAGCAACGTAGTGGTTTCAACCCGTTCCTGAAAGACTCCTGCCATACCCATGACGGCTATACCCTGTACGCACCCTTCCCGGATAGCACCCATATTGATGTGGTCGGCGGCTGGCACGACGCCAGCGACTACCTGCAATACTCCGCTACTTCCGCCAACGCGACATGGCATCTGCTCGCCGCCTGGCGTGACTTTCCAAACGTTTTCGCCGACCACCATCTCGCAAACGGCCTGGAAGGACCGAACAACATTCCGGATGTGCTGGACGAAGCAAAGTGGGGCCTGGACTGGATGATAAAGATGCATCCCGGAGAAGCCTGGCTTTTCAACCAGATTGGCGACGACCGCGACCATCGGGGGATGCGTATCCCGAAAGAAGACACGGACTTTTACGGCCACGGCCTCGAACGACCGGTCTACTTCTGTACAGGCAGACCGCAGGTGAGGGGAAAATTTTTCAACAATACAACCGGCGTCGCCTCAACCGCCGGAAAATTTGCCGCCGCCTTCGCCCTGGGCAGCCAGCTATTTTCAACTACCGATCCCGCCTACGCTGCAACCTTGCGTCAAAAAGCGCTTACCGCTTTCAACCTCGGCCTCGACAAACCGGGCGTCTGCCAAACGGCCTCCGTCCTCTCGCCGTACATCTACGCCGAAGACAACTGGACCGATGACATGGAACTGGCCGCCGCCGAACGCAGTCAACTCGCAAGCCGAAACCGGTTGGACCAGCTCCCCAGCCGGGACCTCACCGACGTCGCCTACCGCTATGCACTCGCCGAACCCATCACTCCCTGGCTCGGTCGCGATACCGCCAATCACTATCAATGGTACCCATTTATCAACCTGGGCCACTATGAACTCGCGCGAAGTCTTAAAGGCCCACGCCGCGACACCCTGGTCGCTTTTTATAAAGAAGGGATCGAAAGGGTCTGGCAACGCGCCAGGAACAACGCCTTTTTCCACGGGATCCCCTTTATTTGGTGCAGTAACAACCTGACCGTAAGTTTTGCCATCCAATGCTTTTGGTACCGCCTTCTGTCCGGCGACAACACGTACCGGCCACTCGAGGAGGCCTGTTTTGACTGGCTCTTCGGATGTAACCCCTGGGGCAAAAGCATGGTATACGGACTTCCCGCGAACGGTGACACTCCAACCGATCCCCACTCGGCATTTACACATATCGGCCACTACCCCATCGACGGTGGCCTCGTCGACGGCCCGGTCTATACCAGCATTTACAGCCGCCTGATCGGTATCCAGCTTACCCATAACGACAAATACAGGGAATTTCAAAGCGATCTCGCAGTATATCACGATGACTACGGAGACTATAGCACCAACGAACCGACAATGGACGGCACCGCTTCGCTGATCTACCTCCTGGCTGCGCGACAGGCGAAAGCATAGTTACCCGCTTTGCACCCGGTCCTTTTCCTCACTTGCGCCCTCCTCATGCTGCGCCACCTTGTACGTCTTTCCAAACCGGAGCGTAAAGGAAAGGAACACCACCCGGCTATCCCGTTTTATCTTAAAGTATTCCGTCGCATCCGGAAAAGACGTGAAGCCCTCCATCGCCCCGGTATAGAGCATGTCCCGGAAACTGAGCCTTACCGTCCCCTTCTTCCCGAGTACCGGCTTGCTCAATCCCGTGGAAAGTTGTCCTGCCGGATAAAGCAATTCCTGAATATCGTTTCGGGCCCGCGTCGTATAAAAGCCCGTGAGCTCTGCAACATACCCC
Organism: Puia sp.; assembly: GCA_035501395.1. GTDB lineage: Bacteria > Bacteroidota > Bacteroidia > Chitinophagales > Chitinophagaceae > Puia. The sequence goes on from DATJWK010000052.1 coordinate 10,326, forward strand.
TTTCCAAGACTGAACTGATTGCTCATATTCACATTCAGCTGATTGATGGCCGACGTATACGTATTGCCGTTAAACCCCCGTAGCCCCTTATGATTGAAAACTGCACCCAGCGTCGCCGACCACCACCGGACCGGCGTTACCGTCAGGGTCATCGATACCCCGAGATTGTATACGCTTCCCACATTCCCCTGCGTATAAAACAATACCGTCCCCGTCGAATCCGACAGGAAGATCTGCGAGAAATAATTCGAGATCCGGCTATACGAAACCCCCGCGGTGAGCAGGTCGCTATACTGATGCGTGAGCTCGATAGTCCAGCTGTACTGCGGCAGCAAATAGGGATTGCCGGTCTCATACGTGTATTTATTGATAATGTACAGGAAGGGGTTCAGGGTCTGATATACCGGCCGGTCGATCCGGCGGCCTACCGTCAGACTGAGACTATGCAGCGTGTCAATTTTATAAGAGAGCGATCCGCTCGGAAAAAGACTCCCATAGCGCCGCGATACCGTGGAATCCGGTTGCAAAGAGTTACCCGTTTCCTGCGCCGTATACCCGGTATGCTCATATCGCAATCCGGCCTGGTAACTGATTCGGCCGGCTTTCCCTGAAACCGACGCGTAACCGGCCGCTATATTCTCATGATATACAAAATGATTCCCCCGCGTGTTATCGTCCACCCATTCCTGGTTCGTCCAGTCCTGGTAATCGGCAGTATTGGTGGTGTGACTGGATGAAAGCTTTAGCCCCGCCTCCAGGGTCACTCCTCCCCCCAACCCGGCGTTGCCGTCCAACTGCCCCGACCAGATATGGATAGTCGTAGGAATTTGGCTCCTGAAGACAGAGTCGTATCCGCCCGCGGTCAGCAACTCATTGTCAAAGTTCTCCTTTGCGTCGATCTGGTAGTGAAGATAGTCGACGTCACCACGGATCTCAGCGTGCTGCCCGATCGCGTGCCTGCCGTGCGCATTCACCGATCCGTTCTGGAAATGATTCCCGGTTGCGGACTTCGTCAGCAGCGAAGAATCCACTGTTCCGGCGGCCGGATCGAGCCAGTTCGCATATCCATTGTTCACACCATGCCGCTGGATATTCGTCCCCGTAAGCACAACCCCAAGGGAAGTGCGCGTCGACGGGGAATAGTCCAACCCCGTTTTGGCCGTGTTGTTTATAAATGTGCCCGTGAAAGAGGCCGGCTGCTGCAGGACGGCCATCACATCCTTATTGTCATCCAGGTATTTACGGTAGGCGTAAAGATTGGTCAGATAGTGAACATCGTTAATGCTGTAATTCAGAAAAGTGTTGATCGGTCCCTTCCGGTAATTCAGCATCATGCTGTTGTTGGATTTCGGATAGATCCCCTGGCCATAGGACGCGGTGACACTACCGTTCCACCCCTCATTGCCGCTCTTTTTTGTCCGGATATTGATGATCCCGGCGGTTCCCGCCGCGTCATAACGCGCCGGCGGGTTGGGGATCAATTCAATTTTGGCGACCTGCGCCGCATTCATGCTGCTTAGTAAATTGTTGAGATCATCCCCGCTCAGATACGTGGGTTTGTCGTCGATCATCACCAGCACCCCCGGTTTCCCGTTCAGCGTGATCCCGCCATTGCGGTCTACCGTTACTCCCGGCGACCGCTCCAACACCTCCAGCACGGTCGATCCCGTGTTGACGGGCGAAGCCTCCACATTGATCACCGTCCGATCCCGCTTTCGCTCAACCACGGGCGCCCTGCCTGTTACGGTGACCTCCTTCAGCGTCCTGGCCGCCTTCGGCGCGGTCCCCGTGTCCGCCGAAGAAACCCTCTTCACCGAGTCTGCCGGTTGTCCAAACACTACAACAGGCGCCAACGCTCCCAAAAGCACGATTAGTTTTACCCTCGTCATGGTCACCCCAAAGGTCAACCACAATCGGCACAACCCGACGCCGCTCCCACCGCCGCCCCGCCGTTAATCACTATACCCGACTACCCTGCCGCCGGCACGCGCACCCTATTTGTCGCCGATATTGTTCACCATCATCGACTTCCCGTCCGTTATAATAACCTTCGCATTGGGTGATTTCACCAGCTCCTTCGTCACCTCGATACTCTTGTATTTCAGCAGCCGGTCCGTCAGCGACGAATTGATCGTATTTTGAAAGTTCCGGATCGCATTGGCATCGATCTGCATCATCAACGAATCATTCCGCTGCTTCTCCAGCGAGAACTTGAGCTCCTTCTCCCTGGTCTCGATGTCAAAATCCTCCTGCTCCCGCTTCGTCTGCAATTCCAGCTTCGTTAGCTTGGCTACCTGATCGGCTTTGGCCTTATCCTCGATGGCCCGCAGGACCTCCGCCGGCATGTCGATGTCCTTCACCAGGACATCGTCGAGGACAATCCCATACGGCGCGACAGCCGCCCTTAGCTTGTCTTCAATATTCTGCTCGATCGTCTCTCGCTCGCCAAGCAACTCGACGGCAGAATAGGTCATGGTATATTCCCGAACGATCGCCATGAAGTTGTTGATGACGATCTCCTGCCCGTAGTTCGTCCCAACCGTACTGTAAAGCTGGGGGGCCGCCTCCGGCTTGATGTGGAACAGCGCGGTGAGCAACATTTTCACCTCGAGCCCTTCCTTTGTCGGCGGACTCATGGTCGTCGAGTACTCGGTTATCCGCGTGCTGAATGTGATGATCCTTGAGTTGAAGATATTGAAGTGGTGCCGCCCCTGCGATAAAATCCCGGGCTGGATCACCCCTTTGTGTACCTTGAATCCAACTTCTCCGGGATTGATGGTTTTACATCCTGCGATACCCGACGCAATAAGGAAAAGGATTACCCCACACATGGTAAATGTGTTTTTCATAAACCAACGATTTTAATTTTCGATTAGGATTAGCAGATCGAAGGTATACTCCTCTCCGGTTAATCCGTGGTTAATGACCCATAGGGTTTTCCTAACCGTTAGTTAAGGATAAGATCACTTTAGTTCCCGCTCTTCCTCCTTTTCATTCTCGGGACCACTGCCCAACTCGCACTCGCCACGATTTGGCGGTTGGCCAACGAATAAATCCTGCCTCTTCGGCTTACTTCGTCTTCTTGTAAAGCCCCACCAACTCTCCCTGTGCCAGGATATGCCCCTCCATCGCTTTCTCCAGGTCCGCCTTCCTGGAATCATCGCCGATTCGCAGCCTGGTGTCCAGGGCATAGACCATAAAATGATAGTGATGGGTGCCGCTTGGCGGGCAAGGCCCCATATATCCTGGTTTGCCGGCGCCATTCATCGCCTGAACCCCACCCTTAAAACCCTCCGGAATATCCGCCGCCGGATCGATATTGAACACCACCCAGTGGGTAAATCCGCCCGGTCTGTTCGCGTCGGGATCATGCACGATGATGGCCAGGGACTTGGTCTGAGAAGGCAACTTCCCGATATGCAGCGCGGGGCTCACGCTTGCGCCTTCGCAGGTAAATTTGACCGGGATCATGGCATTGGCGTCAAATGCCGGACTGGTGATCGTCAAAGTGGCATACATAAAGAAGCTGATTATCGTTAACATATCAATGCTTTACCGTATCACCGCAAAGCATATACCACTTATATCCGCCGCCTCCTTCACTTCGGTTTAAAATGTTTATCCGGGTATGGTCACTTTATCGATCCATCGGTCTTCATACTCCGGCTTCCACGGATGTTTCCACCTCCGGTGACTCCACAACCACATATCGGGCTGCTGCCGGATCACCGATTCAAGATACCGCACATATTCCCGTGTCAATTCGCCTTCCGGCATTGCTGCAGCATTCATACAAGCGATTTTCATCGTAGCATGATAATGCCCCCGCCGCGGTTTTTCAATAGAAGCAAAAACGACCGGTAGTTGCCCGTTGCGGGCACCCTTCTCCGGGCCGCTGGCAAATGGCGTCGGCCGCCCCAGGAAGTCGACCCAATACGCGTTGTGCATGCTGCCTGGCGACTGGTCCGCAACCAGGCCGAGCAAATATTGGGTGGAGAGATAGGGGACAATCGCTTCCTTCATCTTCGGCGCCGGCAAAAACGCATTCCCGTTCCTCGTCCGCAGCCTGTAAAACAATCTCTCCAACACCTTATTGCTGATCGGCATATACACCACAAGGATCTGGTACCGCGTGAGGGCGGTCAGCACCAACTGACCCCATTCCCAGTTAAACGTATGGCCCAGATGCATCTGACAGCTTTTCCCGGTAGCATACAATTCATCCAACGCCCGCACATCTACCGTGAATCGTTTGTGCAACCAGGCATCACTGGCCGACACCAGCTTGATCACCTCCAGAAAAGAATCGATGAAATTGTGATAGAATTTTTTCGCGATGCGCACTCGTTCCTTTTCTGTTTTTTCCGGAAACGCCTGCCGGAGATTGTCCATGACCAGCTTTCTCCGGTAACCAAGCACATAGTAAATGAATGCATAAATACCATCCGATATCACGTAAAGTCCGCGCATGGGAAGCAGCGAAACCAGGTAAAGAAATCCATAAAACAGATAATACATAGAATATTTTTTTCCCTACCAGATCTTTACCCTTTGCTCCTCCGGCAAATAATTCTTATCCCCAACCTTCACATCATACGCCTTATAGAATGGCGCCGCACTCATACACGGTCCATTCACCCGCCACATCGCCGGCGAATGCGGGTTCGTATTCACATACATCCGCATATACGCATCTCTCGTCTTCACCCTCCATATCCGCCCGATAGAATAATAGAACCGCTGGTCCGGCGTCAACCCATCGATCCTCGCGGAATCCTTCCCCTCCGGCGTCATCTTGAACGCGTCATAGGCAATCGCAATGCCCCCGTTGTCCGCCGTATTTTCGCCGAGGGTCAACGCGCCTTTTACGTGGACCGTGTCCAGGACAGTAAACGTATTGTACAAATCCACGACCCGTTGCGTCTTTGCCCTGAATTTTTCATAATCCTCTTTTGTCCACCAGTTCTTTACATTCCCAAACTTATCGAATTGTGCGCCCTGGTCGTCAAAGGCATGCGTCATCTCGTGCCCGATGACCATCCCGATCCCCCCGTAGTTAATCGCATCGTCCGCGTCGAAATCAAAATACGGATATTGCAGGATACCGGCCGGAAATACAATCTCGTTAAACGACGGGTTATAGTAGGCGGTAACCGTGGCGGGCGTTGCGCTCCACTCCGTCCGATCGACCGGCTTGTTCAGTTTTGCCAGGTCGAATTGATACCGGTTTTGATAAAGCGAGAGCAAATTCTCAAAGTACTTCGTCCGGTCGATCTGCACCTGCCCGTAATCCCGCCATTTGTCCGGATAACCGATCTTTTTTGTGATCGCATACAACTTCTCGATCGCCTTTTGCTTCGTGCTGTCACTCATCCAATCCAAATGCCTGATCCGGTTCTCAAACGACTTTTGCAGGTTGTCCACGAGGGCAAGCACCCGCTTTTTTGCCTCCTCGTTAAAATATCGCTTGACGTACAGTTGCCCCAGAGCCTCTCCCAACAGTCCGTCGACCTCCTCCGTCATGGTCTGTGCGCGGGTCTTTTGCACAGCCTGTCCTGACAATACCTTCGTAAATTCAAAGGAGGCATTCACAAAGGGCTTACTAAGGCCATCGGCATAGTTCTTCAATGTAGCCGCCTTCATATAAACCTTCCAGTCATCGATGGGTACGGACCTCAGCAGCGCATTCAACTTGTCATAATATGCCGGTTGCGCCACATCTATCGAATCCGTCTTCGCGCTTAAATCCCGGAGCACCGAATCCCACCCGATATTGGGCTGTGCCTTACTCATCGCCGAAACCGCCATCTTATGGTAGTTGGCATTGACATCCCTGAGCTCGATCCGCGTTTTATGCGACCCGGCGATCTGTTTTTCGATGCTATACACCGTTTCCGCCGCATGCGTCGCATCGCCCGTACCGGTTAATTGAAAAAGCGTGGCGATATATTTCTTATATGCCTCCTGAATAGCAAGCGTGGACGAGTCCGTCTTGAAATAATAGTCGCGGTCAGGCAACCCGATACCCGCCTGGACCAAGTGCGCGATATTGATACTGCTGTTTTTGTTATCGGGCGCAACCCCAAAACCGATAAAGGAGTGGTTCCCCGTCTTCAGCCCGGACGCCGAAAAGCGGACCAGCGCCGGAACATCGCCGATAGCATCGATCCGTGCCAGTATCGGCTGAATAGGTTGGTACCCGCGCTGATCAACCATTATCGTGTCCATCCCGGAAGCATAAAAGTCCCCCACTTTTTGCTCGATGGTCCCCACCGGGTTTTGCAATTTCGAAACGCTGTCCAGGATATGTTGTAAGAGCTTCTTTTGGGGAATGTTCAGGTAGCTGTAAGACCCTATCCCCACCTGATCGTCGGCAATCTTTACGGTATCATACCAACGCCCGTTAACATAACGAAAAAAATTGTCCCCGGGCTTCACCGTCGAATCAATACCCGCCAGATCGACAAAACTTCTTTTCGTTGGAGCCTCGGGCTGACTGCACGCCCCAAATAAGCCAACCGCTACGCACACATAAAAATATTTCTTCATAAGCGCATCGTTTTTTTAAAGATACGCCGCCGGGCCCAAAATAGCCCAACCAATCGCGTAAAAACAAACTCCGCCATAACACCAGGGAAATCCCTTAATTCCTCTAACTTCATAAGGCCATATGATCGACAGACGAAAATTCCTCCAAATCGCCGCCTTCTCGGCTACCGGCGCTCTTACCGGCACCTACGCCTTTGCACGGCGCAAACTGATCGACAGCGTGGGGATCCAGCTTTTTTCGGTTCCAAAGGCCCTTGAGAAGGATTTTGCCGGGACCCTGAAAATGCTGGCCGGCATGGGATACAAGGAAGTGGAATTATATGGTCCGTACACCTTCAGTACCCAGGCCGCAAAGGATCATTGGAACGCCATCACCCCATCGCTGGGCTTTTCCGGCAGCGGCTTCTTCAACCACTCCGCTTCCGAGGTAAAGACGATCCTCAGCGACAACGGCATGACCGCTCCATCCATCCACACCGACCTCGACACCTTGCAAAACGCGATGGACCCGCTTGCCGAAGCCGCCCACATTCTCGGCAGCACGTACGTGGTGTTACCCGCCATTCCCCCCGACAAACGGCAATCGCTGGACGATTACCGCAAGATGGGCGACATTTTCAACAACATTGGCGAAAAGGCAAAAAAAGCCGGAGTAAGATTCGGCTACCACAATCACGGCTATGGCCTGCACGAGGTCAATGGTCAGGTCCCCCTGAAATTAGTCCTCGACAATACCGACCCTTCTCTGGTCTACCTCGAAATGGATCTTTACTGGACAACCGCCGGCGGCGCCGACCCCATCGCGCTACTCCGACAATACACCGGCCGGTATCGCCTCATGCACATAAAAGATATGTCAAAACAGGTTCGCTTCTCCGGCGACGGCGGCGACCCGAGACAATGGATCGAGCTCTTCCCCTACATGACCAGCGCGGGTTCCGGCGTTCTCGATCTGAAGACCATCCTCACCACCGCAAAACGCACCGGCCTCGAACACTTCATCGTCGAACAGGATATGGTTGCAAATCCCGAAGTCGCCTTGAAGAAAAGCTACGACTACCTCGCAAGCCTTTGATCCGACACAACCGAATTTCACCCCCCGATAAGCCTCCGCAATCTGAACAGCAACTGCCGGTCTTTCTCCCGCATCCGGCCGCTGCGATCCGGCGGGCAATCGAGGATCAGGATATTGTCCTGTGCCGTCGCGATCCGATACAATCGCCACAACTCTTCCGGCGTTTTATAAACCGTATCCTGTGTATTGTAAAACCACTTTTGGCTCATACACACCGTCGTCTCCCACGGCATATAATAAAGTTTCCCGCCGTGTTCAAACAACTTCGGATCGGGATTGGCCGGCAAATAAGGGTCCCCCATACGAAAGTCGCTGGGGAAATACCGGATCGGATAGCCTTTTTTTTGTTCTGTAGGCACCACCCAGTTGGAGTCCGGATCCGGATTGCCCGGCCGGCCGATAGACCAGTTAACGCCGACCTGGCATTGCGGCTCGAGCCGTTTGACCGTCGAATAGATGTCAGCTATTGGCCACCGTGAGCGCTCTTTTTCCCAGCCCGCATCCAGCCATAGCTCGACGATCGGTGAATAGCGGTGCGTGATGCCGATCAATTCTTCCAGTTGCGCGATCATATACCGGTTGTAACCGCTGTCCAATGAACGGTCCCGTGGGTCCGGGTTCAAATGCCGGTCCCACAGCGAATAGTAAAGGCCCAATCCGATGCCGTATTTCTGACACGCCCTGGCCACCGCCTCCACCACATTGGTGCGATTGCCCGAGCTGCCGACATCATAGTCCGTATAGCGGCTGTCCCACAGGCAAAACCCATCCTCATGTTTCGTCACCAGGATGACATACTTCATCCCCGCCGATTTCGCGGTCGCTATCCATTGGTCCGCGTCGATCCCCGACGGCCGGTAAACCGCGGGCGGCTTCGTCCCATCCGTCCATTCCTCGTCACAAAAAGTGTTGATGCCGAAGTGAATAAACATTCCGTATTTCCGCCCGATCTGGGCGAGCTGCTCTTTGCTGGGCGTTTGGGAAGGCTGCGGTTCCAGTTGACCGGACCCGGCCTGCACCCAAAGCAACCCGACAAATACGCAAATGCCCGGTTTCATGATAAGTTCCACGTAATTTTGATTATTCTAAATTTAAGAAAGAAATGGACATGCCGAAAACAATAACCATCGCTGCGCATAGCAACAACCCGCTGACGGTTAACCGCCTTGGCTACGGCACGATGCGTCTCACCGGACCCGAGATCTACGGCGAACCGCCAAACCGGCCCGAAGCCCTGCAGATTCTAAAGAAGGCAATCGAAAAGGGCGTAAATTTCATCGACACGGCGGACTATTACGGCGAAGACGTCACGAACCGGCTGATCGCGGAAGCCTTATATCCCTATCCGAAAGACCTGGTGATCTGCACAAAAGTCGGCGCCAGCCGCAAGCCTGATAAAAGCTGGATCCCGTTTAACAAACCCGAAAACTTGCGGACCAGTATCGAAAACAACCTTCGTACGCTGAAGATCGATCACATGAAGCTGGTACATTTCAGGGCATTGGGAAATGCCATGAACTTCCAGGAATCCATGGAAGCCATGTTCCGCATGCAGCAGGAAGGAAAAATTTTGCATGTTGGCGTAAGCAACGTCACAAAGGAAGAACTCGAAACCGCCATGAAAATGGGCGAGATCGCCACCGTTGAGAATATGTACGGTCATGCGCAGCGAAATACCCACCGGTCTGGCTATATGGTCAGCAACGGCGGTGAAGAAGTGCTCGATATTTGCGAAGAGAACGGGATACCGCTGGTGCCTTATTTTTCTCTCGTCCTGTCGATGCCAAAAAAGGATACGCGAATTGCCGCAATAGCAAAAAAATACGGAGTCACCGAAGTACAGGCAAACATTGCATGGCTGCTCCACAGATCCCCCTGGATCCTGCCTATCCCCGGCACCTCATCGCTTGCGCATTTTCGGGAAAATATGGAGGCCGCCAACATAAAGCTGACGGAAGAAGATATGCAATATCTCCACTAGCGTCAACCCGCCTACCTGATCAAGATCACCGTCCCCATTCGCTCCAGCAACAACCCATGATCGCCGACCCCCGCCGCCGTCCAGACGTAGGCACCCGGAGCAGCCGGTTGGCCACTGATATATCCATCCCAACCGGCGCCGGCATCGGAAGAGGCGAATACCAGCTGCCCATATCGGTTATACACCCGGAAGTATTTCAGCTGGACCCCGAACGCATTGACCCGCAGGATATCGTTGTGACCGTCATTATTCGGCGTGAAGGCATTTGGGACGATGATATTTGCCGTGCTGACCGCCCCGATGACAACGGTGGCCGTCGCGGAACATCCCGAAGGATCGGTCGCGAGGACCGTATAGGTAATGTCACCGGTTATGACAGCGGTCGGATTTGCGATATTCGGATCGCTTAATCCCTGCGCCGGCGACCAGGCGTAGGACGTAAACCCGCTGCCGTCGACATCCACGGCATTCAATTGTACGGGCTGGCCGATCACGACCACCGTGTCGGCGCCGGCAGACACCTTTGGCGGGGGCAATACCACTACCGTGGTGGCGGCGGAGTCGATCGACCGGCATCCATTGGCCCCGGTAACCGTCAGCCGATAGGTAACGGTTGAGATGGGCTGATCCACGGTCGGATTCGCCACCGTCGAATCGTTGAGATTCGTACCCGGCGACCATAAATACTGGACGCCTCCGCTGCCCTGCAATTGAACAGATTTCCCGGGACACAGCGTGTCCGCCGGACCTGCGACAGCCACCGGGGCCGGCAGGACGGTCACCGTCACACTCGCCGAATGAGTACAGACTCCTTGCGTGGCCGTTACACTATAGGTCGTCGTAGCCGACGGCGTCGCCACCGGATTGGCAACGGTGCTGCTGCTAAGCCCCGTGGCCGGCGTCCATGCGTAACTGACCCCGGTGACATTGGACGTTACGGGCAACGTGTCCCCTACGCCTTCGCAAGTGACAGGGACGGCGCCGGCCGTGATCGTCATGGTGTCGGTCAGCGGCACCAGCACCGTAGTAGAGGTCTGGCAACTATTACCATCCGTGACGACAATGGTGTGCGTGCCCGAATCGACACCGGTCCAGCTGGTATCCCCGGCGATAGAGGCCCCACCGTCAATGGAAGCACTGAAAGGAGCCATACCACCGGTGGTAGTTATAGTTACCGCGCCGTCGTTGTTCAGACAGGAAGCCACCTTGGGGATCGCCGAGATCTGCGGCCCCGGGGCATTCAGGACGGTCGCATTCGTAGTCGCCAGATTGCCGTTCTTATCCTTCACCGTTACGGTGTAGGTGCCGGCGGCCAGGCCGGGAAAAACATTGCTTGATTGATAATTATTTCCCGCGGTCAACGAATACTGAAAGCCGCCATCGCAGCCTGTTGCATTAATGGTCAGGATACCGTTCGGATTGCCGCAGGTAGCGGTCTGCTGGGTCCAGCCAAGCGTTATTCCCTGATCCCCGACCACAACCGTCCTTTTTGCTATCTGTCCGTTCTGATCCTTGACATAGATTGTGTAATATCCTCCGGGGAGATTGTTGAAGACACCCGAATTAACATAATTCACGCCGTCAGTGCTAAAGGTATAAGGCGCCGTCCCGTTCACCCCATTCGCGGTAATACTGCCGGTGGCCTGATCGCAAAGCGACGGAGTACTCGTCGCGATCGCCGCAAAACAGATTGCCACCACATTGCCGGAGCCATAGGTTACTACGCCATACGCATCCCTGACCAGGATAGTATAGCTACCCGACGCCAGATTCGTAAAGGTCGGACTGGCCTGAAAGTTGGTTCCGTCGATGGAATAGCTCAGCGGCGGTATGCCGCTTGCACCCGTCACGGTCAACGTCCCCGTACTGCCCCCACACAATGAATTGGTCTGGGACGTCGTAATGGGACAATTGGCGGGGAATGTAAAACTATACGTTCCCATAACACCCGCTGCATCTTTCGCCGTTACGGTGTGAAGCCCCGCCGAAAGCCCGGAAAAACCGCCCCCTGCCAACGGACCAAACGCTCCGCCGTCGATAGAATAGACATACGGTGGAAGACCGCCGCTTGTACCATTAATCGTAATAGAATTCTTATTCCCGCAACCCGGCGCCGATGGCGTAGCGCTGATCGCCAGCGCACAATTTGGCGCGGTGACATTGACGAACTTGGCCTGGGGCCACAATTGGAAATTCGCATAAGACACTCCGATCGCCGACCACGGCGCCGTAATGCAGCCATTGGCATCTTCGATCAAAATACTATAGGCGCCGGGCCCCAGATTGCTAAAGACATTGCTGGCTTGAAAACTGGCCCCGTCGTTTATGCTATATTGGTAGGGTGGCGTCCCCCCGGCCGGCGTCAGGGTCACCTGCCCGTCATTGGTCTGGCAGGCAGTCGCATTGACAACCGACGACGTAAAATAGGGAAATGTACCCGGGCCGGTCAGTACGACCGAAGTTTTCGTTTGCTTGCCTTTGGAATCCCTGACCGTCAGATCGTAAGTACCCGCTGCAAGCCCGCCAAAGATCCCCGTGGAGTTGTTTTCGCGCGCCGCGGTGCTGAAAAAAGCATAAGGCGGCGTCCCCCCGGTGGCCGAAGCGACAAATCCGCCATTATTATATGCGCAGGTCGGGTTCGTTGGCGTCACCGTAACCACGGGCTGTGCCTGGCACACCAACCCCGGCAGCAAAAATGCCGCTAAAAGGATACGGGAACCGGGACTTCCCAAAATGGAGCAATGCCGTTGCAAATTAAGAGGTTGTAGCTAAATTTACCACTTATCACCCTAAAGTGCAACCCCCGTGCCAAATCCTGACCCTTGCACCCATCCCCTAATCTTCTTATCTTCAACCCACTATTATACCTCGAATGAAAAAGACTACTATTTTATCGGTTTTGGCGCTGTCCACCTTCTTCGCCAAAGCACAAACAGAAAAAACCACCTGGTTTGTCGGCGGCGCTCTCGCGTTTTCATCTTCCACCCAAAAAGAAGCCGATGCCCCCGGATCTTCCGCAAAGGCAACCGCCTTTGCATTGTCCCCCAGCGTCGGTTACTTCTTTATCAACAATTTGGCAGCCGGCGCGAGCCTTAACATCACTTCAGCCTATTCAGCCAATTCCAATTCCGGCTCAACCAGCTCAAGCACCGTTACACTATTTTCCGCTGGGCCGTTCGTCCGGTACTATTTTAATACAAGCCAGCACGTAAAACTCTTCCTTCACGGGGATGCTTCCTGGGGCAGCGAAAAAGTCACCCTTAACTATAGCGGTGCCGATGAAAGCTCATCCGTCCCGATAACCACATTTGAAGGAAAAGCGGGCGCCGCCTTCTTCTTAAGCCCGGGTGTCGCCCTCGAATTCACCGCCGGATATCAGTCCACGACCGAAAAAGATTCAGGGATAAAACTAACCACCGGCTCCGTCGTCGTGGGCCTTGGCTTTCAGATTTACCTGGGCTCCGCGAACATGCTGCGATCAAAAAATAAATAAAAGCCGGCATAAAATAAATGCCCCTTGCAGTGCGCCGCCACATCACCTACCTTCTGCCCCGAATTAAAACCCCACTATCATGAATGTTCAGGCACTGCACAAACAACGTAAGTTCATCTTGATTGCCGCCGCCGCCGGCGCCATCTCCATCTTCCTCCCCTGGTTCACCGTTAGCGCAGAGGGGCTGGGCGTTCGCATCAGCGAGAGCCAGAATGGATTCCACGGCACCGGGGTCCTCGTCTTTTTGGCTTTTATCGCCGCCGCCATCCTGGCACTCGTCGGTGACCAGAGCCGGCCCATGGAAAAGACAATGTGGGCGGCTACCCTTATCGCAGGCGCGATCGCCCTGCTCTTTGTAGTGGTCAACCTGGCCGGAACACCCGGTTCAGGCGACGGATTCGGATTCGCTCAGGCCGGTCCCGGTTTTGGCATCTGGATCTCGCTTATCGCCTCCATCGGAACGCTGGGATGCGCGTGGTTGCTAAAAAACCCGGGCGACACCTTGAAAGGCGGTTTCGATAGTTTGAAAAAAGATCTGGCAAGTCGTTCGGGCCCGGCAGTACCCCACGACCCGAAAAAGCCGTAAAGCGGGAATGCCGTAAAGCGATTTTTAAGTTTCTGCACGAAATTCAAAAATTTGGCGGTACAGTTATTATGTTTATATTTAATGCCACTTTACCCGCTGAATCATCCTTACCTCCCTCATTATTTCTCAAACGCTTAAACTTAAAATCGATGAAACTTGCCCATTTCAGCAGTTCCCTGCTTTGCGCGGGGGTAGTTTTGCTTCTGACCTCATGCGGATCCGGCGGCGAAAAAACATCCGCCACAGACACGACCAAAGCGGCTGACACCACCGCAAAGGCGCCACCTGTCAGCACCATTGTTACTACACCCCAAAATGTAGTTGCCATAATGCACAAGGTAGCCAACTATGATAAATGGCTGACCGCCTATGAAGGACATGACTCCGCCAGATTGGCCGCGGGCCTGCACAATTATGTTATTGGCCGCGATCTCCGGGATTCCAATATGGTCACGGTTGTCTTGCGGGTTGACGACACCGCCAAGGCCAAAGCATTCCAGAAAGCTCCCGGTCTCAAGGAAGCGATGAAAAAAGGCGGCGTTGTCGGCGCCCCAATGATGAGTCTCCTTACGGAAACCTGGCAGGATACCGGGAAGATCGAAACGCCACTTCGTTCCAGAGCCGTGCTCACCGTCAAGGACTGGGACACCTTCGTAAAAGCTTTCGAGGACAACAAGCAGGAGCGAATGGATAATGGTCTCGTGGATCGCGTCCTTGGACACGACCTGGACGACAACAAAAAAGCATTCATCGTATACGCTGTCTCGGATACTGCCAAAGCCCTCGCCTACTTCAAGTCAGACGCCTTGAAAAAAAGAAGGGAGGCTGCCGGCGTAGTGGGAGAACCCAAACGCTTCATTTACCGGATCGCCAAACATTACTGATATTAGCCCGGACCTGGCCAATTGATCGACGAGCCCTCGCCTCCGGCGAGGGCTCGATTTACCTTTCCTCACAATTTGTCCCATTCACACCCGGCGACGATTTACATTCGTCCGACAAACTTCGGGTATGAAAAAGACTTCACGGCGGACCTTCCTGACCTCTTCCGGCATGGCTGGCGCGGGCCTTGCCCTGGCGCCAAATTTCCTGACAACGCGCTCGGGTAAATCTTACGATGGAAAGAAGCTGAACGTTGCCCTGGTAGGGCTCGGAAGTTATGCGGCCATCCTCGCCGATGGCCTCCAACAATCGCGGTATTGCCGCCTCGCCGGTGTGGTAACCGGTCATCCCGCAAAGGCGGTGGCGTGGAAAAAGAAATACAACCTCCCGGATAAGAACATCTATAACTATGACAATTTTGACTCGGTCGCGGACAACCCGGATATCGACCTCGTCTATGTGGTGCTGCCCAATTCAATGCACAAAGAATACACGATCCGCGCCGCGAAGGCTCACAAGCATGTGATCTGCGAAAAACCGATGGCAATCTCGTCCGCGGAGTGCCGGGATATGATCGATGCCTGCAGGAATGCAGGCGTGCAACTCGCGATCGGTTACAGGCTGCACTATGAGCCATACAATCTGGAAATGAAACGGCTTGGACAGGAAAAAGTCTTTGGTACGGTCCGCTACGTGGAGGCCGGCCTGGGCTATAAGACCATCAACTTTGAAAGTGCCGGCACCGGGAAGGAGTTTGACATCAATGACCCTTCCGAATGGCGGCTGAACAAGCGCTGGTCGGGTGGCGGCGCCCTTATGAACCTTGGCGTCTACTGCGTGCAGGCCAGCCGGTATATGCTCGGAGAAAACCCCCTGTCCGTGACCGCACAGTATGGAACCATACACGATGCCAAACGGTTTGCCCAGGTCGAAGAGACGATCGTCTGGCAGGCACTCTTTCCCGGCGGCGCGATGGCCAGCTGTAATTCATCCTATGGGTATAGTATCGACGGCATCCGCGCCATTGCGGACAACGGCTTTTTTGAACTGGCTCCCGCGATCAGTTACGGTCCTTTCAAAGGTCGAACGACCAACGGAGACCTGCATTTCCCCGACGTCAACCAGCAGGCCGCACAGTTGGATGGCATCGGAAAGCTGATTCTGGACAACAAACCCCTGCCCGACCACATTTCCGGCAAAGAAGGGCTTATCGATCTTTGCGTGATGGAAGCCATCTACCAGGCGGCAAATACAGGCGGTCGGGTCAACGTGTTGTATGCTTAAAAAAGGTTCGCCACCGCCCGATCTGGGTTATTGATAAAAATATTCGGTCGTTTGAGTGACGGTTCCCCTCACACCGTATACAGGAGTCGTCTGCATCCTCGGCCGGCCATTGCTGAAGTAGGCATAAGAGAACGTGTAAGGGGATAAAGCTGCTACACTCGTGGTTGTGCCGCCCGTCTGGTTATTTGGCGAGAGCAGTCCCGTAACCGTCACGTTGCCGCAATAGGGAGGAATGCCGGAATGATAAAAAGGATTGACCCGGTTGTCATACGAAAGAGTATTTCTGACGCCCGCAGTGAAAGGGGCGCCGACAAAACTGGTGCTGCCGAAAGTTTGCATCGAAGCGACATTTCCGTTTCCATCATAGGTATAATTGTCATAGCTCATGATCCCGACGCTGGGTATGCCCGCCAGGTGCTGCGCAAACACGCTGTCGCTGACCAGTCGACCCTCCGCGTCGTAAGCAAAGGAAAAATCGGAAAATTCAATATTGTTCATCACCGGCACTGCCAGCGCCTTAACGAGGCGCCCACTGCCATCGTAGGAAAGTTCATAGGTAATGACCTTCCCCTGCGTGCCGATGATCTGCGTCCATGAAGCAACGCGCCCGGATGCATCGTATTCAAAGGTTATCGTATCGATGACCAAGGTGTAAGCAACGAAATCGGAGCTGGCCGAGATAATTTCCACCAGCCGTTGCTGCCCGTCATAGACAAAGGAATCGACAAGCTGAGCATATCCCGGAACCGTCAGCTCTGTTTTATTGAGCATGTTCCCGCCGGCAGCGGGAAGCGCGCTTTTTTTGCAAGCCGAAATGACCGATAGGCCCGGCAGCAAGAGAACAAAAAGGTATTTCATGGCTTGGGTGTTTGACTAAAAATACTAAAAGAAAACGCAATTTGCAACCCCCCCCGCTCCACGGGCAACCGGGGCCTCTGGCATGCCGTTTATTCCTTGTAGGACCAAAACGCTCCATATGCATCCATCTCCCCGTCCTCGACCGACCATCCGGATCCTGGCAGCGGCCTTCCTTCTCCTGGTGCTGTCATATTCCTGCAGTCATAAGAACGCCGCTCCGGCAAATACAGGACAAACCGGCGGGATGGTCAGTTACACCGGAACCTTTATAAACCACGGATCTCCCGACACTTCCACGGCCACCGGCCTTGTCACCGCCACCTTTGACCCGACTACGCTTACCCTGACCTATTCAATTTCCTGGTCTTCACTGACCAGCCTCCCCATTATGATGCATTTTCATGATAACGGGCCCGTCATTGTGACCATTACCGGTTGGCCGGTTGCCCAGACCGGCACGGTCAGCGGCACCTGCAAGTTTACGTCGGCCCAGGCCACCGACCTGGTCAATGGAGGCATCTATGCCATGATCCACACCGTCAACTATTCCGCCGGCGAAATCTATGCCCCGCTGGTTAAAAATTGAGCGCCGACACCCCCCATTTGCAAACAAAAAACCCGCCCCTTAGGGCGGGCATCCTGAATCTCTCATGTGCCTTGTTGTGTGCCTGTGTGATGACCATGAAAAAGCCCTTATAGCAGCTGCTCAAAATAACCGCCAATCTTATCCCCTGGATCGACGAACTGCAACTCCAGGATCCAATGTCGTGAATCGCCATTTGCGTCAGGAAGAAACATATCATGGTGATTGTCGGGATGAACGTCCAATTCCAGGCTCTTAGGATCCGCCGGCTGCTCATGCGGATATTTTCCAACGATATGACCGGCGATCGCACCGCCGAATTCCCACCCGAATTCCTTTGCCTTTCCCGCGGCGTAATGAAATAACGCCGAGGCGCTGAGCGATTCCCTTCCGCCATACCACCGCTGGATCTCATACCAGGCCTTTTCCACATCGTTTTTTAGCTTCAGTTTGCGCGGATTGTTCCCCACGACGTAGGTTCGGCCGATATCCGCCTCATACCCATCTACGATCGGCCCCAGATCGACAAAGACAATATCGTCCTCTTCAATGACGCGGTTCGGCGGATTGTCAGGATAGATAGCAAGGGTATTTTCGCCGCTGCGAACAATCTTTTTATGCCAATGCCGGGAGATCCCAAAACCAAGTTCCGCCAGACAACAGACCTCCGCATTGAGCTGCTCCTCCGTCTTGCCGGGGACGATCAGGCTCCTCTCCTCGATCGCCTGGAAGAATTGAATGGAAATGTCCTGCGCATACCGCAATTTCTCGCTGACCATGGCGTCCCGTTTTCCGCAAATTAATAAGCCGGTCCGACTTGATAATTAATCTACATTAACTTGCCCCAATTTTTTCTTCAACGTGCTGAGAAATTGCGGCGTTATCCCCAGATAGGAAGCGATGTCTTTTTGGGGGAACCGTTTTTCGGCGTATGGCTTCTGCTTCAGGAACAGGCGGTATCGTTCCTCCGCAGGGGCGGACAACGTCAGATTTATTTGTTCTCTTTGCGTAATGTAGGCGTTTTGAAAAAGGATGCGGAAGAACCGCTCGAGCTTTGGGATCTTTTGATAGAGCAATTCCAGGTCGGATTTGCTGATTTGGAGCACATCGGTCGGTTCGATCGCCTTGATGCTGGTTCTGGATGGGGTTTGAGTGAGGAGACTGTAGAGATCGTCCGCCCACCATTCTTCAATGCAGAAGTCTATGATGTGCTCGAATCCGTTCTCGTCCTGGTAATAGGTCTTTACACAACCGGACGTTACAAAGGATTCGTATTTACAGATCTCCCCCTCCCGAAGCAGGAATTCACCCGTCGGTAAGGACTTCGGTTTGAGCAACGGGGTCAGGAATGCGATTTCCGCTGCCGTCAGAGCGACGTGTTTTGAAAAATTGGCCAGGAGGATATCCATATGCATGGAAGGTAAATTTAAAACTTAAATCTTAACTTACAGGACACATGGGTGACCCAAAATCGCAATCGACATACGACGCCATCGTCATCGGCTCCGGCATCAGCGGCGGATGGGCCGCCAAAGAGCTTTGCGACCTCGGTATAAAGACCCTGGTGCTGGAGCGTGGCCGCGACATTAAGCATATAAAGGACTATCCGACCGCCACAAAAGCGCCATGGGACTTTCCGCATCGCATGCAGGAACCGTTGCAGGTCCTGAACGACAATCCCATTATCTCCCGATGTTACGCATACGGTGAAGACACCCAGCACTTCTTTCTAAAAGATCGCGAGCATCCGTATATTCAGGAAAAACCCTTCGATTGGATACGCGGCTACCAGGTCGGTGGCAAATCCATCATGTGGGGACGAGCCTGTCAGCGCTGGAGTGACTTTGAATTCTCAGCGCCGCTGCGCTTCGGCTTCGCGGTCGATTGGCCCATTCGTTATGCGGACATCGCACCATGGTATTCCCACGTAGAAAAATTCTCCGGGATTTGCGGTGACAAAGATGGCTTGGAAGCGTTGCCGGACGGCGACTATCTACCGCCGTTTGAAATGAGCTGTGTGGAAGAAGACATCCAACGGAAGCTCAAAATGCGTTACCCCGACCGCCACATGGTAAAAACCCGCTGGGCCCACCTGACAAAACCCGAACCGATCCATATCGAGCAAGGCCGCGGCCAATGCCAGGCCCGGGACCTCTGCACCCGCGGCTGCCCCTTTGGTGGCTATTTCAGCTCGGTCTCCTCGACCCTGCCCTGGGCAAACAAAACCGGCAACCTCACGATCCGGCCCTTTTCCGTCGTGCACTCCGTCATCTACGATGAGCGAAAGGGAAAAGCGATCGGGGTTCGCGTGATCGACACCAACACCCGGCAGCAGATGGAATATTTCGCCCGGGTGATCTTTCTGAACGCGGCATGCCTGAATACCAACCTTATCCTCCTCAACTCGACGTCGAACCGCTTCCCGTCCGGCCTGGGCAACGACAGCGGTCTGCTGGGCAAATACATCGCCTTTCAGAACTATCGCGGCAGCGTCCATGGAAGAGTGGAAGGCTTTGAAGATAAATACTATTACGGTCGCAACCCCACGAATCCCATCATCGCAAACTACCGTAACCTCCGCAAACAGGACACGGATTACATCGGCGGTTTTCTGACCTTCGTATACTCCAACCGCGGCCGGCATGACTGGGACGATGGTGTCGGCGCCGCCTTGAAAGCTTCCCTCGGCGAACCCGGCCCGTGGCACGCCGGTATGTACATGCAGGGCGAAACAATCCCGAAGGAGATCAACCACGTCCGTCTGAGCAAAGACAAGACCGACCCCTGGGGCATCCCCCAACTCATCACCTCCGTTGGCTATGACGACAACGATGAAAAGCTGGTGAAGGACTTTCTCGACCAGAGCGCCGAAATGCTCGAAGCCGCGGGCTTGAAAGACGTCACAAAACACGACACCCACCAGGCCCCCGGCCTGGACATCCACGAAATGGGCGGCTGCCGGATGGGCCACGATCCAAAAACTTCGCTGCTCAACAAATGGAACCAGCTGCATGCCTGTCCCAACGTATTTGTCACGGACGGCGCCTGTATGACCAGCACCGGCAACCAAAGCCCCTCGATCCTGTACATGGCCTTCGCCGCCCGGGCAGCCAACCACGCGGCGCAAGAGATGAAAAGAGGAACCTTCTAGCTCTTCTTCCCCCCATTGCAGCCATAGGTTATTTGCAGTGTGAAGAAAGAGTAGTTGAAAAGCTCCTGTCCATACCCCTGAAAGTTTTCCGGAAGACCAAAGGCATTGTACTTCGTTATAGTAAATGGCCCAAATAGCCCTCCGAGATAATTGTTCACACTGTAATCCTCGAAAATAAATCGCCACACATTATTGGTGAGATAAGGATTGGACTTGTTGTCATACGGGAACGGTTGACCGCGGATCAAATTGCCCCATGCATCGTATTGGAATGTAGCATTGTTGAAACCCTGATCCTCGATAATCCTTCCTTCGCTATCCAGGAAATGAAAGGTCACTCCTAAGAAGCCATCGGCGTTCGGCTTCGGGGCGGTAATCAGGGCGGGGTCATTTTCACCATAGATCGAATCCACGACCATACTCTTTGACGGATAAGTATAGGTATGCCATCCCAATGCGGCTGGACTAATGCTTGGGTTCATAAGATAGTCTGTAAGGCGGTTAAACCGGTCATAGCGGAAATGATAATCCTGCATGTCCGCCGGATTGGTGCCCTCTACATTTAACACCTCCACCGGATTGCCGGCGGTATTGTAATGGACCACGATCTGGACCGGGTTGAGCGTATCCAATGATTCCAATTGCACGATCGGGCAAGACTTAACCTCTTGCTGGATCAGTTCCCCAACGTCCAGATGTTTTACACATGCAGGCAACTCCATAACCACCGCGCCCGCCAAAAATAACAGCAGTTTCCTTTTCATATCAAAAAGTTTAAATAATGCCTGGTCATGCTCTCACAACCCCTTCTGTCCCTCATCGCAGCCATAGGCAATTTGCATAGCCGGATAAAATTCATAGTTAAAGAGCTCCACAGACCCAAGACACTCAATGATCTGTGGTAGGCCATGAGAGTCATACTTCGGCATCATCATGAATTGGCCCATGTTTTCCCGCAACGGATTATTTACACTATAGTCCTCGTAAATGAACCTCCAGACATCATTGGTGAGATAGGGATTGAACTTATTGTCATAATCTAAGGGCCTGATCATATTGCCCCATGCATCGTACTGGAAATAAATAGTTGTATCCTTCAAGGACCCGCCATACCCATTTTCCTGATCCTCGATGATCCTCCCTTCGTTATCCAGGAAATGAAGGATCACGCCTTCGAAGGCATTTTTTCCATACACCGAATCCACGACCATACTCCGTGAGGGATAAGTATAGGTATGCCACCCCAAGACACTGTTACTCCCAGTGGTATTCATGCTATAACCGGCGAGCCGGTTAAACCGATCATACCGGAAATGATAATCCTGAAAGTCCAAAGGCGGGTCGCCCTTTACATGCAGCATCTCTGTCGGGTTGCCTGCGGCATTGTAATGGATGACGATCTCGACATACTCGGTATCGGGGTTATCCGGATCGATCAACCCCATTTGCAGGATCGGGCAAGACTTAACTTCTGGTTGAACAAGTTCTCCAACGTCCAGATGTTTTACGCAGGCCGGCAAGGCCATAACCACGGTGCCGGTCAATAATAGCAGCAGTTCCCTTTTCATACCAAATAATTTTAGGACGATAGGATGCTGCGATGTTACCTAAAGGATCCATGCTAAACAATGATCGTGATCACGCCGGCATATGACGTCGGTTCGCACCGTCTCCCGGAAAACCGGTTGCCTACTTCCACCGCACAGGTATCATATCGATCCCGTCGGCCGTACCGCCATTGTAGTACAGCGTCTTCCCATCGGGAGAGATCGACGGTCCCCAAAGCATGCCTGATTTGGCTGCCTCGTTCACCTGTGGGCCCAGCCGCTCGCCAGGCGACCAGCTTTGCCCCCTGCGGTAACTGATAAACAGCGCACTGTCACTCGAAAACACGATGTACCGTTCATCGGGAGCGATATACGGGTCGAAGGTGGACTCGTTGCCATTCAGGATCAGCAATTGAGGCTTTTCGTAGTGGTCGCCGGACCGGCGGCACATATAGGCATGCATGCCTTTGTTGCCATCTCTGTCCCGGGAGCAAAAACAAATCGTTCCCGACGCGCTGATCGACGGCCCATAGTTGACAAAACCGTATTCATTGACCGGCGAATCCAGGTGCCTGGGTTCGGACCAGCTTCCATCGGCCATTTGCCGGGACATCCAAAGATGGTTGCCTTTCTTGTTGCTGCCGTCGGAGGCGACATAAGGCCGATTGGATACGAACAACAACTGCTTTCCATCAGGAGTGAGCGACGGGTCCCAGTCTCGGTATTGTCCCGCGAACGAGATCGGGACCGGCTTTGTCCAGTGGTGACCAACCAGTCTGGAAAAGCAAATGACCCCATTATTAGCCAGGTATACCGTCGTACCTCCCGGCATGAACGTGGGAGTGGATTCGGCATTGGGCTTGCCGGCGCTGTCCTGCATAAAAACCTGACATGTAGCCCCTTCGGCAACATGCAGGCGAAGCTGGCAAAAACCCTTGTTCGCAGCAAAGGCGCCAAATAAGCAGAGCAAAATAGTTCTCATGGCATGAAACTAGAACTATACAGCCTGACTAAAACCGATCTTTCAACAAACCAAGCAAGATTTTCAACAAAGGCGCCTTTTTCCCCTCCTACCTCCCATCCCACTTCATCACCGCCTCGAACACTCCCTGCCGGATCGGATTGGGATTATAATACACCCCATTTGCCTGCAGTCCGACATTTTGCCGGTTGATCAGGATAATAACCGACAGCCGGTCCTCCGGCACAACCGCGATGCTCGTTCCCGTAAAGCCCGTATGACCAAAGGTTCCCGAAGGCGCATTCTTCATAAACGAATTCGACGGATCCATCATCCACCCCAGACCGTTTCGAAAGCTGTCAGGTGTCAGGAAAGTGCGAATGACCGCTTCCGAAAGAAACCGCCGCCGGCCGATTCGCCCGCCATCCATCAACATATCGACCAGCCGCTGGATATCCCCCGCCGTGGAGAAAAGACCCGCCGCCCCCGAGATCCCCTCGCTCGAATACCAGGCATTCCCGTCATTTACCTCGCCCTTTAGCACATATTGCCGCCACCCCGTCCACGAATTCGGGTCGATCCCCGGAACCGCAAACCCCAGGGAGGTATCATGCACCATCCGGTATTCATAGGGGTTACCCAATGAAGTCGCCGCAATATCCGTCGTTACCCCGTGCCGGATGGGATTGTAGGTCGTGTGAACCATCCCCAGGGGTCGAAATACATTCACCACTTGAAATGAGTCCAGTGACATCCCGGACACTTTCTCGATGATGGCCCCGAGCAACATGAATCCAAGATCGCTGTACTTGCGCTGCCTGCCGACGGGAAAACGCAGCGGCAGGCCTTCGACTACCCGGATCGTGGAATCGCGGTGCGCGGATCGATAAAAGAGCGGGTACCATTCGTACAAGCCGGCCGTATGCGTGAGCAAATGCCGGAGCGTGATCTCCTTTTTTGCCCCGGTATCGAATCCCGGCAGATACTTCGACACGGGGTCGTCCACCCGGATCAGGCCGCGATCTGCCAGCAGCATCAGCGAGGTTGTCGTTCCCACCACCTTGGTAAGGGAGGCCAGGTCAAACAAAGTCGCGGTGTCCATCGTCGCCGCCGGGTGCAGCAATTGCCGGTGAAAATCGTATTTCTGCGAGACACCATACGCCCTGCAGTATACGGTCCTGCCATCCTTTTGGATCCTCACGACCGCGCCGGGGATCAGGTCCGCTGCTATGGCCGCTTCGACAACGGAATCAACCCGTTGACGCAGAGATGCGTCAGTCAATCGTTCGTGGTGCTGGTTGGCGGTCTGTTCGCTGTTCTGTCCATAGCCACCGGTTGTGCCGACAACAAGGGTCGCCGCCAGGAGGATGATCGTTCTTTTCATTTGTTATATCCAAGTCTGGGCCCGACGGTCTTGCGCAACAGCAATTCATCAAAGCCCTTTTTTAAAAAGTCTTTCAGTTTACCTACAACGGTATAGCCGGTGGCCTCGTATAGCCCCAGCGCCCGGGTATTGAATCCCGAAACGCAAATAAAGACGTTGGGTGAACGCTTAAAGATCCGATCCTCGCAGAACGTGAGGAGCCGCTTGCCCAGGCCCCTTCCCCGAAAAGCCTCCACGATAAAAAGGATCTGGATATACCCATCGAAACTGCCGCAGACCTGCAGGATGGCCAGCCCCGCCGGTTCGCCATTCCATCGGGCCACAAAGACCTCCCTACAGGGTCCCTCAAAACCCGCTCTGCACGCGGCTATGTTCATGCCCAGTGTGCTCCAGGGATCGGAGACGGCCATCTTGGCCGAAAAAACATCGAAGACCTCGGGGTCCGTCGTTTGAACTATCGTATATGAATCAGTCATTAGGTCGCTCCCGGAACAGAAGCAAAAGGACTATCGTGAACAGAGCGTTCATAAATATATTCAAAAACCCGATGTCGAAGTGGAGTGCCCGCCACAATAATTCATGTATTCCGTAGGTAAGAAGAGCCGCCGCCACGCATACTGCCGGCACCCGTTTTTCCCGAAGCCGGATTCGCGAAAAAAGCCCCAGCAGGTACAACCCCAGCAGGGGTCCATAGGTGTACCCGGCGATCCGGAAGATCGTATTGATGATGGCGCCGTCGCTATTCCAAAAGGCGAGGACGATGAGGAACATAACCACGTTCACACCCAGCAAGACCTGGTATCGTACGCGTCGTTTCCGCTCGTGAGGGATAGACTCGAAATGCAGGAAGTCATAGCTGAATGCCGTCGTCAGCGCGGTGATGCAAGCATCGATGCTGGCAAAGGTCGAAGCGATCACCGCGATCAGGAAAGCCACGGCGCCCGTTGCGCCGAAATAGTGGAGCGTCAGCAACGGATACAGGTCGTCGGTATGCTGGATCCGACCGTCACGCGCCGCCAGCGGGATTCCCTTGCGCGCCGCAAAAAGGTACATCAGAACGCCAAGCCCCAAAAATAACGTCTGCGCCACGGCAATCAGAAAGGTGAAGCTGAGCACATTTTTCCGCGCACCGTCAGCCTTTTCGACCGTCAACGTCTTCTGCATCATACTCTGGTCCAGCCCCACCAGCGCCACCCAGATCAGGAATCCTGAAATGAACTGCTTGAAGAAGTTTGTTCCCGATCCCGGCGCCCAGTCGAAGAGCTTGGTGTGCGGGTCCCGGCAGACCGTTTCGATCATCCCCGTAAAGGATAACCCCAGCGCCCGCCGAATGCTTAGGATAGATATGACAATCACCGTGATCAAAAAAGCCGACTGCAACACATCCGTCCAGACGATCGTCCGGATCCCCGAGCGGTGCGTATACAGCCAGATGAGCCCCAGGACCACTGCGATCGTCAGCCAATACGGAACGTGAAGCGAGTCAAAAAAGGCGTACTGCAGGATTTTTATGGAAAGGAGCAGCCGCAGCGCGGCGCCAAAACTCTGCGAAACCAGAAAGAACATCGACCCGGTCTTATAAGTCGTCCTGCCAAACCGCTGCTCCAGGTAACTATAGATCGAGACGACCTTTAGCCGGAAATAAACGGGTATCAGCACAAACGTAATAAAGACGCTTCCCGCCAGCGTCCCCAGGATGAACTGGAAGAAATACAAATTATTATTGCCAACATCTCCGGGGATCGACACCAGCGAAACCGCGGATATTCCAGACCCGATCATTCCGAACGCCACGAGCGGCCAAGGCGAACTTCGGTTTCCGTCGAAGTAGGTCGTATCCCGGTTGTTCCTCGACGTGAAAAAGGAGATCGTCATCAGCAACGAAAAATAAGCCAGAATGATCAGCAACAGTTGGATCGCAGTCATGATGTTCACTTCACATCAAAAATCCGGATTTTTAAAGTAAATTCAGTCGGCCATTCCTATTTCGACATGTTTCACCGCGATCATGCAAATAAAATAGCCCGAATTCCAAAATTTCGTAAATTAATTGCCTATGAATAAGGAAACCGGGAGGCGAAAGTTCCTCAAAACATTGACCGCGGGAAGCCTCGGCATGGCGGCAGCCCCGGCGAGCCTCCTCAACACCCCCGACACAACCCATCCGGGGAATCGCCTTCTTCCCGGGAACCCTCTTCCTCCCGGAAGTCCCCTCCCGCAAAGTCCCGGCGACCCCGCCAATCGACAAGCCGCGGGCTCCCCCCACCGCCCCTACAACACGCCCTACACCGGCGAAAACCTGAACCGGATCGCATTCCCCATCGGCGGGATCGGCGCGGGCATGTTCTGCCTCGAAGGCACCGGCGCCATCTCCCATTTGAGCGTCCGTAACCGTCCCGAGATTTACAACGAGCCGGCGATGTTTGCCGCCCTTTCCATTCGTGACCTGACCAACGGCACAAAAGTCCTCGAAGGTCCGGTACCTACGTGGAAATTTTTCGGACCCCGCGGTACCGGCAACGGGGAAGCCGGCGCCACCTACGGCCTGCCCCGATTCACAAACGCAGTTTTCACCGCCACCTTTCCGTTCGCCACCATCCGGTTAACGGACGATGATATTCCCGTCCAGGTCACCATCAAAGGCTGGAGCCCGTTCATCCCAACCGACGAAGACAACTCCAGCCTTCCGGTAGGTGCGCTGGAATATACGTTCACCAACAAAGGAAAGACCCACGCCGATGCGATCTTCTCGGTCAACGCAAAAAACTTTCTCATCGAAGACGAAAAAGACAACCGCATTACCGCGCTGTCAAACGGTTTTGTTCTCCAGGGAAACGGCAGCAACTTCGCCATCTTTACCGACGACCCCACGACGATCGTCGACCACTGCTGGTTCCGCGGAGGATGGTGGGACCCATTTACGATGGCCTGGAACACGGTAAAGGAACACCGGACAAGAGACACCGCCCCGGTCGACAAGAATGCGCCCGGCGCTTCGGTTTTCGTCCCGCTATCCCTGGAAGCCGGCGCTACAAGAACTGTCCGGGTGATGCTTTCCTGGTACTCGCCGAACCCCTCGCTGCACATCGGCCAGAGCCTGCCATCCACCGATACCTACCATCCCTGGTACAGCGGAAAATTCGCCGATATGCTCGTCCTCACCGACTACTGGCGGAACAACTACAAAGACCTCCACCATAAAACGACCCTTTTTTCGGAGGCCTTCCACGCCAGCACGCTGCCCCCCGAGATCATGGAGGCGGTGGCCGCCAATCTGACCATCCTCAAATCCCCGACGACGCTAAGACAAACGGACGGCCTTTTCTGGGGATGGGAAGGCTGCGGCGATGACGAGGGTTGCTGCAATGGCTCCTGCACCCATGTCTGGAACTATGCCCAGGCCATGTCTCATCTCTTTCCGGCACTCGAACGATCCATGCGGCACACCGAATTCTTCGTCGACCAGAACGACGAAGGGCACCAAAACTTCCGGGCCAACCTTCCCATCAGCCCGACCCGACACGATTTCCACGCAGCCGCGGACGGCCAGCTCGGCGGTATCATGAAAGTTTACCGCGACTGGCGCATCAGCGGGGATAGCGATTGGCTTGCCACCATCTACCCTAAGGTGAAGATCAGCATGGATTTTTGCATCCGCCAGTGGGATCCCCGCCGCAAAGGAGTGGTCGAAGAACCGCATCACAACACCTACGACATTGAATTCTGGGGACCCGAGGCATTGTGTACCGGCTTTTATCTCGGCGCGCTGAAGGCGATGACCGAAATGGGGCGCTACCTGAAAGAAGATACAAAAGAGTACGCCGATCTCTATGCAAAAGGCCGCCGGTTCATGGAGACCACGCTCTATGATGGAGAATATTTCTTTCAGGACATCGAATACAAAGGTCTCAACGCTCCTGACCCGGCCACCGCGAAATCCTATGGCGGCGATTACTCGCCCGAGGCCATCGCGCTGCTTCAAAAGGAAGGACCGAAATATCAGTACGGAAAGGGCTGTCTCAGCGATGGCGTGCTGGGCGCCTGGATCGCCCGGATGTGCGGCCTGCCGGATATTTTCGATAGCCAAAAAATAAGATCCCACCTGGCCGCCATCCACAAATACAATCTCCGCAAAAATCTCATTGAACATGCCAACCCCCAGCGACCCGCATACGCGCTCGGACAGGAAGGGGGTTTATTGGTTTGCACGTGGCCAAAGGGTGGCAAGCTTTCCCTGCCCTTTCCCTATAGCGACGAAATATGGACGGGGATCGAATACCACGTGGCTTCGCATCTCATGCTGATGGGTAAAGTCGCCGAAGGTTTGGAGATCGTACGCCTGGCCCGCGATCGATATGACGGCAAGATCCGCAACCCGTTCAACGAATATGAATGCGGCCACTGGTATGCAAGGGCTATGTCCAGCTATGGCTTGCTCCAGGGCCTTACCGGCTTGCGGTACGATGCGGTCGATCGGACGCTCTATGTCGATTCGAAGATCGGTGACTTCACCTGCTTCCTTTCGACGGCTACCGGTTTCGGTACGGTCCGCCTGCAAAAAGGAAAGGCAACGGTCACAATCGCCTATGGCTCGATCCCCGTCGAAAAGACCGTCATCGCATGATCCGGAAAGGCTCCCTTGTGACGATGCGTTACACCATGAGAAATGGCCGGGGAGAGATGCTGGAAAACCGGCAAACCACCTACCTCCACGGCTCTTCAGAAATCTCACCTGTACTCCAGACGCAATTGGAAGGCCTGGAGCCCGGACAAACTAAAATGGCATACCTGAAAAAGGGGGACGAAGACGCGGATGATGATTTTACCTTTGAGATCGTTATCGAAGCCGTTCGTCAGGCCATGCAGATCCATCTGCTGAGCGGCTTTCTGGGCAGCGGCAAGACGACTGCCATCTCACAAGCCTGTCGCCTCCTGGCCACCTACGGCATCCCTTCGGCAGTCATCAGTAACGACCAGGGTGACCAGCTCGTAGACGGCGCGTTCTTTGAACATCTCGGCATACCCGGCCGGCAGGTAACGAACGGTTGCTTTTGTTGTAATTACAATGATCTCGACCGCTGCATCCTTTCGCTAACCGGCCAGGATCAATACCCCATTCTTTTTGCAGAATCCGTCGGCTCCTGTACCGACCTCGTAGCGACGGTGCTAAAGCCACTGTCGCGGCAATACCGCGGATGGCACCCCACTGTCTCTGTCTTCGCCGACGCCATGCTCCTTCCCGGGATGCTCGAAGGTCGCTCACGCTTCGATCCCGCCGTCAACTATATTTACATGAAACAGTTGGAAGAGGCGCAGGTTATCGTCGTCACCAAAACAGACCAGGCCGGCAACGATAATGCCCTCCGCCGTCTCTTGACCCAACGATTCCCCGAAAAGACCGTCCTCCATCAAAATTCCTTCAACGATGACCATATCCTGCGGTGGCTGCAAACGCTCGGGCAACTCTCCCCGGGATCCGCCACCCTCCCATCACTCGACATCGATTATGACCGTTACGGCGCCGGTGAAGCGCAATTAGCCTGGCTTGATCAACAACTGGAGATCGAAAGCCCCTCACAAAACGCCCAATGGGCCGCGCTGGCCCTCGTCACCCGCCTTAGCCGGACGAATCATCCCATCGGCCATCTTAAATGTCTGATCGACAACACGGTGAAGATCAGCTTCACCTCCACCGATACGACCGGCTTCACCTCCACCGGTACCACTGACTTCACTTCCACCGACTTCGCCCACTTCACCACCGGTACCACTGACCACATCCCCATCAGACCGGCCGCCAGCACCCGCCTCCTCATAAATGCGCGCATTCAGACTTCCCCGGTAGAGCTCTCAGCGCTCATCGCCGAAGCCATTCAGGCAACCGAAAAAGCGCATCACTGCACCATCCGCACCTTGACCGCCAGTTGCTTCCAACCCGGTTTCCCGCGACCGACCCATCGCCTTTCCTGAAGCCGCGGGGCAACCGGCTACATCTTCTCTTCAAATTTATCGGCGACCAGCCGGATAATTTTGTCTGGCTCATCATCCATAACAGCATACAAGGTGACTTTCCCATTCTTGCCTTCGATCGTAACGGTAAAATGATGCGATTCTCCCTGGGGATTGGAAAGCGTTATTTTCAGCCGCATCTTCCCTGCCTTATACGGAGTGAGCCATTGACAGACAGACGAATCCACCTTGCCGGTGAGCAGGCCTTCATTTGGTGTGTTGACGTTGAAGGTCGTCTTGTCAAAGTCGATGGTAATGACGCCGTCGTCGCTTCGTTCAAGACTACTGTCGGCGAGAAGATGATCGGTCTTTGCCGCGGTGAGAACAGTCTTTTTTTCGCATTGGCCGTACCCGGTTGAAAAAGCGGCCAGCAATACGGCGGCTACCAGAAATTGTTTCATTTTGGGAAGTATTTAATTGATATCTCAATTAGACCGCTTTCCCACTTCAAAGGTTACAAAATCTTGCCCGGTACCCACTACGGGGCGTCCAATCCCAATTGTTTTTTTACCAGGGGTAACAGGTCATCTCCTTCCGGGCCAACGATAACCGAACGAAGGACATATCCATACCCATTTGCCTTGGCCGCAGCCGCAACCGCTTCCTCCGCCTTCGCCGTGACGGCCACTGTGAGTGCCTGCTGGACGGAATCCAATTGCGCCTTTGCGTCCGCCCTGAATTGTCCCTCTTTCTGGATGATTTTTTGCAGTTCCCGCCGACGAGCCTCCTTGGTGGCGGAATCCATCCTGGCGGAATCCCGGAAGAAGACGTCGCGTGCCGTAGCGAACTCCTGCTGCATGCCACCCTCTACCCGGTAGAGGGAGTCCGCATACGCCTTCAGGGTCTGTCGCGCTTGCTTGGTTTCGCGCATGACGGCAACCAGATCATCCAAATTGATATACCCGACTTTACGCTGTGCGCTCACATCAGCCGATACGCAGAGAGAAAACGAAATGACCATCAGACAAAAAGAAAAATGCTTCATTAACACGTTTTTTGAATCTATAAAAAGAGTATTTTACACCTCCCAAAATATGCAAAATATGAGAAAAAGATTGCCATTATTACCTGTTCTTTTCTTCCTCCTAGCCGCCGTCTCCTGTAAAAAAAGCAATAGCGGCGCAAGCGGCTCGGTCGCCGGGACCTGGAACTTGATCAACATCGTCGCATCCACCCGGGGTGCCGTGGACGAGGTCTACGGAAGCGACGACTATTTGGATGTGACCTATTCCGAATACACCACCACCAACAATTCAGGTACCATTGCCTTTAGCGGCGGCGTGGCCACCACCTCGAATATCACGTATGAGGCCAGCTTTACCGCTTTGGATTCCAGCTACCTGGACGGCCAATTCGCCGGTGTCGTCACCTATCCATTGGATGTCACCGTCCCCGCTACCAGCGGCACCACCAAGTACCAGCAGATCGGCTCGGATTCCTTGTACTTTCCTGCCGGCGGCGCCTTCACCATGGGCACGACCGGTGGCACCCAAACGACGCCCCAGGGCTCCAGGTTCACGATCCACGGCGACACGCTTGTCATCACCACCAGCATCCACCAGGTGGTTAACCAGAATGTCGGGGGCGTCCCGGCTACGCAAACCACCGACGCCGTAGAAACAGCATATCTGAAGAAACAATAAAGCAGTTCCATTACGAAGCATTATAAGCCACCTTGGCAGGATAGTTGCAATCCCCGTACGTAGCACCAAACCAAAGGTCTATGACGATCCGGATCGAGCATCGCTTGTCAAAAGAGGCGGCCAAACAACGAATGGAGGAGTTGATCCAGCACTCCCGCGAAGAATACGCGAAGGAAATACAAGATCTGGCCGTCGACTGGCTGGACTACAGGGCGCACGTGCGATTACAGGCCAGAGGCTACAGCACTGCCGGCAACCTGGAGGTCGGCGACAATATGGTCGAACTCGATTTTTATCTTCCTTTCCTGCTCCAGGTATTTGGTAAGAAGATCAGAGCCGTGATCCAGGAGAAACTGGAAGAAAGTCTGGCGTAGCCTGAATATTTCCTATATTTTTGACAACCTAAACCAACGCCATGAAGCCGTATTGCCTTCTCGCCTTTGCCATCCTTCTCTTTTCAACCCACATCAACGCCCAGATCACTCCCCGGCCCAGTTCCGCTGAAACGATCACCCAGGGATTCGGCTTAGGGACCATCACGCTGAACTATTCGCGGCCCAACACAAAAGGGCGCAAGATCTTTGGCTACGTAGAGCCGTATGACAAGGTTTGGCGTACCGGCGCCAATTCGGCTACCGTTATCACGTTCAGCGATGATGTCACGCTGGAAGGCAATAAAGTCCCAGCGGGAGAGTATGGTTTTTTCAGCATACCGGGCGAAAACCAGTGGACCATCATCCTGAGCAAGAAGGCCAAACAATGGGGCGCCTATACCTACAATCAGGCAGATGACTTCCTTCGTTTCACCGTCAAGCCGGTAAAACCGGTGCAACCGGTGGAAACCTTTACCCTCCAGTTCGAAAACATGTACCCCACCAGCGGTGAGCTCCACCTGCTCTGGGAGAATACGGAATTGACGATCCACCTGACCTGTGATATCGACTCAAAAGTTATGGCCCGGATCGACTCGGCGATGAAAACGGATAAAAAGCCCTATTATGAAGCCGTCATCTACTACTGGAATAACAATAAGGACATGAATCAGGCTTTGGAATGGGCCAACCAGCTGGAAAAAATGCCCGGCATGCCGCCGATGGTCGCAAAACTATGGAAAGCCCGGGTCTTGCTGAAAAAAGGAGATAAGAGCGCCGCCACCGCCGTAGCGCAGGAAGGCGTGAAAGCCGCCACCGAAGCTAAGAGCGATGAATATATCCGGCTGAACACGGAAGTGATCGCGGAAGCAGGAAAATAATCGGGAGGGGCGACAATCTCTATTCCGTCCGAAGACTTCTTACCGGGTTAGCCATGGCGGCCTTCACCGCCTGGAAGCTTACCGTTGCAAGAGTGATCAGCATGGCCATCACCGCGACCATGATGAATATACCCACGCCGATGCTTGTCTTATACTGATAGGACTTCAGCCATTCATTCATGGAATACCAGGCAATGGGGCTTGCAATCGCGCACGAGATAAGCACGAGGATCACAAAATCCCTTGAAAGCAATTGCCACAGATTAAATACACTGGCGCCAAGTACTTTCCGAACCCCGATCTCCTTCACCCGCTGTTCCGCCGTGAACGACGCCAATCCGAATAGCCCAAGGCAGGAAATAAAGATCGCCAGAACGGCCACGATCGCCGCCAAACCTGCTACCATTTGTTCGTAGTTGAATTTCTTCGCATATTCTTCGTCCGCGAAATGATATTCGAAGGGATAGGCCGGATTGTACTTATCGAAGACCGGCTTTATCAGGGCAATCGCCTTTGAAATGGGCATGCCGGGGTTGATGCGGATTTCAAGATAACCCACCCAGCCTTTGTTGAAGATGATGGTGAGGGGAGAGATGGGACGATAGGGAGATTCCATTTGGATATCGGGTATTACACCCAGGACGATCATCGGCTTATCGTTCCATTTCAACATAGTGCCGACCGGGTTTTCCAGATGCATGCGTTTGACCGCGGCCTGGTTCAGGATGACGCCGTTGGAATCGGCAAAATCCCGCGAAAAATCTCTACCGGCGATCAGCTTGATCCCCATCGTCCGGGTGTAATCGTAGGCAGTGGCGATGGTCGAGAACAAGACTGTCTTTTCAACCGGCGTGCTACCCTTCCACTCCCAGCCGTTATTGTTGCTGTAGAGTTCCGATGGTGGCGAATTGCTTTGGGTAATAGAAACGACAGCGCCTGTCCGGAGCAGCTCATTTCGGATGACATCAAAATTCTTTCCGATATCGTCCGACCAGTTTATCGAGATCAGTCCTTTATTATTGAATCCGATCGGCTGATTCTTTCCAAATTGTATTTGCTGATTGACCACAATCGTCCCGATCATTAGCACCACCGAACTGGCAAATTGCAATACCACCAGGATCTTACGGGGCAACGAGCTGCTTTTTCCCGCCCGGAGATGCCCCTTCAGCACGCGTACAGGATTAAAGGAAGAGAGATAGAAGGCCGGGTAACTGCCCGCCAGGAGACCGGTAAGGACCGTGAAAAGCAGCATCACCCCCCAAAACAGCGGCTTGGTGACCTGGAGGCTCATATCCTTATCGGTGAGTTTGTTAAAATAGGGCAGCGAAACCAGCACGATCACCAGGGCCAGCAGAAAAGCGATCCCCGCGATCAGCAATGACTCACCCAGGAATTGACCGACCAATCTTTTTCTTCCGGCGCCTATCGCCTTCCGCACCCCCACCTCTTTCGCCCGCTTCTCGGAGCGTGCCGTACTTAGATTCATGAAATTGATACAGGCGATCAGCAAGACAATAAAGCCCAGTATCCCGAACATTCGCACATATTTGATAAATCCGCCCGTATTTTTTCCATTATCGAAATCGCTGTATAGCCGCCATTTCCACATGGGGTGAAGGAACACCTCCGGTTTGATATGCTTTACCATATTGTCATCGGTGAAATGAGCAAGCACATCGTTCTTCACCTTTGCATCCACTCCCGCTTCGGTGGCGTTGTCATTCAGTTGAGCAAAGCATTGCCAGGAGTTATTATCCCAATTGTTCTTATGATAAAGTTTGACCCAGGGATATATTTGTTCCTGTAGTTGGAACGGGATCAGATAGTCGAAACCCAGCGTGCTGTTTTTTGGCAGTTTCTTCACCACCGCCGTGACTTTCAGGATAGTGGAATTATCGAGCTTTATCGCCTTTCCCACGGGGTTATCATTGCCAAAAAGGATATGGGCGGTCTCGTCGGTCAGCACAATGGAATAGGGGTCATGCAGCGGCTCCCTGTCTCCTTCCAGGATCTTCAGCGAGAACATGTCCACCGCCGCTTCCCCGATAAAATGTCCCGTCTTGCTGATCTTCTTTTCCCCATACATCAGGGAATGCGGCTGCCCCCAGTCGCACATCGCCACCGCCTTGAAATCGGGAAATTTACTTTTTAGTTCGTCGCCGAGGGAGTAAGGCAATGCCTGTTGCGTGCCCCGCCCTTCACCCCAGGTTTGGTGCATCATCACCTGATAAAGCGAGCTATAATTCGAAAAATTCCGGTTGGCACTCGCCTCGTCATATATCCACAACCCGATGATCATCGCAACGGCCATCCCCGTCGCCAGCCCGGTGATATTCACCAGGGAATATAATTTGTTCTTTAAGAGATTTCTCCAGGCGATCGTGAAGTAATTCCTAAGCATACGGCGCTCTTTGCTTAAGGATGTCCCCGAATGCGGGATTGTTGCATGGGAGAGAAATTATTTATGCTCCATCACGATAATCCACGCAAGCGTTTACAGTCTTAAGAATTTTATAACCTCCTGACTACCATCCGCCCTTCGCAACACGGCCAGATAGATTCCATTAACCAGGTAGCCTACCTGAAGGACAACCCTCGTCTGACCCAAGATCGGTGTGATGCTTAACCTCCGGCCAGACTGGGCTTCAATGATTTCTAAGGTGACCCAGCTATCGGATGCTTTAAGCGAGTCAAGGATAAAAACAGATGTTGCTGGATTGGGATAGAACCTGATCGCAGTCGAATCGGCTGGCGGAGGTCCGCCGGTGGGAGCAGGCTTTGTATAGGTGATGACATTTGAATGGACTTCGCAGGTAAGTTCGGTAGCCAGCACCCGGTAGGTTCCACTTTGTGTCAATGTATCGGTTGCCTCCGATCCGCCCCCCTGCCAGACGCCTGTCGTGGGATCCAGCGATTGCCAGGTATAAGTCTCGGCCGTATCGGGATTGGTTATCCGAAGAACATTTCCCCCCAATGCGATCAGCGGTATTTCCGGCTGTGTGATGGCAGTCACGACCGTGTCACTCGAGACACCGATGGTGCAGGAGGATGCTCCGGTCGGCGCGGAGACATAGAAAAAATAGCTCTCGCGGGTGACAGCGCTATCCCGGACAGAAAAGTTGAGAGCAGTCCCTGAATAGGTCTTTTGGCCAGTCAGTGCAAAAGAACCGCTATCTATCGCAACCCATAGTTGAACGGGGGCGTTTAGGGGAACTGTGGCCCCGGTGAACGTTACCGTGACGGTATCGCCGGAACAAGCGCGTGTTGGCCCGGAAGCCGTACCCGACAACAAGGTATCCGGGTTTACGACAAGATCGGTGATCGTTCCCGGGACGCCATCAACCAGGCACCGGTATTGATACCCGGCAAAACCGGCAGGTACCGAATGGAGCCGGAGCAACGATGATCCGGTTCCGGCATAGTTTGCATTATCCGACAAGTTGCCGAATGCGCCTCCCGTCCCAAGCTGCCATTGATAGACAGTGCCTGATTTCCCGGCTGCAATAACGGTATCCGAATTGGCACAAAGCATAAGATTGCTTTCTCCCATTTGGTTGCGGTAGACCGACACCGCATTGTCAACGTCGTTCCCAACTACAATATCCGCCTTCCCATCGCCATCGATGTCGAGAATGGTGGCCTGCCTGGCATAGCCAAATTGCAGCTTCGCGGGATACCGGTTGCCTCCGGTGAAAGGAATTCCGGAATTACCGCCCGTATTTCGGTAGACGGAGAACGGCTCCTCGTTGGTGCCACCCTGGTCGACCAGCACCATGTCAATTTTGCCGTCGCCATCGATCTGACCGGCCGACGGGTAAATCGGATCAATAGTGGTTGGCAAGTAGATGGTTGAGTCGACCTTTGCATTGAAGGAGATACTGCCGGCAGTGCTTGTATTCTTTATGACGGAGAAGATATATGTGTAAGTCTGGTTATTAAAACCCGTCGAGACGAGGTCCTGAAGACCATCTCCATCGACATCGGCAACTTCGCAGCCTTGGGCAAGGTTCGATGCAAAGTTGCCTGCCAGACTGAATGAAATGATTCCGGGCGAGCCGGTATTCCGGAATACATCGATACGCTGGTCGCTTACCGCGGCAATATCTATTTTCCCGTCGTTATCGAAATCAGCCGTTTTGAGTTGGAAGCAAATGTCCCCGGTTCCATATCCTACGCCTGAGGCAAAAGAGAGCCTTGAACCTTCGCCGGTATTGCGATAGAGGGCAAGCGTGGAAACGGAATAAGGGTCAGCCGTCATAATAGCTACATCGATTCGGCCGTCCCCATCAAAGTCGGCCAGGGCGATGCCCTCTAAAACGTCGGTATAAGGTATCGAAAAATTTTGTGGCGCGGCAAATGACAGCTTTCCGTTGGCGCTGGTATTAATGTATACCGAAAAGGACGCGAAGTTGCAGATCACAATGTCTGGTTTACCATCCGCATTGATATCACCAACTGCGATAACCGGATAAAGGACCGTTCCGATACTGGCGGGAGTCAGGTCTGCAGCAGCCGTGAACGATGGATGATTGATGGTGCTGGTATTTCTCAGTACGGATATTTGTCCATAGGTAAAGTCAGCAGTGATAATATCCGGTTTCCCGTCTCCATCCAGGTCCGCTACTCTCAATTGCTCAGGGTTTTCATTGACGGAAAACGCCCCCCGCCAGGCAAAGGAGCTGTCGGTCAGCGGACTGGCGCCCGGCGGAAACGTAGCAATAAAGGGCCTTGGCGTTGTGACTACCCGATTGTTGACCGCCACTGAAATGGGGGCATAGTTAGCACCCGTGGGTACTGTCACCGTCAGACTGGTCCTGGAGGCCGAATTCACCTCGGCCCTGGCTGCCCCGAAATACACTATGTCCGCGGAAGGATCGCTTCTGAAATTTGCACCGGTGATCGTGATACTGGATCCCACTGCGGCAGAATCTGTGTTTATGGCAGTTATTAACGGAAGTGGGAAAGCAAACGTCGTATCGGACAATCCCGTCCCGCCGGGCGAGGTCACGGCGAGATAACCAATCGCGCCTTCTCCTACGATCGCAGTAATGCTATTTGATGAATTCACGGTAAAGGAGGTGGCCGGGACCCCGCCCAAAGACACTCCGGTAACGCCAGTAAAATACGAACCCGTAATGGTAACAGGGGTACCAGCTCCCCCGCCGGTTGGCGTGAAATTGGTTATTGTCGGAACATGGAAATACGTGAATCCTGCCAGCGAACCTGTTCCGTAGGGTGTTGTTACCACGATGCTTCCG
Source organism: Puia sp. (assembly GCA_035501395.1). GTDB lineage: Bacteria > Bacteroidota > Bacteroidia > Chitinophagales > Chitinophagaceae > Puia. The sequence goes on from DATJWK010000052.1 coordinate 48,825, forward strand.
GTAGAGCCGCTGTCTACGATGGCGATGATGCTGGTATCGGAGTTTACGACAAATGATGCTGCTGGCATTCCGCCAAAACTGACAATAGTCGCGCCGGTGAAGCGGATTCCGGATAACTGTATGGTATCATGAGCTCCCGCATTTACGGGCGTAAACCGCGTAATCACCGGAGGCCCGTGGAAGAAAAAGCCGGCAAGCCTGTTGGTGCCATACTGATTTGAAACACCAACACTTCCGGAGGATCCAATGCCAACTGTGGCCAGGATCGTGTCTGCATTCGCGACCGTGTAGGTAGCCGCAGGTACACCGCCGAATTCGACACCCGTTGTCCCATCGAAATGATGCCCTACGATAGTAACAACGGTCCCGGTCACAGCATCGGTTGGCGAGAAATATAGGATAGTCGGCTCATTGTCCTTGTTCCGCAGGAAGGCGATACCGCTTGCAGAGAACGACGGCGACATCAAATCGCTTTTGCCATCACCATCCAGGTCTGCAATACCGATGCCGTAGGCAACATACCTGGGGAAGAGGTTAATCTGTCCCGCAAACGCGATCGTTCCAGGCGTGCTCGCATTCTGGGTAACCGTAGCATTGTCACTTGAAATATAAATGTCAATTTTGCCGTCGCCATTAAGATCTGCCAGCGCAACGCGATACGGGGATGCATTGCACGGGTTATCGGTACGCGTAGCAAAAGAGACGCTTCCAACGCTACTTGTATTTCTAAAGACGGAAAAGCTGTTGGCGCCATTATTGACCACGACGATATCCTGCCTGTTATCTCCATCCAGATCACCAATAGCAAGCCCAAATGGGCTATTGGCAGTGGCCAGATCTACTCTTGCCGCAAAACTGATCGACCCGGCGCTACTGGTATTTCGCAGGATCGAAAGTGTATTCGACAATGCATTAACGATGGCCAGGTCCGGCTTTCCATCGCCATCCAGGTCTCCTGCAACCACATCCTGAGGGGCCAAACCCGCAGCAAAATCGATCGGCGGAGCCAGCGAAATGACCCCGTTCGTGGTGGTGTTCCTGAATACGGAAACGCTGTTGCCCAGCACGTTGCATACTATAACGTCAGGTCGTCCGTCCAGATCAATATCCGCGACGACAATGGAAAACGGCTCGTGTCCCGAAGGATAATCAATTTCCGAAGCAAAAGAGATCGCACCGATACTACTGGTGTTCCGGAATACAGAGATCGTCTGATTGTAGTTACTGCAGGATATGAGGTCCGGTTTTCCGTCTCCATCCAGATCGCCCGCAGCAACGGCATAGGTCAGAACACCTGAGGGCATATCATACCGCGGTCCGGTAGAGATCTTGCCAATGGTTCCTGTATTTCGTAAAATCGAGATGGAAGCCAGTTGACCGGTTGTGCTGTAGTTATTGGCGGTGGCGATATCCGGCTTTCCATCGCCGTCAAAGTCTGCAACAGCAACGATATTCGGATGCAGGTCGGTCGGGGAGTCTATTTCCGGCTCAAATGCATCCTGCTGGCTGGAGCCCCCCAGCTGAGTGAATGGCTGCCCGCCGGGAAAAGTCACTATGAAGGGCAGCGCTGAGGATCCGGTGAGGCCGTTTACAGTCACGGTTAACGGCTGATAAGTCGCACCGGCGGGGGCTACCACGGTCAGTGAGTTCGCCGACGCCGCCGAGACTGACGCCCGTGTCGCGCCGAAATAGACGATGTTTGAAGCAGGATTCGCGCTGAAGCCGTTACCGCTTATAGTCACTGTGGTCCCCACAGGTCCGGAGCCTGGGACGATTTGGCCGATTTGGGGTTGAGCGTAAGACGCTGTTGTTACCAGCACCAGGCAATTCATAACGATGCCTGTGGGGAGGCAGGTATAATGGAACCTTAAGGACAGCATCCCTTAAAGATAATATTCCCACAGGAATTGTGCAAGCCAAATGCGGCCTGGACGCACGATCACGGCAATATCTTGAAGTCGGCCACCTCCTTGATATCCCTTGACGAACCACCCGCCAGCAACTGGTATTTGCCCGGCTCGACCACCCACTTACCCGCTGCAACATCGTAGTAAGCCAGGTCTTTGACCGGAATGGTGATATTCACCGACTCGCTCCGGCCGGCCGGAATCAAAACTTTTTTAAAACCCTTCAGCTCCTTTTCGGCGCGCTCCACCTTGGATCCGTCCTTGGTCACGTAAAGCTGAACGGTTTCTTTGCCGGCATATCTCCCGGTGTTCGCCAAAGTGATGGTCGCAATGATGTTTTCGTTATTCGCATAGGTAGCCTTATTTGTTTTCAGGCTCCTGTAATCAAAATTGGTGTAAGACAGCCCGTATCCGAAACAATACATCGGCGCTATTTTCTTGGTATCAAACCACCGGTAACCGATCAGGATACCCTCTTTATAGTCGACCTGCAAGTTTGTTCCGGGATAGGCATCTACATCATGCGCTGGGCAATCTGTCAATTGGACAGGGAAGGTAAAGGGCAATTTGCCTGATGGGTTGATATTGCCCAAAAGCACGTCCGCCAACGCATTGCCGTTCTCCGATCCGTTATACCAGGACCACACGATGGTGCTGTTGCGCTGTTTGATTTTTCCAATGTCATAAGGCGCACCGCCAACGACGACTACAATCGTTTTCGGATTGGCAGCTGTTACGGCGTCAACCAGATCCTGCTCGTGGAAGGGAAGGCTCAAGTCCTTTCGATCGCGGCCTTCGCTTTCATAATCGCGGTTACCACCGATGAACAATATTGCCATGTCCGAGCTTTTAGCGGCGGCCACTGCCTGGGCGATTAAGGCTGAATCAGGCTTACCGGTGTTTTGCCCGGTGTCCCTTCGGTATGGCTGATAAACCCCCGAATATCCTTGCGCGTATGTAATGGCAACTTTGCCGCCCAGTCGGTTTTGCAGTCCCGCTAAAGCGGTTACCTCGTATCTGGCCTTAACGCCCGCGCCAAAACCTCCTAAGTGAAAAGTTCTCGTGGCATTATCGCCGATAACGGCAATGCTTTTTATAGCTGAGATGTTCAAAGGCAGCAGTCGTTCGTCGTTTTTAAGGAGCACGATCGACTCGGCAGCAATGTCATAAGCCGTTTTGCTGTGCCCGGCGGTATTGATGCTCCCGGCAGGCGGATGGGCGCTCATCGTAGTGTGATACATGACCCACAGGACGCGATGAACCTTATCGTCGATTACCTTCATGCTCACCTTGCCCGCGTTCACTGAATCGAGCAGTTTTCTGGCGAAAAAGTAGTTGTCGTATTTTGGGCCGGAGCCCATTTCCAGGTCAAGGCCGTTATTGGCAGCGGCAACCGTGCTATGGGTGCCGCCCCAATCGCTGATCACGATGCCCTGAAATTTCCATTCGCCCTTTAAAATGGTTTGGAGCAGATAACTGTTCTCCGAGCAGTAAACCCCGCGCAACTTATTATAAGCTGCCATGATCGTCCAGGCATTTCCTTCTGTAATACTGGCTTTAAAAGCCGGCAGATATATCTCGCGCAAAGCTCGTTCATCCACATTTACGCTGACGCGGCCGCGTTCCACCTCCTGGTTATTGGCTACAAAATGCTTAACGCAGGCTGCGATGTCCTGACTCTGGATCCCTTTAACTACCTGCACCGCCAGTTCTGAGTTTAAAAGCGGATCCTCCGAGTAATACTCATACGTACGGCCGCACAAAGGCGTACGGGTAATATTGAATGCGGGCGCGAGCATAATGTATTTCTTGCGCGCTCTTGCTTCTTCACCCATATCGTGCCCGAAACGGTACGCCAGCGAAGGGTTCCAGGAGGCAGCTAACGCCGACCCGTTTGGAAAAAAGGTGGCCGAATCGGTTGTCAGGTTGGCCGAACCCCAGCCCTCTTTTACGTCTTCGCGAACGCCGAGCGGACCATCATCGGTCATCAGACCGGGTATACCCAGCCGTTCGACACCCGCGGTGCCAAATATGCTGTTGGCATGCAGCAGGCCGATCTTTTCTTCAAGCGTCAGCTTACTGATAGTGGCGTTGATCTTCGCTTCGAGCGCCTGGTCCGCGGTAGACTGAGCCCGAGCAAAAGAGGCAGTCAGCAGCAAGGCTGTAAAAATGGAGCTGGCTTTGGTCGTCATGTTGGATAATTGATTGGTGACAAACGAAGGTAATACAATTAAATAACCGCCTCTCCCGCCAGGCCCAGATTAGTAACCAATTTACTTGGCAAGGCCGATCTCTTTTTGCCAGTACTCCTGGGGCGACATATAGTCCCTCCACGTCTTCCCGGTTTGATGTGGTCGGTCCATCATTTTGTCCTCCAGCCAATCGAGTGGGATCTCATCAAAATCGTCAAACCGGGTACAATCATATTCCAGTTCAAAAATAATCTGATTCATAGACGCCAGCATCGATTTGCTATTTGTTCTGGAGACAATATATCCTTCTGCCTGCGACAATTCTGTCTTGATAAAGTCATCGGGAAATTGAAATCTAGATAATAGCCTTTCCAGCCTGCCGAGAAAAACCTCCCATGTGCCCTGGATTGTCTTCCCCTTACAGACGACTACAAGCAAAGAGGGCTCATGTACGTACATTACCAACATTTTTCCTCGGAAGGAGGTGGCAAGCAGCCGAGCATACCAACTGTGCAAATGTTGTCCTTGATTTGGTTGCGTAACATATAGTGACGCAGATAACCTCGAAGTATTTAGTAGTTTTTGAACGGAATGAATAATAAGCACAATTCTATACCTTATTTGTTAGCAGATTTCTTATTCCGTTGCCCGATTCGTTCATCATAACACCCTCAATTTAAATAATTTGGAAGTTGGAAAAAGGATCACCTCATCTAATATCGGGCATTTCAGCGAATTTAGTACCAGATTAGTAACCGGTTACAGCGGAATATACTTCATCCAGTCGACCTCCAGTTCATAGGGATGCAGCGGCTTTTCGATGGATTGAGCATTGGTTTCAACCGGCCAGGTATCGGTATGCCAGAAATTGACACGGTATTGCGAGACATTTTGCGGAATGCCGAGTAACGATCCCCGATAATCCCACATAATAATTTTCTTACGAGTACTCGGATCAATGACCCACCAGCATAACCGGTCGGAATGCCAGTCGAATCCGTATTCGTAGAATCTGGCCGAAGCATCAAATCCGGAGATGGCGGGAACGGTCGCGGGTTGGCTCTGCATACCCGTCAGATCTGTTGGAATTCCAGTATAGCCGACTTTAGCGATCGTATTGTAGACGATGCCTCTGGCCAAATTGATCGTCCGGCCGATCCGTTGCAGGTCGCCCTTATGCCCCGTCCACGTGCCAATATAGACAATCGTCGGATCGGCAACGAGCCACTCGATATCGATCTCGCTCAGCCCTTGAATACTGTCCATATGGTATGTAAAATAGCCGACTACGGCACCCACATTCGGTTGCACTTTCCGCACGTCAGGAATTTTAATCCGTGCGGAATAGGACCCAAAATGCGTAAACGCCGATGAGATGATCTCCGGGCCGCGGCCCGCTCCTGCGCTGTCATTTGGATCTATCCTGAATACTAGTATCTTGGTCTCCGGTTCGACAGATGACACCGCTCCGACCTGATACTTAAAGGCATCCTTAACTCCAGTCGAGCCATAGAAAAAGTTATGCATAGTAGAATCATCGAAATCCTCCGTGAATGCCGATGCAAGATGCTTTGTTTGCGCATTTGCGCTAGACAAGAAGAACCCAACGATAACAGTGATAAGTAGCTTTCTCATTGGCTTAGTCGCTCATTTCTACCACAAGTATACGGCGAAAAGCTAAAGAAAATAAAAACGCCCGATTTCAGGGCATTTCAGCGGTTTTAGTCCCAGGTAGTAACCAAAAAACAGGCGGCCTTCAGCTTCACCATCGCTAATTCAGAGCCAGACGGCGAGTTAGGTAAAACCGAGTATGTCGGCAGAGGATAGGTCCATAATTTTGGGTTATCCGTCTATTATACGTTAGAAGAAAAAACCTACTTTTAGGGTATTCCATTCTCCTTCGATCTAACCTATATTTAGCCTGCCTCTGTTGCCTTCGGGGAATAAAAGTCTCTCTCTTTAAACCAATTCTATGCAAGCTAATCTTCAAAACAAAACACCAGGCGTCCCTGTTAGCCAACCAAAGTCGGATCATTTCGAATCGCCGTCCATTTCGTTACCAAAGGGAGGAGGTGCCATCAAGGGTGTTAATGAAAAATTTGATGTAAATGCGGTCAATGGGTCCGCTAGTTTCTCCATTCCCTTCCCGATAGGATCGGCAAGAGGCTTCGGAGCGACATTGGGTATATCCTATAACTCCGGCACGGGAAATGGCATATTCGGACTGGGCTGGTCATTGGGCTTGCCTTCCATCCGGCGCAAAACAGAAATGGAATTACCAGCCTATCGGGATGCCACGGATTCCGACACCTATATTTTCGCTGGCGCCGAAGACCTGGTACCTAAATTGAAGATGATTGCCGGCGTATGGAAACCCCAAGAGGAAGATTCCGCAGACGGACAGTTCCGGGTAAAACAATACAGACCGAGAATTGAAGCTGGATTTGCCAGAATAGAACGTTGGACGGAGTTAACGGACGGGGCGATCCACTGGAAAGTAATTTCAAAAGACAATGTAACAAGCCTCTTTGGTATCTCTCCGGTAAGCAAGACTACCTGCCCCGGCGACCCGGCATCAACATTCGAATGGTTCCCCGACTTTACCTACGACGACAAAGGCAATTGTATATTGTATGAATACAAACCCGAAGACCACGCCGGAATGGATCCTACCCTTCTTCACAATCGCAACAGGGTAAACGGGAACGCCTCATTCACCAATACCTACCTGAAAAGAATTTACTCCGGAAATTCCGATCCCTATATTAAAGGCAACCCAATTCCTCCGGCGAGCACATTTCACCTGGAAACCGTATTGGACTATGGAGAGCATGATCCCAACAATATTCCATTCAATGAAATACAACCCTGGATTTTCAGACCTGATGCTTTTTCCAACTATCGTCCGGGTTTCGAGCTAAGGACCTGCCGGCTATGCCGCAGAGTCTTGCTGTACCACCACTTTGCAGAACTGCCGGACGGAACCGCACTCATTAGCATGTTGAATTTCAAATATGACAGTAACGGTCAGATCGGCGGTTTTACTTTCCTGAAAGAAGTAACCTCAACAGGATTCACCAAATACCCCGATCAGTCCTATACGCAAAACTCACTACCTCCCATTTCTCTCCAATACCAGGTACACGACTGGAACAAGGAAATAAAGAACGTTTCACGAGAAAGCCTTTTGCAAGCCCCCGAAGGAATATATGAACCCGATTACCATTGGGTGGACTTGTATAGCGAGGGCCTCAGCGGAATACTTACCGAGCGGGCTACGGGCTTATTCTACAAACAGAATCTCGGACAAGGAAATTTCTCCCCCGCAATGCTGATCTCACCAAAGCCATCATTTGGCGGAGTGGGTAAAACCCTGCACCTACTGGAATTGGAAGCGGACGGCACAAAATATCTTGCCAGCTACTCGCGACCCGGCCAAGGCTTTTTCAGGATAGATGACCAGGGAGAATGGCAGCCGTTTAGATATTTTGATAACTTACCCAATATCGACTTTAACGATCCCAATACGAAGTGGCTTGATTTAAATGGAGATGGAAGACCTGAGATATTGATAATAGACGATAATATCTTCTCCTGGTATCCTTCGCTGGGAGAAAAGGGATTTGATGCTGCCAGGACAGTTTGGCAGGATTTCAATGAGGAAAAAGGGCCTCGCCTGATCTTAAATGATCAGCAACAATCGATCTTCCTGAGTGATATGAGTGGGGACGGGCTGACAGATATTGTTCAGATTATGAACGGTTCAGTCTGCTACTGGCCAAATTTGGGTTTTGGAAAATTCGGCGCCAGGGTGAGTATGGACAATGCCCCGATATTCGACCATCCCGACCAATTCAATTCATTATTCATTAAGCTGGCCGATGTAGATGGATCCGGTACCACGGATATAATTTACCTGGGGAAACATCAGTGTAAGATTTGGCTGAATCAAAATGGCAATAGCTTTATATCCGCCCCAGAAGTTATTAGCCCGTTCCCGGAAATCTCCAACCTGATCCAGGTGACTGTCATCGATTTCTTGGCTACTGGTACTTCATGTATCGTATGGAATTCCAATCAACCTAAGGACAATGACAATCCGATTCGTTATATCGACCTGATGAACAGCAGGAAACCGAACCTGCTAATCGGCTACAAAAACAATATGGGTCTTGAAGTGGAGCTCGAATATACCCCCTCTACCCGCTTTTATGTACAAGACAGGCAAAATGGAACCCCCTGGGTAACCAAATTACCCTTTCCCATTCATTGTCTAAGCAAAGTAGTTTCCATTGATCGTATCAGGAAAACTCGCCTTGCCAGCGAATATTCTTATCACCACGGCTATTACGACCATGCGGAAAGAGAATTCAGGGGATTTGGCCGCGTGGAACAAATAGACGCAGAAACCATAACGCATTTTATTCAACAGGGTACTGGTAATATGAACAATGTGATCGAACATGACCTACACCAACCGCCTGTCCTGATAAAAACTTGGTACCATACCGGCGCATTCCTGGATCAGCAAAGAATAATCGATCAATTCGCACATGAATATGCTCAGAACACCATCTGCCCTGAAAACCTATTACCCCAGCCGGTACTGTCCGACGGACTTTCCGTGAATGAATACCGGCAGGCATTGAGAGCATGCAAAAGCAGGGTACTTCGAAAAGAAATATACGCATTGGACAACTCCCCGAAAAGCGACACGCCTTACACGGTCGAACAACAGAATTGCTTGATCCGATTGCTTCAGCCTCAGCGGGATAACAAATATGCGTCCTTCCTCGTAATAAACAGTGAAACCATCTCTTATCAATATGAAAGGGACCTAAGCGATCCAAGGACCCTGCACAAGTTTATGTTGGAAGTAGACGAATTTGCAAATGTAACAAAGATGGCATCGTTGGCATACAAGCGGAGCACGCCGACATTTCCCGAACAAGATACCATCTATACCACCTATACCGAAAATGATTTCACCAACGCCATCGACACTGTTTCGGATTACCGCACCCCGGTATCCTTTCAAACCAAATCATTTGAAATAACAGGCTTACCCTCTCCGGCGGGAGCCTATTATGCACTAGGGGAGATCAAGGCTGCCTGCTCGGTCGCCGCCTCTATCGATTACAACGTTTTACCCGACGGGGCTTTGCAGAAAAGGTTATCGAACTGGAGCCGCTCCCAATTCAGGAGCGACAACGGTGTATCGGTTTTGCCATTCGGATCACTACAATCAAAGGCGCTGCTCCACGGGAAGTTCAATGCCACTTTTAACCCGTCCCAGTTAACAGATCTTTTTGGCTCAAAAATATCATTCCAGGATCTGAGCACACTATTGGTCGACCCTAAAAGAGGCGGATATATTTTTGTTGATAACTATTTCCGGACCCCTTCTGCAACTGCCCAATACGATATCGTGCATTTCTGTTTGCCAGTTAGCTTTACAGACGCATTTGGAAATACGACATTGATCCAATATGACAACAACTACCATCTCTTTATTGAAGAAACTACCGATGCCCTCGGCAACACAACACAAGTAAAAGGGTTCAATTACCGGACGCTGATGCCCTACCTGGTACAGGATATTAACGACAATCTGTCAGCCGTTCGCTTTGATGAGTTGGGAATTCCGGTAAGGATGTTCGCCATCGGCAAAAAAGGCATCGATCCGGGCGATGAATTTGATGAAACAATGGCGGAAAAATCTGCGAACGATTATCCCGGCATGGAAACAGAATATCATTTATTTGAATGGTTCGACCAATCCACCGCCAATGGTTTTGATATCAACAACTACAAACCGCAACCCAATTATACCACAACCGTCACAAGAGAAACTCATTATAATGCCGATCCACAGCATCAAACCAAAGCACAGGAGAGTTACACTTATTTCGACGGCGCAAATCAAGAATTATTGACCAAGAAGCAGGCAACGCCCGGTGAGGCATTGCAATTAAACCCCGACGGGACGACGAGCGTAATCAATACATTTCCCAACCTTCGGTGGGTAGGCAACGGCAGGAAAATTCTCAACAACAAAGGAAACCCTGTTAAGCAATATGAACCTTATTTTAGCGTATCGCCTGGTTTCGATGATGAAAAGGAGATGGTAGAATTGGGAGTCACCTCTATCCTTCACTGCGATCCGCTGGGGCGCGTGATACGGACAGATGCGCCCGATCAAACATTCAGTAAAGTGGAAATTACCGGGTGGGAACAGAAGACCTTTGACCAGAACGACACGGTCAGAGATAGCCAATGGTATATCGACAGAGGAAGCCCTGATCCATTACAGCCCGCACCTACCGGGGTAGAGCAACGAGCAGCTTGGTTGGCGGCAAAGCATTATAATACGCCGGCCGCCGCTTACCTGGATACGCTGGGCAGAAAATTTTACACCGAAGTGGATAATGTCACTGAAAAAATTTCGAGCTGCCTGGAATTGAACATCAGAGGGAAGGAATTGGTGATCGCGGATGGGCTGGATCGGAAAGTAATGCGGTATATATATGATCTGTCGGACAGAAGGATACAACAGATAAGTATGGACGCCGGAACCCGATGGGAAATCGCAGACGCAGGCAATAAGCCCCTGGTCAGCTGGGACGAAAGGGACCATGAATTCAGCTCTGCCTACGATGCACTGCGACGGCCAGTCTGCTCTTCAGTAAAAACCGGAAATGGGACTGCTGTCATAACCAGTAAATTTGAATATGGTGAGTTATTGGGTCCGACCTTGGCAAAAGCCAACAATCTCTTGGGGGAAGCTTATAAAACCTATGGGCAATCAGGAATATTGACGAATATCAACAATGATTTCAAAGGAAACCCGCTCGGCAC
>DATJWK010000053.1:0-4410 GCA_035501395.1 Puia sp.
ATCCCCGGTACATCTCGACGGTAGACAGCGGCAATCTCGCCGGCCATCTCCTTACGCTGCGCCAGGGACTGCTGGCCCTCCCGGCACAACCGATTATCAATAAGCGGATATGGCTTGGCGGCAGTACAACTGCGGCCATCGTCCTGGACCTGGCAAAAGACCGATTCGCGGATCGGCTAAAGCGGATTCAGACATTGCTGAAGAAAGCCAACCAGGAAGGCGATTCAATGACCGCTATAAAGAGTAGCCTCGAGGAACTGACCCGGCTTGCCGATGATCTTCGCGTTTCGCGGGCGGAGAGCGGCACCCAACTTTCAGCATGGGTCGAAAGGCTGTCGCTTCAATGGAAGGACCAGCGCAATCATCTGCTGCACCTCGCACCCTGGGCAAGCCTGTTACCCGTCCCGGATTGCTTCCCCGGCCTCGGGCCGATGGATCAAATTCCTACGCTTCGGTCGTTACAGGCGATGAAGGACAATTTCAAGCCGGTTTTCGATGAATACGAGGGGCAGGAGCATTCCGCCGGAGAAAAGGAGTGGCTGCGCCGCATGCGGACCGCGGTCGACGAAGCGGCGACCCGGGCGACCGAAGAGATCAGCCGCGCGGAGGAGCTCGCGGCGAAATGTGAGGAATTCAGCGATATAGAATATGATTTTCTGCTCGAGCCCGCCACCGGGCTTTTACACATCGGATATAATTTCGAAGAGCAGCGTAAAGACAACAGTTTCTATGATCTGCTTGCCTCTGAAGTCAGATTGGGGATTTTTGTCGGGATCGCTCAAGGCAAACTACCGCAGGAAAGCTGGTTCGCCCTGGGGCGACTGCTCACCGACTCCGGCGAGGACCCCATCCTGCTGTCCTGGAGCGGATCGATGTTTGAATATCTGATGCCTCAGCTGGTCATGCCTTCCTATGAGAACACATTACTGGCACAAACCAGCAAGGCTGTAGTCAGACGCCAGATCGAATATGCCCATCAACATGACATTCCCTGGGGTATTTCGGAATCGGCATACAACCTGGTCGATGCGAACCTTATTTATCAGTACCGCGCATTCGGTATCCCGGGCCTTGGATTGAACCGCGGCCTGGAGGATAACCTTGTCGTGGCGCCCTATGCTTCCATGCTGGCATTGATGGTGCTGCCTGAAAAAGCTGTTAGCAACCTGCAGAGCCTTGCGAAAAAAGGCCTGGAAGGGGATTTTGGATTTTATGAAGCAGTCGATTATACCGCATCCAGGCTGCCGAGAGGTAAGACCTCGGTCGTTATCCAGTCTTTTATGGTTCATCACCAGGGGATGGGATTGCTCTCACTTGCTTATGTTCTGTTGGATAAGCCCATGCAACAGCGGTTTGCGGCGGAGCTTCGCTTTCAGGCAACCCTGTTGTTGTTACAGGAGCGGATCCCTCGTGCCACCCTGTTTTATGCGCATACCGCCGATATGGTCGAGCCGCAGTCTCCGACCACCGGCGCACCCGTTCGGGTCATCAATACCCCTCAACCGAGGATACCCGAGATCCAACTGTTGAGCAATGGCCGTTACCGGGTTATGATCTCCAGTTCCGGAGCCGGATACAGCCGCTGGAATGATTTCGCGCTGACCCGCTGGCGGGAGGATGCCACGAAGGACGACCGGGGCATTTTTTGCTATATAAAAGACGTCGGTAGCGGCGAATTCTGGTCGAACACCTACGAACCAACCCTACGCGCCCCGAGAAAATACGAAGTATTGTTCTCGGCGGGACACGTTGAATTCCGAAGACGGGATAACGGTATCAACACCAATACGGAGGTCGTTATCAGCCCGGAGGATGATATGGAGATGCGGCGCATTAAGATCACCAACACTACCTTATTTACAAAGGTCCTTGAGGTAACGAGCTATACCGAAGTGGTCATCGCATCGCAGGCATCGGACGAATCGCACCCGGCTTTCAGCAATCTGTTCGTTCAAACGGAGATCCTTCCGGAGCCCAGGGCGGTTCTCTGTACGCGCAGACCGCGATCGGATGAAGAAACGCCACCCTGGATGTTCCATATGATGACGGTCTTTGGGGCAGCAGCCGAAATGCCCTCCTATGAGACCGCGCGGTCGACCTTTATCGGTCGCGGGAGATCGTTGAGTCACCCGCAAGCGCTGGATATGGAATCGCTGTCCGGACATCAAGGCGCGGTGCTGGACCCTGTCGCCTCCATCCGGTACCGGATTACACTAAAGCCTGGCCAAACCGCAACTGTCGACCTGATCTACGGGATGACGGAGACAAGGGAGGACTGCGAAAGCCTGATGCATAAATACAAGGATGAACACCTGAAAAGCCGCGCCTTCGAACTGGCATGGACACACAACCAGGTATTGCTTCGCCAGATCGATGCCACGGAGGCGGACGCGCAACTTTATGATCTGCTCGCATCCTCCATCGTTTATCCCAATCCCGATCTGCGGGGTGATCCGGCTGTGATCCAGAACAATTACCGGGGGCAGTCGGGCCTTTGGAGCCACTCGGTGTCCGGAGACCTTCCGATCGTTTTGCTTCATATGACCGACCCTGACAACCTCGATATGGCGCGCCAGATGATCCAGGCGCATGCGTACTGGCGACTGAAGGGTCTTGCCGTAGATCTGGTTATCTGGAATGAAGATCACGGCTCATACCGGCAACAGTTACTGGACCAGATCCAGGGGCTTATCAATACCGATGCGGGTATCCAATCCTATCAAAAGCCCGGCAAAATATTTGTACGCTCCGCGGATCAGATCTCACCCGAAGACCGCATTCTCTTTGAAAGCGTCGCCAGGGTCATCATCTATGACCATAAAGGGACCCTGTCGGAACAGGTCAACCGCATTTTCGCGGAAAAGGCTGTTGTGCCTTTTGTGCCGACAGGTTTGCGTGCGCCCGATGAACCACCGGGCAGGAGCTCGCTTCCCGGCAACCTTCTCTTTGGAAATGGCACGGGCGGATTTACCCCGGACGGAAGCGAATATAAGATCATGACCGACAAAACGACGACAACCCCCGCGCCCTGGGTCAATGTGATCGCCAACCCGGATATGGGCACGGTCATTTCCGAAAGCGGCTCTGCCTATACGTGGGCCGTCAATGCCCATGAATACCGGCTGACCCCCTGGAACAACGACCCGGTCAGCGACGCCGGCGGCGAGGCCTTTTACCTGCGCGACGAGGAATCCGGTTATTTCTGGTCCCCCGCGCCATTCCCCGTTCGCGGGGCGACAGCCTATACAACGACACACGGATTTGGCCATAGCCGATTTCAGCATACCGAATACGGGATTGCAACAGAACTTTGCGTATTCGTAGACCAGGACCTGCCTGTCAAGTGGACGGTGCTGCGGATAAAAAATCAATCCGGACGGAGACGGCGGCTGTCCGCCACGGGCTACCTGGAGATCGTGCTGGGAGACATTCCCGCGAAAACATCCATGCATATCCTTTCCGAACCGGACCCGGGCAGCGGCGCCCTTCTATTCAGGAATCGATACAATACCCCTTTCAGCGACCGGGTGACCTTTTTCAAAGTTGACAACCCCGGTCAGTTGACCTTCACCGCCGACCGGCTTGAATTTATCGGCAGGAACAGAAACCTGCACGACCCGCAGGCCATGCATCGCAAACGACTATCCGGCAAAAGCGGCGCTTGTATGGACCCCTGCGCCGCACTTCAGGTAACCTTCGATCTCCCCGATGGTGCGGAAAAAGAAATTATATTCCTGTTGGGAAGCGCTGCAAACACGCCGGAAGCAGCCGAACTCATCCGGAAGGTCTCCGGACCGGGAACCGCCGCATTCTCCCTCGACCGCGTACAACAACACTGGAGATCGATCCTAGGCGCGGTCCGGCTTACCACCCCAGATGATGCGTTAAACATTTTTGCCAATGGGTGGCTGCTCTATCAAACGATGTCGTGCAGGATATTCGGAAGAAGCGGCTTCTATCAGTCCGGCGGGGCCTTTGGATTCAGGGATCAGCTTCAGGACGTGCTGGCCATCCTGCATACCCGGCCCGACCTGGCTCGTCAGCAGATCCTGTTGCATGCCTCCCGGCAATTTTCCGAAGGCGATGTACAACACTGGTGGCATCCCCCGGAAGGCAGGGGCGTGAGGACCCGATGCTCCGACGACTATCTTTGGTTGCCTTTCGTTGTGGCCAGGTATGTTACCGTTACCGGCGACGGCGGCGTGCTGAATACGGCGGTCGGTTACCTCGAAAGCCGCCCCTTGTATCCGGGTGAAGAGTCGTTTTACGATCTGCCGACGTCCGGCAATCTGAACGGGACGCTTTATGAGCATTGTGTTCGGGCGATCCGCTACGGCCTTCGCTTCGGGCGGCACGGCCTTCCGTTGATGGGTACGGGTGACTGGAACGACGGCATGGACAAGGTTGGCT
>DATJWK010000054.1:0-5468 GCA_035501395.1 Puia sp.
AAATGGTTTGGTCCGGCGCTACGATTCCGTAAGTGGATGCAATATTGATAATACTGCCTTTCCCGCGCTCTGCCATTACGCCTCCCAGTATCTGCGAGCAGAGGAAAACGCCGCTTACATTTACCTTCCAGGATCGGTCCCACAAATCCAGCGGATAGTTTTCGAACATCGATTGCTCTGAGGCCAGCAAGGGGCTTTCGAACATATCATTGATCGCCGCGTTGTTAACCAGCACATCCAGCCGTCCGTATGCATCCAGGATACGGCGCCGTGCCGCCATGAGTGAACCCCGGTCCGTCACGTCCATCCCGATCGCCAGATGACCCGTCCCCAGTCCCGTCGAGATACGTTCTGCCGCCGCTTCGTCCAGGTCGGCCACCACCACTATCGCACCCGCTTCCGCCAACGCCTTGCAGTGTTCCCTTCCCAGAAGACCGCATGCACCGGTCACCACCGCAACCTTATCCGCCAATGAGAATATATCCATATTATACCTTAACCACCGGTTTCATGTTAAATTGGCTGACCTTGCGAAATACCGGTTCCACCGGGGCGCCTCTTAGCCTTGCGGCCACGTCGCCTGCCGAAACCGCCTCTTTCAGTAGTCCAAGCACTTCGCGATAAGCGGCGAGCGTATAGTCGACGTCGTGATCGGTATGGCTAAAGCTCATGTTGTGGAACCCGGACCATAAAATCCCGCGCTTGATGAGCTCCTGCTGCACATACGACTTCAGTTCAAGAGGATTTCCGGCGGAAGCGTCGAAACTTACGAGCGTCCGGCAGTCGAATCCGGTGCACCGGGTGTATCCGCCGATCCCCAGCTCGGCCGCCAGCATATTGAATCCGTCTTTAAGCCGTTTCCCTTTTTCCGCGAGGTAAGCCGGGACGTTCTTGTCGATCATTTCATGGATCGTGGCGACCGCCGCGGCGAGGGACAGTGCCTCTCCGCCAAAAGTCGTAAAGAAGAAGACGTCTTCGCGGAAGAGGTCCATGATATCGCGCCGGCCTGCCAACAGCGAGATCGGCATCCCGTTGGCAAAGGCTTTCGAATAGCAGGCGAGGTCGGGAGTGACGCCAAAATATTCCTGCGCCCCACCGATCGCGATCCGAAAACCCGTCCACATCTCGTCGAAGATCAGCAGGGTGCCATTAGCGGCGCAAACTTCTTTGAGTTGCTTCAGGAAGTCATTTTTTGGCGCCTCGAATACAAAAGGCTCAAGGATGACGCATGCCGTATCTTCGTCCAAAGCGCTCCGGACCGATTCGATGTCATTGTATTCAAAGGTGGCGGTAAGTTCCTTCACTTCGGCGGGAATACCCGCGTTCCGGCTCGTCACCGCGATATACCAGTCGTGCCAGCCGTGATAACCGCAGCACAATACTTTGTTGCGTTTTGTAAAGGCGCGCGCGACCCGCACGGCTGCGCTGGTGACGTCGGCGCCGGTTTTACTGATCCGGATGGATTCGGCGTTTGGTATCACCTGGTGGACCAATTCGGCGAGTACGACCTCCAGCTCGTGCATCATCGAAAAAGTGATCCCGTCTTTTAGCTGCGCGAAGATGGCCTCGTCGACCCGCGGGTAAGCATACCCCAGCGAAAGCGGCCCGATCGCCATATTGTAGTCGATGAATTCATTGCCGTCGACATCCCATACATGCGCTCCCTGGCCCCGTTTCAGGTATTTGGGGGCGACCCCGTTTACATATTGTCCCGGCCCTTTGGCCAGTGTTTGCGTCACCGGCGTCATGATCGGCAACGCCCGCTGATACAGTTGCTCCGATTGGATGATGACCGGGTAGTCTTCATTGAATGCAATTTTATTTGGCATATAATAGCGATGAATTTTTTATTTGGTTGGCGATCTGCGCGGGAGTGAAACCTTCCGTTTCCAGGACTTCATCCAGCATACCGGGCCGGAACCAGCGCTCTTCCAGTGACAACGACAGCACTTCCGCGTTCAGTTCGCGGCGACGCAATAACACTTCGGCTACGATCGAATACAGTCCGCCGGTCCGCAGGTGGTCTTCGACCGTCACCAGCAGGGACGAATTCCGCGCCGCCATGATGATCGCATCCTCATCCACGGGTTTCAGCGACCGCATATTTATCAGTCCTACGGATAATCCTTCCTTTTCCAGAATGGCTTTTGCCTGAAGGGTATTTTCGAATAGAAAACCGTAAACAAGCAGCGTGACGTCCTTTCCGCCCGCAATCACTTCTGCCTTTCCGGGTGTGTAGGACATATGTCCGAAATTGCCTTTTTTATGGTTGATGCGAACATAGGCAGGGGCTGCGGATGCCCAGATTGCAGGCAACATGTTAACGAGGTCGTCTTCGTCAGCAGGGCAAAACACCTCCATTCCGGGAATACCGCGCATGGTGGCGACATCTTCGATGGATTGATGGGTGGGGCCATTGCCGTCGGAGAGAAAACCCGGTATATATCCGCTCAGTTTGACCGGCAAACGAGCGATACCGACATCGGAGCGGATGAACTCGAATGCCCGCATGGTGAGGAAAGGAGCCAGAGCATGTACGATGGGAATACGTCCTCTTAGCGCCAGACCCGCAGCCATCCCAACCATGGTTTGTTCGGTGATACCGGTGTCGATAAAACGGTTGCCAAGTTTTCGCGGTATATTTCGGACCAATGCGCGGTTCTCCGCCGTCATCACCACGATGCGATCGTCCTTTAGCGCGGTCTGTGTTAAAAGCTCTTCGTAGGTCATAATGCGTTTTTATCTTACTACCATTGTTTCCGATTCTATTGCTGCTTCTTTTTGGCCATGGAGCTCCTTCAGCAGCTGTTCCACTTCGGAAGCGGTGAATGAACAGAACCACCGGTCAGCACGGGCCTCGATGCTCGGGAGTCCCTTTCCTCGGACCGTATCCGCGATGATGACCCTGACCCGACCCGTTTCAGGGAGCGTGGCGAAGGCTCTTTCCAGCTGACTGAAATCATGACCGTCGATCCGTTCGACGGTGCAACCAAATGCCCTGAATTTGTCCGCCAGCGGTTCCAACGGGACCAACTCTTCGGTCCGGATATTGGCCTGAAATTGATTGCGGTCAACGACCAGGGTGAGATTGTCGAGACCATAAGCGTTAGCCACGAGCAGAGTCTCCCAGACGGAGCCTTCATTCAACTCTCCGTCGCCGGTGATGACGACAACCCGGTTACGACTGCCGCGAAGTTTACAGTCCAGAGCAACGCCTGCGGCGACGGATGGCAAATGTCCCAGGGACCCCGAGTGAAATTCTACCCCGGGTATCTTACGGTTTGGGTGCCAGTATATGTGGTCTGCGGTCGACAAGTGGTTGGAAAGACGGTTCGGCTCGAGGAAGCCCATTTCGGCGAAAGTTCCATACAAGGCCGGCACGTCGTGGCCCTTTGATAGAAAGAGATAGTCACGTGCGGGATCGAGTGGGTCGTTTCCATTCCGGCGGATCACCTGGGCGTAGAGATATACCATGATCTCTACGCATGATAACGAGGCGCCGATAAAACAGCCACCCCCCTCCGACATCCGGATGATGTGTTCCCGTACGCGCAGGGCGGTTTCTTTGAGTGTATCCGATAATGTATGTGTCATAGTGTATGTATTTTGGCCCGGTCCGGCGCCGGCTGTTTTGTCTGCGCTGCGCCGACCGTTCTTAATTCGCCCAGATGATGGCGGTACCAGTTGACCCCTGCCAGGTCCGCGTTTATCGAAAATAGCTCGGGCCGTTTGCTCAACAGGTCGAGGATGGACTCCAATCCGAAAAGACGGTCCATGGGATACAATTCGTCAAACACTGCCCGGATCAGTTGATAGTCTGCCTCATAATCGATCGTGAACCGGTGTGTCATGGAATAGTCTTTTCCCCCCTCCATGATCACATTGCCGATGCGAAATATTTCCGGGTGCTCCCAGATATATGGTGTGGTATGTTCCCGCTCCATCGAACGGCCCGATTCTCGCCACGCTTTTTCCAACGCCGGCAACGTCATGATCTCTACGTCATTTCCATCGGGCCAGGTGGCGGGGTGCAGATTGCTGACAAAATCGTAATCATGCTCCAGCCAATATCCGATCACATGATCGATGATTGCCGGATCGATCAACGGGCAGTCGCTTGGGATCTTGATCACGGTATCGGCGCCAAATTCCAATGCGGCCTGGTAATGCCTGTCGAGCAGGTCCTGCGGATGACCGCGGTAACAGTCCAGCCCCTCCCGGTGGCAGATATCGACTATAAGATCGTCCTCTTCGCAGGTGGTTGTGGCAATGACTACCCGACCGGAGAATCTGGCTGCCTGCACCCGCTCCACCTGACGGACGAAGAGCGGTTTGTTTTGCAAGGGCATTAACACCTTATCCGGCAGTCGGGACGACCCCCTCCTGGTTTGAATAATGGTGAGGATATGCTGATCTTTCACGTTCATGTAAACTATTGGTAATAACCCGGGCCGTTCGCAGAAATTCTTCCCTCCCACCCTTAAATTCCACATACCGGCGGCAGAGATCGGCGATTAATGCGGCGGATTGGCCTCCATTCTGCACTGGCGCCAATTGTTTTAACTTCTCCACGTCGAAATAGGAATGCACTTTTTTGCCAAGGGCGATCCCGGTATATACCACGGTTGAATACTGGGTGATGAGCTCGTCACAGTTTGCGATCATGTGCTCGGTATTCCCCTCGGTATAGACCAACGCCTCCGGCGCTAATTCCCTGATTTCCCGGACGCCGCGCTGCTTGTCCTCGTTGGGGTGCAGTTTAAAGATCAATTGCCTGCCGGCGGCGATCCCGATGCATTTCCTGATAAAGGCGGCCCGGTCGTCTTTTCTGAATGTCTCACGGATGTCGGATGTGGCGACCAGAACATACCCGCGGAACGGGAAAGGATTGTTCAGATAGACGGCCGCATGATCATAATTCGGGATTCCCGTGACGAAAATGCGCGCCGGTTCGGTTCCAAGGCGGGCAAATTGGTGGCGGTACCCTTCCGAAGCCGCACAATAAATATCACAAATGTTACTGCAGCCGTTAAAGGCGGTATTCATAGCCCAATATGCTGGCAGGTGCAACCGGCGACTCCACTTTGCCCAGGTGGTGATCGGATCGGTCATACCTTCCTGGACCCATACCGTTTTCAGCTGCCGAAGGTCGCGGGGAACGTAGAGGTCCGAACAAAGGACCGCCATATCATAATGATTATTAAATACCGAGCGCGCATAGTCGTTGAAAAGACCGTTGCGGTCGAGATAGGCATCCGATTTCCTGCGGAATTCACCGCCCATGATGGTGGTGTCCAGGATCCCCTTTCGGACTGCGAATTTGATCAATACATTCTTGCTGTAAAGCTGGCTGAAGAAACAATCGTAGTCCGGCAGCTGGGCTGCTACCTGGTGCATCTGGCTAGTCTGATTAGGGGATCCCACAATAAACAGGATCTTCTTTCTTCGAAACGTAGTTTCTCGCAACA
>DATJWK010000055.1:0-75155 GCA_035501395.1 Puia sp.
CATCGGACCCTCTCCTGCGCCGCCCGGTAAAGGAAACCCTGGTCATCTACAATTTCCCGGAGTGCAGCCTCGTACCCGAACCCATCTTCTCTATGGAAAACAACCGCGAGATCATCGATACCCTCCACGGCAATCTCCAGAAAGGATTGATCCTGACCGAAAAAATTCCCTGGTGGGAATTGTTCAATGTCTATCGCATATCGCCTGACCTGCATCATTTGCTGCAGAATTGTTTTACAGCCGGTAAATACTGGCACTACTACAGCCTTCTCCTGAAGAGTTATAAAATGTTCGATAGCACCGACCCGGAAGACTGCATCAAGGTCATCTTCTACTCGGACAAAATGGTGACACTCGTTGTGCGGGACGGTAAGGTCCAGCTTATACAGACATTTCTCTACCAGGATACCAAGGACGTTCTTTATCACCTCCTGAACTGT
This sequence comes from Puia sp., assembly GCA_035501395.1. Lineage (GTDB taxonomy): Bacteria > Bacteroidota > Bacteroidia > Chitinophagales > Chitinophagaceae > Puia. The sequence goes on from DATJWK010000055.1 coordinate 441, forward strand.
TGCTGTTTGCTTGGCCTCGACCAGGAGAAGGTCAAGTTGCTGGTCGGCGGCCTGATCGACCGTCAGTCCGCCCTGAGCGCGGAACTGCATCACTATTTCCTTCGCCTCCAGTTTGAAGAGATCGATGAGAGTATAAAGATCACCGACGAGCTGAAAGAGCTGCCCCTGCATTATTTTTCCAGCATCCTGAAAATTGCGGTATGCGCCTGACCCCATTCACCTTTAATCCCGGGCCATGCGCATAATCGGGGGCGAGCTCGGTGGAAGAAAGATCCACCCTCCGGCCAAAATGCCCCATACCCGCCCGACCACGGATATAGCGAAAGAAGGGCTCTTCAATATCCTGGAGAACAACCTGGACATTTCTTCCCTAAAGACCCTCGACCTTTTTGGCGGCACCGGCAGCATCAGCTATGAGCTGGCTTCACGCGGCGTGCCTGACCTGACCGTCGTCGAGAAAGACCCTGAGATGTTCGCCTTCATTCAAAAGACCGCGAAGGAACTTGGCCTCGAAGAAGGCTGTAAGGTGGTGCGGATGGATGTTTTCAGGTTTATTGAACATTGCACAGAGCGATTCGATCTGATTTTTGCCGGGCCGCCCTATGCGTTGACGACCATCGATGAGCTGCCAAAGCTGACTCCCCGCCTGCTTAACGACAAGGGCTGGTTCATACTTGAACATACTCCGCGCAATAACTATGAAGGCTATCCGTACTTCGTGACACAACGTCACTACGGAACTACGATCTTTTCTATATTTGTCAAGAAAACCTAAGTCGGGCGGAGCCCGGCTCATACGCCTATGCACCCTGTATTTGTTACCGGCATCGGTACCGGGATCGGCAAGACCCTGGTCGCCGCCGTTGTGACGGAAGCGCTGGAGGCTTCTTACTGGAAGCCGGTTCAGGCCGGTTTTGAGGACGGTACCGACTCCGATTGGGTAGGGGACCGGATCAGCCGCCCCGACGGGCGAATATTTCCCGAAGCATACCGGCTTAGCCTGCCGGCTTCCCCCCACATCGCCGCCCGAAAGGAAGGAGTGGTCATCGACATGAACCGGATCCTTCGCCAATTCGAGGGTATAAACGTGCGACCCCTTGTAATCGAAGGAGCCGGAGGCTTATTTGTCCCGCTGAACGAACGGCATTTCGTGATTGATCTGATCCAAAAGCTTGATGCTACCGTGCTGCTGGTCAGCCGCAACTATCTGGGAAGCATCAACCATTCGCTGCTGACCGCCGCCGCCTGCCGTCGCCAGGGGCTTCGTGTCGCCGGCTGGATCTTCAACGACCAGTATATGCGATATGAACAGGAGATTGCACAGTGGAGCGGGTTCCCGGCGATCGCATCCATTCCCTTCGAAAGTGATCTTAGCCGTGATTTTGTCCACGAACATGCGGCACTGCTTCGACCGGCGCTACAGGCGGCCCTGAAAGCCCAATCTCTAAATTTACCGTACCTTTGACGGAGCGGTATGAACGTCAATTCCTTTCTTCTGAGACCCATTCGGATCTTGTTGTTTCCCCTCTCCCTCATCTATGCGTTGATTGTGAAGGTCCGCAACTGGCTTTTTGACAAAGAGATCCTTCCCTCCGCCACTTTCAACCTGCCGCTGATTTGTGTAGGGAACCTGGCCGTAGGCGGCACGGGCAAGTCGCCGATGGTGGAATGGATCGTTGGTGAACTTAAGGACCGGTTCGCTGTCGGCGTGCTTAGCCGGGGGTACAAACGAAAGACCCGTGGCTACGCTCTGGCCGGAGACACCACTACCGCCCTCGATATCGGTGACGAACCAATGCAGTTCCATTCTAAGTTTCCCGATGTAGCCGTGGCGGTAGGCGAGGAACGGATTGTCGCTATCCCGCAGCTTCTTCACGACCGGCCGGATACAAAAGTCATTATCCTTGACGATGCTTTTCAGCATCGGGCGGTGAAAGCCGGGCTGAATATCCTGCTGACAGATTACTCCAATCTGTTTACCCGCGATTGGTGGCTTCCCAGTGGCGACCTGCGCGATGCCCCTTCGAGCTACCGCCGAGCCGACGTCATTGTTGTCACGAAATGCCGCGAAGATCTCAGCATCGACGAACGCCGGGATATCGCCGCGGAGATCAGACCGCTTTCGCATCAGCGCATTTTTTACACGGCCATCCGGTACGACCGGCCGTATCATATCACCAGCCGAAAGCCGGTAGTCATCGACGACCGCGCCGAAGTGCTGCTGGTCACCGGCATCGCCAACCCTGCTCCGCTGAAACGCTGGCTGGACGGACGTTCCGGCGCCTATTACGAGATGGCCTACAGCGATCACCATATTTACAGCATCGATGACCTTAAGACGATCCTTCGCCGGTTCACTGCCGTCACCGACCCCCGTAAGCTTATCCTGACGACGGAGAAGGACGCGGTCCGACTGATAAAATTCCATGCGGAGCTGGAAGGATTGCCGTTCTACGTCCTGCCCATCACACCATGCTTTTTGTTTGATGAAGAAGCGGCCTTTAGGGATTTAATCATTAAATTCATCACAGAAACCGGGCAGAGCCCTGTTCACACTTGACGACAATTTGTTGTCGAGTTTCAAATTTCAGCAGAATGAAGAGTAATAAGAAGAAACCAATCAAACAGAATAAACCCGACAAACACAAACAACCCCATACTTCCCGCCCGCTTACCGGCACGCTCGACGTCACCCGATCAGGAATGGGATTCGTCATCGTTGAAGGCCGCGACCAGGATATCCTCGTGCGCCCTTCCGACTTCAACACGGCGCTTCACGGCGATACGGTACAGGTTAAAGTGACGGGCCATCCCGGCCGCAGCGGCCGCGTGCAGGGGGAAGTCACAGAAGTGTTGCAGCGAAAACAGCTTGAGTTCCTCGGGCATATCGAGATAAGCCAATCCTTTGCGTTCTTTATCGCCGAGATGGACAAGCCCATGCCGGATATCTATGTCCCGTTATCCGAACTCAACGGTGCGGCCCACAACGACAAAGTCATCGTTCGGATCACGGAATGGGAGAAGAATAAGAAACCGCAGGGTACCGTAATCCAGGTCATGGACTCCTCGGATGTCAACGATCAGGCTATGAAGGAGATCCTGCTTGAGAACGGTTTCCCCATCTTTTTTCCCGAAAATGTCCTGGAAGAGTCCGAACGGCTGCCCGATCTGATTCCCGCGGCAGAGATTGCGCGGCGACGGGATATGCGTGACATCCTGACCTTTACCATCGACCCGGTAGACGCCCGCGACTTTGACGATGCCATTTCCATCCGGACCATCGACCACGGCCAGCTCGAGATCGGCATCCACATCGCCGACGTGAGCTATTTTGTAGAGACCGATACAGCCCTGGACAAGGAGGCGTATGAACGCGCCACTTCGGTATATCTCCCCGACCGTGTTAACCCTATGCTGCCGGAGCGCATCTCCAACGAGCTTTGCTCGCTTCGCCCGCATGAAGATAAACTGACCTTTTCCGCGGTATTCCGGATGACACCCAAAGGCGAAATCAAACATCGGTGGATCGGCCGGACCGTCATCCACTCCAATCACCGGTTTACCTACGAAGAAGTACAGGAGATCATCGAGCAGCAGACCGGGCTTTATCAGGCGGAAATTGCAACCCTCCACACCCTTGCCCAGCGCTTCCGCCGCCAGCGATTCAAAAAAGGAGCGATCAATTTCTCCTCCACCGAAGTCCGGTTCAAGCTGGATCCTTCCGGCAAACCGATCGGCGTCATCATAAAGGAGAGTAAGGATTCGCACCAGCTGATCGAAGAATTTATGCTGTTGGCCAACCGGGCCGTGGCCGAATACGTCGGGACGAAAGAAGTACACAAAAAACCTGTTCCCTTTCCCTATCGGGTGCACGATACGCCGGACAAAGAAAAACTCCTGCCGTTTGTCGAATTCGCAAAGAAATATGGGATCGTATTCGATTTAAAAACTCCCGAATCGATCGCCGCCTCGTTCAATCAGATGCTGGCCGACGTAAAGGGCAAACCCGAGCAGCACGTGCTGGAAACACTCGGCATCCGAACGATGGCCAAAGCAATTTATACAACGGAGAATATCGGTCATTACGGTCTCGGATTCGAGCACTACTGCCATTTCACTTCCCCCATCCGTCGCTACCCCGACGTGCTCGTCCATCGGATCCTGCAGCAATGTCTGGATCAAAAGGTCGAGCCGGACAAGAAGCTAGAGGCAAAATGCCGCCATAGCAGCGAGCGTGAACGGGCGGCGATGGACAGCGAGCGCGCGGCGAATAAGTACAAACAGGTAGAATACATGCAGAACTTCCTCGGCGAAGAATTCGAGGGCGTCATCAGCGGTGTCGCATCGTTCGGCTTTTGGGTGGAGACCGTCGAACATAAATGCGAAGGCCTCGTGAGCATCAACAGCCTGATGGACATCGATGATTTCCGGTATGTGGAATCGGACTATATGCTCGTCGGCCGGCGAAGCGGTCGCCAGTTCCGGATCGGCGACAAGCTGACGATCCGCATTGTATCCGGTAACCTCGGCAAACGCCAGCTGGACTATGAATGGGTAGTCACCGCACCGGAATCTGCGGATATTCCCCCGCCCCCGCACCGTAAACCCCGTGCACCCGGGCATGGTCAAAAAGCCACTCACCACAAATCGCACAAAAAGAAAAAATAACTGTTGCCATACCATGCACAGCTTCGAAGACTTGTCTGCCGCTTTCGCCGCCCGCTTTAACCACCGGCATTTCCCTGCGGAACCCGCAAGCCTTTACGAACCAGCCCACTATTTTCTGGGGATCGGCGGCAAACGGATCCGCCCCGTCCTTTGCCTCATGGGCAACGAGCTGTTCTCCCCGATTGAAGAAGATGCCTGGCAAATGGCGATGGCCATAGAGCTGTTTCACAATTTCACCCTGATTCATGACGACATCATGGACCGGGCACCCCTCCGCCGCGGCATGGCTACCGTCCACGAAAAATTCGGTCCGTCCACGGCGATCCTGAGCGGGGATGTTATGATGGTCGTTAGCTATGACTACATCAGCAAGGTAACATCCCCGCATATCCGCCGGATCCTGCACCTCTACAATCAAACCGCCAGCCACGTCTGTGAAGGTCAGCAACTGGATATGGACTTTGAGCGACGCGCCGATGTGCGGATGGAAGAATACCTGCATATGATCGGGCTGAAGACCTCCGTATTGCTTGCGGCCAGCTTGCAGATCGGTGCGATCCTCGGCGGCGCCGGTCTCGGTAACCAGGACAAGATCTACCAGTTCGGCAAGAACCTGGGCCTGGCCTTCCAGGTGCAGGACGACTATCTCGACTGCTATGGCGACGCCGCCAAATTCGGGAAAAAACCAGGCGGCGATATCCTCGCCGGCAAAAGGACTTTTCTCCTGGTCAAGACCCTTGAAGTCGCATCCGATCCCCAACGCCGTCGGATCCGGGAACTGGAGACCGCATCCGATACCGATAAGATTGCCGGGATGCTGGAGATCTTTCATTCCTGCGGCGCGGATGCGTGGGTCCGGGAGCTAAGGCAACAATACCGTCTGGCCGCCCATCAAAGCCTCGAGGACATCGCCGTACTCAACAGCCGTAAGGAGCCGCTCCGGCGTCTCACAGATTACCTTTTGCATCGCGAATACTGATTGTAACCCGGTACGCCCATCCCGATCAAAATTGTCTGTTTTGCCCTTTTTTCCCTAATTTTCACGATCATTTATGCCCAACTCACTTTTCCGCAAGAAATCGCTGGACAAGATCAGACAGGATGCCGAGTGCGGTTTGACCGACGGCCATGGAGGCGGCCTGAAGAAGGTACTGAACGTGAAAGACCTCACTTTCATGGGCATCGCCGCGGTCGTCGGCGCAGGGATCTTTTCGACGATCGGCGCGGCGGCCTACGACGGCGGGCCCGGGATCTCGTTACTGTTCGTTCTTACCGCCGTCACTTGCGGGTTCTCTGCCCTTTGTTATGCCGAATTTGCCAGCCGCGTTCCCATCGCGGGCAGCGCCTATACCTATGCTTATGTTTCCTTCGGCGAAATCATCGCCTGGATCATCGGTTGGGCCCTGATCCTGGAATATGCGATCGGCAATATTGTCGTGGCCATTTCCTGGAGCGGCTACTTTAACAACCTGCTTCTGGCCTTTAATATCCACCTTCCCCATTGGCTGATTACCGATCCCGGTACCGCCAAAGACGCCTTTCTGGCGGCAACCGAAACATTATCGAAGAACCCGCAGCTGACCGCCGATGCGAAAGCCCCGCTGCTCGAAGCCATTGGTACCTGGAACTCCGCCCCGACCCTGTTTGGGTCGCACGTGTTCATGAACGTGCCGGCGTTTTGTATCGTTGCCCTCATTTCCTATATCACATACATTGGTATACGCGAGAGCAAAAAAACCACCAATGCGATGGTCATCTTCAAGCTGTCGGTAGTCGTCCTCGTGATCATCCTTGGCGCCTTTTTTGTAAATACCGCCAACTGGCACCCCTTCCTCCCCAACGGGGTTGCCGGAGTACTGAAGGGGGTGTCTGCGGTCTTTTACGCCTATATCGGATTCGATGCGATCTCCACTACCGCGGAGGAATGTACCAACGCCCAACGGGATTTGCCCAAAGGAATGATCTATTCACTCCTGATATGCACTGTCCTTTATATCCTAATCGCGCTCGTCCTGACGGGGATGGTCTCTTATACCAAGCTGAACCTGTCGGACCCCCTGGCCTTCGTGTTCGAGGCAGTCCATCAGAAATGGATCAGCTACTTTATTTCTGTCAGTGCGGTGGTCGCCACCACCAGCGTGCTGCTTGTATTCCAGTTGGGGCAGCCCCGTATCTGGATGAGCATGTCCCGCGACGGCCTGCTGCCAAAAGCCTTTGGCAAGATCCACCCCAAATTTCATACGCCCTGGTTCTCCACGATAGTGACCGGGATCATCGTGGGTGTGCCCACCCTGTTCATGGGGAGCGGCCTCATGACCCAGCTGACAAGCATCGGCACTCTTTTCGCTTTTGTGCTGGTATCCTATGGAGTGCTCGTGCTTCCAAAAAGCAACCGGAAAAGCGGATTCCGCATGCCTTACGTCGATGGCCGGTTCATTGTCCCTGTGCTATATATCCTGTTTGTGTTTCTGATGTGGGGACGAATAAAGGGAACCTTCCGCGAATTTTCTTCCAAAGGGCTGCACGACTACTTCTTCCGGCCGGACGATAAAGGCCGGTTCGTGTTCTCCAACGAAGCACTGCAAGAAGTCCTCTTTATCGTTTATGTTACCCTGGCAGGTCTGTTGACCGTGGCGACGATCATCAGGAAATATTCGCTGATCCCGGTGCTTGGAGCGCTCTTTTGCGCCTATCTGCTCATCGAGATCCCTGCGATCGCCTGGATCTGGTTCTTCGCCTGGATGACCATCGGGCTGATCATTTATTTTCTATATGGCTACTGGAAGAGCCAGCTGGCTGCCCGCTCCGCTTCGTCGAATCCTGCCGTAACCACCGTTCCGCACGGATCAGGCGCAGCACCGCAGCCGCCCCGAGTCCCGGAGTCCTGATAAAATTGTAGCTTTGCACTCAGTATGAAGTTCGAGGTCGGCGACAAAGTAGTCGTCAAACATTCCAATGATGACGGAGAGGTCGTCGAGATCATCAATGACAACATGGTGCTTGTAGACGTCCGTGGCGTCAAGTTCCCCGCCTATACCGATCAGCTGGATTTTCCCTATTTCAAACGGTTTACGGAAAAGAAGCTCATCCCGCCGGAAAAGAAGCCAAAGAAATACGTCGACCAACTCCCACTGGAAAAGCCGCAGCAGGGAAAGAAAAGGGAACGCATCGCTACGTTGGGCGAAGGCGTCTGGCTGACGTTTCTGCCGGTATTCGACAATGACGAATTTGGCGACGACGTGGTCGAAACGTTGAAAATCTACCTGGTCAATAACGATACGCGCGGGTATCATTTTTTATACAAACTCAACTATTTCGGCGAGACCGATTTCGAACTGGACAATCAAATCCCCGCCGCGCACGATTTTTATCTGCACGATATCCCGTTTGCCAACCTCAACGACAACCCCGTTTTTGATTGTGATTTTTCACTTCTCACTCCGGACAAGGCGCGCGTCGAGCACTTCGAGACTTTCTTTAAACCGCGTGCCAGGCAAATCTTCAACCGCATCGAAGAGATCCGGAAGAAAGGCGAGGCCACGTTCTCCTTCAAGCTTTTCGACGAATATCCCTTCCGCCCGGCTGAAGAGACGGTCGATACGCGCGGCATCCTTTCGGGTTCGGGGTTTCGGGTATACGAAGCCTCCCGCGCCCGCCAGCATCTCGAACCCGCGCGCTCCGAGCTTGACCTTCATGCCGAAAAGCTGACCGACAACCCGAACGCGCTGGATCCCTTTGAGATCCTGACGCTGCAACTGCAAACCTTCGAAAAATACCTCGACCTGGCCGTCGCCCACCACCTCCTCTCCATGGTGGTGATCCATGGGGTAGGCTCGGGCAAACTCCGGGACGAGCTGCACGAGATCCTCCGCACAAATCGCCACGTCAAATCTTTTATAAACCGCTACGATCCCCGTTACGGGTATGGAGCCACCGAGATTTTTTTTCAATACGGTAAATAACGAACTTCATCGGAGCTGCCCAAACCTGCGTAACGGACCCCTCGCCCGGTTAATCGGAACGCAGGCTGTTTACCGGGTTGGCCATGGCCGCCCGGATGGCATTGAGGCTGATGGTCAGCAGTGCGATCAGAACCGCCAGCGAGCCGGCAACCAGGAAATCAAGCCAGCTGATCCGGATCCGATACGCGAAGTTTGTAAGCCAGCCATTCATCAGCCACCAGGTCAGTGGGGAAGCCACGACAAAAGCGATGACCACCAGCAACAGGAAGTCCCGCGAAAGAAGGTGGACGATCCCACCGACGGAAGCGCCCATCACTTTACGTACGGCAACCTCCCTTGTCCGCTGGACGATGCTGTAAGCAGACAGCCCCAGCAAACCCATACACGATATGCAGATGGCCAGCACCGTGAAGCAGAGGAATAGAGTCCCAAAACGCTCATCGGCGCGATATTGCTTGGCAAAGTATTCGTCCAGGAAGTAGTAGATGAACGGCCTGTAGGGAACAACGTCCCTCCATGTCGATTCGACCGCCTTCATCGTAGCCGGCAAACCTGCGGTTGCCACTTTCACGGCCACAAGCTCGCTGGCTTGCGGTTCGATTCGGACAGCAAGCGGCTGGATCTGCTCCTGCAACGACCGAAAATGGAAGTCTTGGATAACGCCGACGATCTTTCCGGCCCTGCCGAATTGCGTGAACCGCTTTCCGATGGCCTGTTGCGGTAGAGAATATCCGAACATCTTAACGGCTGACAGATTTAACAGCATGGCCTGTGTGGTGTCCGTCTGGAATTCGCGCGAAAAATCCCGGCCGGCAAGTATTTTGATCCGGAATTGCTTTACATAATCCCAATCTACGAAATATGAGTCCAGGTTGGCCACCTGCATGTCTCCCCTGGAATTTTCAATCTCGCAGTTGATAATGGGCACCTCCGTTCCGGGAACGTTGCTGCAAAGCGAGCTGGAAATGACACCCGGTACTCCTTTGAGCGCATTCTGGAACGCGACGCGGTGCGGATCTCCCTCGGTATCGATGATCATCATTTGGTCCTTACTGAAGCCCAGATCTTGCTTCCGCATATAGTTCAATTGCTGATAGACGATGATGGAGGCGATAATAAAGCTGATAGAAAGGCTGAACTGCACCAGTACCAACGCCTTTCGGAGCAGGTTTCCGCGCCCCCCCGTACTGAATCGACCCTTCAGGGCATAGGAAGGCTGAAAGGAGGAAAGAACGAGAGCGGGATAGAAGCCGGCCAGCAGCCCGATGGCCAGCGCGGCAGCCAGTAAATAGCAAATGTTGGCCGGATGCTCCGTGATGCCCTGGCTGACCGTCTTGCCGGCAAGCAGGTTGAATTGCGGGAGCAGCAGCGCCGCGGCGACAAGCGAAATTCCAAAAGCAAAGAGACACAGCATCAACGATTCACCGGCAAATTGCAGTGCCAGTTGAAGCCTGAGGGCGCCCATCACCTTTCGGACCCCGACCTCCCGGGCACGCTCAACCGAACGCGCGGTCGTGAGATTCACAAAGTTGATGCAGGCGATGAGCAGGATGATGACGGCAACAAAGGAAAAAAGATAGACATTCCGCGCATTCCCACCCTTGCTGCCGTCCCGCGTCGAATGGAGGTAGATGCCGGTAAGAGGTTCCAGCGAGAGCGTGGAGGCCATATGTTGTTTTCGCATCTCTTCGTTCTCCATTTTGGCCATCAAAGGCTCGAACCTGGTCTGAAGGATTCGCGCCTCCGCATGCGGCTTGAGCAAAACATAACAAACCGGGTGGTAAGTCCACCATAGCCAGGTGTCTTCCAGCCCCTGGTTGAGATGCATAGTCTCCGTACTCATCGACACAATAACATCTCCGGTGACCATGGAATTGACCGGCAGGTCTTTCATAATACCCGTAACCTTTACCGGCCATCCCTTCTGGGCAAGAAGAATGGTCTGCCCGATCGGATCGGCATCCCCAAAATATTTTTTTGCGGCTGTTACGGAGAATACGACGCTGAAAGGCTCCTTAAGGCAAGTGGCCGGATCGCCTTTCAACAGCGGAAAGTCGAAGACCCGGAAAAAATCCGGATCGGCCAGCAGCGAATTCTGCTCCTGGAACTTGATGTCTCCTTTCCGGAAAAGAAAACTGAGGTTCCTGGTCCGAACCGCGCTTTCTATCTCCGGGAATTCCCGCTTCAACGCTGGTCCGACGGGCCACGCAGGGCCATTGGCATGCACCGTTTCGCTGGATGTCTTTACATCGCAGACCACCCGATAGATCCGGTCCGCCCTGGAATGAAAAGAGTCATAACTCAACTCGAATCGAACATAAAGAAAGATCAGGAAACAAGCAGTCATCCCGACCGCCAGACCCACGACATTGATCAGCGAAAAAGCACGACGCTTCCAAAGATTTCGGAAGGCCGTCTTTAAGTAATTTCTCAGCATAAGTACTGGTTTTAAGTGAATGGATCGCTCACGTGAATCCGGGGGCGCCGTTTTGACGTAGAATATGCAGTAGAAGGGGAATGCGTAGCAGAAGGGAAGATCAGGAAGAAAATGGCCGGTTCCTTATAAAAATAAGGAAAATTTGAATATCTTGATTTCTGTGATATTCCTTTACCTTTTCAACACTGTCGTTCCCATCCTCCTGCTCTTATTGCTGAGCTCCTTTGTGCACGTGCTCGTACACGAAATTGGCCATGCCTTACCGGTACTCGCGAACCCCCGCGCCTGGGCGACCGTCTATATAGGTTCGTTTGGCGATCCACGGCAATCGGCAGGCTTTCGTTTGGGTCGGCTGAAAATATGGATCAAATACAATCCATTTTTGTGGTTCCGGGGGATGTGCCAGCCCGGAGGCGCTTCCTTTTCCATCAACCGGCAAATTCGCTATGTCCTCGCCGGACCGCTGGCTTCGGTACTACTCGGAACGCTCGCTTGCCTGCTCCTGCAGATCGCCGCGTTGCCGGGATTCCTGCGATTCTGGCTTGGTTTCATTATCCTCTTCGCCGCCTTCGGGCTGCTCGGCTCGACCTTCCCCGCTGGCCGCCGTCGGTACACCAGCAGTGGCACTCCCGTTTATCCCGACCTGGTCCTTGCCTTTAGGTTGTGGAGATCGAAAAGATTAGTTTAAATTGCCCGGATGAAACGCAAAACTTTCCTCCAACGATCGCTTCTTGCCGGCGCATCCCTTCTCGTTGCACCAGCTGCCGTCCCCGAACGGCCCGACAACAAACGCTTTTCCGCCCGGGAAGGCTTGCCCGCCCCGGCCCAGCCCTTCCACCTCAACTACGCCACCCACGACGGGATGTTCAAGAACAGCGCCGGCCCCAACTTCATCGATCAGATCAAATTTGCCTATGACCAGGGCTTCCGCTCCATCGAAGATAACGGAATGGCACAGCGGCCGGTGGACCAGCAACAACAGATCGGCGATACCCTCGCAAAACTTGGCATGTCCATGGGTGTGTTCGTCCTGGACAAAGGGGGCAACGGTGCGAACTCAACGGCCACCGGCAAACCCGAGAACCTGGAAATATTTCTAAAAGGCTGCCGTCAGGCGGTGGAGGTGTCCAAAAGATGCGGCGGAAAGCTGACCACCGTCGTCCCCGGCGATTTCGAACGTCATCTGCCGATTGGCATCCAGACCGCCAACGTGATCGAAGCGCTTCGAAAAGGCGTCGAGATCCTCGAGCCGCATGGAATAGTTATGGTGCTGGAGCCACTGAGTGATACCCCCGATCTCTTCCTGCGCACTTCCGACCAGGCCTTCGAGATCTGCCGCGCCGTCAACAATCCCTCCTGCAAAATACTCTTCGATATGTATCATATCCAGAGGAATACCGGCAATGTCATCCGGAATCTCGATCTGGCCTGGAGCGAAATCGCCTACTTCCAGATCGGTAATAACCCGGGTCGCAACGAACCCGGCACCGGGGAGATGGACTATCACAATATTTTTAAACATATCTATGGCAAGGGCTACAAAGGCATGCTCGGCATGGAGCATGGCAACGCACTGCCGGGCAAAGACGGGGAGACTGCACTGATAAAAGCTTACCGCGACGCCGACACCTTCTGACCCAACCCCTCGCCGCCCCTACCGCTCGCCCGTCACCCTCGCTCGCGCACCGCGCTAAAATCATGCGTATCTTTTGAAATCGTGCGCATAAAATTGCCGGGGTCCGCCAAACACTCTATCTGCCTCCCTTGCCGGATTTTTGTACCTTTGCCCTGCTACCAACCGGGTCATCGCTCCCTGCCAGCCAGGGGGAGGAAAGTCCGGACAGCATAGGGCAATGCACCGGTTAAGCGCCGGGGAGCGCAACACGTCGATCGACGCGCATGCGCTCACAGATAGTGCCACAGAAAATAACTGCCGCCCGGCGCAAGCCGGACGGTGAGGATGAAAACGTGGGGTAAGAGCCCACGGCGCCGCCAGGTAACTGGCGGCGCGGGTAAACCTTGCATGCTGAAATGCCACGTATACCGGCGACTGAGGGCGGCCCGCCCGATGCCGGAGGGTAGGCAGCTAGATCCCCGCAGCAATGCGGGGGCCAGATAAATGATGGCCACCCGCCAATGACGGGAACAGGATCCGGCTTACAGGTTGGTAGCTTTTTACTTCCGCACGTGGCCGCTGCTCTGCCCAATCCGCACACCCGTTGATCGGAATCGAACAGTTCGTTCGACGATCAGCTTTCAGGCCGCTAAAGCGGCTACCACCAACCCGGTGAAGGTACTTCGATCGGAGTAGGGGAGCGAAGAGCCCCGAAGGCCGGACCAGCGCGCAGGCCCCGACGAGCCGCGCCGGTATCCTAATGAAGATTGATAATCTGCGCGCTGTCCCATCCGGAAGGAGGCGTATTGTCGGGAAGCGCGTTGGGATACACCGCCTGGCAATCGCCTTGCAGGATATATTGCCCGGCAAACGACTCAAGCTCGTATTCTTGCAGGAAAAACGGTACCAACACCACTTTTTTCTTAAAGACATCCGAAGCGGAGAAAATCCCGAGGGCGAGGTCATTGCTGTCTCGGGCGTTGTATATATTTCCGATGACGGGGGACGGCAGGGGGTCCAATATACTCCCCGTCCGGTCAGTCTGTTCCTGATACCGTTGCCAAAACTGATAGCTTTCCAGGGTCAGCGAATACTGGTCGATTTCCACATAATGATCCCCGTACCAAAATACCGGGGAATAATAGGCAGGCTCTATGACTTCCTTCCCCTGCGACAACTGATTGGAAAAAATCTTCAATGCCCCTGCCGACGTATTCTCTTCTTCGCATAACGCATGGCATGTGCAGACAAACGGAGAACTACACGGGGGATCGTTGATGTTACATGGAGACCCGTAAGATTTGCGCGGAAAATATCCCGAAGAGGACCACCTGTAGTAGTGCGGACCGCTCCCCGGGTCATGCGTATTTACCGTAACGATTAACGGGGCGGGTACCATATTGGTCAGACCGGCGCTATCGTATCCTATCGAAAGACTGTCGATCGGTGAGACAGCCTGAAGGGTTTCCGGCTTCGAGAGATATTGCGATCCATTGGACAGATAGACAACCAGCGTATAGGTTCTCCCAACGACACCTGCGAATGGCGTGTCTGTACTGACATAGTTCCCAAAGTCCGTATAGGTACAGTTCGTGGAGTCGCCCAGGTTATCTCTGATCACAACTTTCGCATCGGTGATAAAATAAAGGGAATCCTGCCGGGAAGCCTGATAGCTATTGGTGTAGGGACCGGAATAGCTGAGATTGATGGTATAAGGGCCCGGCGCCGTTGTAATTAATCCCTGGACAACAAGAAGATGATTCGAATTTCTTGTCGGAACCTTCACCTGTCTTACACAGGCGGCCTGGAAAAGAAAAAAGGAGCAAAGCGCAACGATGATCTTCCTTTTTTTCATGCTCAGAAATAATAGGTTAAGCTGCAGGAAGGAATAATGGTCCCCAACACGGAAAGCTGGTAGGCATCCAGTACACCGCCGTTGCGCTGAAAGTAGATGGAGTAAGCATTTTGCCGCGCATACAAATTATAAATGGAGAAATTGAAAATGTAGTATTTCTTTTGACCTGGAAATCGCCGGCTGTCGTAAGCGAACGAAACATCGAGCCGGTTATAGGCCGGCAGCCGGTCTTCATTTCGTTCGGAATAGTTGGTGACTACGGTTCCATTGATCAGGTAGTTCCCGTCGGGATATGTTGTCGGCCTCCCTGAAAGATAAACAAAAGTCATTCCGAATTCCCAGCCATCACCCAGCTTGTATCCCCCCGATAACGCGAGATTGATCGGCCGGTCATAGTTGGAAGGATAGTATGCGCCGCCATTTATCGTTTGGGATGCGTAGACGGCAGCATCGGCAATCAGCGATCTCGACCAGGTGCCTGAAAATTGCCCGGTGATCCTTCCCTTTGGGCGCTTAATGTTCAACTCAACTCCGTACGACTTTCCCCTGGCCGACAACAGGTCGGCGTCGATCTGTGGATTCATCGAAAGGGATGCTCCATTCGCATAGTCGAGCAGGTGATCGGACTTCTTATAAAACCCTTCGATGGAAGTCTCAAACACATTGTCATCAAAATTCCTGAAAAACCCGAACGCCCACTGATTGGCCACCGCCGGCGGCAACGCGGGATCACTCAATTTCCAGAAATCCACGGGTGTAATGGCCGTGGTGTTGGTTACGAGCTGCAGGAACTGTTGTGTTTTGATATAACTCAATTTGATGGACGTCTTTTCGTCAAGTCCGATCTTCATAATGATCCTTGGCTCCCAGCCGTCGTAAGAGGCGATCGTTTTATGTTTCGCATAACTGATGGAATCGATGACGGTTTGAGGGGAAGGGGCGATGCCGGGTGCATATCGGTAGATCGTGTTGGGCCCGAGGTATTGAAAGCCGGAATGACGCAAGCCGGCTTCCAGACTGAGCAGCTGCGAGAAATCATATCTGGCGAGGCCATATTCCGCTACTTCGTTCCCGTACTCTTGCCTGAGGTCCCGGGCGTTGACCTGCGATTTGGCATCCGTAGGCTTCATCTTGCCGGGACTGACGATATAGTGGATATAATCGCCACCCCATTCGGCATAGATCTTTTCGGCAGCCTGATAATGCAGGCTTATTTTTCCTTCCTCGTTCTCGATAAAACTTTTTATGGTGAATTGATAGGAAGGCTGCTGCCCGTTGATATTTGATGTATTGTAACTGATATTCCCGCTGTAATACAGGCTGAGGCGATGGTTGATCTCATTCCGGCCGTTAAGCGCCGCTACATCGGATTGCCAGGTATAGCTGGTATCACCGGGGAACTTATATAGATCGTAACTCCGATACAACGAAAGCCCTAACTGGTTTCTGTCATTGAAGTGGTATACCATTTTTCCCGTTGCGTCGTAAAAAAAGGCATTGCTGTTCGATGCATTTCCGGGCAGGTTATTGATGATATATTTTGGTGCGGCAACCCTTGAATCGGCGGAAAAGGTAAGTTTTTGTTTCTTCACGGGTCCTTCTGCAAATAGGTGCAGGCTCACCGGGTTGATGCTAAACCCATATCGAAGCGTATCCGGGTTCCCAGGCCGAATATTAAGCGCTACAAACGAAGAAAGCCGGCCGCCAAATGAGGCCGGTATGGCGCCTTTATAAAGGGTGAAATCCTGGACAGCCTCCGGGCTGATGGAGGAGAAGAATCCAAGCAGATGCGATGTGTTGAATAGGGGGGCCCCGTCCAGCAGGATCAAATTTTGGTCGGCATTGCCACCGCGAACACTGAACCCGCCCGCCCCTTCACCAATGGTCGCAATCCCGGTTTGAAGCTGCAAAGCCTTTAGCAAGTCGGCCTCGCCAAACAGAATGGGCGCCTTCCGGATTTGAGCCAGGTTGATGTTCACCGTGCTCATCTTTGCTTCTGAAACATTGGCGTCTTTTTTCCGGCTTTCCACCGTGACCTCCGGAAGCTCGGTCGGATTTCTTTTCTTAAGTTCGACAACTATATAGCTTGTATCCAGCACATAGATAGGCCTCAAGAGCGATCGGTACCCCACCATGGTGAAGAGAAGAGAGTAGCTGTCCACGTCGACTTGAAATACGAACATTCCTTTCTCATCCGCGACCGTTGTCTTAATCGTGGTGACCGTGGTGACCGCGTTTTTTCCGATCAATTGCAGGCTGACCGTTACCCCGGCAATGGGTGCTTTGGTGTCGAAGTCGATGACTTTCCCCCTGAATACGGTCTTTGTTTGGGCAAAGACACTGTGTGAAGACAAAAAGAGAAAACAAATGAGGCAGTAGGCCCCCCGTCCAAGAAGAAAAAAATTAAACCCTTTCGCAGCCTGGCAAGAAAGCTTTGTATAACGATTCAAAATGGGGGAGCCTTTTAGCAATCCAAATGAAATTAGCCGTTTTGGGCAAACCTGCCAAAAAAATTGCGCCGGCTAATTCCTAGATCGGCCCCCCCAACCAACCTCCGACCTCCATCATCCACGCCAGCCCCAAATGAACGATCAGGCCCCCCAGCACGGTCCGGGTGCGGTAAGCAAGCACACCCAGGATCATTCCGCCCGCGAAGGACGTGATGCATTCACCTATGGGCTTGCCGAAATGGATCGTACAATACCATGCAGCCATCGGCAGTATCGCCCGCTCCCCGGCATAACGGATCAGCCCTACGACCAAAAGGCCGCGAAAGAAGAGCTCGATCGAAAAAAAATCCAGCCCGTACGCAAGCTCATATCCCGCCTGCCGAATCCATAACGGCCCGGGATAACCGCGCATAAAGGCGATATTCTTCACTTTTGGATATATGCGCAAAAAATCCGCCTGCGTGGACGCCAACGCCACCAGCGGAACAACGAGCAATAACAACCCAAAATAAGGCCCCGCATGAAACCCCGTCGTCTTTAAGCCGACCGCCTCCCGGAAACCGCCCCCCAAGGGACCTGCCAACCAGCCGGCCCGCCACAAGACCCAAATGACACTTACAAACACCACCAGCTTCGCCGGTAGCTGAGTCACGATCACCCAATATCGGTTTGCCGCCGAACCCGGGTCCCCCGGAAGCAAAGACGACAAATCCCAATGAACCATCTTTGCGCTAAACAGTAACACCGCCGCCACCAGCGGCCGCACAAGCGCGCCGCTCGCCCGCACCGGCACACCTTCGCCCGCTCCCCGGTGCGCTCCGTCTCCCACCCGCACCGACCTTCCCCAAAAAACCTGGAACCCCCAAACCACGACGACCACCGCCCCGAAAAAAAGCGCCTGGCACCCAAATACCCAATACCACTCGTCAAACGCCTGTATCCGCCGCTCGATCCCGATGGAATAATTGATCGCAATCAGCACAGCGACAAAAACCGTAGTCATCAATAGACTGCCGGATGATTGCCGTCGCCAATATTCCAGAAAATAACGGTAAAACGCGAGCATTAATAATTTCGGACTACGTCCGGTTTACGAAAGGAACCTTTCTTTCATCTTGCCGAGCAGATCCGTTTCCAGCATCTTCTGCGCCAGCTTCACCATATTCAGGAAGGATTTCCCCCGCGATATCCCATGACCGATGATAACCGGTTTGGCGACACCCAGGAGGGGCGTTCCGCCATAATATTCAAAATCGAAGCGGTCGAAAAACTCGCTCTCCGTCTGATGCCGCCGCGTGATGTCGAACAGCGACTCTGCCAATTTGAGGATGACATTCCCGGTGAACCCTTCACAAACCATGACATCGGCCTTGTCCAGCAACAGGTCACGCCCTTCGATATTGCCGATAAAACGAATGTCACGGTTCTCCTTAAGAAGCGGATACGCCGCCTGGGTCAGGATATTCCCCTTGCCCTCCTCTTCGCCGATATTCAGCAGCCCGACCCGCGGCTCGGCAATCCCGAGGATATGCTGCGCATACAAAGACCCCAGGACCGCAAACTGGTTGAGGTTTTCCGGTTTGCAGTCGGCATTTAGACCTACGTCCAGCAGGACGCCTGTTTTACCATTTTCTTTCGGGATGACAGTGGAAATAGTGGGACGCAGGATCCCTTCGATCGGTTTGAGGCTGTAATGCGCGCCAACCAGCATCGCCCCGGTATTGCCGGCGCTGATAAATGCATCCATCTTTCCGGTTGCCAGCAGATGGAAACCGATCGCTATGGACGATTGCTGTTTTTCCTTTAAGGCCCGGGTGGGGTGCTCATTCATTTCAATAACCTGCGGCGCATGAACGATTCGGAACGCCTCCGCCGGAATGTGATGAGATTCAAGCATTGGCCGAACCTGTCGCTCATCCCCGATCAGCCACAACACGGCCCTGGCCGGAGACTCGCGCAGATACAATTCTACGCCTTTCACCACTTCGAGCGGTGAAAAGTCGCCTCCCATCATGTCAAGACCGATGTTCATCCGGGACTTTTGGGATTTACAGAAGCCTTACTTTATAGGAGAGGTTTCCGAAACCACTTTTCCCTTGTAGTACAATTTGCCTTCGCTGGTATGCGCGCGATGGCGAACATGGATTTCACCCGTAGTGCTGTCTTTGCTCAACGTCACCTTCTCAGCTTTGTAATGCGTCCTTCTTTTGGCGCTGCGCTGCTGAGAATGTCTTCTTTTCGGATTTGGCATATCGCATCAATTTTAAAAGTATCCAATAATTATTATATCTATGATCCCGGCCCAAAGCCGTAACTACTTGCCCAGATCTTTGAACTTCTCCAGTCCCTTCCACAGCGGATTGCCGGTTGATCCTTTTTCCTGCTCCAACTTTTTCAGCATGTCCAAAACTTCCTTGTTGCAGTGCGGCCCTCCCATCTCCTCCGGCTTGCACATCCGCTGCATCGGAATGCTGAGATTGATAAATTCATATATCCAATCCGACAGGTACAGGTGGCTTTCGCCCTTGGAAATATAATATACGTCAGGATCCTCTTCCTGTTGGTTCATGATATCCGGGTCTTCCACCAACTTGACCAGGATGTTGAACTCATCCCATAGGTCCAGTGGCAAAACGTTCCCGCAGCGATCACAGTCGATCTCTATCTTCCCCGTGATCTCGAACTTTAGCAGCATAAAGCTGTTCTTCTTATCCAGCGTCAGCTTGATCTGGGCATCACAATGCCGGAAATCCTGCTGTTGATAGGCCTCGAAGAACCGATCGGTGATCCGATAGCTAAACTCATGGATCCCCGGTTTAAGGCCCACAAACGCTATTTCAAATTCCCTTCGGCTGCTCATGAGTGCTTTTTAAAGAACTCGTAACGGGTTTTTAAAGAGTTTGCAAAGTTAGGGATAAAATACTAGAAATCAGTCCCGCCCCCGGGAAAATTTACCCCCCGTTTCCACCCGTTTGCTAAAGAGAAATAGAAAAAATAAGGTAAATTTAGCTAAATGAAACGACAGCCCCAGACTGACTCGCTAACAATCAGCCGTTTAAAGCGTTGGTCAATTTATTTTACCGGGGTGGTGGTCACATTCTGCTCGGTCCTGATCGCGGTCGCCCTCCTGGCGCTGGCGGGTTGGCAATGGGATATCGTCCGGTTCAAACATCCGTGGCCGGGCCTGGTGATCATGAATCCGGTGACCGCAATGACCTTTATGCTTTCAGGGGTATCCCTGCTCATCCTGATCCCTCGCAGGAACTCCCGCCGCACGGCGTGGGGACGCATCCTGGCCTCCATCGTGTTCGTGATAGCCCTGCTGCGGCTGATATCAATTTGCTGGCCGGGTTTCTGGCGGGTGGATTTCCTGCTCTATTCCAATGACCTTCTCAAAGACATCCGCGCGCATTTGGAGACGCCCAGGACCATGTCGCCCAGTACCGCAGTCACTTTCCTTCTTTCCGGAACCGCTCTGCTGCTTGTCCCGGTCCGGCGCCGGGCGGCCATCCTCGTTTCGCAATCCCTTGCCATTGGCATCGGCCTGATCGGTTTTTTTACCCTGATCTGCTTCCTTTATGGCGTGACCGAATTATACCGCCCGGGGATTACCCTGCCGATGGCCGCGCCGAGTACCGTTTGTTTTCTGCTGCTTTCCTTCGGGATCTTATTCGCGGCGCCCGGAAAAGGCATCATGCGCCAGATCACCGGCCCTTATACCGGCAGCGTCACCGCCCGCCGGTCTATTCCCTTTGCACTCATTGTTCCCATAACACTCGGCTGGGCTGCCCTTTTCAGCCCCTGGCGCAATTCCATCAGCGTCCAGCTTTCCGCCGCCATCCTTCTGTTTAGCATCGTGCTCTCGTCGCTGGCGTTTATCGGTTATATCACTGCACTGCTGAATCGCCGCGACCTTGCCAACCTCGGGGTCCGGCGTGAACTGGAGGCAAGCGAGCAAAGGTACGGCCTGATGATCGGCAGCATAAAGGATCATGCCATCGTCATGTTCGATGCATCGGGTTGTCTTGCCAGTTGGACCGATGGCGCGCAGGCGATAACCGGCTACTCTGCCGCCGAGGCCATCGGGAAAAATTATTCCATGTTCTATAGTCCCCAGGACGTCGAGGCCGGCATTCCTGCGAACAACCTTCAACAGGCGGCTAAAAATGGACAATATCAACGGGAAGGGTGGCGTCTTCGGAAAGATGGCACGCGGTATTGGGCGGAAGTGACCTTCACGGCGATCCGAGACAACAGACGAGTGTTGCAGGGATATGCCGTGGTCGTTCGTGACACCACGGAACGTAAGCAGGCGCTGGAGAAGATCGCCTATCAAGCCAGGCTTATCGAAGACTCCAGCGACGCTATATTCACCGTTGACGCCGGCTACCGGTTCGTTAGCTTTAACAAAGCCGCCGAAGAGCTGTTCGGTTATAGCGCGGCGGAAGTTATCGGTCTGCCGCTAAACGATGTGGTGCGTAATCCCATGTCCGACCAGATTCGGGCAGATATCCGGAAGGAACTCCTCGAGATCGGCTATTGGAAAGGGTTCGTTACCTACCACACGCGCAACTCCAAGCCGTTGGATATCGCTATTTCGATCTCCCGGACCCATAGCGAGCAGGGCGAGATCGACGGATATATTATGGTATGCCGCGATATGACAGAGCGGCTGAAGGCGGAAGCAAAATTGCGTAAATTCAACGAAGAGCTCGGACGGCTGGTGGAAGAGAAAACAAACGAATTACAGCTGTCCAATCTCGAATTGCGGGATCTGACGGCTCGCTTGCAGCGGATCCGGGAAGAAGAAAGAGGAGCTATTGCCCGTGAGATCCATGACGAGTTGGGCCAGCAACTGACCGGACTAAAAATGGACCTGTTCTGGATCGCCAAACGGCTCGACGGCGGGGCTGCCGATCAGGCGCGTCAAAAATTGCGGACAACGATGAGCCTCCTGGATGAGACGATCCGGATCGTGCGGAAGATTGCCACCGAACTCCGGCCGAGCATTCTCGATGACCTTGGGCTGGTCGCCGCCATCGAATGGCAAAGTCAGGAATTCGAGAAAAGGGCGGGCATTCATACCGTGTTCCAATCGACTATACCCGAAATGGACTTTCCGCCGGATATGGCCATTGGAATGTTCCGCATTTGCCAGGAATCGCTCACCAATGTGGCCCGGCATGCTTCCGCCTCCCGGGTTGCAATTACGCTGGACCAGGTGGAAGGTGGAGTGTGCATGACCGTCGCGGACGACGGCAAAGGGCTGGATCCCCAAGAACTGGACCGGAAAACGCTCGGCCTGGTCGGGATGAAAGAGCGTGCATTGATGATGGGGGGAAGATTGGAGATGGGAAACGGCGACGGGAAAGGATTTCGGCTGGCGGTGACCGTTCCATTGCCGCCCGTTCCATCGCCGCCCGTTCTGACAAGATAGCGATCAACCGGCAAACCCATGTCAGGGACTGTCAAATTCGTCAATTAACCGACCCACCCATGTTAAGGATTTTAATTGCAGACGATCACACTGTAGTCCGGAAAGGGCTGAAGCAAATTCTGCTCGAGGAGTTTCCCAGCGCGGAAATCACGGAAAGCGCGGACGCCGCCACCCTGTTTATGAAAGTGCTCCGCGAAGAGTGGGACGTTGTCATCACCGATATTTCGATGCCGGATAAAAGCGGCCTGGAAGTGCTGCAACAGATTCGCCGCGACCATCCCCGACTGCCCGTACTTATCCTTAGCGCCCACTCCGAAGACCAATACGCGATCCGCGC
The DNA here is from genome assembly GCA_035501395.1 of Puia sp. GTDB lineage: Bacteria > Bacteroidota > Bacteroidia > Chitinophagales > Chitinophagaceae > Puia. The sequence goes on from DATJWK010000055.1 coordinate 23,202, forward strand.
GCTAAAAGCCGGTGCCAATGGCTATCTCTGCAAGGATTCTGCGTCTGAAGAACTCGTGACCGCCATCCGCCGGATCCTGCTGGGTAAAAAATACATCACCGCTTCGCTCGCCGAGAAGCTGGCCTTCCATCTCGACCAGGACAGCGACCACCCGCCCCATGAGAGCCTTTCCGACCGCGAATTCGAAGTCATGAAATTCCTTGCCTCCGGAAAGGTCGTCTCGGAGATCGCCAGCCAGCTTTGCCTTAGCGTCACCACGATCAGCACTTATCGCGCCCGGATCCTGACAAAAATGAACATGAAGACCAACTATGATCTCACCCGCTATGCCATGGAAAATAACCTTTTGTAGCGCATGTACTACGCCGTTTCCGTTATTATTTCTACATCAATTCGCTTGACGATGCTACGTCTCCTGTCCCCGGACAATCGTAGCTTCACCAGATCCCGCAAATCACGCGGAAACCATGAGATCCTTATTCATCGTCGATGACTCGTCATTAATCATCGAGCGCCTGCTCGCCATGCTCGAAGGGCTGGTTCCTCCGGACCGCATCGGCTTTGCGGGCAGCTACGGTGAAGCGCTGTCCCTGATCACCCATCATCCCCCGGATATCCTGCTCCTTGACGTTCACCTTCCGGACAAAAGCGGGGTCGAACTCCTCCGCGTGGTCCGGAGACGCTACCCCGACACGATCGTCATCATGATCAGCAACCAATCCGACGAATCCTACCGCACAGCGTGCTCCGCCCTTGGTGCCCTCCGATTCCTTGACAAGTCCACCGAATTCGAAGAGATTCCAGCGCTGATCGAATCGCTTCTTTGATCTTCGTCTTTTCACGGATTGTAGTAAAAATTCTACACCGGATCGTAAAACACGGTACAGCAATCTCGTAGTCCCTTCTATTTTTTCCTGCCAATGAGTGCTGTTCCTTTGTATCACAATGAAACATAGCCGGACCATCCTGGAAAACCTGAGTAAAGGAATTGTCTCCTTCATGGACCACAATCCACATATGACATGGATAGTGGACTACCAGCATAATCTGATCTATGCCAACCAGGCGATGCTTAACCACTTCCGCTCTGATCAGAAGACGGTTATCGGCAACAAGCTCGCGGCCATGTTCTCACCGGACCTCGCCTCCACCCTCGAAGAAAAGATAAAACGCGTATTTTCCCGTAAGTTGCCCGACCATAGCAGCGTCCGGTTTGCGTTGCCAGACGGCAATCAGCGGTATTATCAGCTTACCCTTTTTCCGATCCAGGAGATCCTTGCCTTCCCGATGGTCGGCTGCGCCGCACACGATATCACCGACTCCATTGTTCGCGCCCAACAGGAAGAACGCGAACGCATCGGCCACGAGCTCCACGACAACGTTAACCAGATCCTTACAACCGCCAATCTCTACCTGCGGCTTCCGGAAGAAGAATATTACCACTCGGAGGATATCCGCAGCAAAGTGGCCGAATTGACCGATTGCGCGATCGAAGAGATTCGCCAGCTTTCACGTGGTCTGGTCAACCCGCATTTCAACGAGGTCGGTCTCGTCGGCCACATTACCCGGCTCGTAGAGGATATTCGCCATTCCGCCTCCTATAAGATCCAGTTTACGCATGATGATCGGTGCGATATCGAATTGCTGGAAAAAGATCGTAAGCTGGCCCTGTTCCGCATTTTGCAGGAACAGCTGAAGAACATCATCCGCCACGCCCGCGCCTCCCAGGTCCGCATCACGCTGCACTGCGTAGAATCGCAGGTCCGGCTTTCGATAGCCGACGACGGTCAGGGCTTCGACGCTGCCACCACCCCCCATGGCCTTGGCCTGTCCAACATTTATCAACGCGCCCGCCTCTATCACGGCGAAGTTTCGCTCGAGACTGCGCCCGGTAAAGGCTGCCTCCTCACCGTTCAGATGCCTACAGCCGTTTAGCCGCGCCTCCAGCATCCCGACAAATTCTTTGCGTATCTTTACCCCACCGGATGAAACTCTTCAGCCAATATAGCCGCGTCAACATCCTCGCCAGCATCCTCGCGCTACTGATAGGCAGTATCGGCTACTATTTTACCATGCGCTATGTCCTTATCGACCAATTGGACGACACCATAAAAGTCGAGGAAGCGGAGATCCTCGATGTCATCCGTACCCGCGGCCAGCTGCCGCCTCCGTCCGACTACCACGACCAGCAGACCAGCTACCAACCGACCGCCATCCCTGTCAAACGTCATTTTGTCAATACCACCCGCTTCATACGTCGCCATCGGGAGGAACCCTACCGCGAACTGATCTTTACGACCTCCGCCGGTGGCCGGCTATACAATGTCACCATCGGCGTTTCCGAAGAAGCGACCGAAAAGCTGCTTGGCATGATCATGAGCATTACCGCCGGTATGATCCTCCTCCTCCTATTGACACTTTTCCTCGCCAACCGCCTCCTGCTGCGCCGGCTCTGGCAGCCATTCTATAAAACCCTTGCCGGGATGCGCGAATTCAATCTTTCCAGCCGGCAGCCGCTGCCGATCCGGAACACAACTACCGACGAATTCCGGAGCCTCGACGAAGTCGCCCGGCAGATGACCGGCCAGATCCTGAAGGACTATGAAATGCTGAAAGGATTTACCGACAACGCCTCTCACGAAATGCAAACGCCGCTGGCCATCATCAATTCCCGGCTCGACCTGCTCATACAGGACCACGAACTGGCAGCAACTCACCACCGGCCGATCCAGGCCATGTACGACGCTATCGGTCGCCTTCGCCAGCTTAACCAATCGCTCCTCATCCTGACCAAGATCGAAAACAACCAATTCTCTCATTCCACCCCCGTTGATATGGCGCCGCTGATCGAAGAAAAACTGGCGCAACTCGAAGATCCGCTCCGCGACCGAAACCTCGTCGTCCACAAAGACCTGGACCGCCTGAACCTGCCCATCAATGGCTATCTCGCCGATATCCTCCTTAATAATTTGCTCACAAACGCTATTCGCCACAACCAGGACGGGGGCGATCTCTCAATTTGTCTCCGGGAAAGCAGGCTTCAAATCGCCAACTCCGGCCCCGCACTGTCCTTCGACCCCGCGACGATCTTCGACCGGTTTGTCAAAGGTGCCCACTCCGGCGGCACCGGACTCGGCCTTGCCATCGTGCGCCAGATTTGCGACAATTACCACTTTTCACTTTCGTATGGCTACATCAACCAGCGCCATACCTTCGATATCCAATTCCCGCTACAGAATTTCGACAAAATGTCGGGTTAAGTTTGTCTTGGGACAACCGGCCTCAACATCAGGAGCCGGCCGGTTCGACCACAAGCCTATGGTTCAAAGAATGTTCTTCCGGCATACGATCACATCTATCCTCTACCTCGCTCTTGCCGCGCCCGCCCTTGCGCAGCAGGATACTTCCGCCAATCTCGACTTCTATCTGAGCCAGGCGCTTCACAACAGCCCGCTGTTAAAAGACTATCACAACCAGGTGCTGTTGGGACAGGTCGATAGTCTACTGGTCCATGCAAGTTACCTGCCGCAGGTCGCGGGAAACAGTACAAACATTTATGCACCGAGCTATCACGGCTGGGGTTACGATGAAGCTATCAGCAACGGCGGTAACTTCACCACCGTTGTCGCCGTGACCAAGACCCTGGTCGGCCAGCGACACCTCGATGCGGAATATGAGACCATCCGCCTGAATAGCCTGGGCATCAGTAACACCTCGAGGATCTCCGAGCAAGATCTTCGGCGGAATGTCACCGCGCAATACATTACCACTTACGGCGACCTGCAGCAGCTGAATTTCAACCGCGATATCTACCGGCTTTTGGAAAAAGAATCCAACCTGCTGAAGGACCTGACGGAAAAAAACGTCTATCGTCAGACCGATTATCTTGCTTTTCTCGTTACGATGAAACAGCAAGCGCTGTTGCTTCGCCAATTGGACATCCAGTTCCGCAACGACCATGGTACCCTTAACTATCTCTGCGGGATTGTCGACACCGCCTCAACGCTGTTGGCTGCTCCCGTCATCGGGTTGCAGCGCCTGCCCGATATCGCCAATTCCGTTTTTTTCCGCCAGTTCGCCCTCGATAGCCTCAAATTGCGCAACAGCCGGTCACTGATCGACTTTGGCTACCGGCCCAAGGCCAGCCTCTATGCCGACGGCGGCTGGTCATCCTCCCTGATGTATGAACCCTATAAGAATTTTGGCGTGAGCTTCGGGGTGACGGTCACGATGCCGATCTACGACGGCCATCAGCGGAAGATGCAATACAGTAAGCTGGACATCCAGGAGCGCACCCGCTCCGGCTACCGGCAGTTCTTTGCCAGCCAATACAGCCAGCAGCTGGCTCAACTGTCGCAGCAACTCAGCGCTACAGAAGACCTGATCGCGCAGATCAATGAACAGGTTCGGTATTCCGAAACCCTCATCGATGTAAACGGAAAGCTCCTCGGCACCGGCGACGCCAGGATCGCAGACTATATCCTTGCACTCAGCAACTATCTGAATGCGAAAAACCTGCTCACACAGAATAACATCACCCGGCTGCAGATTATCAACCAAATCAATTACTGGAACCGATGAAGCATCCGCTCCTCAACATCGCCATATCCTCCCTGCTTTGCCTTCTTGCCGCGTGCAGCGGAGCGCCGAAGGCAGATGGCGCCAAACCCGACACGGCCAAAGGGGAAAAGGCCGAAACGGCCGATGCCGCAAACGCTGCCGACTCCACCGCAGAAGGGACCCCGGTGACCGTGACCACCGTGAGCAACGCCCCGTTCAACGACTCCGTCGAGCTGAACGCCGTATCGGCCTTCCTGCAGAAGAGCTATGTGAAGGCGAACGCCAACGGATACCTGCAGTCATCCGATGTATTCCCGGGCAAATACGTAGAGGTTGGCCAACCGCTTTTTACCTTAAAGACAAAAGAAGCGCAGAGCATCGGTAACGCGATCGGCCAACTGGATACCACCCTGCGGTTTTCAGGTATCAATACGATCAAGGCCAACCAGCACGGCTATATTACCCAGCTCAACCACCAGTCCGGAGACTACGTTCAGGACGGCGAACAGCTGGCCGTCATCAGCGACCGGAACAGCTTTGTTTTCCTGCTGAACCTGCCTTACGAGCTGCGACCTGCCGTTCTGGGGAAGCACACGGCGACCCTGCTGCTGCCCGACGGCACACGCCTGACCGGCGCCATCGGCCCGCTCATGCCGACCGTGGACTCGGCTTCACAGACTCAAAACGTCGTCATCCGGGTCAATACCAGCGCCGCCATCCCGGAGAACCTGATCGCAAAAGTGCGGATCCTCCGTACCGCCCGGCCGAAAGCGCAGTCGCTTCCCAGATCCGCCTTGCTCACCGACGAAACCGAAAGCAACTTCTGGGTAATGAAGCTGATGGACAGCGCTACAGCCGTCAAGGTGCCGGTTAAAAAAGGGATCGAAACAGCAGATAGGGTAGAAGTGCTGTCCCCGATCTTCGATCCCGATGACAAGATCCTGGTCACCGGGAATTATGGTCTTCCCGATACAGCTAAAGTAAAAGTGGAACCGGATGGCCACGGGACGAACAATTAAATCATCTGCCGGTGAAAAACTTTTTTCTCAGCTATAAGAACCCACTCACCGTTACGCTGGTAATCATCCTGCTGGGCGGCGCATTCGTCTATAGCAAACTGCAAACCTCGCTTTTTCCGGAGATTACCTTTCCGAAGATAAAGGTCATTGCCGAAGCCGGTCTTCAGCCCGTCGATAAAATGATGGTCACGGTGACCAAACCGCTGGAAAATGCCATCAAACAAGTCCCCGATCTGGACTACGTCCGCAGCACGACCAGTCGCGGCAGCTGCGAGATCTCCGCGTTCATGGACTGGAACGCCAATATCGACCTGAGCCAGCAACGAATCGAGTCAAAGATCAACCAAATCAAGAACGACCTTCCCGCCGAAACCCAGATCACGGTGGAAAAGATGAACCCTTCGATCCTGCCGGTCATGGGCTATACGCTGGAAACCCACCAGCTTTCGAACATCGAACTGAAACAGCTGGCCCTTTATACCATCAAGCCTTTCCTATCCCAGGTTGCCGGCGTATCGGAAGTGCGAATCATTGGCGGTAAAATGAAAGAGTACTGGCTTATCCTCGACGTTCGCAAGATGAGTACGCTCTCACTGACGCCCGATATGCTGTCGGCAGCCATCGGGGCGACCGGCTTTGTCAAAGCCAATGGCTACCTTTCGGACTACCATTTTCTTTACCTTACCGTAACCGACGCAACCGTCCATTCACTGGAGGATATTCAGAATATCGTCGTCCGCAATACCGGCAGACGGGTCATCCTGCTGAAAGACGTCGCCACCGTAAATGTAAAAGAGGCGGTGGAGTATACGCGGATCAACGCCAACGGCCGGGAGGCCCTCCTCATCGCGGTAATCAAACAACCCAACGCCAACCTGATCGACATCTCAAAATCGATGGAGACGAAAGTCGATGAACTGCGCAAGACCCTTCCGAAGGGCGTCGTGGTCAGGCCTTACTACCTCCAGGCGGATTTTGTCAACGACGCGGTCCGGAGCGTAACCGACAGTCTCTGGATCGGGCTTGCACTGGCAATTTTCGTGGCGATCATATTCCTGCGTTCGCTGAAAGCAAGCACTACTATACTGTTAACCATTCCGATCACTCTTTGCCTCACATTGATCGCCCTCTACGCCTTCGGCTACACATTCAACATCATGACCCTCGGCGCGATCGCTGCGGCGATCGGCCTCATCATCGACGACGCAATCGTCGTGGTGGAGCAGATCCACCGGACCCATGAAGAGCACCCGGAGGAACCGTCGACCACGCTGGTACAAAAAGCTATTCACTATCTCTTTCCCGCGATGCTGGGCTCCTCCGTCAGCACGATCGTCATCTTTATTCCCTTCATACTGATGAGCGGCGTAGCCGGCGCCTATTTCAAGGTTATGACCAATACCATGATCATTACCCTCGTTTGCTCCTTCTTCGTCACCTGGATCGGTCTGCCCGTGATCTATCTGCTGCTGAGCCCTGCACGCCGCGCCCGGTCAAAAAAACAAAATGCCGAGCATCCCCACCTCGTCCGCCGCCAGCGCTGGGTATCTTTTTTCATCCGGTTTCCTGTAATAAGCTTTGCCATTATCATCGGGCTCGTCGTTTCCGTCGTTTACATCTATCCCCGTCTGGAGACCGGATTCCTGCCGGAGATGGACGAAGGCAGCATCGTCCTTGACTATAATTCGCCCCCCGGCACTTCCCTGGAAGAGACGGACAGGATGCTGCGGGAGGTTGAAAAGCTGATCGTCGCGACCCCGGAAGTGCAAGCCTATTCCCGCCGGACCGGTACCGAAATGGGCTTTTTTATCACCGAACCAAACCGCGGCGACTATCTCATTCAACTGAAAAAAGACAGGACAAAGACAACCGACGAAGTCATCGAAGACCTGCGTAAGCAGATCGAAGCCACACAGCCTGCGCTCCGCATCGACTTTGGGCAGGTGATCGGCGACATGCTGGGCGACCTGATGACCTCCGTTCAGCCGATCGAGATCAAGATATTCGGCAACGACCAGAATACCCTGCACCAGCTATCAGCCCAGGTGGGGAATATCGTAAACGCCACCGAAGGAGCAGCAGACGAATTCAATGGCATCGTCATTGCCGGTCCATCCGTAAGCATCGAACCGAACTATGCCCGACTCGCGCAATTCGGTCTTACGCCGGCCCAATTGCAATTCCAGCTCCAGAACTCGCTTGAAGGCAACATCGTTGGCACCGTTCCCGAGAAGGAACAACTGACCAATATCCGGATGGTCTATCCCGGCAGCCGCACCATCAGCGTGGCGGACATCGGCCGTCTCCAGATATTCCTTCCCGGCGGTGAACTGAAACCGATAACCGAACTGGCGACGGTAACTGTCAAGTCCGGGGACGCCGAGATCCAACGCGAAAACCTGCAGTCGATGGGTGTCGTCACCGCACGCCTGGAAGGCCGGGACCTGGGCGGCACTATAAGGGATATTCAGCAAAAAGTTGCAAACCGGATCATCCTGCCGCCGGGATACCATGTCGAATATGGCGGTGCATACGCCGACCAGCAACGCTCCTTCCGCGAACTGCTGGTCATCCTCATCACGGCCAGCCTGCTTGTCTTTGGCGTAATACTCTTCCTTTACCGGAAAGTAGCCGTGGCGCTCGTTATCCTGCTGATCGCCGTGCTCGGCATCTCCGGCAGCTACCTTGCTCTCTATTTGACAAAAACGGCGCTGAACGTAGGCAGCTACACGGGTCTGATCATGATCGTAGGAATTATCGGCGAGAACGCGATCTTCACCTATCTCCAGTTCCGCGACTCCCTCGCCACCCAATCCGTAGATGACGCCGTTATCTATGCGATCTCCACCCGGCTTCGGCCCAAACTGATGACTGCTCTTGGCGCGATCATCGCGCTCCTCCCGCTTGCCCTTGGCATCGGCACGGGAGCCCAACTTCATCAGCCACTCGCCATCGCCGTGATCGGCGGATTTGTGATCGCCCTGCCTCTACTCCTGATCGTTCTGCCTTCACTGCTGCGCTTATTGTACAGAAATAGAAAATCACCGGAGGTTGCTTAAATTGCGGAGATGGAAACAGCCATTCAGATTGCTATAGCCGGCAAGCCGGAAGCCGCGATCATCGCAGACCTTAGCCGCCGGACCTTCTACGATACTTTCGCGCCGCACAACACAGCGGAGAACATGGACCTGTTCCTGAATACCCAGTTCACCCGCAAACAATTGATCGACCAGGTCGGCGCCCCCGGCAATACCTTTCTGCTTGCCCGCCTCGGCGGCGAACCCGTCGGTTATGCAAGACTGTTCGAAGGAGCTGAGTTGCCTCCCGCCATCGCCGGAACAAGCGCCATCGAAGTCGCCCGCATCTACGCGGACAAACAGGTCATCGGGAAAGGCGTAGGCAAGGCGCTGATGCAGGCATGCATCGATTTCGCACTGGAAAAAGACAAGGAATGGATTTGGCTTGGGGTCTGGGAACATAACCAACGGGCTATCGCCTTCTACGAAAAAATGGGATTCGCCATCTTTGACCGGCATATCTTCCTGTTGGGCCGGGATATCCAATACGACTGGTGCATGCGCCGGAAACTATGAGATCGCGACCATGTTCTCCAGCCGGGCTTTCTTCTCCGGCCATTCTTCCCCAAGGATGCTGAAGAACACCGTATCCGCGTACACGCCGTCATTTCTAAGCGTATATCGCCTCAAAACGCCCTCCCGGACGCCTCCGATCTTCTCCACCGCTTTCTGTGACCGGATATTCTGACCCGCCACCTTGAAATCCACGCGCTCCAGCGCTAACCGCTCGAACATATAGGTCATTAAGAGCAACTTGCACTCCTTGTTATGCACTTTCCCCCAAACCTCCGGTATATACCAAGTAAACCCGATCGTGATCTTCTTCACTCGCCGGTCGAGGTCATACGCTCTGGTCATCCCGATCACGCGGTCACCCGCCGTCGTAAGGATCGCAAACGCCTGGTCACCCTTTGCCGCAATGGCGAGCGCTTCACCGAAATACTTGTCGAATTGCCGATCGAATGTCTCATCGATCAGAAACGCCCTGGTAAACTCCCATATCCTTTCGTCCCTGGCCAGCGGCCGCAGCACCTCGCGATGCGCCTCCGCCAGGAATTGAAGGTAGACGTGCCGGCCCTTCAATAAATGCAGATTGCCGGCGTCGATAAAAGTGTTCATCTTTTTAACAATTTCGAATTGACAATCTTCTCCATGATCTCATCCCGCTGATACTTGCTCATCGGCACCTGGTACTGATCGATATGCAGTATATTCCCTTCGATCGAATTGATCTTATCGATGGCAATGACATAGGATTTATGCGGCTGAACAAAGGCGGCCGCCGGCAACTTCTCCTGTAGCATCTTCAGCGTCAGATGCGTGATCACCTTTTTCTCGCGCGTATAGATCGCGACATAATTCTCCAGCGCCTCCGCAAACAGGATATCCGCAAAAGCGATCTTCTCCAGCTTGCTATCCGCCTTGACAAAGACGTAATCCTCTACCCAACCGCCGCCGACCCCGGCCGCCCCCTGCGCCCCGGCCGCCCCCTGCGCCCGAAAATAATCATACGCCTTATTGGCAGCCCGCAGGAACCGCTCGAACGGAATGGGTTTCAGCAAATAGTCGAGCACCTCCAGCTCGAACCCCTGCAACGCGTACTTCTCGTATGCAGTCGTGAAAATCACCTTCGGCGCGCCGGAAAAATGCTTCAGGAAATCGATCCCCGTCATATAAGGCATCTCGATGTCCAGGAACAACAGGTCCGCCGTCTCCCGTTTTAACAAAGAATTCAGTTCTACCGCATTCTCGCACACGCCGCGAAGGTCGAGGAAGTCGATCTGGGCCGCATACCCCTGCAAGCCTTTTCGCGCAAAGGGTTCGTCATCGGTTATAATGCATTTTATCCTATCCATGCTCGATAATTAGTACCGTATCAAAACTTCCATCCTTTTTCGCTACCGTCAAACTGTGCCGTCCCGGATAGAGCAATTCCAGCCTCCGCCGCAAATTCTCCAGGCCGATTCCGCCTTCCTTACGTATCGGAAGTTCTGCCGGTACCCCATTCTTAACTTCGAACCGGATCGCCGGCCCCTCGACTCTGGCCGCAATCCGGATGTGATAGTCGCCGCCGACATATTTAAACGCATTTTCAACCAACGGGAGAAATAACAGCGGATAAACCAGCTGTCCGTTCAGCCGCTCGTCGAATGTCACCTCGAGCCGGAGCTTTTCCGAACTTCTGGTCTGCTGCAGTTGAATGAAGTTGCCAAGATAACGGATCTCCTGACTGACCGGCACCGTCTGCTGCTGGTCATAGAGCTGATAGCGGAGTAGTTCGGAGAATTTCTCGATACTCTCCTTTGCCGCCCCGACATTCTCGTCCATCTGGAAATAGATCGTGTTGAGCGCATTGAACAAAAAATGCGGATGATACTGCGCCTTCAGAAATTTCAGCTCCGTCGCCAATTGATCGTTCCGCACCTTCTCCACCAATAACTTTTGTTCGACATACGCTTTGACAAAACTATTCCCCCGCAGGATCGAAAAATGAAGCATCATAAATAGCGATACGATCACCGCCGCGATAGTCAGGTCATCGATCCCGATCGGATAGTCGTGCGCCCCCACATGGATCAGCGAGCTCGCCGCAGTTGCCACCGCCATACCTGTCAACATGACCGCCCCGAATTCCCGGAAGACCCGCCCGAGCGTGAACACGCCCTGCCGCTTGCTGAACCGCCGCTCAAAATATGGGGGGATCCGCGTCATCGGATATGCGAGAATGATAACGCCGACGATCTCCACCGTGTTCTGCCGCAGCCCGCGATGCCAGAACTCGTCGCCGTTGGTGAGGTCGGACACCAGCCGGATGATGGTGTAGATCAATAACCCGTACACCGGCGGGAACAGATATTTCCAGAAGAGTCGCATGTGCCCTCCAATTTACAGTATCTTTTTCAACCCGGGAATCCGGCGGGCGACAAAGGCACAAAACACAAAGCTGGCGGCAATGCACAACACGGTGGCCAGCAAAAATTTGAGTAGCGGCATCCAGTGCAGACCCGCCATCGCGCGCGTGATCGCGATAAGGATCGGCGTATGAAAAACATAAACTGCGAAGGCATTGCCGGAAAAGAATTTTGCCCACCGGCCCTGGACATTGAATCGTTCCCGGAACAGCCCCAGCAGGCCAAGAGAAATGCCGATGCCGGCCAGGGCGTCCAGCAGCGACATCCCCAGGCTTTGCCAGTGCCAACCGCCATCGTAGTAAGCGCCATTCCTGACGCCGCCGCCAAAGACAATGTCCAGAAACCAGACGGCAAGTCCGCCGAAAAGCCCGGCGTAGCCCCATCGGCGGCTGGCGGTCGCTGACAGTGCGGACAGCCAGTTGTTGCGATAGGCGATGATGCCGGAGACAAAAAAGACGATATACTCGGCGAAGTAGCAGAACTGCATATTATAAAAGGAAGTGCCCATGGGCCAGTACACGCGGACGAGGAAGGTGGCAAAGGCGGTGAGACCGATGACACCGGAAATGGTTGCCGTCCGCGGAAATGATTTGGATTGTTCATGCCGGTTAACCGGGCGGACAAAGGAGCGCCAGCCCGCATACACAACGGAGAAAAAGAGCAGCGCGATACAGAACCAAAGCGGCCCGGAGCCTGACAAAAAGCGGCCGTGCAGAATATAGTGCCGGTAATCGGCAGAAAAACCGGCCGACCGGTCCCAGAGGCCCGCGACATAATAACAGGTCAGGGGCTGAATCACAAAAATAAAAAACAGCGAAGGAAGGCCGAGCCGGTAGGCCCTGTCCCTAAGGAAGCGACCGGCGCCTTTTTTGTCATAGGACCCGGGAACAAAATAGCCGGCAATAAAAAACAGGAATCCCATAAAGAAGGATTGGAGCAATTCCTGGTAGGTGAGAAAAGTCAGGTCCTGCACCATGCCCAATTTTGCCGGCTCCGTTACATACCAGCTTCCATGACCGCCATAGGTAACCGCCGAATGCATGCTGAGCACCAGCATGATCATTACCCAGCGGATATTATCGATAAAGACCAACCGGACCGCCACCGGCCTTGCGGGGGCGTGCGTTGCAACAGGCTTGAGGGGCGAGGAAAGGATTGTGTCCATGACAAATAGTTTTATGGCCTAAAACTACCTGTTCGCCCGGGGGCATGCAATTTTCTTTGACGTATGGACAAAATCCGGCGATAAGGGGACATTCGACAAATTGTAGAGAAAATTCCCCAACTTCCCCTGTAAATTATAGATTGCCTCCCGAAGCAGCCTGATCCTCATACAGCCACAGCTTAACGATGGAATCGGTAATATCGACCAATTCCACAAAACTGTCGGGTTTTCGGACAAAACACGCGGCCCCCAATTCGTATGAAGCCCGGCGGTCCTGGTGCAACGTGGAGGTCGTCAATACGATGATCGGTATCTGACTGAACTTCTTGCTGTTTCTGATCTCTTTGAGGGCTTGCAACCCAAGCATCCCCGGCATATTGAGGTCGAGCAGGATCAGGGCCGGGGCCTCGGAGTCGTCGGAATACAAAGCCTGGAGCAGGTTTTCGGCATTCTCCATAAAAACATAGTCGATCTGCGGATTCTTCTCGAGAAAAGCATCGAGAATGATTTGCCTGTCATCAGGATCGTCATCCACGATAAAGATAAGCCTTGGGTTACTTTTCATAAATATATGGTTGTTCTGATCGACAATATAGCCAGACTGTTTCGCTTTTTCTTTGCCGGCCTCACTTCTTTTCGCTAAATTTCCTGCTCCTTCCGGGCTTAAATACGTCCGGAGCTCCCCGCCTAAACTGTATACTAAGACCTTGCCAAATATGTGGCTTGAGACTTGTGCTATATCCGCTTAATCAAAAGAAAAAGCTCATTATGGGACTTTCCAAAGAGGCTAAAAAAAGACCGGCGACTGCACCAAAAAACGGTCACCCCGTCAAATCCCCGGTTAGCCGTAGAAAACCGGCCCACCCGATTTCCAACGGTGTCGATATGGCTGCCTACGAAGATTCGTCGCTCCTGGATGACAAGGAACTCCTCCGGATCCTGCTACAGGTCCGCAATGGTAATTTTACGGTCCGCGTGCCGATCGGCGAAGTCGGCGTAAAAGGCCGTATCTACGATACCCTCAACGAGATCATCTCGCTCAATGAAGAGATGATGCGCGAATTCACCAAGGCCGGCAATACCATCGGTAAGCAGGGTAAGCTTACCCAGCGCATCGAAGTCCCTAATGCCAAAGGATCCTGGGCGACGGGTGTGGGCTCGCTAAACTCTCTCATCTCCGACCTCGTTCACCCTACGATCGAAATTGCCCATGTGATCAGCTCCGTGGCCAAAGGCAACCTGTCCCAGAATATGCCCCTGGAAATCGGCGGCCACGCGCTGCAGGGAGAGTTTTCCCGCATCGCCCGCGAAGTGAACGACATGGTGAAACAGCTGAACCTCTTTTCGATGGAAGTAACCCGGGTGGCCCGTGAAGTCGGCTCCGAAGGAAAACTGGGTGGCCAGGCCAAGGTGAAAGGTGTAGCCGGCGTATGGAAAGACCTGACGGACTCCGTTAACCTGATGGCCGGTAACCTGACGGCCCAGGTGCGGAACATCGCGGACGTCACTACCGCCGTCGCAAAAGGCGACCTCTCGAAAAAGATCACCGTCGACGTCAAAGGAGAGATCCTCGAATTGAAAAATACGATCAATACCCTTGTCGACCAGTTAAACTCCTTCTCCTCCGAAGTGACCCGCGTGGCGCTTGAGGTGGGAACCGAGGGAAAACTGGGCGGCCAGGCTCATGTGAGAGGGGTAGGAGGTACCTGGAAAGACCTGACGGACTCCGTGAATGCCATGGCCTCAAACCTGACCGGCCAGGTGCGTAACATCGCCGAAGTGACCACCGCCGTTGCAAAGGGGGATCTCTCCCGAAAGATCACCGTGGACGTCAAAGGGGAGATCCTCGAACTGAAGAACACCATCAACACCATGGTGGACCAGCTGAACTCCTTCTCTTCCGAAGTGACCCGGGTGGCGCGTGAAGTGGGCTCCGAAGGAAAACTAGGCGGCCAGGCAGACGTACCGGGTGTCGGCGGTACCTGGAAGGATTTGACGGACTCCGTCAATATCATGGCCGGCAACCTGACGGCCCAGGTGCGTAATATCGCCGAGGTGACCACCGCCGTTGCTACGGGTGACCTTTCCCGTAAGATCGACGTGGCGGTAAAAGGCGAGATCCTCGAGTTGAAGAACACGATCAATACTATGGTGGACCAGCTGAACTCCTTCTCTTCCGAGGTGACCCGGGTGGCCCGCGAAGTGGGTTCGGAAGGTAAACTGGGTGGTCAGGCGGCGGTGGAAGGCGTAGGGGGTGTATGGAAAGACCTGACCGACTCCGTGAACGGGATGGCGTCCAACCTGACCGGCCAGGTGCGTAATATCGCCGAGGTGACCACCGCCGTGGCGAAAGGAGACCTATCCCGTAAGATTACCGTGGACGTGAAAGGGGAGATCCTCGAGCTGAAGAACACGATCAACACCATGGTGGACCAGTTGAACTCCTTCGGATCGGAAGTAACCCGGGTGGCTCGTGAAGTCGGTTCTGAAGGTAAGCTGGGTGGCCAGGCCGACGTCCCCGGAGTAGGAGGGACATGGAAAGACCTGACCGACTCGGTGAATAAAATGGCCGGCAACCTGACCGCCCAGGTGCGTAATATCGCCGAAGTAACCACCGCCGTGGCCAATGGCGACCTTTCCCGTAAGATCACCGTGGATGTACAGGGCGAAATCCTCGAATTGAAAAATACGATCAATACGATGGTGGACCAGCTTCGCGGCTTTGCTTCGGAAGTGACCCGCGTGGCCCGTGAAGTCGGTACCGAAGGAAAACTGGGTGGCCAGGCCTTTGTGCCGGGTGTCGCCGGTACGTGGAAAGACCTGACCGACTCGGTGAACGGGATGGCCTCCAACCTGACCGGCCAGGTTCGTAACATCGCTGAGGTCGCTATTGCCGTCGCAAACGGCGATATGTCCAAAAAAATTACCGTGGACGTGCGCGGAGAGATCCTGCAGCTGAAAGAGACCCTCAATACCATGGTGGACCAGTTGCGCGCCTTCGCTTCGGAGGTGACCCGCGTGGCGCGTGAGGTGGGTACCGATGGTAAGCTCGGCGGCCAGGCATTCGTCCCGGGCGTCGCCGGTACGTGGAAAGACCTGACCGACTCGGTTAACTCGATGACCGGTAACCTGACGGCCCAGGTGCGGAATATCGCGGAAGTGACAAAGGCCGTGGCTTCCGGTGACCTCTCCAAGACGGTAGCCATCGATGTAAAAGGCGAGATCCTCGACCTGAAGAATACCATCAACGTCATGGTGGAACAGTTGAATTCGTTCGCATATGAAGTGACCCGCGTGGCCCGCGAAGTGGGCACGGAAGGTAAACTCGGCGGCCAGGCTGAAGTGCGCGGTGTGGCCGGTACCTGGAAGGACCTGACCGACTCCGTGAATATGATGGCCTCCAACCTCACCAACCAGGTGCGCGGCATCGCAAAGGTGGTGACCGCCGTGGCCACCGGTAACCTGAAACAGAAACTTTCCATCGTCTCCCGGGGGGAAGTCGCCCAGCTGACCGATACCATCAACGAGATGATCGATACGCTGGCGCTGTTTGCAGACCAGGTGACGACGGTAGCACGGGAAGTGGGCGTCGAAGGACGTCTGGGTGGCCAGGCCAGCGTACCCGGCGCCTCCGGCATCTGGAAGAACCTGACTGAAAACGTAAATCAGCTGGCCCAGAATCTCACCACCCAGGTGCGTTCCATCTCCGAAGTGGCATCCGCGGTAACAAAAGGTGACCTGACCCGTACGATCCGCGTCGAAGCGAAAGGTGAGGTGGAAGCCCTGAAGGATACGATCAACCAAATGATCGCGAACCTCAAAGAAACTACCCTCCGCAACCAGGAACAGGACTGGCTCAAATCCAACCTCGCCAAGTTCACCCAGATGCTTCAGGGCCAAAAGGACCTGCTCACGGTTACCCAGCGCATCCTGTCCGAATTGGCCCAGGTCGTCGTCGCCCACTACGGCGCATTCTACATTCTCAAACAGGACGAAGATACCCGCGAAGATAAGCTGCGGCTTTTTGCGGCGTACGGATACAAGAGCGAGAAGAACATCCCTACAGAGTTCGCTATCGGGGAAGGCCTCGTCGGCCAGGTGGCCTTCGAAAAGGAAAGGATCATCCTTTCCAATGTCCCCGGTAACTATATCAAGATCAGCTCGGGTCTGGGCCGGGCCAAACCCGCAAACCTGATCATCCTGCCGGTGCTCTTCGAGAACAAGGTAAAAGCCGTCATCGAGCTGGCCTCCCTCGATATTTTCAGCGAAACCCACCTGGACTTCCTTAGCCAGCTGACGGAATCCATCGGTATCGTGCTGAATACCATCGAAGCTAACTCCCGGACAGAAGAGCTGCTGACCCAGTCGCAGTCGCTCGCCGGCGAACTGAAGATCCAGCAGGAGGAACTGAGACGTACAAATGATGAACTGCAGGACAAAGCGCTCCTCCTGGTCAAACAGAAGAATGAGGTCGAAGCGAAGAACAAAGAGGTCGAAGAGGCACGTAAATCGCTCGAAGAAAAAGCCGAACAGCTGACGCTCACATCCAAATACAAATCGGAGTTCCTTGCGAATATGTCGCACGAATTGCGGACACCGCTCAACTCGCTCCTGATCCTCGCGCAACAGCTGTATGAGAATGCGGAAGGTAACCTTACCGACAAGCAGATCCGCTACGCAAAGACCATTCACTCCTGCGGAGACGACCTGATCCAGCTGATCAACGACATCCTCGACCTGTCCAAGATCGAATCGGGCTTCATATCCGCCAATATCTCGCCGGTCCGCTTCAGCGAGATCGCCGCGTTCGCCGAGACGACCTTTAAGCCGATCTCCGAAGCCCGTCACCTCCGGTTTACGATCGAGACCGACCCGCGCCTGCCGCAGAGCCTCGAGACCGACCTGCAGCGCCTTAATCAGATCCTGAAGAACCTGCTTTCCAATTCCTTTAAGTTTACCGAAAAGGGCGAAGTGAAGCTGCGCATCTATGAGGCCAACCACAACTGGAAACCGGGCACCCCAAGCCTGGACGGAGCGCGCCAGGTAGTGGCATTCGCCATCAGTGACAGCGGCATCGGCATTCCGCTGGAAAAACAACAGATCATCTTTGAAGCCTTCCAGCAGGCCGAGGGTTCGACAAGCCGCAAATACGGCGGAACCGGTCTGGGTCTGTCGATCAGCCGTGGCCTTGCCGAACTGCTGGGCGGTACCATCGAACTGGAAAGCATACCGGGACGCGGAAGTACCTTCACCCTCTTCGTGCCGGTGGAAAGCACAGGCGTCATCTCGAAAGAAGCGTCCGACAGCTTCACCAGCGCTTATCAGCAATTGCAACTTACGGCCAGCAGCGGCGAAATCGATACGCTGCTCAACTCGCTTCGCGTTGCCAGCGATCCCACCGACCCCACCAAGATGAATATCGTCAATGAAATGATCAACGATACCGGCGACGACCGCAACGTGATCGTGCAGGGCGACAAGATCGTCCTGATCGTGGAAGACGACCTTCGGTTCGGGAAGATTATCGTTGACAAAGCCCATGAATATGATCTGAAGGCAGTGGTCGCCACCAACTATATCGAGGTCTTTGACTTCGTAAACCGCTACACACCGATCGCCATCACCCTCGACGTCAAATTGCCCGATACCAGCGGCTGGAAAGTACTTGACCTCCTGCGCAACGACCTGAACTACCGCCATATTCCGATCCACCTGATCTCCGGCGAAGAGAATAGCGCTTTGGCGCTCAAACGCGGCGCCCGGAGCTTTCTCCTCAAACCGCTGGAAAACGAAGCGCTCAGCGAACTCTTTGAGGACATTGTCTCATTCAACAATCGGGAGACCCGCCGGATCCTGGTCGTCGAAGACAACGAGATCGACTCGTCGCAGATCACCAGGATGCTGCATGGCGACAATATGGAAGTCACGATCGCCACCAATGGGAGATCGGCGTTGCAGGAAAATGACATCAAAGACTTCGATTGTATCATCCTCGACTATACCCTGCCCGATATCTCGGGGGTCGAGCTGGTCCGGCAGGTCGGCGAGCACAAACGCAGGCTGACACCGGTGATCGTCTATTCCGCAAAGGATTTCGATAAAAAGGAGTTGAATCACCTCCACCGGACTTCCAATACCATCCTGCTGAAAGGGGTTAACTCCCTGGAGCACCTGCTGGAAGAGACCGTGCTGCACCTGCATATCAACCACCGCGAACTGGCCCCGGAAAAACGCCGGGTCATCGAGAATATCCGGATGAAGGATGATATCCTGACAGGCAAGAGTGTCCTGGTCGTCGACGACGACGTGCGCAACCTGTTCGCGCTCACCACGGTGTTCGAACGGTACAATATCAATGTCGTTACGGCCGAGAGCGGCAGGGAGGCCATACAGATCATCAATGATGACAAACAGAAGATCGACATGGTCCTGATGGATATCATGATGCCTGAAATGGACGGCTATGAGACAACGCAGAAGATTCGCCGGGAGCACAAGAACAATACCCTCCCCATTATCGCAGTAACCGCCAAAGCGATGAAGGGTGACCGTCAGAAATGCATTGAAGCCGGCGCTTCCGATTATATAACCAAACCGTTAAAGATCGATCAATTGCTTTCGCTGATGCGCGTATGGTTCTATAAATAAACGCTAACCGCCCCTTCCCAAAATCCAATCGATGCAACCAAAGATCATGTTAGTCGACGACCGGGAAGACAACCTGCTCTCACTGGAGACGGTGCTGGAACCGGATGGCTATCGGTTTGTCAAGGCAAATTCCGGTCGCCAGGTCCTCAAACTGTTGCTGACTGACCTTGACTTCGCCCTGATCCTGATGGACGTCCAGATGCCAAACCTGAATGGATTCGAGACCGCATCGCTGATCTACGAGCGCGAAAGACTCCGGACGATCCCGATCATTTTTATTACCGCCAATAACTACGGGGAAGAAAACCTTTATAAAGGCTATCGCGCCGGAGCCGTGGATTATATCTACAAACCCGTCAATCCCGAGCTCCTGCGGGCCAAGGTCGGCGTCTTCGTCGAACTTTACCGGAAGAATCAGCGCTTGCTCGCGCAGGAGCAAAAACTGGTGGCCATCAACCGGAACCTCGAGCTGGAAATCGCCGAACGGATCGCTTCCGAACAAAAGGTGACGGAACTGAACCGCCAGTTGCTGGAGAACATCGCGCGGCTGGAAACGGCGAACAAGGACCTCGACCTCTTCGCATTTATGGCCTCGCACGATCTCCAGGCGCCACTGCGCAAGATCCGGATGTTCAGCGACCGTCTCCTGGCCGGCAACACCAATAACCTCAACAACGAGTCCCGGCTCTATCTGACCCGGATCCAGGAAGTGTCGCGCAGAATGCAGGACCTGATCAACGATATCCTCCGATTCTCAAAGATTTCCGCGGAGGGACAATCATTTGACGAGGTAGACCTTAATGTTGTTATTCAGGAGGTACTTTCCGAGATGGAGGTGACTATCCGGGAGAAAAATGCCGAGATTACCGTCGACCGGCTGCCCATGTTGCCGGCAAGCACTGTACTTATGGGGCCGCTGTTTTCCAATTTGGTCAGCAATGCCCTGAAGTACACCAAAAAGAACGAGACACCCCGCGTCCGTATCCGGTACGAGGAAGGCCCGGTTACGACGGCGACAAACGGAAAGGACACTGAGGTCAGATACGGCCGCATTTATATTGAAGACAATGGCATCGGGTTTGATCAGAAGTATGCTGAGCAGATCTTCGATATGTTCCGACGCCTGCATTCCAATTCGGAATATGAAGGGACCGGCATCGGGCTCGCGCTTTGCAAGAAGATCGTCGATATGCACCGCGGCTATATTTCGGCTATCGGCCGGCCGGGAGACGGAGCGGTATTTATCGTGTCCCTGCCGCTGAATTAGTTATCAAAACATTACTTTCGTTGTATGCTGCCCAACACGCCGACACGGATCTTGATCATAGAGGACGACCAGGATGATTTTCTGATCATTGAAGCCTGTATCAAGGATATCCCCGACAAGGAGTTCCGGATCGATTGGTGTTACGACTATTCAGAGGCGCTTAGACATATTGCCTGCGTGAACTACGACGTTTACTTCGTGGATTACCTGTTGGGCGCGAAGACCGGCCTGGAATTGCTCCACGAAGCAAAGGCCATGGGCTGCGAAGAGCCGCTTATCCTCCTTACAGGGATCGGCAGCCGCGACGTGGACGTTCAGGCCATGACCAGCGGCGCCGTCGACTTCCTGGTCAAATCCGAGATCAATACCGAGAAGCTCGAACGTTGCATCCGCTACGCCCTCGACAGAAGTGCGTACATCAAGGCCCTGAAAAGCAATGAACGTAAATATCGCAGCGTGTTTGAACGCTCTAAAGACTCCGTATTCCTTACCGGCGAAGACCTCGTATTCCGCAACGTCAATACCGCCACCTGTGAATTGTTCAAATACAGTAAGGAGGAGATCCTTCAACTGAGCTTGTATGATCTGTTTGCCCGGCGTGAGGTCGCGCTGCAGCTAAAGGACAAACTGGCTATGGCCGGCGAGGTCGAAGACCTTGAAGTAGACTTGCTGACGAGGAATAAGGAACGAAAGAATTGTATCCTTTCGATCGGCCGCGAGACCTATCCGTCCGGTGAACACTATATTCAGGGCATCATCCACGATATCACGAACCTCAAACGGATCGAGCGGGCCACGTTCCAGATCGAGAAACTGCGGTCCACCGCAACCCTTCTGCGCACGCTGGCTCATGAGGTGAGAAACCCGTTGACAAACATCAACCTCTCCGTGGAGCAATTGAAACCGGAGATAAACAGCGAAGACGCCAATATCTATCTCGACATCATTGCCCGCAATTGCGGCAGGATCGACGGGCTGATTTCCGAATTGCTCGACCTTTCGCGTCCCGTGGAGATCTCGCTGCAGCGCGCCGGCCTTCAGGATATCGTCAATTCTACGCTGGCCGCGGCTTCCGACCGGATTTCCCTCAAAAATATCCGGCTGAATGTCAATTTTCCCGACATGCCTGCCTTCGTTATGGCCGACCGCGAAAAGCTGAAGATAGCATTGCTCAATATCCTGATTAACGCCGTCGAGGCCGTTCCCGCCCAGTCCGGCATCATCACCATTTCGATCCGGAAGGAAGCCGGCCACTACCGGATATATATCAACGACAACGGCACCGGCATCCCGGAAGAAAACCTTTCCCGCATCTTCGAACCCTATTTCACCTCCAAAACAAACGGCTTCGGTCTGGGCCTCGCCGCCACCTGGAATATCCTCCAATCCCACCGCGCGGGGATCGACGTCAGCTCCCAGGTTGGCGAAGGCACCAGCTTCATGCTAACCTTTGAGGAAGCCTAGGGGTAGGCGATGGGTTCAAGGTCAAGGATCTGGTGCAAATGATGCAGCAAATGATTGACATAGTCCGCCGCGACCCACTCCAAACTCTGCGGCTGACCACCCATCGAGCACATACGCTGCGCCGCAGCCGGACTCATCTGCCGCAGGATAATCACGACATGCCGGTTCAACAGGATCCAGAGCGTAACCAGGTCTTCGATCGGGTACTCCTGATAATTAGAGCACGTTACCCAGGCATCCTGTGCATACCCGATCGTCGGGTTGTCCTCGTATTGCGCTACGATAAAACGGCGGGTGTTGTTTTGCGCAGAATCCACCAGGTGACCCAGGATGTCCTTTTTGCTCCATTTGCCGGGCTGTAGCCTGGCCGCATATACCGCTTCCGGCACCGCGGCCAGCCGCCGTGCATATACATGAATGATCTTCTCGAGGTTTAGAATAGTTGGCTGCATGGGCGTTAATTCTTCGGGAATCCGGGGGTTGCCATTACTTCTTCGATCTGAAGCGTATGCCTGGCGCTGTGCGCTGCCAGGAAGATGAGACCCTGATAACAGTCGCCCATGCCGAATGGAAACGCCATAAAGTGGTCCTTCAGGTCATCGGGTGTCGACTTGATATAGTTTATAGTCGAATCTCTCCGGCTGACAAACGCCGCCAGCGCAGCTTCCTCATTCGCGAATTGGGAGCCCGGAACCAATTGCTCCGGCGCATGAAACTTGTGCGACCGGTCCGTTAGCATGGCGATGATCTGATCTGACGTGACTTTGACCTCTGTGCGCTTTTGTGGGGTCGCCGGCTGTTTCTCCGCGCCCTGGACCCACTGCCAGATCATGGTTTCCGCAAGCGCGATATGCTCCGTACATTGATAAATGGACCACCGGCTCGTATCGGCTTTCCAGTTGAGCTGGTTGGCGCTTAGCCCTTTTACGTCGGCCAGCAGCCTTGCCTTGGTCTTTTCGTAATAATCGATGGCAAATCTTCGCTCGTCAGCTGTCAGCGGCTCGTAGGCAAGCCGTACGGCCGAAACGCTAAAAACGGTCAGCAACAAGACCGGCAGCAACAACTTTTTCATGATCTGGTGTTTTGGTGTCGCCGAAGTTATATATAAAATTTTGATAACCCATTTCCACCCCGATTTGATAATCTCCCTGACATGGGATATTTTTGCGGCTCGAATGAAAGGAACAATTCAAAATATTCAATATGAGACAAATCGCTTTACGTGAGGCACTGCGCGAGGCAATGAACGAAGAAATGCGGCGAGATGACCGTGTTTTTTTGATGGGAGAGGAAGTGGCTGAATACAACGGTGCCTACAAGGTAAGCCAGGGGATGCTCGATGAATTCGGACCCAAACGAGTGATCGACACCCCCATCTCCGAACTGGGATTCGCCGCCGTCGGCGTAGGAGCCGCCCAAAACGGTCTCCGCCCCATCGTTGAGTTTATGACCTGGAACTTCGCCGCCCTGGCCCTGGACCAAATCCTGAATACCGCCTCCAAAATGCTGGCGATGAGCGGCGGCCAGGTCGGCTGCCCGATCGTCTTCCGCGGTCCAAACGGCTCCGCCGGCCAGCTCGGCGCCCAACACTCTACCGCTTTCGAAAGCTACTACGCCAATATCCCGGGCCTCAAGGTTGTTTCCCCAAGCAACGGCTATGACGCCAAAGGGCTCCTCAAACAGGCGATCCGTTACGAGGAGGACCCCGTTATCTTTATGGAAGGCGAGACAAGCTATGGCGATAAATCGGAAGTTCCGGAAGAAGAATACTATATCGAGCTGGGCAAATCGGATGTTAAAAAGCAGGGCAAGGACGTTACGATCGTTTCCTACAACAAGATGATGAAAGTCGCGCTGGGAGCCGCCGCCGAACTGGAAAAGGAAGGCATCAGCGCTGAAGTCATTGATCTGCGCACCATCCGCCCCCTGGATTGGATGACAATCCTTGAAAGCGTTAAGAAAACAAACCGGATGGTGATTGTCGAAGAGCAATGGCCGTTCGGTTCGATCTCTTCGGAGCTCAGCTACCGCATCCAGAAAGAAGGGTTTGACTATCTCGATGCCCCCATCCGGCGCATCACCTCCGCCGATGCCCCGCTGCACTATGCCCCAAACCTGGTTGCCAAAGCGCTTCCTGATGTCGCACGAACGGTCAAACTGGTAAAAGAAGTGATGTATATTCAAAAATAAGAAACCCGCCTCCGGCGGGTTTCTTTATAAATACATCAAGCAATGGTTCTATTTCATTGCCTCCAACGCCGAATTGAACAGCACCAGGAAGCCATACACACAGCCAAGCAGCACAATACCCAAAAGAGCCAAACGGAAAAATAATTTACTGGCGGGGATCGGACGGAGGTCGTATTCTTGCTTCATAGGGAATAGTGTTGGATTTCCCTCTAAGATAATCATGGCCCGTTGGATTTGCAAGCTTTTTCCTCATTTTCTCCACGTTCGTAACTCATTGGTTTTGAATTCATACTCCGGTGTTTCCACCACCTGCGCGCCCGAGTCTGCCCGATACCAGGGGCTCAGGGGATCACCCGGATTCTTTACCACATGAACATCCTGCGCCGGCATATAGCTTTGCGCGAGCAGGAATATCCGATCCCCTTGCCGGTCTTCCGCCACATCCACGACAAGCATCGCATGCCCCGGCGAACCGCTCCGGATAAAAACATCTCCCGGCTCGACCGAATTGAGCGACGCACGAACCAACTGCCTTGCCAGCGTCCGGGTACTGCAATAACTGAAAACCTCGCGTAGATACTTTTCGAAGGCCCGCCGCCCTTTATCTGCACGGTCCCCGAAACACAACCGGCTTCCCTGCTCTGTATAAAACGTGACGGAGTCGTAAAAGCCCCGACTATAGAGATACTCCGCCCGCAAGCGCATTACCGCATCGGCGCACTGCTGCAGGTCTTCATGCCCGACCGTTATGTCCAACACCGCAAACTGCGCGTCTTGATTTTGCTTGGGTTTGCCATTGTACAAATACACCCTCAGATCCTTTTTTAGCGCGATTCCGCGCAACCACGTACCAAACGACCCCGCGTCCCGGCTCACCCGATGATAACCCGCAGGCAGCGGGATCTCCCCGATGGTCGCATAAGGATTGACACCGGTCCCGACCGGTAAGCCGCACAACAGGACAAAAACTAATGGTTTCATTCCGGCTGAAATATGCACACCCAGATTCAACACGGCGGGGAATCCATATAAATACTTTGTTAAAAGACATGCTGAAAATTCTAATTATGGCGAATTCGCCACAATTAGCCTTGAGGGTGATATCCCCATGCCGCCCGCGGCCGGTTCGGATGAGTTTTTTCCTTAATTTTGAACTCATGTCGAACATCCTCATCATTGACGACGAAAAGGCAATCCGTAAGACATTAAGCGAGATTCTTTCATACGAAGGGTACAAAATAGACGAGGCGGGCGACGGAGAAGACGGTCTCAAAAAAGTACGGGAAAAAGAATACGATGTCATCCTCTGCGACATCAAAATGCCAAAGATCGACGGTATCGAATTTTTGGAAAAGGCAAAAGAGGTCGTTCCCGACATTCCCATCATCATGATCTCCGGCCACGGCACCATCGAGACTGCCGTGGAAGCCGTAAAAAAAGGGGCCTATGACTATATCTCCAAACCCCCGGACCTAAATCGCCTCCTCATTACTATCCGCAACGCGATGGATAAGACTACCCTTGTCGCTGAGACCAAGGTACTCAAACGCAAATTCAGCAAAGTCCAGGAGATGGTCGGAGCATCCGCCCCGATCCATAAAATAAAGGAGACAATCGAAAAGGTTGCGCCCACGGAAGCCCGCATCCTCGTCACCGGGGAGAATGGAGTGGGGAAGGAGCTCGTAGCCCGCTGGGTGCACGAAAAAAGCAACCGCGCCTCCGGCCCCCTCATTGAAGTCAACTGCGCGGCCATACCCAGCGAACTGATCGAAAGCGAGCTGTTTGGTCACGAGAAAGGATCGTTCACTTCGGCCGTCAAACAACGGATCGGCAAATTCGAACAGGCCAATGGCGGTACGCTCTTTCTCGACGAGATCGGCGACATGAGCCTCACCGCGCAAGCCAAAGTGCTGCGTGCGCTGCAGGAAGGCAAGATCACCCGGGTCGGCGGGGACAAGGACATCAATGTGGACGTGCGCGTTATCGCCGCCACCAACAAAGACCTTCTCAAAGAAGTCGATGAGAAGACCTTTCGCCTCGACCTCTATCACCGGCTGAGTGTCATCATCATTCATGTTCCCAGTCTTAACGAACGGAAAGACGACATTCCGCTCCTCGTGGACAAGTTCCTCGGCGACATCTGCGGCGACTACGGCATCGCCAAAAAAGCTATCGACGACACCGCAATCCAGGCGCTTCAGCAACACGACTGGACCGGCAACATCCGTGAACTGCGCAATGTCGTCGAACGCCTGATCATCCTATCCGGCCGCACGATCTCCCAGGACGACGTCCAGAACTATGTGTTGCCAAAAAAATAGCCGCCGGTGCATTGTTACGGCATAAGCGGTCTCGGTGCGGACCATCGCATTTTCAGCCATCTCAAGCTGCCCGGTGTTACCATGCACTATCTACCCCGGTTTTTGCCGGACGGCGACGAGCCGATCGGGACATACGCAAGCCGGATGAAAGCAGACATCGCCCGCGAAAACCCTACCCTCATCGGTGTGTCGTTTGGGG
Organism: Puia sp.; assembly: GCA_035501395.1. Classification (GTDB taxonomy): domain Bacteria; phylum Bacteroidota; class Bacteroidia; order Chitinophagales; family Chitinophagaceae; genus Puia. The sequence continues at coordinate 50,024 of DATJWK010000055.1, forward strand.
GAATAATGGCCCTTTGCATTTTCCTAACTTCCCCCTCTGTTAAAGCCCTTTAACAACCCCAAAAAACCCGATAATTCCGTAATATTTCGCCCTTCCCGGCGACCAACCGATTAATAACCTAAATTTGTCCCGCTAAAAAAAATCATCCCTTCATGAGCTCTCACCAGATAGCGATCGTCTGTTTGATATCCCTGGTCCTTTTTATCCTACCCTCCTTCGGTGCCTGCCTTCTTTTCGTAAAAGCGAAAAAACCCGGCTGGATGGCGCTGGTCCCGGTCTACAACACGTATCTGATGATGAGGCTTGCCGGCCGGCCGATCTACTGGTTTTTTCTTCAATTCATCCCGGTCGTAGGCTGGTTTATCACGCTCGGCATCCTGGTCGAGTTCATAAAAGTGTACGGTAAATTCAAGTTCTGGGAACATGCACTCGTCGTCATTACCGGCGGTCTCTATTTTATCTACCTGGGTTTGGACCCAAAGACAACATACATTGGACCCGAACAAGCCCGGAAGCACAAGAAAGGTACCGCCCGGGAATGGATCGACGCCGGTGTCTTTGCAGTCGTTGCCGCCACCCTGATCCGCACCTTCATATTTGAAGCCTATACCATACCCACCGGCTCGATGGAAAAGACGCTCCTCATCAATGACTTTCTTTTTGTCAGCAAGTTCAGCTACGGCCCCCGCATCCCGAATACGCCGCTGGCCATCCCGTTTGTCCACAACACCTTGCCCGTCACAAATACGAAATCCTATGTGGAGTGGATCCACATCCCGTACACCCGTTGGTTCGCAAGCCCGGTTAAACGCGGGGATGTCGTGGTATTTAATTTCCCGCAGGGCGATACCGTCATCGACAAACCTGAATACCAGTCCCAGCGGCCTTACTATCAGGTCATCCGCCAGGTGGGCAACAACAACCCCGATTCTGGCCGTCAGATCGTGCTGAATGACCCCGATGACTACCCGATCATTACCCGTCCGGTCGATAAGGAAGAGAACTATATAAAGCGCTGCGTCGGCATCCCCGGCGATACCCTCCAGATCAAAAATCAGGAGATTTTCATCAACGGGCAGAAGCAGCCGTTCCCGCCTGAATCGGAAACCGATTATACCGTGGTCACTAAAGGCCAGCCGCTCGATGAAAGTATAATGAAAGATGATTACGAGCTGGACCTCAGTGGCGATAACCCGGATAACCGCCCGGACGTAGTTCAGACCGGACCACCCAACCAATATAATATGCTGCTCACCTGGCGTGCCAGACAGAAGATGCAACAAAGCGGTCTGGCGGTAAGCATCACCCCAAACATCGATAGCGAGCGGGACGTATTTCCCTATTTCGAGACGGGGACCTGGACCCGCGACAACTATGGCCCGTTTTGGATCCCGGCCAAAGGCGCTACGTTGACCCTGACCGCCCTCAATTATCCGCTGTACGAACGCGTGATCCGCGTTTACGAAAACAACAAATTCGAAATGAAGGATGGAAAATTCTTCCTGAACGATGCTCCGGTCACGCAGTATACATTTAAAATGAACTACTATTGGATGATGGGAGACAACCGCCATGGTTCCCAGGATTCCCGGTATTGGGGATTCGTGCCGGAAGACCATATTGTCGGGGAAGCCGCGCTGATCTGGATGAGCTGGCACAAAGGCGTCCGCTGGAGCAGACTGTTCAGGAAAATTCGATGAAATTATCCGGTATGGTGCACCGAGAAATTCAGTTGACCTACGATGAATATGCCATGGATACCGACCTGCCGTCCGCAGACCGGGAGCTTTTGGCGAAAGCCCGTGAGTCTACCGCTCAGGCCTATGCGCCGTATTCCAGGTTTAAAGTCGGTGCCGCGGCCCGCCTGGACAACGGCCGGATCGTCATCGGTACCAACCAGGAAAATGCCTCTTTTCCGGTCGGCATCTGCGCGGAGCGCGTGCTGCTGTCCGTGGTGGCATCTCTCTATCCGGGCGTACCCATTGCGTCCATCGCCATCAGCTACTTCAACGAGCTGGGCCCGGCCGGCCGGCCGATTTCCCCCTGTGGCATCTGCCGTCAGTCCTTGCAGGAATTCGAATCCAGGACCGGCCAGCCGATCCGCCTGATCCTTGGCGGCCAAACCGGCCCGGTCTATATCGTTCCCCGGTCGGGGACGCTGCTTCCCCTCGCATTTGACGCCGGAGACATGGCATAGTCCAGCTCCACGTCCGTCTCTGCATACCCTACGCAGGTCAGCACCAGCCCGGCCGCCAGATCCCGCTCAGTGAGCACCTCATTGTTGGACATCTGTACCCGGCCTCTTACACAATGCGCTACACAGCTCGAACAACGACCCGCACGGCAGCTGTAGGGCAGGGGAATACCTTGGCGGATCGCCGCTGTGAGGATGCTCTCCGGCCACGTCACGACAAATTCCCGGTCGATAGCGGCCCGCACAACCACTTTCTTTGGGCTGGCGTCAAAGACGGGCGGTGCCGGTGGAATAGTCCCTACCGTAAAATGCTCTCGCCTGACCCGATCGTCCGCAATCCCCATAGTTCGTAACACGATTTGCACCCATCGCATAAAATCCGGCGGTCCGCAAAGATAAAAGCGGGCATCGACCGCCACGCCCGCATCGTTCCGCGATTTCGAACTGCCCGCCACGCCCGCTTTCCGCATCCACCGGATCAACCGGTCCTTCGTCAGCTTCCCATCCCGCACCGTCAATACGTCCGTCCAATCCACCCCCATCCCGGTCAACGCACTCCGAAAAGGCGTCGAGCCTTCATCATGTTGCTGTGTCAGCAGCAACGCCGCTGCTCGCGGCCTTGTCGTCCGGAGTTCCTTCAACAGGGAAAAGACCGGAACCAGCCCGCTCCCTGCCGCAATAAAAACGTGAAAATCAGCGTCGACATCCAGCGTGAACCGTCCTGCGGGCGGCAAGCTGACCACGACATCGCCGACCTGCAGGTGATCCAGCAAACGCCGCGAGATCTCCCCATTTACTACCCGCTTCACCGTAATGGCCGGACCCGCATCCATAGATGGCGCGGAACTAAACGAATAGCTTCGGCGCAACTCGCGGCCATGCACATCAAATAATAACGTCAGGAATTGCCCGGCTTGATAGGGAACCGGTTCCCCGCTCCTCCGCTCCAGGAAGATGGTCTTCATATCGGCAGTTTCCGGTAAGATCGCCGTCACCCGCCATATCCAGTTTTCCATGTATCAATCAACATTCGCGTCGCCACCGCCCAATCCGGGCAGTCATCAAAAAAGCGTTTGGACACCCCACTGCACTTTGGTCTCGTGATCCAGCAGCCACTTCTTTCGCCATAGCCCACCCCCATAACCGACAAGATCCCGCTTCGACCCGATGACCCGATGACAGGGCACGACGATGACTATATTGTTCCTGCCATTCGCCGCCGCCGCGGCCCGGATATTTTTTGTGTCGCCAAGCCGCCGGGACAAGTCCAGGTAGCTGATCGTTTTTCCAAATGGGATAGCCATCAGCTCATTCCATACCCGTTGCTGAAATTCGGTCCCTTCCTGGTATATCGGGAAATCGAATACCCTCCGTTGTCCGTGAAAATACTCGATCAGTTGTTCTATACATTGGATGACCACCGGAGTCACCGGGCCGTTAAGATCGCGACCCCGGTAATCCTGCTCATCCAGCCGGTCAACGAACAAGATCTCACTGATATAGGTATCCGTGCCTCCCACGCGCAACAGCCCCAGGGGGGACTGATAATAGGTCGATGTGATTTGCACCGTGGTTGCCATAATCGAAGGGGTTAAACTATTTGTCACGACACCGCATCCTCTGGGCAACGCGAGCCCGCGGCCCGCCTCAGCCAAGCCTCCAGCCATTCTCCACCCGCCGGTCCGGCTGGACTAAAACTACTTCTTTTTTGTCAGTATACACACCCAGGACCAGGCATTCGCTGAAAAAATTGGCGATCTGTTTGGGCGGAAAATTGACGACCGCTAACACCTGCCGCCCGATAAGGTCTTTTAAGGAATAGAGATCGGTGATCTGCGCCGAGGATCTCCTGATCCCCAGTGGCCCAAAATCGATCGTTAGCTGCCAGGCCGGCCGTTTTGCTTTGGGGAAATCATTAACTTCGAGGATCGTTCCGACCCGGATATCTATCTTTTCAAAGTCGGCCCATTCGATAACTGGGGTAGTCGCCATTAGCTCATTTTTTAACCAATTAAATATAACATTTTTATGAAACGGACAGCAACGGCCGTGTGGAACGGCTCTGGCAAAGACGGCAAAGGAAATCTGACGACGCAAAGCACGACCCTCAACAAGACCCAGTACTCCTACAAATCACGCTTCGAGGAAGGTGTGGGCACAAATCCGGAGGAACTGATCGCCGCAGCGCATGCCGGCTGTTTTGCCATGGCGCTGGCATTTGGCCTGCAGGGGGCGGGCTTCACGCCGGATTCCCTGGAGGTGACCGCCACTGTTACGCTGGACGTGAGCATTCAACCGTCTACGATCACCAGCTCACACCTTGAACTGAAGGCAAAGATCCCCGGGATCACCGAGGAGAAATTCCAGGAAGCCGCAAAGGGGGCCGAAAAGGGCTGCCCGGTTAGCAGGGTGCTCAAGGCAGAGGTCAGCCTCGATGCGACCCTGCTGAAGTAATTAAAAATGCATTAAAAGGGCCGCCCCCGCCAAAATATTACGAGCGGGGGCTTTTTTATGCGCAACTGCCCGTAACTTTCCCGCCGTAAACATCTACCGATCAAAAAAGCAACTCGATTCACATGAGCAGGAAAACATCATCAAACACCTCACGCCGCGAATTTCTGCGCAATACAGCCGTGGCGTCCACCGGATTTTTTATCGTACCCCGCCATGTACTGGGCCGGGGATTCGTTGCGCCAAGCGACAAGCTGCAGATTGCCTCCATTGGCTGCGGCGGCAAGGGAACGAGCGACATCAGGGCTTTCTTTGCCAGCGGCAATGCCGACATCGCCTATCTATGCGACGTGGACGACCGGCAGTCGGCGCCGATCGTCAAACAATTCGACAAAGCCAAATACTATAAGGACTTTCGTGAGATGCTCGACAAGGAACACAAGCATATCGATGCGGTCTCCGTTTCCATCCCCGACAACTGTCATGCCGTGGCGGCGATGGCAGCCATCATGCTGGGAAAGCACGTCTATGTTCAAAAACCCATGACACATGACATCTACGAAGCCCGCATGCTAACGGAGGCAGTAAAACGCTACAAAGTTGTCGCCCAGATGGGCAACCAGGGCGCATCCAACGACGGCGTACGGCTGATGCAGGAATGGTACAACGCGGGTTTGATCGGTGACGCTACCGACATCCATGTCTGGACCAACCGGCCGGTATGGCCACAGGGCGGACCGGTCCCGACAAGCACCGATGCCCCGCCCCCCGAACTGAACTGGGACCTTTGGCAGGGCCCGGCCATGGCGGCCACCTATCACAAGGAATACCTGCCCTTCAACTGGCGCGGCTGGTGGGCCTATGGGACAGGCGCCCTCGGCGACATGGGCTGCCACCTGATCGATCCGGCATTCAAAACCGTCGGTCTGGGTTATCCGACCGAAGTCGAATGCAGCGTGGCGACGATCTTTTCAAAAATGTGGACGCCCGACTACAATCCCGAAAGCTGCCCCGTGGCTTCGATCGTGAAGATGAAATTCCCCGGCAAGACCGGTAAACCCGACGTCAACCTGCATTGGATGGACGGCGGCCTCCAACCCGATCGTCCCGAAGAGCTGGGACCCGATGAGGTCATGGGCGACACAAGCGGCTGCGGAGTGATCATCACCGGTACAAAAGGCAAAATGATGTGCGGGACCTACAGCGACAACCCGACTCTTCTGCCTACCGCACGGACAAAAGAAGTGAACGTCCCGCAGACGATTACCCGCGTCCCGAAAGGGGCGAACGGCCACTACGCCCAATGGGTAAACGCCTGCATTGCGGGGTATGGGAAAAATGAGCTCAGCTCGCCATTCGAATACGCAGGACCACTGACGGAGACCATCCTCATGGGTAACCTCGCGCTGCGCAGTCACTATGTCAAGGACGCGGGCGGCAAATTTCCCGGCCGTAAGAAACTGCTCTGGGACGCCGCCAACATGAAGATCACCAATTTCGACGAAGCCAATCAGTTTGTAAAACGTAACTACCGCCAGGGCTGGTCCCTCGGTATATAAGGCCTTAAAATCAAATCCCCCGCTAACGCGGGGGATCCTTTTTCTAATCGTTCAAGAGCTTCGCCAGATCCAGCAGCTCCTTCTGCTTGTACTGACTCTTCTCGTCGTCAAAACATTTGGCGAACTCCTCCAGGGCCGTCTGGATAATACGGTTATGCGTTAGCGGCTTGAAATAGGATGCCACCGGGGGCACCGATACACGCTTGAAATAATTTTCGACATCCTTGTGCGAAAAGACCTGGCCGCTCATCGGGTCGATAAAGAATTCTATCCGCTGCTGAGGGCTGAGCTTTTCCGGGTTCTCGTCGTAGTAGGGTTTGATATAGGCCAGCACAAACTGCCGGGGGATATTGATCGCTTTGACAGGGATATCCAGTAATTCACTCAGCAGCAGATACAGGACGCCATTCGTAATCGCATTCCCGCGTTTTGTCTCGATCAGCTTATTGATGAGGAATTCTTCCGGATGCTGATATGCGACCTCCGTACCTTTTAAGCCGTAATAGTTGTATAGGATCGAAGTCAGCACATTCACCTGTTCAAGCGGAGTAAGATAGCTGTTCAGCTCCAGCCAGATATTCCGGCGCAACTTTTCTACCTCCTGCAATACCGGCGTCGTCACCAGCTCGGGATATTGGAACTTCGCTACCAAAAGGGAAGCCGTGAGCAGGTCCTGGAAACTGCTGCCTTTCCAGTGCAGAAAATCCTCCGTCAGATCGTGATAATGCAGTTTGTGGATAAGGAGCTCGATGCGCTCCTGGACGTCGTTGCTGATCGTATTCTCCCAGAGGTTTTCCAAATTTGGGATAATTCCCCGTCCATAACTGACAATGCGGCTACTGACAGAGTCGAATACTTCCTGGTCAGGGTCATCAATGAGATGAAACAACGCCGCTATTTCTTTGTTTTCCTGCATGGGGTTCGTTCTAGGATATACGGGCAAAAGATCGCCTAAGTTTATAAAACTTTGGTAAAATTCTTATCCACAATAACGACCGGAATGTTCATTTAATTGTTTCACCCGCCGAAGCTTTAGGGTAGGCTGAGTCTCACGCCCGTTACCCCTTCTTCTTTCGCGGCACTCGCTTCGGCGGATTCGCCTTTACATCCTCGATGATCGCCTTAACCTCCTCCAACGTCAGTTCGGCGGCACTATCCTGCTTCTCTTTCGGCAGCTTAAAGTTCCGAAGCCCCTGCTTGATATACGGGCCGTAGGGACCTCGCAGCAATTGGATCTTTTCTTTTTCAAAGACTTTGATGGTTCGTTGTTCCTTGGCCGTTCTTTTCTCCACGATCAACGGCGTGGCCTGCTCATAGCTGATCGTATATGGATCAAATTCCTTGCCGAGGGAATAAAACTTTCCGTCATGCGCGATATACGGCCCAAACCGGCCGATATTCACCGACACCTCTTTTCCCTCGAATTCACCGAGGTTGCGCGGTAGTCTGAACAATTCCATCGCTTCATCATAGCTGATCGTCTCGATGCTTTGCGTGTTCTTCAACTTCGCGAACCGCGGTTTTTCTTCATCGCTGACATCCCCGATCTGCACCATCGGCCCATAGCGGCCCATCCGCGCGATCACCTTCTTACCGCTTTGCGGATCGACACCCAACTCTCGCTCGCCCTTGATGCGCTCCGCATTCTCGATGGTATTCTCGACATCTTTTTTGAATGGATTGTAGAAGTCGTCGATCATCTTGCTCCATACCATTTTCCCCTGCGCTACTTCATCGAATTCCTCTTCGATCCGCGCCGTAAAATGATAGTCCATGATGTCGTCAAAATACTGTTTGAGGAAATCTGTCACCACCAGCCCCAGGTCGGTGGGAAAAAGTTTGGACTTTTCCGCGCCCGTCGTTTCATGCTCCTGCAGCTTCTCGATCTTATCGTTCTTTAGCAATAACACCCGCAGATCCCGTCGTACCCCTTCCTTATCGCGCTTTTCGACATAACCCCGTTTTAGGATGGTCGAGATGGTCGGCGCATAGGTGGACGGTCGCCCGATCCCCAGTTCCTCCAGCTTTTTCACCAGCGATGCTTCGGTATAGCGCGGCAAAGGGCGGGTAAAACGTTCCACCGCCCTCATCTCCCGCAGCGGAAGCTTCTGCTGCACCGCCAGCGGCGGCAGCATGCCTTCCTGCTCCTCATCTTCCGACATATCGTCCTCATCCCGGTCCTCCCGGTAGACCTTCAGAAAACCATCGAATTTCAGCACCTCACCGGTAGCCACAAGCTCTTCGCCATTGGTGGAGATCCGGATCCTGGCAGTCGTTTTCTCGAGCTCCGCATCGGCCATCTGGCTGGCCATCGTTCGTTTCCAGATGAGCTCGTAAAGCCGCCGGCAGTCCGCATCCTCCGCCGTCAGGCTGGCCATATCCGTGGGCCGTATCGCTTCATGCGCCTCCTGGGCCGATTCGTTCTTGTTCTTGTACCGGCGGGCCTGAATATACCGATCTCCGTACTGGCTGCTGATTTGCCTGCTGATCCCCTCCATCGCCTCGTCACTCAGGTTGACGCTGTCCGTTCGCATATAGGTGATCTTCCCGCTTTCATAGAGCTTCTGCGCCAAAATCATCGTTCGCGCAACCCCATAACCGAGTTTGCGGCTGGCCTCCTGCTGCAGGGTGGACGTGGTAAACGGCGCGGCGGGCGTTCGCTTGCTTGGCTTGACCTGGATATCCGTTACCGTATAATCTGCTCCAAGACAACTTTTCAAAAATTTCTCCGCCCCTTCCGGCGAGGGCTGCTTTTTCCCTTCCGCCGTGAACGTTACCATTTTGTCCGTGGTATCCCTGGCGGAAAAAACGGCTTCCAACTTAAAGGAACTGACGGCGACAAAGGCATTGATCTCCCGCTCCCGCTCCGCGATGATCCGCACGGCTACGCTTTGGACCCGCCCGGCGCTCAGATTGTTCTTCATGCTCATCTTGCGCCAAAGCACCGGACTTAGCTCAAAACCCACGATCCGGTCCAACACCCGGCGCGCCTGCTGGGCATTCACCAGGTTCATATCAACCGTGCGCGGCCGCCTGACCGCCGACTGGATCGCAGCTTTCGTGATCTCGTGAAACACAATCCGTTTGGTTTTGCCCGGATCCAACCCAAGCACTTCACAAAGATGCCAGGAAATGGCTTCCCCTTCCCGGTCCTCATCCGTTGCGAGCCAAACTTCATGCGACTTCTTGGCAATGGACTTTAACTCCTTGACAACCTTTTCCTTATCTTCGGGAACAATATAGCGCGGGCGGTAATTATTCTTAATATCGATACCCATGTCGTCCTTCTCCAGGTCCCGGATATGGCCATAACAACTCTTGACCTCGAAATCTTCTCCCAGGATCTTTTCAATCGTCTTTGCCTTAGCCGGTGACTCCACAATCAATAGATTCTTCGCCATTATTTATCGAATATCGCGTTTGTGATGGCTGCAATTTTACAGTATAACCGCCAGACTAAAAAATAAGTAACCCCACGCTCCGTGTCCGGCGGGATGTATTAATTTTATTTAATATTGTATTCCAGCCATTTATGTGCCAGTGTACATCGAAAGTTATAAGTTTATGAATACGTGCAGCATTTATCCCCTTGGTGATTCCGCCATGACCCTCGACCTGGGAAATTGTATCGACGACCAGCTCAATTCCCGGGCGCTGACGATCTATGACTGGCTGGGTGCTCACCCCCTGGAAGGAATAACCGACCGGATCGTTGCCTATAGCTCGGTATCCGTATTCTACGACACAACCGGAATCCGCAATCGAACAGCCGTCACCGAATGGCTGCTGGAAGCCTGGCAGCGGACTGACCAGATCCCGAAGCAAAGCGACGGTCGTGAAATCAGCATTCCGGTGTGCTACGAAGGGGAGTACGCACCCGACCTCGAACAGGTTGCCCGCCACACCGGACTGGCCGCGGCGGAACTCGTCGAACTCCATACCTCCATCGAATACCGGATCTACATGATCGGCTTCCTTCCCGGTTTTCCTTATTTGGGAAAACTAGACCGCCGGCTTGAAGTCCCCCGGAAAGCACGGCCGGTGCCCGTCATCGCCGGCGGTGTAGGGATTGCAGGCATGCAAACAGGCGTCTACCCGCTGAACAGCCCGGGCGGCTGGCAGATCATCGGCCGGACACCGCTTCGGCTCTTTGACCGCCACGCCTACCCGCCCATTTTGCTTCGAACCGGTGATCGGGTGAGGTTTTATCCGGTTTCGACCGCGGATTTTATGGCATGGAAGCCGTGATTTGTTTTTTTTCCTTACATTACACACTCCGGTGATCTGCCCTCACAAACATTTTTTGCACCTCTAAACGTTTACTATGTCTTTCTCCATCATTAAGGCCGGTCTTTTGGATACCATCCAGGACCTGGGAAGGAATGGTTTCGGAAACTGGGGGATACCGCCTGGAGGCGCAATGGATGTTTATGCCGCACAGGTGGCGAATTTGCTGGTAGGCAACAATCGATGCGAAGCCGTTATCGAGATCCATTTCCCCGGTCCGCAGATATTGTTCGAACAGAATACCATGATCGCCATCACCGGTGCCGATTTCTCGCCAACCGTCAACGATGAAACGATACCCCGCTGGCAACCGGTGGTGGTGCGAAAGAATACGGTTCTTCATTTTCCCACACATGTCCAGGGCAGCCGCTGCTATCTGAGCGTTCACGGCGGCTACTGCATGAAGAAATGGCTGAACAGCTTTAGCACCAGCCTGAAGGCAGGAGCAGGCGGTCTGAACGGCACGCCGCTGAAAAAGGGAGACGAATTGCCCTTCAATGAGAATACCATCTATTTCGCGGGCCTGCTGAAGAAAGAAGAGAGCAATTTTGAAGTCCTCCCCTGGCGGGTCAATAGCGAAAAGGTCTATCAATTTCCCCATGAGATCGGCGTCACCCCCGGTCATGAATGGCCGCTGCTTACAGAAGCCTCGCAGGCAGCCTTCGCAGAGAATAATTTCCTGATCCATCCCTCCTCCGACCGTATGGGATACCAGATGAAGGGAAATCCGCTGAGCCTTCGCGAGCCACTGGAGCTGGTCAGCACAGCCGTGAGCTTCGGAACCGTCCAGTTGCTGCCGGACGGCCAACTGATCGTACTGATGGCCGACCATCAAACTACCGGCGGCTACCCGCGTATCGCCCACGTCATCAGCGCCCATCTGCCAAAGCTTGCCCAACTGCGGCCTTCCGACACGATCCAGTTCAAATGGACGAACATGGAAGAAGCGGAACATCTCCTGGTCAGCCGAAAAAAAGAACTGCATATCCTGCAACGGTCCTGTCTGGATCATCTCAACGAAGTCGTGTGCTGACCGGCGACCCTTTTTCCGCGCCCGCGGTCGCTCTCAAGCCCCCTTTCACCGTCGACCTCAACTGCGACATGGGTGAAGGAATGCCTACCGACCCCCTCATCTACCCGGTTATCAGTTCCGCGAATATTGCCTGCGGGGCCCACGCCGGAGACATCGACACCATGCGCCAAAGCGTCCGGCTCTCACTGCAACACGGGGTCGCCATCGGCGCCCACCCTTCCTACCCCGACAAAGCCGGTTTCGGCCGATCCGATATCCTCGAGAGCCGGCCCGGCGCCGGCGACCAGCTATTTTCTTTCAACGCGCTGGCCGATCATCTCATCGCCCAAATCTCCGCTTTGAAATCCGTCTGCCGCGAATTTGGCGCCAGGCTTCATCATGTCAAACCCCATGGAGCCCTCTATAACCGGGCGGCAAAAGACTCCGCCGTCAGCAAGATCATCTGTGAATCGGTGGGCGCCGTCGATCCCAACTTAATAATATATGGTCTCAGCGGGAGCCTGACTTCCAAAGCCGCTGCCGCTGCCGGCCTTCGATTCGTTCATGAAGTCTTTGCCGACCGGACATATCAGGCCGATGGCAGCCTAACACCCCGATCCGGGCCCTTTGCGCAGATCCATGATCCGGTTACCATGCTGAACCAGGTGCTGACGATGGTGCGCTATCGGAAAGTCCGGACGATGACCGGGATGTTCATTCCGATGACGGCGGACAGTATATGCCTCCACGGCGACGGCGAGGACGCTGTTAATTTTGCATCAATTATTCGCGCGGCTTTACGTCAGCATGAAATTGCGGTCAACGCTCCGTAGTTTTGCGTCATCCATTCCAGACTATTCCATATCAGCGAGACCGGCGGTATCGAACGCTTCGATCCCCGCCCTTCGCCTTCGCATTTCGACGCAATCGCCGGCAACGTGGTATTTGCCATTGCAGGCCCGCTGCTGCATAATTATTTGTTGCCCCGCGACTGCCCCCGGGTTACGTATTATGCCAATCCGGACACGTCCGCCGAAGACCGGAACCGCTTTCTCGGCGGGTCCGGCGCCACCCACGTGATCGCCATGGAAGGCGATTGGTTCCGGTGCGTCAATACGACCGTCCTGTACTGCTATGAATTTTCGCCGGACACCTTCAGCCTGCTGGATGAAGTTGCCGGATACTATATTTCATACGCGCCGGTCATCCCCATCGCCGTCCGCCGGATCGATAATATATTCGATGAGCTGTTGACCCGCGGCCACATCGAGCTTCGTGTCCTCCCTGAACTTCGCACGCTTGGCAACGCGGTCATTGCTTCTACCTTATCCTACTCGCTCATCCGCATGCGCAACGCGAAATGGGCGCCTTCCGCTGCACCTGCGGCTTCCGCCTCCTGCGAGTCCGCTCCCGCCCGCTCCGGCGAACCCGTGACTCCGCTGCCCCCCGCGTTTTAGCGTTTCTTTTGCAATTTCCAGCGGGTTTTCCCGTTCTTTGCTCGTTCCCGCTTCAACCCAACGAGACTTTTTTAACAGACCCTCAAGTCTCTAACTAAACTATTATGGCAACGACCGACAACGGCCGGCTCCCGAGCGGCTATACCTATGATTCGTTTACCGGTATCGGCGCGCGGGAAAAAAAGCCCCCGGATTCTCATTTTCTATGGTGGTGCGCCGGCGCCTATCAGGATCTGCTAAAGGAATGTCCTTCCGAACAAACCAAATACGCCGGGCTCGGCGGCGTCCTGCTGGCAACATTCGTTCTGGCTGCCCTCTCGGCCGGCTACGCAATCTACAGCGTCTTCAATGAACCCTTGTGGGCGGTAATATTTGCGATCGTCTGGGGCCTCATCATATTCAATTTTGACCGCTTTCTTGTCTCTACCATGCGGAAATACGGCGTTTCTCGTCGAAAACAGCTTTGGTTGGCTGCACCCCGCATTGCACTTGCACTGCTCATCGGTTTTACGATCGCGCGGCCGCTGGAACTGAAAATATTCGAAAAAGAGGTCGACGTTCAGATCCTCGCCAACCGGCATCAGAAAATGCTGCTCAATGACAGCCTTCTCCAGGCGGAAGACAAGGCCACGCTGACTACGGCGGCGGCGGACCGTGACCGACTGACCGCCCGGCAACTGGCTCTTCAGGATACCCTCCACCGTCTCCAGCAGGCGTATATCGAAGAAGCAGACGGCACCGGCGGGTCCGGCCGTCGCGGCATCGAACAGCTGACCCGGCTAAAACAGGATGCCTATACGAACATGCTTGCTCGCGCCACGCCGGAATTAGAGCAACTGCGGCAACAGATCGGTTATCAGGACAGCCTGATCCGCCAGACGAACGCCACCCGCGACATTCGCCGGAAAGAATATGAAGCGCAGCTTAGCTCGGATGTCGGTTTTCTGGAAAGGAATAAGGCGCTGGCCGATCTCGCGTCCCACGAACCGAGCGTTTGGTGGGCGATGTTACTGATCTCGCTTTTGATCATCCTGATCGAGACCGGTCCGATCCTTTCAAAACTGATCATGAATACAGGGCCCTACGACCTCGCACTCGCCAACCTCGAACTGAAGCAAATGGCGGCGGCCGAAGAGGACATGCGCCAGGACCGCGAGCTGGTCGTCGATCGGCAAAAAGCCATCCGCACCCAAAAAAAGGAAAGGACCGACGAGCTGCTTGCACAGCTGAACGCCCTTCAAAAGCGACATATCCAGGAGGAATTGGATCAGTGGGAGCGGGGAGAGGATAAAACACCAAAGCGGACACCGCTGGAGGATCTCACCCGACGCATCCGCCAACGCTACCACTTCCGCGAAGACGATGTGATGTGACATTGACCGCCGGTTTCATCCGTCGCCAATTACTCTTCCCTGGCCTCCCCATTGATATAGTTCTCCGCCAGCGCGGTCAACAGATCATCGAGCTCCTTCTCTTCCATCAGCGAAGTCTCCAGGATCTCATCGATATCGTCAAAATCCAGCGTCCGGGCATGCTGCGCCAAACTCCCATAACAGGTGATCTCGTAGTGTTCGAGCTTTTGCGCGGCGACGATGATCCCCGCATCCCGGGTGGCTGAGTGGGCTGCTGTCCCCTCGACCAACTTTTCCGCCTCCCGCGTAATCCCCAGGATGGCCTCGGAATTCCTGGCCTCAGCGCGATGCCCTGTCCGTTCAAAAATGGCCTCCAACCGGGAAATTTGCTCGCGCGTATCGTCCAGGTGGCTGGAAAGGATGTTCTTTAATCGCAGGGAGGAAGCCGCATGCTTTAGTAAAGACAACAAATGAAGCTGGTGCTGCTCGGCACTATAGAGATCCTTTAATTCATCCAGGAAGAGCTCTTCCAGTCGCGAGGACTGCCTGTCGATCGTTTTTTCCATATAGCGCATTTTTGTATTAAGGACAAACCCTTTGCCAGACCCCGCCGCCCCCGGCACGCCTTTTTAAGCCACATCCTCAAAAAGCCGCTCATGGAAACACTCCGCAATGAACTCATCCGCGTCCAAACGACCCGGGGAAACGAAGAATACCGAATGGAAGAAAAAGACCACGGTGACCTCGTCGTCTATGACATCTTCCACCAGGACCATTACCTGTTGACGCTCGCCGGCGACGGCAGTATCCTGTTCATGAATTTCGACGCGGACGAAAAAGACAAGGAGATCTTCAAGCTTTCGTATCTGAATGTCTTTATAGAAAAAATAAGAGCCCACGCGCAGTGAGTTCTTTGAGCAGGCCGTGTGAGGTCCGGCGGCGATCGGTTTCGTGGAATATTTCACCCGTTGTCATGGGAATTTTTTCCACAGGATATCCCCATGGGCTCACTATGCCGATGCCGAATCCTGTTAAAGGGTGTCGTGTTTTTTGACCCGGTGCAACCGACAAAACGGTGGTTTATTGGCCAACGCATTTAACTGCCGGACCGTCTTTTCGTCCGGCTGCGGTGGCGGTGCGAGCAATTTGATCACCCCCTGTTTTTGCCGTCGGGGTCCTGCCGTCAATCTCGCCTCCGGGATCATTTTCGGCCAGCTGGTGAATGATTCTGCTCTCATTAGAATATGTTTTTAGTTGTTTCTTCAGACGGTTTTCATGGTTCCGATCGCATTTACTCAAAAAGGATACCATGGTATGATCTCTGTCATCTTTTCCGCCGTTATCTGAACCGCCGGTAACACTTATAACATTCCGCTAACTAAAAAAAGCCGTTTATTGTGAACGTTGATTAACAATAGAAATAAACCTTTTACCTTCCGGTGTTTGATGAAGCAAATCCTGATACGATCCGTGGCTATTCTCGGCTGCAGCGCCCTGCACCTGTGCGCGGCAGGTCAGGTCAAGGACACCGCCGGCCGCTTCGAGCGCTGGAAGAGTAACAATATTTTTCAATTCTTCCGCAACGCTATCACAAAAGGCCGGCCCGATTCGGCCGCGGCGGCCGCGGCACTCAATACAAAAAGCGAAACTCCTTTCAAACCTTATGAAGGCAAGATCATCCGGAACATCTATTTACGGGGATATGGATTCGAACAAACCTTTACGGACACCTCCAAGCGCCTCGAATATTTCGGCACGCAGCTTCTAAACCACCTGCACCGGAAAACCCGCGACTGGGTCATCCGGGATAATCTATTTATAAAGGAAGGAACACCCGTAAACGCTTTCAAACTGGCCGACAACGAACGCCTTATCCGGTCATTGAATTTTATCCAGGATGCACGTATCCTGGTCGCCCCTGTCCCCGAGAACGACGACACTGTTGATCTTGTCGTCATCACAAAAGACCTCTTTAGTATCTCCGGCGCCGTCGGCGAACTCAACGCCTCGCCCGCGGGTCTTCGCAGCAACATCAGTGAAGCAAATTTTCTCGGCATGGGCCAGCACGCCCAGCTGGGTGTGAACCTCGAACAAAACCGCTACCCTCATTTCGGTCCCCAGCTTTTGTATAGCTTTTCAAACATCGGCGGTTCGTTTGTAAATGCCACGGCCTCCTATACGCAGATCAATACCGACCTCTATCCCGGCCAGCCCGATGAGCGAGCCTGGTTCATCCGCCTCGACCGCCCGCTGTACTCGCCCTATGCCCACCTCGCGGGCGGCTTTACCGTCGGTAAGTTCGAGGACCTTAACGTCTACAAATTCCCCGACAGCGTTTTTTTTAAGTACAAGTACTACACCCACGACGGCTGGATCGGTTGGAACCTGGGTTCGAACCGATTCCTTAGCAATACGTCGGTCCGCGACCGCCGCTTCATGGCCATCCGCTATTTCCGAGATGCCTTCGACACCGTGCCTTACCAGGTGGGTTCGACCTATAATTTTCGCTTTAACGACAAGGAAGCCGCCCTGACCAGTTTTACCTTTTTCCGGCAGGACTTCTATAAGACCAACTATATCTATGGATTCGGTACGACGGAGGACTTACCCGTGGGATACAATATCGCGTTGACAAGCGGCTGGTACCGGCAGGTCAACCTCAACCGGCTTTATGCTGGCGTCGACGCCAACGGCTACGTCACTACCAAACATGGCGCCTTCTACCAATTCTTTGTGCGTTCGGGGATTTTTATGTACCGCGGACAGGGTCAGGATGCCAGCATCCTGCTGGGGACCAGCTATTACAGCCCGCTCTTTCTTTTTCCGCACCTGAAGATCAGGCAATATATCAATTTTAGCTATACGCGGCAAATCAACCGGGTCGGTATCGATCCGCTGACAATAGACAATGTTTTTGGCCTGCGGTACTTTACCGGCGATTCCACCTACGGCGACCAACGGGTGACCCTCCACTCAGAGACGACCTTTTTTACCAACTATAAATTGCTCGGATTCAAATTCGCCCCTTTCGTTTTCGGGGACATCTCCCTGCTGACCCCGCAGGATCAGTCCATCTATAAGTCCAACCTCTATGACGGCCTGGGCGCCGGCATCCGGGCCCGCAATGAAAACCTTGTGTTCAATACCATCGAATTGCGAATGGTCTATTTTCCACAGCATACGCTCCAAAACCAACCCTTCAAACTCCTTTTCACTACCGGCCTTCAGTTCCGCTTCAACAATATCTATGTGCGCCAGCCCGATGTCGTCCTCCTCAATTCGGACGGACTGAACAGCATCTACTAGCGGTCCCGCCAGCCGGTCCGCCGCTCTGCCGTCACCGGCCCCCACCTCCGCCTCCACCCACACCCGGCGCGCCGCCTCCCTGCATATTCTGCATATTCTCCTGCTCCGCCTTATTGTTCTTTCGCTTCAACAACGACATATCGAATTTCCCGAACCGCCAGTTGAACTGCAGCCGGAAGAACTGCGGGTCGCGCCGCCGAACCGCCTCCTGCGTAAACGTCCCGGAAGTGGTATACACGTCATTTACGCGCGTCCGCAAAATATCGCTGCACGACAGGGTGAGCGACGCGGCTTTGTTCTTTAGGAACTCATACCGGATCGACGCATCCATGCCGCCGGTAGGCTTGCTGTATCCTTGTGAATTGCCGCTTACCGTACCCCCATAACCGCGTCCGCCGCCGCCACCGTTGCTGGCGCTTCCACCGGGCGGCAACTCCGTTTTGGAGGTGAAATCGCCGCTGATCTGCAGCGTGATCCTACCGGTCAGCTTGAAACTGTTCAGGACCTTTGCAAAAACACTGTAGATCTCACCGATCGGGGGGACCGCAAAAATCCCCGTGTCCACCGTATTGATCTTCGACGTATATATATTCAGGTTGGTCGTCACATCCCACCATTTACTGATGGTGTTCCGCCCGATCAATTCCAGTCCACCGACAAATCCCGACCTGGCATTGATATAGGAATTGATGATGACCGGATTGTGGGTCACGGGGTTGGTACCCGTATCTGCCGCCCGCGTGATCAGATCGGTCGTCCGCTTGTAGTATACCGAAGCGAGAAATGTGTTGGTCGCCCGGTAATTCAGCTGATAAGAGATCTCAAACGAGTTCGTGAATTGCGGCTTTAATCCGGGATTGCCCCGGCTGAGGTTCAACGAATCGGAATAATCCGTGAACGGGAACAGCTGCATAAAACTGGGCCGGTCGATCCGGCGGGTATAGCTGGCCGAAAAATTCTGTTCGTCCGTAACCTTCTGCGTCAGAAAAACACTCGGGAAAAGGCTTAACGGGAACTGGCTTTTGAAGGTTCCCACCGTATCATACTGGTTGCCATGCGGATCGACATTCGTATAGTTCTCATGCCCGTCATACAAATAGCTCTCTCCCCGCAATCCCAGCTGGTAAGTAAAGTTCTTTATAGCATTCCCATACGTCACGTATCCCGCGGTCACCTGGTCCCGGTATTTGAACGAAGAGGACAGCAACTGGTTTACTATATATTTGTCATTCGCCCCCAGTGTATCCAGATCGGTCAGACTGTAGATATTCCGGATCGCGACCCGTGCCCCCGCCTCGAATTTCGACTTTTCAGTGAACGGCAGCACATAGTCGGTCTGCGCGGTAAAATACTTGTTCGTTCCGTTGATGGTCTGCTGCTGATCATAGACGGACGTGAGCGGCCCGCCCTTCACATTATATATATTCGACCCGATCAGGTTCGTGTTGTTATTGGTACCCTGGCTGTAGTTGACATCCGCATCCCACTCCTCGCCTGACTTGGGGAACGTATGCTTGAAGGACAACATGCCGCCGTGGTTGTTGAATTGCGCATTGGTCTGAGACAACCGGTGCGTATAGGAATAGGTGGTGCCTGTCGGGTAAAGCGTATCGACATCGATATCGCTTGTCGTAAACGGTTTGAATGTGCCGTGCACGATATTGCCGGAAAGGGAGAGCGTATTCCGGTTGTCCATCAGGTAGTCGATGCCACCCCGTCCAAAAGCAAAATAGCCGGTATTGACATTGTTGTCGTGTTGTATGAGGCTGTCATCGGGGAAGCCGCCGGGCTGATTGAACGTAAACCGGTTGGTATTACCCGGAGAGATCGACTTCCGCTGGCCGTAGTTGCCCGCAAGAAAGAAATTGATCTTCCCTTCCTTTACATTGATATCGCCGCCGGTATTGAATTTCCCGCGCTGATCGATCCCCGCGCGGATGTTCCCGTTATAGCCCGCCTTGCGGTTCTTTTTCAGCACGATATTCAGGATGCCAGACGTTCCGCCGCTGGCGTCGTATTTTGCGCCCGGATTGGTAATGATCTCCACGCTCTGGATCGCGTCTGCCGGGATCTGATCGAGCGTGAGCGTCGTCGGCCGCCCATCCACAAAGATCGTCGGCGGACTGTTGCGCAGCGTTACGTTCCCGTCGATATCCACCTGAACCGATGGCACGTTCCGCATCACGTCTACGCCGCTCCCGCCCTGCGCGGAAATGTCCTTCTCCACATTATATACCTTCCGGTCGACACCCATCGTGATCAACGGCTTTGTCGCCGTCACCACTGCGGCATCCATCGTTTGAGCATCCTCGCCGAGCTTGATATTCCCGAGATCCTTGTCGACGGCGTTCAAGGCCTGCATCGCCCGGTCCATCTGCTGACCCGCGGCATCATCGCCGCCGCCGGCCGCTCCGCCTCCGCCCCCGGGTCGCAACCCCTTCAGATCGAAGGCGACCTTCTGATCGTACGTTTTATAGCCGATGGCGGTGATCTTCAGCCGGAAATTCCCAAAGATCGGCAGGTTTTCCAGACTGAACTCGCCGTGCCGGTCCGTGATCATCCCCGCGATCACCGTATCCTTCTGTCCATGCGTGGCAGGACTGTATTTAGTTTGGATCAGCTGCACCGACGCCCCGTCCAGCCCCTTGTTTGTTTTTGAGTCGATTACCTTTCCATAGAAATGCCCGATCGACGGCGCGGCGCCGCCCCCTCTTCGCGCACCACCACCCATCGGCGGTATCTGCGCATAGCCCGTCAGTGATAAAGCCAGTACCAGTAACAACAGCCAGGATTTTCTCATGAGATTTAACTATTCATTTTTGAATCCACAAAATTCCACCTAAAAGATGGAGTAAAAGAATCAAACTATACAAACGGCATAATAGCCATGCGAAAGGGGTAACGGCAATATTCGATCCCTTCCCGTTGATTTTCAACCTTGTTTCATGAGTAATGTGATCAAAACCTGGAGCAAACCTATCAGAAAGCCCAGCGCGGCGCCGATCACCTCGACAAACCTGAACTCTTTGGTGAGAAATTCATTCAGCATAGTCTCCAGGCGATCATTCGAAAATCCCGCGATCTTCTCCGCCACGATCCGTTCCAGGTCAAGATCCTCCCGAAGATGAGACACATATCGCTGCAGGATGACGGGAAACAATTCCTCCAGTTCCTGCATAAAGACGGCCTTCAGCTGCGAGATCGTTTTCTCACCGACGAACATCGAGATCATGGGCATCGACTCCTTCAATTTGTTGCGGAGGAAATGATCGATATGCTCTTCTACAACCGGAAGGATTCGCTGCACATTTTGCGGGTCGGTGATGGTCCGTTCGATTTCTTCAAAGGACAAGAGCTGCTGGCCGACGATCCGGCCGAGGCTTTCAGCAATTTGCCGCTGCTTTTTCGGGAAAACCCCCTGTAGCGTCCAACCGAGTATCCGGCGAGGCTTCCGGGGATGAAAGAGGAGTTTGAGGGCCATCCAGATCGTCAACCAATGGATAAAAGCGGAAATAAAAGGTATGGTGTACAACCACCACGTCATTTTTGTCATAGGCCGCAAAGGTAATGTCTGCGCGTGAACGGGTTCCCTCCGTTTCGGGTAAATTGTTTTTGTCAAAAAATCAATTTATCTTAATTTCGCGCTTCGGGAAACCGACACGGTGGTTGTAGCTCAGTTGGTTAGAGCATCAGATTGTGGTTCTGAGGGTCGTGGGTTCGAGCCCCATCATCCACCCGCACACAGGCTTCGATTTCATGAGAAATTCATGGGTCGGGGCCTTTTTTCTTACCCGGCAATCCCATTTTGATAAACGGCTGTTAAAGCCATTCCAACGCAACAACATCCCAGCACCAAAATCGTTATTTTTGGAAGGTTATGCTTAAAGTACTCAAGTATATGATCAAACCAAGAAATTTGCCGGTAGTCCTCTTGATCCTGGGCGGCGGGATATTCGTTGCGTTCCGGACATTGGGGACAGGCGGCATCCCGCCGTCCAGGGATGAGACCATTCTGCACAACGTGGGTGAATACCTCGAAGAGCTCCACTATAGCCCCAAACCCATCGACGACAAGTTCTCGCTGGAAGTATTCTCAAAATACCTGTCTCAGGTCGATGCGGAAAAGGACATTTTTTTCCAGGCCGATGTCGACGCGCTCAAATCCCGGTACGGGACCGAGCTGGACGATGAGATCCTGGGCAAACCCATCGCCTTCGTGCCGGCGGTAAACCTGGTCTACAAGAAACGCCTCTCGGAAACCGAGCAGATCTATAAGAGCATCCTGGCCAAGCCCTTCGACTTTAACCAGGACGAAGAGTACAACCAGAACTTCGACAAATTGCCCTACCCAAAGACCGAAGCCGACCGCCGGGAAGCCTGGCGCAAACAACTAAAATACCTCACCCTGGAACGCTACTCCGATATGCTGGAGAACCAGGAGTCCAACAGGAACACGGCGGGCTATGTCGTCCGCACCGATGCCCAGATCGAAAAGGATGCGCGCGACAAAACACTTAAGATCATGGACCGCCTCTACGAACGCCTTAAGGTGAAGATGTCGGACGAAGACCGCTTTAATATGTTCGTGGAAACCATCGTTCAGACGATGGACCCGCATACCGACTATTTCCCGCCGGTTGAAAAACGATACTTTGACGAGCAGATGTCCGGTCATTTTTTCGGCATCGGCGCATCCCTGAAAGAGGAAGACGGTAATATTAAGATCACCACCCTCGTCACCGGCAGCCCCGCCTGGAAATCCGGCAAGGTCTTCGTCAATGATGTGATCATGAAGGTCGCCGAGGGCAATGCCGAACCGGTCGACCTGACGGGCTTTAGCGTCGAAGATGCCATCAAACTCATCCGGGGCACAAAAGGCACCGAAGTCCGCCTGTGGCTCAAGAAATCCGACGGTACCACCCACATGGTCTCCCTCATCCGGGAAGAGATCGTGCAGGACGAGCTGACCTTCGCCCGCAGCTTCATCGTCAATTCCGCAAAAGGTAAGATCGGCTATATCTACCTGCCCGAATTCTATGCGGACTTCGACAATCCCAAAGGCGCCCGGTGCGCAGTCGACGTCGCAAAAGAAGTCGTAAAGTTGAAGGCTGAAAAAGTCGACGGCATCGTCCTCGATCTGCGCAACAACGGCGGCGGCTCGCTTTCCGACGTCGTCCAGATGGCCGGTCTCTTCGTCGAGCAGGGACCCATCGTCCAGGTGCGTAGCCGCGACGATAAACCCCAGGTCTATCCCGATCACGACAAATCCGTGCTGTGGGACGGACCCTTCGCGGTGATGGTGAACGAGCTGAGCGCCTCCGCTTCCGAGATCTTTGCCGCAGCTATCCAGGACTATCATCGTGGCGTGATCATCGGCAGCACATCGACGTATGGTAAAGGCACGGTGCAACGCCCCATCGGCCTCGACAAGACGATGGGCATCGACCCGACCAACAGTGAGCTCGGCACCATCAAACTTACCCTGCAGAAGTTCTATCGCATCAACGGCGGTTCCACCCAGATCCGCGGCGTGGCCTCCGATATCGTGCTGCCGGACATCTATCCGGATATCTATGAGTATGCCAAAATACGCGAGAAGGATAACCCCGACGCCCTGCCCTGGGACGAGATCCAGAAGGCCGATTATACGCCCTGGAAATATGCGTACGATGTAAATTATATAAAGGAGCTATCCGACCAGCGACTCCGGCATGACTCGGCGCTCAATACGATCCGTTCGGACGCTGAATGGCTGAGCAAAACGGAGGACAAGGTCTTTTCCCTGAACCTCAAGAAATATCAGCAGGAACAAAAGGAGATCAAGGTAAAGGTCAAGGAGATCGAAAACCTCAGCAAGCTGCCTTCCGCCGACCAGCTCAATGTCTTCTCCCTGCCTGAAGATGCGCACAAATATGACGACGACAAGAATAAGGCGGACCGCTTCCAGGCATGGCTGAAAGAGAAACGCTCCGACCTCTGGCTTGGCGAAGCCGTCAACGTACTCGACGATATGATCGCTCAGAAGAGCGTGGTATATAGAAAATAGATCGTGTGGGGCCGCCGGCCGGCGGCCCCATTTACTTTAATCGAACTTCGTCCTTCCCGCCATATACGCAATCAGCGAGCCCAACACCGCTATCAAGCCCAGCGAAACGCGCAGGCTCGACGCCTGCGCGATAAAGCCGATAAAGGGCGGCCCAAAAAGAAACCCGAGGTATCCGATCGTCGACACCGCTGCCAGCGCCACCCCCGGAGACAAAACCCGCGAACGCCCTGCCGCACTATACACCAGGGGCACCACCGACGAAACACCCGCCCCCACAAAAAGAAATCCCGCCAGCGCCGGCAACAAATACGGAAAGAGAATCGCTGCCAGCAGTCCGGCGGCCGTCAGGCCGCCGCTGACCTGCAGCATCCTCCGGATCCCCCACCGCGTGGCCAGCGTATCGCCGACGAACCGTCCCCCGGCCATCGTAAACGAAAAAGCGGTCAAACCCAACCCCATCAACGCCTTCGGCGGCAGCACAACACGCTGCCAATAGACGTTGCTCCAGTCGAACATCGATCCTTCACAGATCATGCTGCAAAAAGCGATGATCCCGAGGTTGATCAGGGACCGGTCCGGACGCGCAAAGATCGGCTGCCCGCTGCGCCCGCCGCGTTCCGTGACGATCAGCTGGCTCGAACTTATTACGATAATCACCAGCGCCATACCGCTGATCACGAGAAAGTGCTTCCAGGGCAACCAGCCGATGCCGATAAAGAAATTCCCGAGCGACGCGCCCGTGAAGCCTGCCAGGCTCCATAACCCATGATAAGAGGCCATGATCGTCCGGCCATACAAGACCTCCGTTCCGATCGCCTGGGTATTCATCGAAATATTGAGCAGATTGCCGCCCATGCCAAAAACGAACAAACAAGCTACCAGTTGCCAGGCGGTCGTCACCAACCCGAGCACCGGCAGCATCCCCGCATACAATAGCGCCGCGAAAATGGCGATCGGCCTGCTGCCCATGCGCGCTACCAGCCAGCCTGCCAGCGGCAGCGAAACCATCAGCCCCGCCGGCAGACCCAACAGTACACCGCCGAGCGCCGCATTGTCCAGGTGTAACTTCGTCTGAATATTCGGGATCCGTGAGGCCCAACTAAAGAAGCAAAGCCCCGCGAGGAAGAAATAGGAACTCACCGCGACCCGGTGAATGCGGCGGGGTGGGAGGGGAAGCCGTTCCAGCAGCATAACTATTTAAGGTAACGTTCCCGGATGAGTTGGATATGATGCGCGACATGCCCGGGGATCAGGAATCCGATCGTAAACGCATTTTGCGGCCGCCCATTCGCCTCCCCGACAAACCGGAGCTGGTCATCCGTGAGGGAGTCAAACAAAGCTTTTGAGCTGGCCCTCACTACCTTGAACTCCGCCCGAAGGTCTTTCCAGCGTCGACCGGCGCCGCCCATGGTCTTGCCCCACGCCACTTCGTCAAAGCTCGCCAGCGGCGTGGCATCCATCCGTCCCA
>DATJWK010000056.1:0-35792 GCA_035501395.1 Puia sp.
CAAAGAAACATCCGGACCGGTGATCGAGAAGCCGGGCGATCTCGCGGGGCTGTTGACAAACCTCGAACCCAAAGACGTCCTATTCATCGATGAGATCCACCGGCTTAGCACGGTCGTCGAAGAATATCTCTATGCGGCGATGGAGGATTTCCGGATCGATATCATGATCGATAGCGGTCCCAGCGCGCGCAGCATCCAGCTCACCATCCATCCATTCACGCTGATCGGCGCCACCACCCGAAGCGGGCTGCTGACCGCCCCGCTGTTGTCGCGTTTCGGGATAAAGTCCAGACTGGAATATTACGACGCCAACACGCTGCAGCAGATCATCCTTCGCTCCGCGGGTATTCTGCAAACCCGGATCACTTCCGACGCCTCCGCCGAAATTGCGCGCCGGAGCCGGGGCACGCCACGCATTGCCAACGGATTGTTGCGCAGGGTCCGGGATTTCGCCCAGGTGCTCGGCAACGGAGTGATCGACTTAGGGATCACCCAGCATGCCCTGCGAGCGCTAAATGTGGATGAACATGGATTGGATGAAATGGATAACCGTATCCTGTCAACGATCGTCGAAAAGTTCAAGGGCGGTCCTGTCGGAATTACAACCATCGCCACAGCGGTCGGGGAAGAAACCGGGACGCTGGAAGAAGTCTACGAGCCCTTCCTTATCCAGGAAGGATTCCTGATGCGGACGCCCCGCGGGCGCGAGGTTACGCCAAAAGCTTATGAACACCTCGGTAAGAAAAAGCCTGGCCGGGAAGGCGAGCACCTGCTCTTTTAAGCGCTGACCGGTACGACGAGTCGGAATCCGTTACCATGTATATTTACGATCTCGATATGATCGTCGTCCTTCAGGTATTTACGCAGCTTCGCGATATATACGTCCATGCTGCGACCGTTGAAATAGGTATCGCTGCCCCAGATCTTTTTCAGGGCCTGCTCCCGCGGCAACAGGTCATTCATATGTTCGGCCAGCATTTTCAGGAGTTCATTCTCCTTTGGTGACAGGGTTTGGGTTTGACCCTTATGGCTCAATTCCCGCAGCTTCGGATTGAAATGATAAGAACCAAGGTCGAATTCCTTGTTGTCGGACTCCTTGTTCATGTCGTCGTTTCGCTTAAGGATCGCCTTTATTTTCAGCAGCAAGACTTCACTGTCGAACGGCTTGGTAATATAGTCGTCGGCTCCCAGCTTGTAGCCCTGGATAATGTCTTCCTTCATTGTTTTTGCGCTGAGGAAGAACAGGGGAATATCCGGATCGACGTCACGGATCTCTTCGGCCAGCGTGAAGCCATCCATGTGCGGCATCATGATATCCAGCAGACAAAGGTCGAACCGCTCCCGCTGAAAGGCTGCCAGCCCCAACCGGCCGTCGCGTTCCAGCGTCACATCAAAATCGCTTAATTCCAGGTAATTTTTTAATACCATCCCAAGATTGGGATCGTCTTCGCACAATAATATTTTCGGTTTTTTTCCTTCCATAGTTGCTATGTTTTAACGATGCGGCCGAAGGCCGATATGCGAACTAAAATTAAACCAAAGCGTTGCAAAATCGACTAATATTTTGTTAAACCGCCCCAGTTCGGGGGTTATACGCGCAAAACTCCCGGTATCGTGAAGATACGAATTCCCCTTATCTTTGTCCGCTATTGTAGATTCAAGCAAACTGAATGGACGCAAACTTCAATCCAGACAAACAGCATACCCTTGCCTCGATGACCGGCATTTCCGGGACCGGACTGCATACCGGCATTAAAGTCGATATGACGCTGAAACCCGCCAATCCGGGATTCGGCTTCCAGTTCCAGCGGGTCGATCTGCCGGGCCAGCCGATCGTCAAGGGGGACTGCGATCTGGTGACGGATACATCGCGGGGTACGACGCTTGAAGACAACGGGGCTAAGATCAGTACCGTCGAGCATATCCTGGCTGCGCTGGTTGGGATGGGCGTCGACAATTGTCTCATCGAGGTGAATGGCCCGGAGATCCCTATTATCGACGGCAGCTCACAACCGTTTGTGGAGATCATCGAGGAAGCCGGCGTGCTCGAACAGGACGCCGCGAA
Organism: Puia sp.; assembly: GCA_035501395.1. Taxonomy (GTDB): domain Bacteria; phylum Bacteroidota; class Bacteroidia; order Chitinophagales; family Chitinophagaceae; genus Puia. Next base: position 2,066 of record DATJWK010000056.1, read on the forward strand.
GGCCTGGTATAGCATAGACGCCAATATTACCCACCATGACGAGAAAAAGCGGGTGGAGATGGTCGTCATGCCTTCCATGGAATATAAGGTAACGACATTGATCGACTTCAACAGCCCTGTCCTTGGGACGCAACACGCGGGCCTGAAGACAATGCGCGACTTCAAAGCGGAAATCTCGCCGTGCAGAACATTTTGTTTCCTGCACGAGCTGGAGATGCTCCTCGATCACAACCTGGTAAAAGGAGGGGATATAAACAACGCCATTGTCGTCGTCGACAAACCCGTAACGCCCGATGAAATGGAGCGGCTGGCCAAGGCCTTCAAACGGGACAGGATCGAGATCAAGAGCGAAGGATATCTCAACAATCTCGAGCTCCGCTTCCCCAATGAGCCTGCCCGCCATAAATTGCTGGACGTCATCGGAGACCTTGCGCTGATCGGCTATCCCATCAAAGGGCATATCATTGCCAACCGTCCCGGTCACTCGACCAATGTGGATTTTGCAAAAAGAATCAAGCAGTACATCAAAAAGAACAAGCACCTGAAGAATACGCCGGTTTACGATCCCAATCAACCCCCGGTCTTCAATACGCAGCAGATCGAAAAAACGTTACCACACCGCTTTCCCTTCCTGTTGGTCGATAAGATCATCGAGCTCACCGACCGGCATATCGTCGGCATAAAAAACGTCACCTTCAACGAACCTTTTTTTGTCGGTCATTTCCCGGGTAACCCGGTAATGCCCGGGGTGCTGCAGATCGAAGCGCTTGCGCAAACAGGCGGCATCCTCTGCATCAACGCGATGCCCGCAGGTGAATATGATACCTACTTCCTCAAAATCGACAACTGCAAATTCAAACACAAAGTTGTCCCCGGCGACACCATGATCCTGAAAATGGAACTTCTCAATCCGATCCGGCGCGGCATCTGCGAAATGCGTGGAACCGTGTATGTAGGGAACAAAATTGCGACAGAAGCAGACTTGATGGCGCAACTGGTAAAGAGAAGTTAAGACAAGTAAAAATGGGCGAATTGCCGTAAATAAGTTTATTTTTGCGAGATTCTGGGTATTTCTCAGCACCTCTTATGAAGAAATCAGTCATCCGCAAGGAAGAATTAATAATGATTCAAGAAACTGAAAATCAATCAATTGATGGCAGAATGATCCACTCTTTCACTTCCATCCACCCGGAAGCCCGGCTCGCGCCTGATGTACAAGTGGACCCATTCACAATGATTCATAGAAATGTGCACATCGGAGCAGGGACGTGGATCGGCAGCAATGTCACGATCATGGAGGGCGCCCGGATAGGAAGAAATTGCAAGATCTTTCCAGGCGCCGTTATTTCTGCTGATCCTCAAGATCTTAAGTTCGACGGCGAAGAGACAACGGTGGAGATCGGCGATAATACGACCATTCGGGAATTTGTCACGATACACCGGGGCACCCGCGACCGGTGGAAAACAACGGTTGGCAGCAACTGCATGATCCTTGCGTACAGTCACATCGCCCATGATTGTATCATCGGTGACAATTGTATCCTGAGCAATAATTCGCAGGTGGCCGGTCATGTCGTTCTCGGCGATTGGGTTATCCTCGGCGGAATGTGTGCGATCCATCAGTTCGTCAAGATCGGGGCGCATGTCTTCATCGGCGGGGGTTCGCTGGTTGGCAAGGATATCCCGCCCTATATCAAGGCGGCTCGTCTTCCGTTAAGTTATGCCGGTGTAAACTCCGTCGGACTAAAGCGCAGAGGGTTCACCATCGACAAGATCAATCATATCCTCGATATCTACCGGGTCATTTACAACAAAGGAATGAATACCAGCCAGGCGCTGGAATTCCTCGAAGAAGAATTCCCGGCCAGCGACGAGCGCGATGAGATCATCGCTTTTATCCGGGAGAGCGGCCGTGGCATCATAAAACGCTACAGCAAAAGCAGCTTTGATGAAGATTACGCTGATTGATGCCGGCAAACGCTTCAACCGCGACTGGATCTTTCGTCATCTTGAATACGAATTCCTTCCCCGACAACACTATGCGATCACCGGGCCCAATGGTTCGGGTAAATCGACCCTGCTACAGGTGATCGCCGGCGCCATCGCGGTGAGCGAAGGTTCCGTTTGTTACGCCGGCGGCGCCGCGGTCCCAGGATCACCTTCCGGCGTCGCTATCCCGCCCGATCAGGCCTACCGACATCTTTCGCTCACAGCGCCTTATCTTGATCTGGTCGAAGAGATGACGGCAACGGAGTTCCTTCGTTTTCACCATTCTTTCAAACCCTTTCTTTCCGCGCATTCCCTTGCGGAAATCCTTGCTGCCGTCGGGCTGCAAACCGCTGCGCACAAACAAATCCGCTTCTTCTCCTCCGGAATGAAACAACGCATCAAGCTTGCTCAGGCTATCTTTTCCGATACCCCGGTGCTCCTGCTCGACGAACCATGCACCAACCTCGATGCGGACGGCATCGCCCTTTATCAGGAGCTCATTCGCCGGTATGCCGACGGTCGCATGATCATCGTCAGTTCCAACGATCCGCAGGAATTCGATTTCTGTGAAACAAGGATCGACATCCAACAGTTTAAATGACCGTACTCATCGCTGCGATGCGATCAGCAGATTCAGATCCGTATACTTCAAATCGAAGCGTTGACTGAGGTGGAAATTCGTCAGTGCGCCTTTGAAGAGGTATATGCCGCTGCGCAGATGGATCTTATGCCAGACAAGATTCTCGAACCCGCCTTCTTCTCCTGCCTCGAGCAGCAGCGGCATCAGCACATTGCTGATGGCATGCGAGGCTGTCCTGGCAAAGCCGGAAGGGATGTTCGGGACACAATAATGGATTACGCCATATTTTTGAAATACCGGGTGCTCGTGGGTCGTGATCTCGGAGGTTTCAAAGCATCCACCCCGGTCGATACTAACGTCGATGATGACGCTGCCCGGGCGCATATTGCTGACCATCTCTTCGGTCACCACCACCGGCGTCCGGCCACTTTGCGAAGACAGCGCGCCCACGGCTATTTCGCAGGTTTTGATCTGCTTGGCCAGGATCCGCGGTTCCATGACGGACGTCCACATCCGCTGACCGATATTGTTTTGCAGCCGTTTCAGCCGGTAGACGCTGTTGTCGAAAACCTTTACGCTGGCCCCCAGCGCCAATGCCGCGCGGGCGGCAAACTCACCCACGATACCGGCTCCGAGGATGATCACTTTTGTCGGCGGTATCCCGGAGATCCCGCCGAGCAGCACTCCCTTCCCGTGGTTGGCCGAACTCAGGTATTGCCCCGCTATCAGCATCACGGCGCTGCCCGCGATCTCGCTCATACTCCGGACGATCGGATAGGTGCCGCTGTCATCCTTCAGGTTCTCAAATGAGATGCCGGTGATCTTTTTCTCCATCATTTTCTGCAACAGCTCCGCCTTCATCGCGGAAAGATGGATCGGCGAGATAACGATCTGATTCAGGTGGAGCAGTGGCAAGTCCTCTTCGATAACCGGAGCGCTCTTGACGAGGATCGGCGCCTTCAGCACCTCCGATTTGTCGAAGACGATCCGCGCACCGCCTTCGCTATAGTCTTTATCGCGGTAGTGCGCGGCTTCGCCCGCGTTATGTTCGATGACGACGTTGTGACCGTTACTTACCAGCACGCCTACGGCATCCGGCGTCAGCGCGATCCGGTTCTCCTGGAATGCGGTTTCTTTCGGAATACCGATATGCAGCGGCACGCCTTTCGGCTTTACATCCAACGTTTCTTCTAATGTTTCAAAGCTGAAAGAAGTGCTGATGACAGGTTTTTGCTGAGACATGGTTGCGTCAAATTACAATAATTTCCCGAATATCCCGGTCGATCGCCCTGATCCGAAGACCGATCGTCCCCGGGGGAAATATCCCGGGTGCTCTCTCGGGCCATTCCACGAGGCACAGTTCACCGCTGTACAACACATCTTCGACCCCGGCCCGCATTGCCTCTTCTTCGTCCTTCAGCCGGTAAAGATCGATGTGATAGATCCTGCCTCCCGGATATCCATATTCATTGATAATGGAAAAGGTAGGACTCCCGACCGTATCCCTGACTCCCTTCAGCCGGCACAACGAATGGATAAAGGTCGTTTTACCCGATCCCATTTCCCCATGAAAAGCAAAGACCTTCGCCTCGGGGAACTGCCGCCAGAACTGCCGGGCGGCCGTCTCTATATCCTGCAGATGAAAGCGGAGCTCCATGCCATAAAGATAGTCGTAACTTTACAACTTATATGGAAACCATTAACTGGAAAGTAGAGGGGATGAGCTGTTCGACGTGCGCGCTGACCATTGGCAAATACCTCGAGAAAAAAGGCGGTCACAATGTAAAGGTGAACCTGGCGAGCGGTGACGTCAGCTTCGAGATCGGAGAAAACCTCGACCGGGAGACATTGCAGCAGGGTATCCATGACCTGGGGTACCAGGTCGTCCGCGAACGCGAGCTTTCCGGCGGCGGTCGCCCCCGGATGAACCGGCATCTTCGTTATTTCCTGTCCAGTCTGCCACCGACCATCCTGTTGATGCTGCCGATGGCGCCGGGTATGGATCGGCTGCACTGGCACTGGCTCATGGATCCCCGGGTCCAGCTGGCGATCTGCCTGCCCGTATTTGTACTCGGAATGACGTTCTTTGGCCGTAGCGCCGTTCAAAGTGTACGAAACGGGACGCCCAACATGAACCTCCTCATTACCATCGGGGCTTCCGCGGCTTTTGTGTACAGTGTTGCCGGTACGATATTTCGGCTGGGACCGTCGTATCAGTTCTACGAGACGGCGGCTGCCATCATCACCATTGTTTTTCTGGGTTACTATATCGAAGATGCCTCCATCCGGGCCACGCAGCGGATGTTGAACAGCCTGGCATCCCGTCAAAAGACCACGGCCACCATGATCGCGTTCGACGATCAGCACCAGGAAGTTCTCTTCCCGGTAGACAGCGACCAACTGCGCAGCGGCGACCTGATCCTGGTCCGTTCCGGTGATCAGGTTCCGGCTGACTGCAAGATCCTGTGGGGTGAGGCCAGTGTCAATGAATCGATCCTGACCGGAGAAAGCGTGCCGCGGGATAAAAAGGCGAAAGACGCGCTCCTCGGCGGAAGCCTGCTGGTATCCGGTACCGTCAAAGCCCAGGTAACTGCCGCAGCGGAGGATTCGGTGCTGGCCGGCATCATACGCATGGTCAGACAGGCCCAGGGGGAGAAGCCGCCGCTGCAACAACTGGCCGATCGGATCAGCGCGGTGTTTGTGCCGGTGGTCCTCGGGATTGCGCTGATCACTTTTCTGGGGAACTACATCTACTTCCACCAGGGGGGGCCGGCGTTGATGCGCAGTATAGCGGTGCTGGTCATCGCCTGCCCGTGCGCGATGGGTCTTGCCACTCCCGCCGCGATCGCCGTCGGTCTCGGCCTTGCGGCCAGGAAAGGGATCCTGATACGGAACGCACGTCACCTCGAGGCATTCCGCCACATCGGGCAGGTAATATTTGACAAGACCGGTACGCTGACAACCGGGGTGTTTTCGATCCACGGCTGGCATTCGCTGTCCCTGCCCCCGGAATCGTTTCGACGCATAGCCTTTTCGCTGGAAAAATATTCCAATCATCCCATCGCCCGCAGTATTACCCGTGAATGGAAGGAGAAGACGACGCTGCGCTGGGTCCGGGTGGAAGAGGTTAAAGGCCTCGGGATGCGGGGTGAGACGCCGGAGGGAGACATTTATTGGGCCGGCTCGCACAAGGTGGCTGCCGCGTTGACCGCCGATACCACGCACGATGTCTATGTCGTCCGGAATGAGGAGCTGCTCGGCTGGATCGACATCCGGGATACCATCCGCCCGGATGCGAAGTCCGTCGTCCGCTGGCTAAAACAAAAAGGTCTTCATACCGTCCTGTTAAGCGGCGACCGAAAGGAAACCTGTCTGAACCTCGCCCGGGAGCTGGATATCGCGGAGGTCCTTGCGGAACAGACGCCGCAGCAGAAATTGGAACAAGTCAGGATGCTCGATGGCGGGACACCCGCACTTATGGTTGGAGACGGGATCAACGATGCTCCCGCATTGGCAAAAGCCACCATCGGCATGTCGATGAGCGACTCGTCGCATCTGGCCATGGAGACGGCCGATGTGGTGTTGATGGACCAGGGGCTCAGCCGCCTGCCCGCCGCGCTGGAGCTCGGCCGATATACCTACGCTACGATCCGGGGTAATTTGTTCTGGGCCTTCTTTTACAACATCATTGCCATCCCGGTGGCGGCATTCGGGGGTCTGACACCCGCCGTCGCCGCATTGGCCATGGGTTTCAGTGACGTCATCCTGACCGCCAATTCGCTGCGGCTATACACAAAAAAACTCCCCCGGCCCGATCATGTCGACCAATAATCCCCTTCCAACCGGTGACATCCTGCTTTCGGTCCTGCGGCAGTACTGGCACTACAGCAGTTTCCGGCCGCGACAGGAAGAGATCATCCGGTCCGTGCTGGAAGGAAGGGACACGCTCGCGCTGCTTCCTACCGGCGGCGGCAAGTCACTATGCTTCCAGGTGCCGACGCTTGCCCGTCCCGGCATTTGCCTGGTGGTCAGTCCGCTGGTGGCGTTGATGAAGGATCAGACAGACAGCCTGCGGCGCAAAAATATCACCGCCTTCTTTCTTCATACGGGGATGAGCCGAAAGGAAGTAGCCAATACCCTGCAGACGGCTGCGGGCAGCAATTGCAAATTTCTGTACGTGTCTCCCGAACGGCTGGAGACCGAGCTCTTCCAGGCCTGGCTTCCTTCGCTGGATATCCGGCTGATCGCCGTGGACGAAGCCCACTGTGTTTCGCAGTGGGGATATGATTTCCGGCCTTCCTATCTCCGCATCGCCGTCCTGGGGACAGCATTGCCCGATGTGCCGATGCTGGCGCTTACTGCCTCCGCAACGCCGGAGGTAATGACCGACATCGCCGACCGGCTCGGGTTAAGCAACCCGGCTGTCTTTCGGCTGCCGTTCAGCCGGGCCAATCTTTCGTATAGTTTGTTCCGCGAAGACAATAAGCTTGGAAAGATCGGCGAGATCTTGCAAAAGGTACCCGGCGCGGGGATTGTTTATTGCAGAACACGTCGCGCCACACGCGAGATCAGCGAATGGCTCAACCGGCAGGGGATCACGGCTGCGGCCTATCATGCGGGGCTGTCGGCGGACGAGCGGGAACAACGCCAGGAGGACTGGCTAAAGGATCGGATAAGGATCATCGTTAGCACAAATGCGTTCGGGATGGGTATCGACAAGTCCGCGGTGAGGACGGTCATCCATGCCGATGTGCCGGATTCGGTCGAAAGCTATTACCAGGAATCCGGTCGGGCGGGACGGGATGGCCGTAAGGCCTATGCGGTGTTGCTCGCCACCGCTGCCGACCAGGGGCGATTGGAAGGACTTCCGGAGCTGAGGTTCCCGCCTATCGCTGCGATCCGGGAGGTATACCAGCGGCTGATGAACTATCTTCAGCTGCCCGCCGGGCAGGGCGAAGGCCAGTCCTTCGATTTCGATCTGATGGATTTCTGCCGGCGGTTCGAATGCGAGGTCTCCGCCGTAACGGACATTGTCCGGCTGCTGGAGCAGGACGGACTGCTGAGCTTCCAGCAACAGGTGTCGATGCCCGCCCGTGTCCAATTCGTTGCCGGCAAACAATCGGTATACGACTTCGAGGCGGAGCATCCGGAACTGCAGCCGCTGATCCATGGTTTGCTTCGCGGGTATGAAGGTATTTTTGAACAGCCCGTCGCTATCCGGGAGCGCCAGCTGGCCTTTGCAACCCGGACTACGCGCGAGAAATTAGGAGCCGGCCTCGCCGGGCTCCAGGCCTCGGGAATAATCGACTATACGCCGCCAAAGGATAAGCCTCAACTCTATTTTATCCGGGACCGCGTACCCGCGGAAGAGCTGTATATCGATCCGGTACAATACCGCCATCGAAAGGGGATATTTGCCGCCCGGGTGCGGGCGATGGTCCGTTATCTCGCGCTCACCGGCGAGTGCCGGAGCCGATACCTGGCTGGTTATTTTGGCGATAAGGAGGCGACCGATTGCGGAATTTGCGACAATTGTCTTGACAAACGACGGGGATAGCGGCGCTTGGCGCAGGACTGGTATAGCTGCGCTTGGCGCAGGACGGAGATACCTGCCTTTGGCGCAGGACAGGGATAGCTGCGCTTGGCGCAGGACCGGGATAGCAAGGCGGATCTCAGACTTTCTCCGCGAGGAGTTGCTTGATCTGGTCTTCCAGCTCTTTCAGCCTTCGGTTGAGTTCCGGCAGGTTTCTGCTGATCGCCTGGCTGCGCAGCGCGCTGGTATATTCGTAGGCGGGGCTGCCCGTTACGGCGCCGCCCTTTGCCTTTATCGATTTGGAAACGCCGCTTTGCGCGTTGATCCGCGCGCCGTCCGCGATTTGCAAATGACCGACGATCCCCGCCTGGCCGCCGATCATAACGCCGTTGCCGATCTTGGTACTGCCGCTAATCCCGGCCTGGGCCGCGATGACCGTATCGTTGCCGATGTCGACGTTGTGGGCGATCTGGATCAGGTTGTCGAGCTTTGCGCCTTTGCGGATAAGGGTCGATCCGATCGTCGCGCGGTCGATCGTGACGTTGGCGCCGATCTCAACGCAGTCCTCGATGCGTACGTTCCCGATCTGCGGGATCTTTGCAAAGGTGCCGTCCGGCTGCGGGGCAAATCCGAAGCCATCCCCGCCGATTACCGATCCCGCGTGGATGATCACGTTAGCGCCGATCACGCAATTGTGGTAGATCTTCACGCCCGGATGAAGCACGGTATTGTCGCCGATCCGCACATTTGTGCCCACATACACCTGCGGGTGGATCTTGACGTGGTTGCCGATCACCGTGTTTTCACCGAGATAGGCGAAGGCGCCGATAAAGACCTTGTCCCCTATTTTGGCCGATTTGGCAATGTACGACGGCTCCTGGATACCGGTCAACTGCTGTGCCTCGATCTCCTGGTATTTTGTCAGCAGGCTGGCAAAGGCCGAATAGGCGTCGGCCACCCGGATCAGCGTCGCGTTTACCGGTTGTTTCAACTCCAGGCTTTCGTTTACGATGATCGCCGAGGCGCCGGTGGTGTAGAGGTATTCTTCGTATTTCGGATTGGCCAGAAAAGACAGTTGCCCGCTGACGGCTTCTTCGATCTTGCCGAAAGCCACGACGGCGGCGTCGGGATCACCTTCGATCTTGCCATTGATCAGCAGGGCTATCTGTGCAGCTGAAAATTGCATAGTTGTTCGGTTGATTAATGTCTAATCGACAATCGATGGTTCAAATGCGCCAGTCGACGTTTCGTAGGCACAAAGATAAAATTTTTTCACCGTGCTGGATAAGGTTTGATGAATAAGCGCATTATCCACCTCGGAGATATCTCTTACCGTTCCATTTTTGAACAGAATGTTGATCCTTTCGTTCTCCGGGTCGTACGTCGTATTGACCGCCTCGCCGGTGAATACGAACCAGGCCGCTTCAGCCGGATCGATGGACAGCTCCTTCGAAACCGCCCTTCTCAACTCTTCGACGTCATTTTCATTGTAGGGGGTTGCCTTGAATCTAACTTTTAACAGTTGGCGGTTGATCAGCAGGCGGGAAAGGGTCGAGAGCACTTTATCGGGATGGGACATCCATAGCTTTACGGAGCTCATCACGTCAAAATCATCGAGGAGGCAGAATTTGTCGAGGTGTACCCAGCCTGTTATAAAGTGATCCTCGTCCGCCACATTCTTTTCCCGGAGGAAATAGTCGAGGACCGGTGACGCGGAGGTCAGCGGCACACCGGCCCTGATCAGCTCCCGGGCGCGCCCGACGATGCGTACGAGCATTTTTTCAGCGCTCAGCACCGTTTTATGGAGGTAAACCTGCCAGTACATCAGCCGGCGGGAAACCAGGAATTTTTCGATCGAATAGACCGCCTTTTCTTCGACCATCAGTTGGCCTTCGTGCACCGTTAACATTTTGAGGATGCGGTCATACCCGATCACGCCTTCGGAGACGCCGGTGAAGAAGCTATCGCGGGTCAGGTAGTCCATGCGATCCATATCGAGTTGACCCGATACGAGTGAATGAAGATAGGGCTTTGGGTACTTGTTCGTAAAAATGCGGATCGCGGTTTCCAGGCCGCCATCGAATTCCTTATTGAGGGCCTGCATAATGCCCAGGGAGAGATTTTCATGACTGCTGCCCCGGACAAGGATGTTCTCCAGCGCATGGGAATAAGGCCCATGCCCGACATCATGCAACAGGATCGCCAGTTTTACGCCAAGCTCTTCTTCCCTGGTGATATCCACTCCTTTTGCCCGCAGCTCGACGACGGCATTGCACATCAGGTGATACGATCCAAGGGAGTGGTGGAGCCGGCTATGCATCGCGCCCGGATAGACGAGGTGCGCAAACGCCATTTGCTGTATCCGCCTCAACCGCTGATAGAAGGGATGTGCGACGATCTTCAACAGGAGATCATGGTCCAGCGTTATAAACCCGTATACGGGGTCATTGATGATCTTTCGTGACAATTTCGCCATTCCGGCATGAATTTGTTAAAACGGGTTTAAACAAGCTTCAAAACTAGGTAAAATTGGCCAGGACTTTGTAGTTTGTGGCATATGGCATTAGCAAAGATACTCTGGGTTGACGATGAAATAGAAAGCCTCCACTCCCAGATCCTATTCCTTGAAAATAAGGGGTACGAAGTAAAAGCGCTGACCAACGGGTTTGATGCAATCGACTTCGTAAGGGAAAACCCCGTCGACGTGGTCCTGCTTGACGAAACGATGCCCGGTATTACGGGACTGGAAACCCTGGCCAAGATAAAAGAGAACAATCAGCAGACCCCTATCGTGCTGATCACCAAAAACGAGACGGAGAATCTAATGGATGAAGCCATCGGCAGCCAGATCACCGACTACCTGATCAAACCGGTCAATCCCAACCAGGTGCTGCTCAGCCTGAAAAAGATCATCGACAATAAAAGATTGGTATCCGAACGAACGACAACGGCTTATCAACAGCAGTTCCGTAACCTTTTCATGGCTCTCAACAGCAACCCGGACTACAACGAGTGGATGGACATCTACAAGAAACTGGTTTATTGGGAGCTGGAAATGGAAAAGTCGGACAGTCCCGAAATGCGGGAAGTCCTCCAGACCCAGAAGCAGGAGGCCAATACCGAATTCTTCAAATTCATTTCGAAGAACTATGCGAACTGGATCAAACCGCGATCCACGGAAAGTCCGATCATGTCGCATTCCCTGTTCCAGTTCAAAGTATTGCCTCATGTGGAGAAGGGCACCTCCACCTTTTTCATTTTGCTGGATAACCTGCGGGTCGACCAGTGGAAGGCCATACAGCCCATCTTCGCGGAGAGCTTCCGTATCCTTGAAGAGGACAGCTTCTACAGTATCCTGCCTACCGCAACCCAGTACAGCCGAAACGCTATTTTTTCGGGATTGATGCCGTTGGAGATCGAGAAACAATTCCCTTCGCTGTGGAAGAATGACGAAGAAGAGGGCGGGAAGAATCTGCATGAGGAAGAGCTCTTCCGCGCACAGCTCAGGCGGCTGAAAAAGGATCAGTTGAAATTCTCCTATACCAAGGTGCTCAACTACCAGGCCGGCCAGGATCTGGTCAATAATATTCACAACTTGCTGAATAACGATCTGAATATCGTCGTATACAATTTTGTCGACATGCTCAGTCATGCGCGAACGGAAATGGAAGTGCTGAAGGAACTCGCCGGGGATGAGATCAGTTATCGGAGTATCACCGCCAGTTGGTTCGAACATTCGCCGCTGCATCAGGCGCTGAAAAAGATCGCCGACAAGAAGATAAATCTCATTCTGGCCACCGATCACGGAAGCGTCCGTGTCAAGACACCGTACAAGGTGATCGGGGACAAGCAAACTACGGCTAACCTGCGGTACAAGCACGGTCGCAACCTTAACTACGAGCCTAAGGAAGTGCTGGCATTCCGGGACCCTAAGGAAGCCGGCCTGCCCGTTCCGACCGTGAATTCCTCCTTCATTTTTGCGAAAGGGGACGGGTTCCTTTGTTACCCGAATAACTACAATTATTACGTCAACTATTATCGCAACACGTTTCAGCACGGCGGGGTCAGCCTGGAAGAAATGATCATCCCCATCGTCAGGATGGCCAGTAAGGGGTGATGTGGATAAAATGAGGATCGGCGGTACCGCATGCAGGCGGTTATGTAGTAACTTTACACAGATGAGGTATACACAAACCACACTCGAAAAGATTGAAAGAATACTCGACGAAGCGGAATATATCGTTCGCTACGAGAGGGGCAATTTTCAGAGCGGCTATTGTATCCTGGAACAGCGAAAGGTAGTGGTGCTGAATAAATTCCTGCCCCTGGAAGGACGGATCAGCACGCTTATCGATATCATTCCCCAGCTAAAGATCGATCCCGTCACACTCAGTTCCGAAGCTCGCCGTATATACGAAGAGGTGCTGGCTGCCAGCCTTATTCCGTAACTTCGCGCCGTGAGCCATCCGCCAATCAAAATCACGTTCCTGGGCACGGGCACGAGCACCGGCGTTCCGATGGTAGCCTGTCCATGCGCCGTTTGCGCCTCTACCGATCCAAAGGATAAACGTCTCCGCTCCAGTATCCTCATCCAGTCCGCTTCGACAACGCTTGTGATCGACACTACGCCGGATTTTCGCTATCAGATGCTCCGTGCCGGTATCCGCCGGCTCGATGCGGTTGTCTATACGCATCCGCATAAAGACCACCTTGCCGGCCTCGACGACGTGCGGGCCTACAATTTTTTTCAACGCCGGGCAATGCCCCTGTATGCCAACGCGATGACGCAGGAGAGTATCGTCCGCGAGTTTCCTTATGCCTTTGCCGACACCAAATATCCCGGGATCCCGGAACTGGAACTGCACCATATCGACAAGGAACCGTTCACCGTTGGGGATATCACGCTTATTCCTATTCATGTATGGCATATGAAGATGCCCGTTCTTGGTTTTCGCGTCGGCGATTTTACTTATATCACCGATGCCAACCGGATCGATGAAAGCGAAAAGGAAAAGATAAAAGGCAGCCGTCAGATCGTTCTGAATGCCCTTAGACATGAAAGGCATTTGTCGCATTTTTCGCTAAAGGAAGCAATCGATGAGGTCGACCAGCTCGATATCCCCCAAGCCTGGTTTACGCATATCAGTCATCAGTTGGGCAAACATGCGGAAGTCGAGCCCGGCCTTCCGAATAACCGGCATTTGGCGTACGATGGCCTGGTGCTGGAAATATGAACGGGCCATTAAACTTTTGGCAGGATGTTCGGTCTATTATCTTACACAAATCGTATATATGAGAAAAATAGCGATCATCTTTTCGGCTGTTCTGTTGTCATCCACCGGTATCCTCGCTCAAACCGCTGTCGAGCTGGTTCCCCAGGTCGGTTACAGCTTTGCGGAAAGAAACGATTTCTTTAACACCTATGGCAGAATCGAAGGCGGACTGAATCTCGGCGGTGCGATCAATTTCAATATCAATCGAAATGTGGGGATCGAAGTCCTTTACAATCATACGTCCGGGAATTCGGGTGTCTACTACTACGGATATGACGGCGGGAATCAGATCAACGGCGGGCAGCTTCATCAGGATTTTATCATGGCCGGTCCCGTATTTTCCGGCAATATCCCGAACTCAACCGTGCGGCCTTTTCTGGGCCTGCTGCTGGGCGCCGATATCATGACGCCGGCGCCGACTTGGCCATCAAACAGCTATTTCGCGGCGGGATTCCAGCTCGGGACGAATATCTATATTTCGCCCAGGGTGGGAATTCAGCTCAAAGCGCAATTGCTCTCGCCGGTGGGTTCGGCGGCGGGGGCGTTCTATTACAACAACTATTATGGCGGCGGCATCGATCCCAATCAATCCACGGTTCAGTTTACCCTTGGCGGCGGACTGATCATCGGTCTGGGCCGGGTGCTTCCACAGCCACGGCCTCATCCGGTATATCGCCGGCCAAGACCCCGTTATTACCGGTACTATTGATTTTGATCCATACTCCAGCAAGTCAGCCCGCTCCTGCATCCGCAGGAGCGGCTTTTTTTGCACGCCGGGCCCGGGAGGCCGGAAAAATGTTCGAAAGACTAACAATCGTTAGTTTTGAATCAAATTTATTTCTACCTTTACAAAAGGAAACGCCACCCCTAGGCGTTAGATAATGATTGTTTGCCAAGTGTTACCAGGCAATAGCCTTCCGGTTGTTGCCTGGTTCTTTTTAACCGGACATTTTAAAAACGCATGCTGAAATGGAATTCTCAACGGAAGAACTTACCCGGCAGGTGGGCCAGACGGCCCGGGATTTCGCCAATCAGGCCATCCGCCCGCACGTCATGCGGTGGGATGAGGAGCAACATTTTCCGCATGAATTGTTCAAGGAGCTAGGCCGGCTGGGCATGATGGGGGTGGTGGTGCCCGAGGCCTATGGCGGGTCCGGGCTCTCTTACACCGAATACGTCACGATCATCGTGGAGATCGCAAAGGTATGCGGCGGCATCGGTCTGAGCCTGGCGGCGCATAATTCCCTTTGTACCGGGCATATCCTGGCGTTCGGTTCGGAGGAGCAAAAGAGAAAATATTTACCCGGTCTTGCGTCCGGACAGTCGCTCGGCGCCTGGGGGCTAACCGAAGCCGGAACCGGCAGCGATGCAGGAAATATGCGGTGCACGGCGGTAAGGGAGGGGGATGAGTGGGTGCTCAACGGGACAAAGAACTGGATCACTCACGGCATCAGCGGTGATATTGCGGTCGTCATCGCAAGAACGGGAGAACCCCGCGCGCGCAATAACGCTACCGCGTTTGTCGTAGAAAGAGGCACTCCCGGTTTCAGCGGGGGAAAGAAAGAAAACAAACTCGGGATGCGAGCCAGCGAAACGGCGGAGATGATCTTCGATGAGTGCCGGATCCCCGTTGGTAACCAACTGGGAGAGGTCGGTGAAGGGTTCCGCCAGGCGCTTGCCGTTCTTGACGGCGGTCGCATTTCCATTGCGGCGCTTTCGCTGGGTATCGCCAGGGGTGCGCTGGATGCCGCGCTCAACTATGCGAAGGAGCGTCATCAGTTCGATCAGCCCATAGCGAATTTTCAGGGAATATCCTTCAAGCTGGCCGATATGGCCACCGAGATCGCCGCTGCCGAATTGCTGACTTTTCAGGCCGCGGACCTCAAGAACAAGCACCTGCCCATGACCAAACAAGCCGCGATGGCGAAATATTATGCCAGCGAGGTGGCCGTCAGGACCGCTACCGAAGCAGTCCAGATCTTCGGCGGTTACGGCTATACCAAGGACTTTCCGGTGGAGAAATATTATCGTGACAGCAAGCTCTGTACGATCGGCGAGGGAACCAGCGAGATCCAAAAGATTGTGATCGCGCGCGAGGTGCTGAAGGGCTAAAGGAGGGAAAAGGGCTCACGTCGGTGATGCGCGCTACGGCATAAAATCTTCTTCCGCTTTCGATCCGTATTTGTCGAATAGTTTATCGATCGCGCCGGCAAATAAAGGAAACTTCTCCTTGGTGAAATTTTTGATGACCTCGATGGCTTTATGGGCTTGTTCTTCGGTCAGCCCTTGCGCCATTAATTTTTCGATGAGTTCCTGCATGGTTAGGCCACTTTCAGCAGATTCATTTTGCTCTTGTCGAACTTCTTTTGCGCGTACTCCAGGTCGAGATGAAACTTTTCTTCCTTTCCGGAGGGGAGTTCGAACATGGCATCGGTCAAAATGCTCTCGCAGATGCTCCGCAGCCCCCGGGCGCCAAGCTTGTATTCGACGGCCTTATCCACCATGAAATCCAGCACATCCGCGTCGAAGGTCAGCTGTATGCCCTCCAGTTCGAACAGCTTTTTATATTGGCGGATCAACGAGTTCTTCGGTTCGGTAAGGATCGAACGCAAGGTGGTTTTGTCAAGGGGGTTGAGATGGGTTACGACGGGAAGTCGCCCGAGCAGTTCGGGGATCAGGCCAAAGGATTTGAGGTCGGGGGCATTGACGTACTGCAGCAAGTTCTTCTTTGCCGCCTCCTGTTGCTCCTTGTTGACATTGAAGCCGATGGCATTCGTGTTGATCCGGCGGGCGATGATCTTGTCCACGCCGTCAAAAGCGCCGCCGCAAATAAAGAGAATATTCTGGGTATTGACCTTGATCAGCTTTTGTTCGGGATGTTTGCGGCCGCCTTGCGGGGGCACCAGCACATCGGTCCCTTCCAGCAGTTTCAGCAGTCCTTGTTGAACGCCTTCTCCGCTCACGTCACGCGTGATCGACGGATTGTCCCCCTTACGGGCAATCTTGTCTATTTCGTCGATATAGACGATCCCTCTTTCCGCGGCCGGCACATCGTAATTACAAACCTGCAGCAGCCGGGTAAGGATGCTTTCCACATCTTCACCGACATAGCCCGCTTCTGTAAAAACGGTGGCGTCGACGATAGCGAACGGGACGTTCAGCAGCCTTGCGATGGTTTTAGCGAGAAGGGTCTTACCCGTTCCGGTCTCGCCGACCATGATGATATTGCTTTTTTCTATTTCGACTTCGTTCTCGACCACCTTTTGTTGCAGTCGCTTGTAGTGATTGTAGACCGCAACTGCCAGGACCTTTTTGGCATCGTCCTGCCCGATAACATATTCATCGAGGATACGTTTGATCTCCGCCGGCTTTTTTACCGTTAGTTTAAAGGAGCTGCTGCCGGCAGAATCTTCCCTGATCATCAATTCCTGCTGGATGATCTCCTGCGCATGTTCGACACAATTCTCGCAAATATGTCCCTCCTGGCCGGCGATGAGGATCTTGACCTCATCCCGGTTACGGCCGCAAAAGGAACAATGCAAGGTATTTTTCGCCATAGCTACAAAGTTACCCAACTTATTCGATTCTCCCAGTATGTGGGGAAAAAGGATAAGCGCTAATAATCAGCCTGTTATGCTAAATTTGTTCGTAAAGTTGATCCACGATGCCATATTCGATGGCTTCTTTCGCGTCCATCCAGTAATCGCGGTCAAAATCCTTCAGGATCTGGTCCACTTTCTTCCCGCAATTGTCCGCCAGGATCCTGGCGCTGACATCTTTGACCCGCTTGGTTTGTTTGGCCGTAATCTCCAGGTCGATGCTCACGCCCTGCATATATCCGCCGAGGCTCGGCTGATGGATCATGATCTCGGAATGCGGATAGACGAATCTGCGGCCCTTTACGCCGCCGCTCAGCAGGATCGAGCCCATCGAAGCGGCGAGACCCATACAGATCGTGCTGACCGGGCTCTTCAACATCCGCATCGTATCATAGATGATCATGCCGGAAGTCACTACTCCCCCCGGACTGTTGATAAAGAACTTGATCTCTTCCCCCGGCTTGTCCGCATCCAGCAGCCGCAGCTTGGTGACGACTTCCCTCGCCGTCTTGTCATCCACGGCTCCCCACAGTTCTACCGTCCTGTTCTCGAAAAAATATTTCTCCATCTTCTTCGCCAGCATCCCGAGGTCTGGTCCTTTCTCCTCTTTGGGTTCCTTTTCGTCGGGTTCGTCATCATTGAGGCGGTTCGGGTTGATCAAATATTTCGAATAGTTCATGTTGTCATTATTTATATGTGGTTGGTATCTCGGAATTGAAGGCGTATCAATTCGAATCCTTCTCTTTCCGCGGGTTCTGGAGCAGCACCTCATCTACGAGACCATATTCTTTCGCTTCCAGCGCGGTAAGCCAGTAGTCGCGGTCGCTGTCCTTCTCCACCTGTTTTAGTGTTTTACCGGTATGAAAAGCGGTGATCTCGTACAACTCTTTGCGCAGTTTCCTTATCTCGGCAACGGTGATCTCGATATCCGAGGCCTGGCCGCCGATGGCGCCGCTGGGTTGGTGCATCATGACGCGGCTGTGTTTGAGCGCCGTACGCTTGCCTTTGGTGCCGGCGCACATGAGGACCTGGCCCATGCTTGCCGCCATCCCGATACAGATGGTTGCCACATCCGGTGTGACGTATTGCATGGTATCATAGACGCCAAGACCCGAGTATACGCTCCCACCGGGGCAATTTATATACATCTGGATATCGCGGTGACGATCGGTGCTGTCGAGGAATAGCAGCTGGGCCGTGATGATATTGGCGACCTCTTCATTGATCGGATAGCCGAGGAAGATGATCCGGTCCATCATCAGCCGGCTATAGACGTCCATCACGGCGACGTTCATGGGCCTTTCCTCGATGATGTTCGGTGTGAGATTGGTAACGAGGTATTTGTTATAGTCGTTCAATGTATTACTCGAAATACCCCGGTGTTTCACAGCATATTTCTCGAATTCGTTTGCTGGAGTCATAATCGTATTTTTCAATGTTTTAATGCCTGTTCTGATTTCTTTGGACAGCTAACTCCTTTCAAATCTCCGTCCAAACTTTCAAACTGCCAAAAAACTGACAGAGTTGCAGTCCACGGCGACCGCCAAATTATGCGCCGATAAAAAAACCCCGATCGATGATCGGGGTCAATGTGCGGCTTTCTAGTGATGATGATGTTGATGTTCTTCCAACAGATGCCGGAATTCCTCCCGGCTGATCGGCTTTTCCGTGGGGTGGACCCGGGTCCGCGCCCAGGCAAATACTTTTTCGGTCCGGATCCGGTGAACGGTATCCTCCACGAATTTCCGGTCCTGCATCATCCGTTGTACATAGTCGGCGACCCAGGGTTGCTCATCCGCGCCGGCCTGCATACCCATGTATCCAAACAGCTGTTGCCGCGCGAAGTCCCGGATATCGTCCTGGCTGACCTCGATGCCGTTGTCGGCGACGACCTTGTCGACGATGAGTGTCCACTTCAGCTGATCCACAAAGGCCGGGAACTCTTCTTCGACCTCCGCCGGGCTTTTTTGTTTGTCGCCGCCTGTCAGCATCCACCGCTTGAGGAAATCCTCCGGGAAGTCGATCTTCGTGTGATCCAGCAGGATATGATACAAAGCATGCTGCAATTGGTTGCGGCTTTGATTGTCCCAGTGAGCCTGGATCTCGTCTTTTACCGCGTCCCGGTAGGCTTCCAGGGTGGTGATGTTTGCCGTTGGGTAGGCTTTCTTAAAAAAAGGCTCATCCAATTCGGCTTTTTCCACCCATCCGATCTTTGTGATCGCGACCCGAAAATATTTATCAGCGGCTGCCGGATCTTCCTTTGGAAGGCCCAGGTCACCGAGGACCCATTCCCGCTCCTTTTCATCAAATGCCTGTGAAGGCTGGAGGAGGACCGAATCCCCTTTCTTCAGGCCGATCCATTTCGGCCGGGTGGGTTCGTTAAAATATTTGACGAGCAGGGAATTGTCTTTTTCAATGCCGCCTGGTACCGGGTCGCCGGCTGCGTCGGTTTCGGTAAAATGAAGGTTCAGCACGTTCTCGTCGTTCGTCACCGTTTCCGGCTCCGTCATTTTGCCATTCCGGGTTTGTTGGCGGGCGACCTCTTCATCGATCATCTCCGGGGTCACCTGCACCTTGTAGAAGGTCAATGCAGCCGTTCCCAGATCCGCCAGGTTAAATGCGGGTTTCAGCCCGATCTCAAAGGCAAAGGAATAATCCGACGGATTGCTCACGTCGATCTGCCGGGCATCATTTTCCGGCAATGGCAGCGGCTGGGCGAATATTTCGAGCTTTTCATTCGACATATAGGTCGTCAGCTCCTTTTCTACCGTTCTTAACACCTCATCGGTCAGGACCGAGCTACCGTACATTTTCTTTATCAGGCCCGGAGGCACCATACCCTTCCGGAATCCGGGGATATTCGCTTGTTTACCATATTGTCTAAGGGCCTTTTCAAAAGACGGCAGGTAATCGCCTTTGGAAATGCTGACGACGATCTTGTCTGTCAGAAGCCCGATATTCTCCCTCGTTACAGTTGCCATGTTTGTCCCGATTTAAAAGCGGGGGGCAAAGGTAGGCAATTTTTTTTATCGACGGCCGGGATAACCCAGGGCGCCGGCAACTCAGGCGCCGAAATTATCGACCGGTGACCGTCGTATCGCGGATGGTCGTGTCCCGCGAAGGCCCCGCGGCCGAGCCTGGCGCCCCGGTCGAATCGGTCTTCGGGGTAAAAGCCGACGGATGTTCCTTGTAATAGTTGTAGGCAAACCCGGCGCCCAGGACAAGAACAATCACGATGATCACGGTGATCAATGCATTGCTTCGCGGTCGATCGGTCCTTGCCGTCTCCCAGGGAAAATGCCGGATCCCGAGCGCATGCTTCACCTCCAGGCCGGCCGGAATTGTGGCGCGGATGCCGTCCGAATGTGTCTTGATCCAGGCTGCAAGCCCCTGACTTTCCACCTGATGCGTACTCAGATGGCGGCCAATCGAATCCAGCGCCGCAAAGCTTACCACGCCGGCTATAAATGAAGCGGAAGGCAGACCGATCGCGGCGAAGCGGCTTATCTCGCCGACCACACCGTCATACCGCATCCGAAGAAGTTCCTTTGCGTATTCAATGCCCCGGTTGAGTAAAACACTACCGGGCAAAAGACCGCCGGGGCTGATCGTCAGTTCGTGCATCTCACCAAAGAAATCCCCGGTTACCGCCCGTTGGGAGAGTTCCCGGATATTGGCCATCGAGTCGGGGTAAGCCGATTTATGGAGGATATCCGTCAGTATCAGTGGAAGTGCGCCGTTGATGCCTTTTTGCACCCCGTTGTCCGTCTCCCCCAGGAGAACGGCAATTTTTTTGACTATGTCGGCAGTGAATGCCGATCTTACGGAGTCGATTAGTGTTGCTGACATGGTAGTTGTTTCCCGGATAGGATTCAATTACAATGCCACCGGCCGGTCTGCTGTGCGGATGATAGGACTCGAACCTACATGCCTTGCGGCGCCAGATCCTAAGTCTGGTGCGTCTGCCAATTTCGCCACATCCGCCTTTGCGGTCTTTCCCACTTAATTCATTGTCTGCCAGCGGTATGAACCATCGCCCGGTTGCGGGATCCGCCCGGAGGGAAAGCGTGCAAAGCTAGGCTTTTTTTCGTAAATTCGTAGACGATGGACATGGAATCAGTCGCTGCAATACCGAATTACAATCTTACGGAAGACCAGGAAAAAAAGCTCATTTTAAGGGAGTACAGGGCCTTGCTTCGGTCACTAAAACCCAAGCTCAAGACCGGCGACAAGGAGCTGATCCGCTCCGCTTTCGAAATGGCCGCCGACGCGCACAAAACGATGCGGCGGAAAAGCGGGGAACCGTATATCCTCCATCCGCTTGCCGTAGCGCGCATTTGCTCGGAGGAGATCGGCCTCGGCGTCCGTTCCACCATTTGCGCCCTGTTGCACGACACCGTCGAAGACACCGACATCACCCTCGAAGATATTGAACGGGAATTCAGCAGCGAAATCGCGCGGATCGTGGACGGATTGACCAAAATTTCCAATGTCGTCGACGTCAATGCGTCCCGCCAGGCGGAGAACTTCAAGAAGATCCTGCTCACGCTGACCGATGATCCGCGGGTCATCCTGATCAAGCTGGCCGACCGCCTTCACAACATGCGCACCCTCGACAGCATGAAACGGGAGAAACAACTCAAGATCGCTTCAGAGACCGTCTATGTCTATGCCCCGCTCGCCCACCGGATGGGATTGTATACCATAAAGACGGAGCTCGAGGACCTGGCGATGAAGTATCTCGAGCCGGAGGAGTACCGGGAGATCGCCCGGAAGCTGTCCGAGACCAAACGGGAGCGTTCGCGCTATATCAACGAATTTGTAAAACCCTTAAAGGATAAGCTGGAAAAAGCGGGATTCAACTTTGACATTTATGGCCGGCCCAAGAGTATCCATTCGATCTGGAACAAGATGCGCAAAAAAGGGGTCGCCTTTGAGGAGGTATATGACTTATTCGCCATCCGGGTCATTCTCAATTCGCCGCTGGAGAAAGAGAAAGAAGATTGCTGGAAGGTGTATTCCCTGATAACCGACGAATACAACCCTTCTCCAGAGCGCTTACGCGACTGGTTAAGCAACCCCAAATCCAACGGGTATGAAGCCCTTCACACCACGGTCATGGGTCCGCAGGGGAAATGGGTGGAGGTGCAGATCCGTTCGCGGCGGATGAATGAGATCGCGGAGAAGGGTCTTGCGGCCCATTGGAAGTATAAAGAAGGTCCCGCGGACGAAAGCAGATTTGACAAGTGGTTCCAGCAGATCCGGGAGGTACTTAACACCGAGGATAACGATTCGATCGACTTCCTCCAGGATTTCAAAACCAGCTTCCTCGCGGAAGAGATCTATGTCTACACGCCAAAGGGGGATGTGAAAATGCTCCCGGTCGGTTCGACCGCACTCGATTTTGCGTTCTCCATCCACAGCGCCATAGGCGTGCAATGTATTGGCGCCAAAGTCAATCACAAGCTCGTTCCCATCAGCCACAAGCTCCGAAGCGGCGATCAGGTGGAGATCATCACGTCGAGCAAGCAGCGGCCGACGGAGGACTGGTTGGGTATTGTCGTGACGGCCAAGGCAAAAAGCAAGATCAAGGATGCGCTGAAGGAAGAAAAAAGGAAGATCGCCGACGAGGGGAAGTATATCGTACAGCGAAAGCTGGAGCATTTCGGCGCCGCCTACAACCAGCACAATATCGATGTACTTACCGCCTGGTACAAATTGAGTTCTTCCCTCGATTTCTTTTATCAGGTGTCGGTCCGCAACATCGATCTGAAGGAGTTGCAGGAATTCCATTTATTGGGGGACCGGCTGGAGCCGCCCAAACCAGCCAAGGCCGCAGCCGAGCAGCGGATCGGCGAGCCGGCGACGACCCACCCGGTCCCGAGAAAGGATACCGAACTGATCATTTTCGGCGAAAGCAGCGACCGCATCGTATATACGCTGGCCAATTGCTGCAAGCCCATCCCCGGTGACGACGTTTTTGGCTTTGTCTCTGTCGGAAAGGGTTTGACGATCCACCGGACCAATTGTCCCAATGCCGCCAAGCTCATGGCCAATTACGGGCATCGCGTGGTAAAGACCAAATGGGCGAAGAACAAGGAGATATCCTTCCTTACCGGTGTCAGGATCCTGGGGATGGATGACGTAGGAGTTATCAACAAGATCACCAATCTTATTTCCGGGGAACTGAAGCTAAACATCAACGCGCTGACCATTGAAGCAAAAGACGGTATCTTTGAAGGCAATATCCGGATCTACGTCCACGATAAGGAAGAATTGGAGGAGCTGGTCTCGCGGCTGATGCAACTCAATGGTATTAACAGCGTAGTTCGATATGATGCGGAGACCGCCTGAGCTTGCGGGCATGCATCCTGCCCCTTGGGGCAGCAAGTTTTTTTTAACGCATCTATTCACCTATTTTTGCCGCCTCAAAAGTCAATTGGATAATTAATGGTCGACGTCATTTTAGGCCTCCAGTGGGGAGACGAAGGAAAGGGAAAGATAGTGGACTATTTCGCGCCCCGCTATGATCTGATCGCCCGGTTTCAGGGGGGCCCGAACGCAGGGCACACGTTATACGTAAAAGACAAAAAGATCGTCCTTCATCAGATCCCGTCCGGGATCTTTCACGAAGGAACGCTCAACCTGATTGGAAACGGCGTCGTGCTCGACCCCGTAACGCTGAAGCGGGAGTGCCAGTCGGTCGCGTCCTTTGGTGTCGACTACCGCAAAAATCTTTATATCGCCCAGCGGACCCACCTGATCCTCCCGACCCACCGGGCGCTGGATAAGGCTTCGGAGATGTCAAAGGGCCTGGAGAAGATCGGAAGCACCCTCAAGGGTATCGGCCCGGCATATATGGACAAAACCGGAAGAAACGGGCTTAGGGTGGGGGACCTCCTGGACAAGACGTTCACCACGCAATACATCAAGCTCCGCCTCAAACACCAGAAGCTGCTGGACAGCCTGAATTTCCAGGAAGATATCTCCGAATGGGAAGAAGAATTTTTCGAGGCGCTCGATTTTATGCGCCAGTTCAAGATCGTCAACGGCGAATATTTTATAAACGACAAACTTTCCGGGGGCAGCACCGTTCTGGCGGAAGGCGCCCAGGGAAGCATGCTCGATGTGGATTTCGGGACGTTCCCCTTCGTGACTTCTTCGAATACCATATCGGCCGGTGTTTGCACCGGTCTGGGCGTTGCGCCCCAACGCATCCGCGACGTGATCGGGGTGAGTAAAGCCTATTGCACCCGGGTCGGGAGCGGGCCTTTTCCCACCGAGCTGGAAGATGCGACCGGCGAAGAGTTGCGAAAGACCGGAAATGAATTCGGCGCCACTACGGGCCGCCCGCGCCGGTGCGGCTGGATAGACGGGGTGGCACTGAAATTTGCATGCATGATCAACGGCGTGACAAAAATAGTGATGACGAAAGCCGATGTTCTCGATGCATTTGCGGAGCTGAAGGTCTGCACCGACTATTCGGTCAATGGGGAGAAGACCAATGAAATTCCGTTCCAGATGAACCGGTTATCCATTCAGCCGGTATTGAAATCATTTCCCGGTTGGGGATCGGATATTACGGCGGTGAAAAAATATGATCAGCTGCCGGAAAAAATGCGGGAATACGTGCAGTTCATAAACAGCTATCTGGGCGTAAAAGTTGCCTATATTTCCAATGGTCCTGGCAGGGATCAATTGATTGAAACCTGCTGAAAAACAACCTTAAAATTATTCCAAAAAAAATTTGGCGGATTAAAAACTTCGCCGAAAATTTACACTACAATCTTATTGGGCATGGCAGCAAAATCTGATAAGGAGGGAAAGGGTTCAAAGAAATCCGCGCCTCAGGTACCGAAGGATGCACCTGAAAAACCTTCGTCTAAATCCAGGAAGCAAACGGATGATGATGATGACGATGATTTGGATGACGATGATGATGCGCCCAAAGCTTCGGCAAAATCGTCCGCCAAGAGTGCGTCGAAAACCAAGAAGGAAGATGACGACGATGACGATGATGACGAGGACTATGAAGAGGTGGATGAATGGGAAAAGGTCGAAGAGGAAGAAGAATGGGACCCTGATTTCGATGAATTCGATATTCCAAAATCCAAGACGAAAAAGAGCACCGGGGGCAATACTTCCAAAAAGTCGGCGAAAGGCGGCGAAGAGGATGATCTGGGATTAGACGACGACTTTAAGGACCTCGACCTGTTCAATGAAAGCAGCTTCGACGAAGAAGAAGATGACTTCTGATGACCTTCGGTCGCGAGAGAGAAGGTTTGTCTCATTTCCCATAACCGATTTTCAGCAGACAAAACTACAGATGTTGATCTGGACGTCCCAGGTCGACATTTTTTGTTTCCTGGACAACCAGGGGTATCCGGTGTCTGCCGGGCCGTCGTTTGAATGCCTGTTGGCGGCCGGCGCGGTGGAAAGCCTCGAGGCACCCGCGGGTCAGGCTTTTTCGCGGTTGAAAGCATGGGCGAACGAACGCCGCGAATGGCTTTTCGGGCACTTCGCCTATGAGCTCGTCACGGAGACCGACGCCGGCGACCCCAACCACGTGCCAAAACCCGATCCCATCGGTTTTCCGGACCTCGCTTTTTTTATCCCGGAGACCCTCATCGAGCTCAGCGCCGGGACCATC
The DNA here is from genome assembly GCA_035501395.1 of Puia sp. Lineage (GTDB taxonomy): Bacteria > Bacteroidota > Bacteroidia > Chitinophagales > Chitinophagaceae > Puia. Next base: position 27,690 of record DATJWK010000056.1, read on the forward strand.
AGGATAGGACGCTTCCAGGACGACCAGGAGACGATTTGGCGCCAGATCGGGAGTATCCCGATTGGGGCTGACCCTTCTGCCGCCGGTCCGGCGACCGTTCCGTCATTCCGGCCTCGTTTTACGCCCTTCGAGTACCGCGAGCGGGTGGCGGAGCTGCAGCAGCATATCCTTCGCGGCGACTGCTACGAAATCAATTTCTGCCAGGAATTTTATGCTCAGCCTGCCAACCTGGATCCGCTCGCCGCCTGGCGGTCCCTCAGCCAGGCCTCGCCCAATCCGTTCTCCTGCTTTTACCGGCTCCGGGACCGGTATCTGCTTTGCGCCAGCCCCGAACGATACCTGAAAAAGGCCGGCGACCGGCTTTCCGCCCAGCCGATAAAAGGGACGACGGCCCGATTTCCCGATCGGCCCGAAGCGGACGCAGCCTCCGCCCGGGAGCTTTTTTACAGTCACAAGGACCGGTCGGAAAACGTAATGGTTGTCGACCTGGTTCGGAACGACCTGTCCAGGGTTTGCCTCCCCGGCACGGTGCGGGTGGAAGAGCTGTATGGGATCTATCCTTTCCCGCAGGTCTTCCAGATGATCTCCACCATATCGGGCACGGCGGTGCCGGACCTCCCTTGGATCGATGCCATTCGGGCGACCTTTCCGATGGGGTCGATGACGGGTGCGCCCAAGCGTCGGGTCGTCGGGCTGATCGACCGGTACGAACGGTCCCGCCGCGGGATTTTCTCCGGCGCCGTGGGATATGTTACCCCCGATGGTAATTTCGATTTCAACGTAGTCATCCGGGGGTTGATGTACAACCGGTCCGATCGCTACCTCTCCTACCAGGTGGGGTCGGGGATCACGTTTTACAGCAATCCCGCCGCGGAATATGAAGAATGCCTGATCAAGGCGCAGGGGATCTTGAAGGCATTGGGCGCCTCCTGAAATATAGAAGCCGGCGGAATCTCTCCGACCGGCCTCGTATCGTACATAAACGATCTAAATCTATTTGACGGCAACCTGGGCGATATCGCCCGGGATGGTTTGCATTTGCTGCATCGATTCGGTAAGGATCTGGTATTTATTGGCTTCGAACAAGTCCATTTTGTCCGCCGGCAGCTTCAGATCATAACTGTTATTATTGCTGGTCATGACCTTGTCGAATTCGGGGTTGTAGCGGTTAAACATGGCCGAATCCATCAGCGTATACCGCATGATAACGGCAGCCAGGTACTTTCCGGAGACGACGACCGTCTTTGAGCCGGCAAGTTCCGCGGCAGTCAGCTGACGATGGAAAACGTACATCGCCGATCCTGACAACTGCTCCATGGCTTCGTCACGGGTCAGCGTGGTGACGCTCCCCTGACCTTCAAACACGTATTGGGTTCCAATAAATTTTTTGACATGTATCCGCGATTCCGCGGGCAGGTAGTATTGTAAATCCCAGAAATTCCTGCTCCCGCTCCGGCGGATCGCCTGGTAGACGTGAGCGGTGCCGGTATTGTAAGCGGCGATCACCAACAGCCAGTCACCCAATTGGTTGTAAAGGTCCTTCAGGTAGAGCGCCGCCGCGCGGGTGCTTTTAACATAATTGCGTCGCTCGTCCACATTCTTATTGACCTTCAGTCCCAGGTCGCGTGCCGTCTGCGGCATCAGTTGCCAGGGGCCGGCGGCGCCTACGCGGGAGCGGGCGGAGGACTTGAGATTGGATTCGATAACGGCCAGATATTTCAATTCTTTGGGGAGATCGTATTCTGCGAGGATCCCTTCGATCACGTTGAAATAGGGACCGCCGGTCATCCGCACCAGCTGTAATTCTTCCCAGTTTTCCTTTACATAATCCTGGATGAAGCTCAGGGCCTTGGGATTCAGCCGGGCGCCATTACTCGCCCCGACCGAAGTGGCCAGGAAAAGCTCCGAATAAAGATAGGTTTGGGGATCGGCCTTTGTAACCGCCGGGACAACCAATCGTTCGGTGTCGATGACAGCGTGGGGAAGGTCAGCTGATTGTGTCCTATCCGGGGCGGGGTACATCCATCCCGAGCCAAGCACAAGGATGACGACGCCCAACAATAAAAGCCTCTTGTTGCACATTGTGTCCAACGTTTTAGATAGTAAACGGCCCCTATCGGCGTCTACAATCTTTCATAGGTTCGGACCAACGGGAGATTGCTTGCAAAAGCCATCAACCAAAACGGATCAGTTATAGTGAATCGCTTCAAATCTCTCAGTCACCATAGAGTAGGATTTTCGTAGGACTTTATTGTTGCATCATTTGATGCGAGAACTGAAGCAAAGATAACTCTTTCATTCGGCTTGTCATAGCTTGGATACCAAAAGGCATGCCACTTGTATGGGTAAATAAGGGAAGGGAAATGCCGGGGATGCCGGTGAGATTGGCATAAACGGTATATATATCAGCGAGATACATAGCAATAGGATCACTCATCTTTTCCCCGAGCTTAAAGGCGGGACCCGGGGAGGTGGGGAGGACCAGGATATCGAAATCCTTGAACAGCAGGTTGGTATGATCGACGAGTAATTTGCGCACCTGTTGGGCCCGGGTAAAATAAGCGTCATAGTAGCCGGCGCTTAACACAAAGGTTCCCAATAAGATACGTCTCTTGACCTCCCGGCCGAAGCCTTCCGAGCGGGTTCGCTTGTAAAACTCTGTTAATTCAAGATCCCGGCCGGGAGACCGGTATCCATACCGAACGCCGTCAAACCTGGCCAGGTTGGAGGAAGCCTCTGCCGTGGTGAGGACATAGTAGGCGGGGACGATGTAGTCAAACAGGTCAAAGTCAACTGCGACCACCGTATGGCCGGCCTGTTGCCATTCTTCCAGGCGGCCCAAAATGGCGTCGCGGATCTCGGGATCAAGCCCTTTGTGGTCCAGGGCTTCTTTGAAATAGGCGATCCGGTACCTGGCGGGTTGCGGGTGGAACCGGGGAATTTCCGCCCGGGCGACGGTGCTGTCAAAATCATCCGGTCCCGCGATCACTTCCAACACGCGGCCGACATCGGAAACCGAGCGCCCGAAGATGCCGATCTGGTCAAAGGAAGAGGCATAGGCGATCAGTCCGTACCGGGAAACGCGCCCGTACGACGGTTTCAATCCGACGACGCCGCAGAAGTCCGCCGGTTGGCGCACCGATCCGCCGGTGTCGCTACCCAGGCTTACCATAGCCAGCCCCGCCTGAACCGCGACAGCGGAGCCGCCGGACGATCCACCCGGGACCCGCTCCCGGCAACGGGCGTTCAAGACGTTGCCATAAGCCGAATTTTCATTCGTCGATCCCATTGCGAACTCGTCGCAATTGTTCCGGCCGATGATGACCGCTTCTTCCGCCAGCAATCTTTCCACGGCGGTGGCGCTATAGATGGAAGTGAAACCGGCGAGGATACGGGAAGCTGCGGTCATCCGGTGACCCTGCCAGGCGATAACGTCTTTTAGTGAGATGATCACGCCATGCAGCCTGCCCATCGGCGCGCCCGATCTTCTTTTTTCGTCCAGCTCTTTTGCGCGCTGCAGCGCTTCTTCGCCGTAGACTTCGAGAAACGCATTGAGCGCCGACTGTTCGCGGATCTGCTCCAGGTAGTGAAGGACGGCGACCCGGCAGCCGTCGGGGTTATGCTCAAGCCACGAATGATAGGATCCTATGGACGTGAATGTAAACATGGTTATTGCCACTCCGCCTTCTCCTCCAGTTTCTCTCTTTTTTCCACCCGCACGCAGAGCACGATGCTGATCTCATACAGCAGCATCAGGGGCAGCGTGACCACGATCTGGCTGAGCATATCCGGCGGGGTAATAATCCCTGCGACGATCAGCATGATCAGGATGGCGTATTTCCGCACCCGGCGCAGATATGCCGAGCCGACCACACCCACCTTTGCAAGAAAATACATGACCAGCGGGAGTTGAAAGGCCAGTCCCGCGCCAAGGATCAGCGGGGTGATGGTGTTGAAATAATTCCCTACCGTCCAGGTGTTCGCGATCTTCGGGTCCAATGAAAAATTGGAAAAGAAGTTGATGGTGTAGGGCGCGATGATAAAATAGCCGAACAGAACGCCGAGGAAGAACAACAGGGAGACCCAGAAGATCACGCCCCTTGTATTCCGCAGCTCATTCGGTTTAAGCGCCGGTTTGGTGAATTTCCAAAACTGCCAGAACACATAGGGGAAGGCGATGATAAATCCGCCGATGAGCAGCACGTTGAAATAAATATTGAACTGACCGGTCACCTCGGTGCTGATCATCGTGACATGGATATTCGTCATGCACAGTTTTGTTCCCAGGCCCAACCGCCGGCTGAGTTTGCATAAATTCGTATAGGTCCAGAAATCGGGATTGGTCGGCCCCATGAGCACCCGCTGGACGATGAATTTATTGTATATCGCGATAACGATGGCCCCGATCGCCACGGCCAGTGCCGATTTGAACAAATGACCGCGCAATACGTCCAGGTGCTCGATAAAGGACATCTCCTCTGCCGAACCGGCCTTTGTCCTTCGCTTGAATAATTTCATGGAGTAAAAAAATACAGAATATAAAATTACTTCATTGCGCTAACGCAAAAAAAAGAAAACCCCGCAAATACAACTGCGAGGTCTGACTACCCGATAACGAGTAATAAATTAGTTGCTGCGAACCGATGGATCCGACGAAACCGGCTTCGTCGCCTGATTCGTGTTGGCTGTAGATGACGGCGTCGCGGAAGTCGTTTTACGGTCCTCATTCACGTGATCTTCTATCTCCCGTTGGACATTGTCTTTTGCATCCTTGAACTCGCGAATTCCCCTTCCCAGACCACGCATCAACTCGGGGATCTTTTTCCCGCCAAACAACAAGAGCACGACGAGTGCTATCAAAATAATATGCGGCCCACTGAATAAATCTCCCATAACTACATTTTAGTACCTCTAAAGGTAAGCAGATAAATTGACAACAAAAATATAAATTGACCCCGCCCGGCTTAATGCGCCATCCTCTTCTCCTTGATCCGGGCGCTCTTGCCGCTGCGGTCGCGTTGAAAATACAATTTGGCGCGGCGGACCCGGCCTACCTTGTTCAGCTCAACGGACTCGATATTGGGAGAAAACAGGGGAAATGTCCTTTCCACGCCTACTCCGTCGGAGATCTTCCGCACGGTGAACGTGGCCGTATGGCCCTCGCCCTGACGTTTGATCACTTCACCTTTGAAGCCCTGGATACGCTCCTTGTTGCCTTCAATGATCTTGTAATTGACCGTGATGTTATCGCCGGCCTTGAAGTTCGGGATCTCTTTTTTTCCGGTCAGTTGTTCGTGTACAAAAGCTACAGCAGCGTTCATAAAAAACCTTTTAAAGGATTGCAAAGGTAGCGCGTTTGGCGCAAAAGTCAAAATTTATCTCGCTACGTTTACCGCTCGTTTTTCCCGGATGACCGTCACCTTGATCTGCCCCGGATAGGTCATTTCGGTCTGGATCTTCTGAGCGATCTCGAAGCTCAGTTTGTCGCTGTCCACGTCGGTTACCTTGTCCGCCTCCACGATCACGCGAAGCTCGCGTCCTGCCTGAATCGCATAGGCTTTTTCCACCCCCGGATAGGCCAATGCCAGGCTTTCCAGGTCCTTGATCCGCTGCAGGTATTGCTGCATGATCTCCCGGCGGGCGCCCGGCCTTGCGCCGCTAATGGCGTCACAGGCCTGGATGATGGGGGCGATCACGTATTGCATCTCCACCTCATCGTGGTGGGCGCCGATGGCATTCACCACGGCGGGGTTTTCACCGTATTTTTCGGCCAGCTTCATTCCCAGCAGGGCGTGGCTAAGCTCGGTTTCCTCGTCCGGCACCTTACCGATATCGTGTAAAAGTCCTGCCCGTTTGGCCAGCTTCGGGTTCATTCCGAGCTCGGCCGCCATAATGCCGCATAAATTGGCCACTTCGCGGCTGTGCATCAATAAGTTCTGTCCATAGGAAGAGCGGAAACGCATCTTCCCGACGATCCGAACCAGTTCCTTATGCAGTCCGTGGATGCCCAACTCGATCACCGTCCGCTCCCCGATCTCCATTACCTGCTCCTCGATCTGTTTGCGTGTCTTTTCCACGATCTCTTCGATGCGAGCCGGATGGATACGGCCGTCGGTCACGAGGCGCTGCAGCGACAACCGGGCGATCTCCCGGCGAAGCGGGTCAAAGGAGCTTAAGACGATGGCTTCCGGCGTGTCGTCCACGATCAGATCCACCCCGGTGGCCGCCTCTATAGCCCGGATATTACGACCTTCCCGGCCGATGATCTGGCCTTTGATCTCATCGCTTTCCAGGTTGAACACCGTGATGGAATTTTCGATAGCCTGCTCCGCGGCCGTCCGCTGGATGCTTTGGATGATGATCTTCCGGGCTTCCTTATTGGCTTTTTGCTTGGCGTCGTCGATGATCTCCTGCTGCAGGGCCAGCGCCCTTGTCTGGGTCTCCTGACGAAGGCTTTCGATCAGTTGCGTCCTGGCCTCATCGGCAGTCAGGGCGGCAATCTTTTCGAGGCGGCGAATATGTTCTTCCTGGTGTTTTTCGAGTTCGGTCCGCTTCAGGTTTACCACTTCGATCTGGCGGGTCAGGTTCTCCTTGATCGTATCGTTGTCTTTTGCCTGTTTGTCGAGGTTCTCCAGCTTCTGGTTGATGCTCTGCTCTTTTTGCTTGATCCTGGATTCCGCGTCGTTGATACGCCGGTTCTTCTCCATTACCTCCTTGTCATGTTCCGCCTTCAACTGGACGTTTTTCTCCTTGGCCTCCAGCATTTTTTCCCGTTTCAGGTTCTCGGCTGCCACCTGCGCGTCGGCCACGATCTTTTTAGCTTGAGCATTCGCCTCGTCGATCTTTTTCTGCGTATTTTTTGCAAAAACGAACTTCCCGACTATTATCCCAAGTACCAGGGCGACAGCTCCGGCAATGTATGTTTCCATCGATTATTTGTTTAAATCGTTCACAATCAGAAATTTATGAGTGTGCCCGGATTGTATGAAAATAGATATGCGCATGGACCCGCGGGTCCATTTAGCGTTAGTTGGCGAAGATACGGGAAAATCTTATTTTATAAGGCCTTGTCTAATTGCTGTTCGATCCGGCTCAGGGCCTCTGAAATGGGGGCATTCAGCCCTCCCTGGTTTGCCGGAAGCGCCTGGGTGGCGTACCAGAGCAATACCATGGCAATATAGTCCTGCATGTCCCGGCCCGCGAACTGGGTCTTATATTCAAGAATCTTGTCATTTATCGTCTTTAATGTCTTCCTGACGATCTCCTCATCCGGTGGTTCGATCTTGATCCGGTAAGTGCGATCACCTATCACCACATTAATTGTCATTAAATCTTGCATAGATCAAATAGTTGTTATATATTTATCCACACCTTGTGCATAAGTGAATCGGAACGGAGGCTGTTGATCGCATAAACGATTAATTCATTACCTGATATTAAACTATTGTTTGCTCACCAATACCCTATATAAAAACTACAGCAGCCATGTTCCTAAAAGTCAAATCCCCCGTTTTTATCGACCACCTGACATTCCAGGTTGGCGAAACTCAGAAATGCATGTTGCGCGCCGTTCTCCGCGATGATACCGGGATCGTATGCAGCGCGTTGGAGACCGAGGTTGAGAAAGACCAGCAGGAGCTGGACTGGAACGGCCTCAACGATTTGCCATACGGCGTGTATACCCTGGAGATCTTCAGAGGTCAGGACGAAATGAAACTGCGCCTCGTAAAAAGAGTTTGACCGGCTCATTCCCCTAACATCGCGATGCACCGGTCAATTTCCCGGATGTACTGACCCAGTCTTTTCTCCAACTCCCTTTTTTCCCCTTCGCTCATTGCCGTTTTAGATACCCTAAGGACCTCAACCTGTTGTTTCAATTGCTCGAGCCGTTTAATATCATCGGCCTGGCTTTCCTGTACCCGTCGCAGATCTTCTTTCAGTTTCCCGTTTTCTTTTAAAAGGACGTCCCGTTGCCGGAGCAATTGCTGCAGCTTATCCTGGATACGTTGGACCTGGTTGGCCACCTGGTTATCTTCGCTCATACGTGAGTTGAATTCAGGTCGGGGGGTTAGGGGTCGATGAGCGCTTTGAGCGCCTATTTCC
>DATJWK010000057.1:0-11893 GCA_035501395.1 Puia sp.
GTTTCATATAATCATCGATGGCCGCTTAATGAGTAATTTGGCCCGAATTTTCTCAAACGTGAACCGATTCCAATTCCAATGCGTTCGGACGGGGTTTTTGGTGGCCGCAGTTCTCTCCGGAACAGGGCTGATGGCGCAGAACCCTTTGCAAGGCCGGTTCGGCGGTATTGGCGGAGGCGGCGGCCAGAAAACGGCGGATACGCTGGAACACCGCAAGCCAGATACGATCACCATCCACTTTCGTTATCTCGATTCCAGCCGGCTGAACAACCTCGACACGGGCATCCTGGATTTCGGGACAAAGATCCCAAGACCGGATAACTGGATCAACCTCGGCAACCTGGGGACGCCGGCGCGTGATCTTGCCTTTTCGCCACGGATGCTGTCGGGCTTCGATCCGGGTTTCCACTCCTTCGACATTTATGAGTACACAGTCGATGAATCCCGCTTTTACAATACTACCAAAGCGTATACCGAACTGGGGTATCTGCTGGCATCAAAGGCGGAGCAATTTGTCAGCGTCTTTCACACGCAGAACATCCGGCCGAACTGGAATGCCGCGTTCCAATACCGGTTGATCAATTCTCCCGGCACCCTGCCGAATTGCAACACCAGCGATAATACGATGCGGTTCACGTCGTGGTATCAGTCGAATAACAAGCGGTACCAGAACTTTCTCATCTTTGTAAACAATAGCCTGAAGGCGGCGGAAAATGGCGGGGTGAAATATCAGTCCCTTCTGGACACGGCGAATTACAAGAATCAACAGACTTTGCCTGTCAATCTGGGAAACGGACTGATCCCGAACAACGGAAGTCCTTTTGGCGCAGGCATCACCACCGGGACCAAGTATTCAACGATGACCATCGAGTTCCGGCAACAATACGATCTCGGGCAAAAGGACTCGATCGTAACGGACACTTCGGTGATCCCGTTGTTCTATCCAAGGGTTCGGCTGGAGCATACCTTCACCTTTACGACCCACAACTACCAGTTCATAGATGACAGTTTGCCGCCCGGGGCTGCCGCCGGCAATGCCGGTTATTCGCTGAATTCCGCCTATTATGCAAGGTATGGGCTTGGGTATGTAGGTCAGCCCCAGATCGGTGTCGGGGTAGTGGCGGATACGTTTCACCGGATCGATAACTGGCATGTGCTGGCGAACGATTTTTCGATCTATCAGTTTCCGGATGCGAGGAATCCGCAGCAATTTATCAAGTTGGGGGCGACGCTGGAACTGCTGAAGGGGAAATTCGACACCGCAAGCTTGTTCGACGGCAGCCTGATCTACCAGAAGGGGAGTGCGAGCGATTATAATGTTTATGGTCATGCGGAATATCGCAATCAGACACGGAATAAAAAATGGGATATCGAGGGATATGGCCGGTTGTACCTGCAGGGAGTGGATGTAGGGGATTATAATGCGTATATTTCGCTCCGGCGGTTGATCAGCCGCAGTGTGGGCTATTTTCAGGGTGGGTTTGAGAATGTAAACCGCACGCCGTCGTTCGTGTTCAACCGGGCGAGCGCACTTTATTACGACACGACGAAGACGACCCTGAGCAAGGAAAATACGACGCATATATTTGCGTCACTCGATCAGCCCCAGAACAGGCTAAGCATTACGGGGTCGTACTATCTGCTCAGCAACTATACCTATATAGCGAACTATTCCCGCGTCCGGCAGGCTTCGGCGCTGTTCAATCTTCTTGAAATCAATATAAAAAAGCAGTTCACTTTGTACCGCCATTGGAAATGGCGCACCAACACGATCCTGCAACAGGTGGCGGGATCGGCGCCGGTGCATGTGCCGCTGCTGGTATCGTTCAACCAGATCGGATACGACGGGAATTTTGGGTTTAACAACTTTTTCTGCAGCTTCGGAACGGAGGTTCGCTATATCAGCAACTATAAAGCGGACGGCTATTCGCCGTTGACCGGACAGTTTTACTCACAAGGGGATTCGACGGTCCGGCAACGGCTGCCGGATATCGCCGCGTACCTGCATTTCCGGGTGCGAAGTTTTACGGCATATATCCGGGTGGAGGGGCTGAATGCGATCGCCTTTGCTCCGAGCGGCTTCGGGTTCTACAAGAACAACTTTGTAGCACCGGATTATCCTTCGCCGGGATTGGTGATCCGCTTCGGATTTATCTGGGGATTTATCAATTGACATCATCCTCCTTCGCTAAAGCTTCGGCGGACTAGCATTCCTCCTTCGCTAAAGCTTCGGCGGACTAACAGTCAGGTTCGTCGCAGGGATTGTCGGATAACTCGACCTCCAGGGTGGCGTGCTGGATGTTGCGGTGAAGCAGTTCGTGTTTGATGCGGTGCTTCAGCTTCTCGATACTTTCCAAGGTACAGGTTCTGTCGACTACCAGATGCGCGGTCAGGGCGTTTTCGGTCGTGCTGATCGCCCAGACATGGATGTGGTGAAAGTCTTTCACATCCTTTATCCGACCGATGGTTTCCCTGATTTTGCCGATTTCGATACCCGCCGGCACGCCGTCGAGGGAAAGCCGAAGGCTGTCGCGGAGTAACTGCCAGGTGCTATAGAGAATGATGACGGCGATCACCAGGCTTAAGGCCGGGTCGATCCAGGTAAGATGGGTAAAGTAGATAACGAAGCCCCCGACAACAAGTCCGGCAGAAACGATGGCGTCGGAAAGCAGGTGCAGGAAGGCGCCCCGGACGTTCAGATCGCTTTCTCTATTGCGGAAGAAAAGCATGGCGGTGAGGCCGTTGATGCCGATGCCGATGGCGGCTACGAGGGCGATCGTTTTGCCCGGGAGTGCGGGTTCGGGCGACATGAGCCGGTGGAACGCCTCGTAGCCGATGGCGCCAAGCGACAAAAGCAGGATGGCGGCGTTGAGGAGGGCTACCAGGATCGTTGTCTTTTTGAAACCGTAGGTATATTTTTCGGTGGCGCGGACACGAAGGAGGCGGATGGCGAGTAGCGCCATAGCCAGGCTGGCGACATCTGCCAGGTTATGCCCGGCGTCGGAAAGCAGGGAAAGCGAATGGATGCTGAGCCCGACGATGACTTCGATCAGGACAAAAACGAAGTTGAGGACGATACCGATGACAAAGGCGCGGTTTACCTGTCGGAGATCGACGGGATGGTGGTGATGGCCAAAGCCGTGGCCGTGGGAATGAGCGTGGGAGTGGGGGTTGTCGGCGTGGTCGCGGGCGTGGTGATCGTCGGTGTTGATGTCGTGGTGGTCGTGATCGTGATCGGCGTGGTCGTGGTCCGAGTGACCGGCCTGGTCGTGGTGGTCGTGGTTATGGGGGTGAGCGGATGTCATAAAGGATTGTTTTATCGGTAGTCGTCTCTTGCGGGCGCGAAAACGTCGATCACTTTGACGTCCGTATGTGCATAGGCGGAGTGGGGGACATTGGAGGGGATGGCATGGGTGGCGCCGGCGGTAAGAAGGTATTTTTCTCCGCCGATCATCATTTCCAGCTCGCCGTCAAGGACATAGGTGATCTGTTCGTTGGGGTGGCTGTGTTCGACCAGCCGGCTCCCTTTTTTGATGTCCCAGATGGTAAGGGTGCTTTTTTCGCCGTGCACCATTTTTCCAAAGAACCCGGGCCTGATTTCCTTTGCCGGGATGTTGGCAAGATACTCCATGTGCGATTTTGGGCCGAAGGTACGAAAAAAGGGTTGGTTTGCGGGGGTTGCCGGTTCGGCGGCGATGAGAGAGGGCCGCCTACGCGAGGCTTCGATGATGTTTGAGGAGGGCCGCCTACGCGAGGCTTCGATGAAGTTTGATGTGGGCCGCCTACACGAGGCTTCGGCGGCCGAAGCGAGATTGTGGATAAGTGGATAAGGTAATCGCGTGGGGCTCGGGCAAATGTGGTAGACTTGTTCAAATTCGGATGCTGATGAAACTCCTGCTGACCCTAAACCTGGCGCTGGCCATGGCGGCCTCCTTTCCGTGCGCCGCGCAGACGATACCGGCTCCGGCCATCATACCCGCTGCCGACTCCCTCGTGAAAGCCAGGATCGACTCGGCCGTGCACGCGGATTCATTGTTACGCTCGCGTGTCCGCGTGTTTCCATTTCCCGATGCCATCGATGCCGTATTGAACGATCTGCCGAATAACCTCCGGCAGGTTACGGGTGCGCTGGTAATCGCTGAAGGGGAGGTGGACAGATATGCTTCGCTCGTCGTCGTGCCTGACGCAGAGAATTGTATGGTCACCCGGTATCATTCGGTGGTGGATACGACGGCAAGCTGGCAGGCGAAGATGTTCAGCGGCGGCGATTTCGGGACCGCTTCGAGGAAGTATCAACAGCTGTATATCCAATTGAAGACTTGTTATCTGCGGCTGCCCGATGGCAGCATGTTTTACCTCGAAGGCGAGTGGGCGCCCGCGAGGGAAGGCGTTACGTTTACGACGAGTACGTTGCGGGTAATGACAAATGACCCACGGTTCAGGGACGTAAAGATCGAGCTGGAGCTGGTGTATCAGCTGGCCGACTGGGCCGTCAACATCAATATTGTGACAAAGAGGCCGGATGACGAGGTCGGAAAAATTCGCTATTTTTGAGGACAATCAAGCGCTATTGAGACTGTTGAACCTGGCTTTATCCCTGACCCTGGTTGTCATCACGCTCACCGGAGCCGTTGCGCAGGCGCCCGCGTCGGAACCGCACTACCGCACTATCGTCGTTGCGGACAGTATCAGCCGAAAACCCCTGTCGTTTGCCTCCGCGGTTTTCAGGGACACGCGGAAAGGCGTCATCGCAGATGTCGACGGCAACCTTGTGTTGAAGGCGCCTTTTCCCAATCAGCTGGTGACCGTCAGTCATGTCGGTTATCAATCCAAACGATTCAGGCCTTCCGAGCTTCCCGATACGGTGCTGCTGTCACCTGCTCCGGATGCCCTCAGGGAGGCGGTCGTAAAGGCAAAAGACGAATCGGATCCACGGGCCGAATGGATCATCCGGCAAACGATATCCCATAAACCGGCCAACGATCCCGACAACCTCGCATCCTACTCTTACGACTCCTACAGCAAGCTGATCGCCGACATTGGAAAAAAGGGCGCGAAAGTATCGTTTAGCGACACGGCCCACCGGCATCTCTTTCTCATCGAAAGTGTCATCGCGCACGCATTCAAAAAACCCTTTCTTCGCCAGGAGACGGTAAAGGCGCAGAAAATTTCCGGTCTGAAGAACGGGTGGATGCTGGGTTTGGCTACCGAATTGCAGTACTTTTCGTTCTACCCGGATAATTTTTCATTGCTTGGTATCCAGTATTTTAATCCCGTCAGCGGCAAATATCATGGAGACTACGTGTTTCACCTCGTGGACTCGCTAAAGGATGAGGACGGCAGCCAGATCTGGATCATCAGCTTCCGACCGCGCAGGAACAAATTCGGAATGGAACTGTTAAAAGGCGAGCTCCACATCCATGAGCGGGATTTCGGGATCGTGAATGTGATTGCATCGCCGCTCGCCAATAACACCATGTTCAATATCAGCTTCCGGCAGCAATACCGGCGGGTCGGGGAAAGATGGTTCCCTGCCCAGCTGAACACCGATATCGCCCTGTCGCCGAATCAAGCCGGTGACAGTACCGGCGATGCCGCGGCCGGGGGGTCGTTACAGATAATCGCCCGTTCCTATTTGCAGGATATCCATCTTGACAGCATCCGCTCGGCTAAGCGGTTCGGAAACTACCGGTATTCGGTGGCGCCGGAGGCAGACGTTCAGTCCGCCGGTTATTGGCAAAGCCATCGGGCGGTAAAGCTGGACACCCTGGACGCGAATACATACCACTATATGGATAGCGTCGTCAGAAATAACCCGGACATCCGCAAGGCCAATTTCAGGACCGAAGTCATCGGCGATCTCGTCGGCGGGCAAATTCCGATCGGCAAAATCAATCTCCGTATCAACCAGCTGATCAATTACAACCGGTACGAGGGCTTGCGACTGGGTGCGGGATTTGTGACGAATACACGATTCTCTCCCGATATTCGGCTTGGCGTTTATGGCGGGTATGGATTTGCCGATCACTCCGTCAAATATGGCGGCCTTTTCGAGTGGCTTACCGGATACGACCGGGAGGTGACGTACGGGATCCGGTATTCGCAGGATATCGAGCTGGCCGGCTCGAATGGATTCAAGAGCACTCCGCTGATCAACTATCTTACCCTGCTGGCGAAACATGCGGATTCGGTTCAGAAAGTGGAAGTTTACCGAACCGGCCGGCTGGCAAAGATCATCCGGGTAAAGGTCTACGCCGATTATCAGAACAGGATATTCACCGGACAATATCGTTTTCTCGATCCGGTCAAACAGCGTATCGCTTATAAAGGTCTTCATTTCGCGGAGGCCGGCGCTTATTTCAGCACGGACTTCAAGCAGGGGCTTTTCAAATTGGGCAACCTGGTCATCAACAGCCTGGACCCTCAGCCGAAGAGTTTTCTTGAACTGGAACTGAAGGCGGGCAAAGCGGTCGATGCCGGGTCGTCCGTCAGTTATCAGAAGGCGGAGGTGAGGTACACATGGCGATGGACGCTGGGGCGGCCGGGGAAGATCGTATCCATCCTGGAAGGGGGGAAGGTATTTGGCCACCTGCCATACGGAATGTTGTTCAGCAACCTTGGTACTTACGATCCCTTCAGTGTGGTCATTCCGGCAACTTTTCAGACCATGCGGTGGAATGAATTTATCCATGATAGCTATGCGGCGCTGTTCCTGAACTACGAAACGGGATACCTGGTCCAACGCCGCGAAAAATATGGGGTCAGTTTGTTTATCTCGCAGAACACGGGTATCGGGACGCTGGCCATGCCGCAATTGCAGACGGGCATTTCTGCGGTGGCGATGAACCGGCCGTACACGGAAGCCGGATTTGGCATTCACCTGCGTACATCCCGGCGTAACTATGGGTTGATGGCGTATTACCGGTATGGCAACTATCCCTTGGACAAAACGGCGGATAATTTTTCCATCCGGGGCGTATTCCAATAATCTGTGGCGCCGGGTGAGACGCTTCGGTAAATGCAGCGAGGCCGGCCGGTTCAGACCGGTCTCCTGATCGCGCCGCCGTCGACGGGGATTGTGGCGCCGGTAATATATGCGGCCAGCGGCGAGGCGAGGAAGGCGACGAGGGCTGCCAACTCCTCGGGGCGACCGATCCGGCCGACGGGGATGCTGCGGGCGCGTTCGGCCAGCAGTTCTTCTGTGCTTGCTCCCGGCCGGGGTTGCAGCGTGTCTTTGACGCGGTCCGTCAGGATCAGGCCGGGTGCGACGTTGTTGACGGTGATATGATCCGGCCCCAATTCATCCGAGAGCATTTTTGCCATACCGACAACGCCCAGCCGCAGGCTGGTGGAAAGGACGGATTGGGGCAGATAGGTTAAAACGGTCAGGCTGGTGATGTTGATGATCCGCCCGCTTCCGGTCTTTCGCATATGCGGGATCGCGAGGCGGCAGAACCGGATGGTGCTCAGGAGGGTCAGGTCGAAGGCGGATTGCCATGCGGATTCGTCAAACGATTCGAATTTGCCAAAGGGCGGACCGCCGGCGTTGTTGACAAGAATATCCAGGCAGCCAAATTCCCGAACCGTAGCGGCAACGATGTTTGCCGCATCCTCCGGTCTAAGGACATCGGTTGGCACGGCGAGGACCCGACCTTTGGCTGTCGCGGCGATCTCCGCGGCCGCGGCGTCGAGCGTGCTGCGGTCACGGGCACCGACGACAATATTGGCGCCTTCGGCGGCCAGTGCGGCGGCGCAGGCTTTTCCCAATCCTTTGCTGGCGGCAAGCACGAGTGCCGTTTTGCCGGTAAGTTGCAAATCCATGATAAGATGTTGAGGTCTAAAGATACGCGGTAAATTTGTGTATCGATATGGAGAAGATACTTCAAATACTGGCGGTTTTCGGTTTGCTGATGTTGCTGATCTGGCGCAGCATGCGGGCGCGGGAAGAGCGGTTCCGCCGGTTTAGCTTCCTCGGACGTGTTAAGGCGGAATTGGAAGAGCAAGTCGGCGGCCGGATGATCAACGGCGTTTTCCGTGAAACCGGTCGAACCGATGATCCGGAGGCGGCGGCTGCCGGTCGCGGGGACAGCGAACGAATCGGGGTTCCGGATAACGCGGATGGCTGGTTGTCGGATGAAGAGGGGCGGTTGGTCATGTCCTATTCCAGAGAGGGCAAACTGACGATCGGCCGGCGGACTTCAGGCAGCCATATCAAGGAGTTACAGGAAATGTCGGTGCCGATGGACTGTACGGGTCTCGGCTGGGACCCGGTGGAAAGAAGGATCTATCTCAAGGAAAGCGCGGATTGGTTCGTCTATGGCGAGGAGGGCTGAGCGCGCATCGAGGAGGCTCGAGTGTGCAGAGAGGAGGGCTGAGCGCGCATCGAGGAGGCTCGAGTGTGCAGAGAGGGGGGCTGAGCGCGCATCACTGACGGGGCGGGGACTCATCGTTCGACAAACCCTACGCTTCCACCGACCCATTCCCGGTCCTTATTGAAGTTCACGCCGATCATTTTGCCTTTACTGAGGCGCGCGAGATTGACGGCGAGGGTGGGCCGCGGGGCCTTGTCCGGCCAGAGGTACATCATCCGGATCTCCGCTTTTGCCGGCACATCGGGAGTAGGGATAAGGTCGGCATATTTCACTTTACGCTGGAGTATCCAGTTTTCGGGGTCCGGTACATCAAGGTCGGAAAGTTGCGGGTCGATAACCACGCCCCGGCCCGCAAAGGAGAACAGCGGTTTCAGAACAAAATTTTCCAGGTCCGCGGGCGGTTGTCGCAGCTCATTCAGGAAAAAGGCGGGCGGCGCGTATGGATGGTGGATAAAAGGAAGGGTGAATTTACTTACGCGATAAAACCAGTCGGGGTGTGTAACCCAATGGACATCGAGGTCCTGCCGGATATCCACGTAAGGGCCCAGGCCGGCGGATGCCTGGTGCAATTCGTCGAAGATAACGCGGTTATATATGCGCCGGATGCGGGTCTTTTGGCGCGTCAGGGGGTGGATGTAGAATAGTTGGTCGCTTTCCCGGATCAATTCCGTCAGACAAACGGGCTGGATGCCGAGGTAGTCGCGGGTACAGTAGAAGTCGACGCGGGTCTTTTGTTGGTGCGGGTGGATCTCCAGCAGGATCACTTCTTCCGGGGAGCAGTCGCCGACGATGGTTGTCTTCAGCAGATCCAGATAGGACGCCTGGTCGAGGTTGCTGAGGAACTGGCTGTAGTTATCGGGGATGGAGAAATGACCGCGGAGGGTTTGCGGGTAATAGACCTGGAAGCCGTAGAGGCTCGCGAAGCCCTGCATCTCGATGAGTTGAGGTTGGTAGCCGCCGTGGCCGTCTTCGCTGACGGCGAAATCGAAAGCGAGAAAATGCGGATGGGCGGTCTCGTTAGGGACGCGGTCTTGTGGAGGGATGGCACGGTCGGTCAGTTGCCGGAACTGCGGCTCGAGGATGAGGTCGACGAGATATTCGCAGACCTCAGTCAGTTTGGCGGCGAAGTCTTTCGGGATGAAGACGGGGGTTTCGGCGATCCGGAATTCGATTGCGCCGGGATAGCGCGAGTCGAGGTCGGCGAGGAGGTCGTCGTAGCGCTGGCGGGTGAAGGTATCGTTGAAGGATTTTCGCAGTGCGGGGACCATCGGGCGAAATGTTTCCCGGAAGGTACGCGGAAAATAGGAGTTAGGCCCGTTCGGGGCGAAGAAAATAGGAGTTAGGCCGGTTCGGGGCGAAGGATGCCGGAGCGCTGGAGGGCGGAGGCCAGGAAATTGGGAATGACATGCGAGTAGGTCCAGCGGATCTTGTCGGGATCTTCGAGATGGTCGATCATGCTTTTCCATTTTTCTTCGCCGTGTTCAGCGACGACGACTTGTCGCCGGTCGTCGCGGCGGAGGTACATGCTCATGCCGGTCGGGTCGGCTTCGGGATGAAACTGGGTGCCGATCATCGTGTCGGAAAAGCGGACGGCCATGATCGCCCGCTCCAGGGGGATGTGGGGTCTTTCTTTTTCGATGGCCAGGAGGCGGCCGCCCAGTGCAGCGATTCGCGCGTGGTCGGGTTGGATCACCTGGAAGCTGCGGCTGTCGACCGCATAAAAAGGGTCTTGCAGGCCAGCGAATACCGGTTCGTCTTCAGCGCCTTCGAGGAGATGAACGGGGAAAACGCCGAACGCGGTCGACCGGCGGCTGGTCACTTCGGCGATGGCGTAGTGGCGGCAGATCAGTTGGAAGGAATGGCAAATGAAAAGGACTTGTTTGCGGGCGGCGGGTTCGGCGACCCGGTTATGTTGTTCGATGCGGCCGAGCCAGCCGAAATAGGCATCTTCCCATTCGCTGCCGATCGAATCGAGCGGACTGCCCGGGCCGCCGCTGGATATATAGATATCATAGGAGAGGTCAGGGACCTTTTTCTCGATGCGGACTTCGAATTCATCCCATTCCAGGTGCAGATCGTGGGTTTGGGCAAATTCCGCCAGCAGTTGCCGGATGCAGCGCATGCCCTGGTTGGCTTGACCTTCATAGAGATCGAGGATGGCGACGCGGACATTTCTTCCACTAATCATGGCGCAAAGGTACGCAAAATCAGGGAGGGCTAGGAATTCCACTCAATGATCTGGTAGAAATCGTCTTTAAAGCTGTCCCCGATGGGGATGATCTTTTTGCCGATATAGATCTCGTTGCGCGCGATGGAGTCGATGTGGGTGAGGGATACGATGTAGGAGCGGTGAACGCGGATGAACTCTTCGGACGGCAACTTGAACGAAAACGATTTGAGGTTATTGAGGGTAAGGATCGGTTCGGACCGGCCTTTGATATAGATCTGCGTATAGTCTTTCATGCCTTCGCAAAAGAGGATGTCTTCGAATTTCACCTTGATGATCTTGTATTCGGACTTGACAAAGACAAAGCGGTTATTGCGGTGGTGGATATAAATGGTGGTGGACAGGTAGTCGCGGATCTTGTTCATCGTCGAGAGGAAGCGTTCAAAGGAAAGGGGGCGGTACAGGAAGCTGAAAACGTCCGTCTCCGTGTCATCCTGCTCCTGTTTGTCGGCGATGCCGATGACGATAGGATAGTAGCCGGATTCCCGGAGGCGGACCATGGTTCGCTTGTCCAGCAGGCGAATATCCCAAAAGATGATATTGGCGCGGTATTGGGTAACCAGGGGATAAACATCCGCTGCGGACTCGCAGCGCGCGGAGAAAGACAGGTTGGGGATCTTCGCGATATATTCTTTCAACAGGGCACTTTGCTTGTTGTTGTCTTCCACGACGATGCAGTTCAACGCGCCCATTGTGTGAACGCCTTTTATCGGGAGATGCCAGTCAAACCCTCCAGGAGACGAAGGAGCCATGCTGTAAATTAATCAAATTTCTTTCCCTTCGTGTACCAGATCTGGCCGAAGTTGACGAGGAAGGTTATGGCGCCGTAGTTTTGGCGGATCAGCTGGTTGTCCGTCGTTCCGGTGACACCGTATTGAAAGACGATAGAGTAGGCCAGCGGCGATTTGAGGGAGTTGACGCCAAAACCGGCGGTGGCCCCGTAATCCTTGATCTGTTTGCCGTTGATCTGAAGGTAGCTGTTTTCATAGTACACCCCCGCCTGAAGATAGCTAAGCTCTACGCGGGTCTTGTAGAAGCTCTTTTGTTTGCTCACCTCGAATCCGATCGAACCCCGTTGCGAGCTGGTGATGGCGTATCCCTGGCCCTCGTAGGCGTTGACCCCCGCGACGCCGTTCCAGTTCTGATAGCGGTAGTCGGCCACAAACGTATATCGCTGTTTGTTGGTCAGCGCTATCCCTACCCCCCATGCTTCGGGCAGATACATATAACCCTCCTGGTTCTGGATATACTGAAGGGTAACCGAGTCGTTGTTGATAACCTGTTTGGTGCTGGC
>DATJWK010000058.1:0-4483 GCA_035501395.1 Puia sp.
AGGGGGCGTGGCTGCTGTCGCGGGCCGTCGGAAAGCCGGTGGAATGGTCATGGTTATAGCGGATATTGTAGGTCAGCCGGCCGGCCAGCTTACCGTACCATTGTGCGTTGCCGTTATACGTGCCATAATTCCCGGCGGAGAGGGAAGCTTTCCCGGCGACGGGTGTTTTGATGTCCGGTTTTATCGTGATGATATTGATGACACCGGCGATGGCGTCGGAGCCATAGAGCGTCGATTGCGCGCCTTTTGAGATTTCGATCCGCTCGATCGTCGTTACGGGTATGCGGTTTATGTCAAAGCTGTTGTCAAGGGCGGTCGGGTCGTTGACCGGCATGCCGTCGATCAGCAGGAGTGCGCGCCCCGATCCCGCTCCCCGGATAAAGATGCTTTGGTTTGTGCCGGGGTCATTGAGGGCGCCGCTGACCGTCACGCCGGCCTGTTCGCTCAAGAGTTCACCGAGCGGTTTGCCGATGCTTTTTTCGATCTCCTCATGCGGAATGACGATGACCACTTTCCCGGTCTGGCTTTGTTTGACGGGATATTTGGTGGCGGTTACCACTACTTCGTCCAGTTTTTTGACGGTGCTGTCGCCCGTGGTTTGTGCGAAAGCGGGAACGCTGCCGGAGGCCGACAGCAACAGGAAAGCCCAATGTTTGCTGATCATTGCAGTTAATTTTTTGCTTTTCTCCCGAAAGCCGTTAATAAATTAGATAATGAATCGGGCAGGTCTTCTGGCTCGTGCCTGACCTTGTGTACCTTCCCATCCGGCTGGCGGACAGTGGTTCTGAAGAGTTAAAGGTCATTTGAACCGGCACTTACAGCTACGGGGATAGCGCCGGACTTACACCGGACTTCCCTTTTAATGACGGCGGTTGCGTCAACCAAATCCGGCGCGAATATATCGAAACTATGCCAACGCCTGCAATAATTCTTCGATGCTCTTGTATTCTTCGGTTCGACCGCAACGCTCCACGCGCCAGGTTGGCTGGCCGTCACGCGATTCCGCGTAAACGCGGGGATCGGCGCCTGCCGCCGGTTCGAACCCCGCCCGTCTGAGTGCGCGCCGGGTCCAGAGAAAAGCAAGCCCTTCGCCGGTCAGTGATACCGCCCGGTCGCGGCGGGTGTAAATGAGAAAGTTTCCGGCCTCCTTATCGAAGGCAACATCTTCCTCGGCAAAGGCCGCTTCAAAGGTGCCGTTGAGAATAAGGTCTTCCGGCGCGCCGCAGCGCAGCTGACCGCCGGACTGCAGCAACCAGATCGTGTCCGCGATCTGCAAAGCCAGGTCCAGTTCATGGGTCGAGAGCAGGATCGCTTTGCCGGTTGCTCTCGCCAGTTCGTGCAGGAGCCGCATGAGGCGGATGCGGCTCGGGAGGTCGAGATGAGCGGTCGGCTCATCCAACATGAGGATCGGCGTGTCCTGTGCCAACGCCCGGGCCAGCATGACCTTCTGGCACTGGCCGTCGCTCAGCGTATGGATCTTCCTGTCGCGGAGCGATCCGATACCGGTTGCTGCGATCGCCCAGGCGATACGATCGAGATCCGCCGCGTCCAGCCTGCCCATCCAACCCGACCAGGGATACCGGCCCAGGGCTACCAGCGAATCGACGGTCAGGTTATTCCCTCTTACCCGATCGGTCAAAACCAGGCTTATTTTTTTGGCGAGCGCAGCCGGTGTCCATCGTTCCACCCCGTCGATGTGAATCGCTCCGCCCAGCGGGGGCTGCAATCCGCTGAGGGTGCGCAGCAAGGTCGACTTTCCCGACCCGTTTGGCCCCAGCAGGCAAATCAACTGTCCGGCATGCAGGTGCAGCTCGGGCAGGGAATCGGCTACGATGATCGTTGCAGGCCCGTTACGATACCCTGTCCGCAAATCCCGGGCAACTAATAAGGAGGTGGCGGCTACCATGGATGGACCGTTGTTTGACGCAATAAAAGTACGATGACCAGCGGCGAGCCGATGATAGCCGTGATAATATTGATCGGCAAGACGGTTTGGCCGCCCGGCAGTTGTGCGAACGCGTCGCAGAGCAGGAGCAAGGTGGTACCCACCAGGCAACAGGCGGGGATCAGGAGACGATGGCTGGACGTATTGAACAGGAATCGGGCGATGTGCGGAACGGCGATCCCGACGAATCCGATCGGGCCGCAAAAAGCGGTGACGCTTCCGGCAAGCAAGCTTGTGCTGCAAATGATGATTGTCCGGGCCCTTCGCGCGCTCAGGCCCATGCTCCGCGCATAGTTCTCGCCCAGCAGCAGGGCATCCAGCATTTTGGAGGACAGCATGGCGCCGATCAGGCCGATGATGACGACCACCGCCAGGATAGACAATTGGCGGCCCGTTACTCCGCCCAGGGAGCCGAAGGTCCAAAGCAGGTAATCCTTCACCTCCTCCGGGTTGCTGAAATATTGCCAGACGCTGATCACTGCCAGCGTGATGCTGCCGATCATGATGCCAACGATCAGCATCATCACGTTATCCCTTAGCCGACGGGAAAGGATCAGCACCAGCAGCATGATACCGCCGGCGCCCAGGCAGGCGGCTCCGATGATAAACCAGCTCGCGGAAATATCCAGGCCCCTTATCGCATCCAATGTGGCTACACTGCCGCCGGCCAGCATCACGGCTGCAACGCCCAGGCTGGCGCCCGCCGTGATCCCAAGGATGGATGGATCGGCCAGCGGGTTGCGGAACAGCGTTTGCATCTGAAGCCCGCCGACAGAGAGGCCGCAGCCGGCCAGCACCGCGGTGAGCGCTTTTGGGACGCGGATGGACGAAACGATAAATTGTGTGGTCGGATCGGCAGTCGACGGTGAAAAGATGACCCGCAGGATCCGGCTGATCGGGAGGCTGACCGGGCCGGTAGAGCAGTCCAGCAGAAAAGCCAGCAACAGCAGCAGCAGCAGTCCGGTCATCCGGGTTTTCCGAAGCGGGCTCTCCATCATTTGAGTTGTTTGTAATAGACCAGCGTATCCGCGGGTATGCTATCCGGATGCAAGATACGGATCAGATCGCCCAGCACCCATTGCGGGTTGACGGCGCCCGATTCCCAGTAGTCGGAAGCCCCGTGATCGTTGACCCGCCGGTTAAAGTTGTAGACGGCGCCCGACCGGAAGGCCTTAAATGCTCCGAAGCGCTCGTCGCGGGACAGGATCTCCTTTTTTGCGTTCACATCACCGACGTCCAGCCAGTAGTCCGCCTTCAACGCCGCCGGCGCGACCGTCTCAAAACCAAGCGCAAGGCTGCCCGTACCTTTGGTATCCGCCCAGGGATAGGCGGCGCCCGCATCCCGGAGAAGTTGCGCCATGTAGCTTTCGCCGGCCGGAGTATACCACGTCCCTTTGAACGGCATCCCAATGATGACGGAAGGTTTTGAGGCCGTACGGTTACCGATAGCGGCCAGGCGCCGGTAAGCCTGTTCCACGGTGTCAAATTTCCTGTTCACGATGTCTTCCCGATCGGTCAGCGCGCCCATCAGCTTGACCCACTCGGCCTTGCCGAGCGGTGTCGTCTCGAGCCATTCGGCGTTGGGCAGGACAGGAATGCCGGCGTCCATCAGGGTTCGGTACCGGCTGAATCCGGCGTCGGGGTTTGTTATGGTCATCACGACGTCCGGGCGCATGGAAATCAACAACTCGTTGTTCAGACCGGTCCCCAGCCCCACTTCTTTGACCCGCCCGGTACGCAACCCTTCCCGGACCACGGGATTTACGACGTACTGTCCTTCGCCCACGCCGGTTATCCGGTCGGCCACTCCCGCGAAGGCCGCCTGTGCAATGTGAGGCGATTCCATTACGACGATCGATTGCACGGGGATCCGGATCACCTGGGCGTGCGGATGACCGGCAGGGACATCTTCGCCGGTACGAAGCAGTAAGAAGTCCAGCGTATCGACCCGGCCGGCGGAAGGGTGGAAGATCTTTACCTCCTTGTACCGGCCGGTATAATCGATCGTAAAGCCGCGTGCGTAATGGATATGGGATTTGGCAACGGATGCCGGCGGCGGCGGTGCATTTGCCGCGGCGGTTTTTTTATCCGTTCTTCCGCAGGAAATAAAAAGCAATAAATAGATGGGGGCGAACCTGAACATGCCGCAAAAGTAGCCGAAAAAAATAAGCGGCCCCGGGGGCCGCCTTTCTCCAGGATTTGAGCGGGCGGAATGCCCTATCTTCGCCTTTTTTACGGCCGATAATATTGAATTAATTTCTACTATGAGAAATTTTGTCCGAAAAGCCAATTCCTTTATCAAAGACCTTTTGCTGGTTTCGCGCCTCGGAATCTTGTTCGTTCCCTTCCGCTTCTTCTTCCGATTCATCCATAATTTCTCGCTGCTCACTTCGTGGATCAACCAATATGGCGGAAAAGTTCCATATTCCGATTTCTATAAGCCATTCCGGCGCTATGCGGACCGGGTGAAACTGCATGAATACGTCGCACGTCATTTCGGATTGGATCAGAAGCCGATCCAATATTTGGAATTTGGCG
>DATJWK010000059.1:0-84344 GCA_035501395.1 Puia sp.
AAACGGTTTCGATATGAATGCAGGTGTCGAGTTCCGCATCCTGAAGCAACTGAACCTCTGGTTCCAGATGAATAATATCTTCAACGACAAATACCAGCGCTGGCACCAATACCCCGTTTACGGCTTCAATGTAGTAGGGGGAATCGTTTTTTCGTTTGGTGGAAAATAAATAGTTTCGTGTCATGTTGCAGGTCCTGAATGCCTATTTGTTCCAGCACCGAAGTATCAGTATCCCCGGTCTTGGTACGATCTACCTGGAGACGTTTCCCGCGCATGTGGATGTAGCGGACCGGACTGTCCTGCCGCCGGTTTATCGTTTCCGGTTCGACAAATATTTCGATGCCCCGGAGAAGGAATTTTTCGCATACCTGGCCACCCAGGGCAGAATGCTCGATTTTGAAGCGATCAAATGGTATAATGAATTCGCTTTCGATCTGCGGAACCGCATTCGCAATGAAGACGAGGTTCCCTGGGAAGGTGTCGGCATCCTCAGGAAGGACGGAACGGGAAATATCCTGCTGGAATCTGCAACGGCGCCCGATTTCTTTCAACATCCCGTTCCGGCGATGAAAGTGATGCACCAGGATGCGGTTCATACCTTGCTGGTCGGTGACCGCGAACGGACGAGCGGCGAGATGAACGTATGGCTTCATGAAGAAGCTGTCTCCCGCAAACGCCTCTCCTGGTGGGTCATCGCACTGATATTGCTGGTCATCGCGCTGGCCTTCCTCGCCTGGTATTTCTACACGCATGGGTTCTCCACGGGTAATCAATCAAACTTATAGGCTGTCGTCCCACTATGTACCTGATACACTATACCGTCTGTCCTTGCTGTGGCTCGGAAGATTTGAAACCTGTACTAAGCGCGATCGACCATACCGTTTCTCACGAACAATTCGTGATCTGGCAATGCCAGTCCTGTACGCTGCGGTTTACCCAGGATGTTCCCGACGCGGCATCCATCGGTCCCTATTACCACTCCGAAGCGTACATCAGCCATTCGAATACGACAAAAGGACTGGTTAACCGCTTGTATCACCTCGTTCGGCGCCAAACCCTTTCGGACAAGCGGCACCTGATACAATCGGCCACGCGGCGCAAACAAGGCAAACTGCTCGATATCGGCGCCGGCACGGGGGCCTTTGCAGGATATATGCGGGAGCGCGGTTGGGAGGTGACGGGCCTCGAACCGGAGTCCGTGGCAAGGGAACACGCGCTGACCGACTACGGGGTCCGGCTGCTCGATATGGATCAGCTCGACGCCTTGCCGGCCGACAGCTACGATGCGATTACGTTATGGCATGTCCTGGAACATGTGCACGATCTGCATCACTATATGGAGCGGTTGAAAACGCTGATCACAAAAGCGGGCCGCATCTTTATCGCGGTACCCAACTATACGTCGTACGATGCCACCGTTTATGGCGGAGCCTGGGCGGCCTATGACGTGCCGCGACACCTTTATCACTTCTCGCCGGACGCTATTGAGCGGCTTTTTTCATTGCATGGCCTTCAGCTGCACTACAGCCAGCCGATGTGGTTTGACAGCTTTTATATCAGCATGATCAGCGAAAAATATCGCAACGGGCAAGGCAATCTCCCCGCCGCCGTGTGGCGCGGGGTGATCTCGAACCTGAAAGCCTTTGTCGATAAGGCAAAATGCAGCTCGCTTATTTATGTAGCCGGTAAATAGCCGGGCCCCCGCCGGCGTCCCCCAACAGTCTACTCGCTACGCAGGCTCCTGACCGGATTGGCGAGGGCAGCACGGATTGTTTGATAGCCGACGGCGAGCGCCGTGACGGCAATCGCGCCGGATACCGTCGCGCCAAAGATCCACCAACTGATCGCCGTACGATAGGCAAAACCCTGCAACCACTGGTTCATAAGATACCAGGCTACGGGCGCGGCGATCAGAAAGGCGATGACGATCAGCCGCAGAAAATCCTTCGAAAGGAGAAAGGAAAGGCTGGCGATGGAAGCGCCAAGTACCTTGCGAACGCCGATCTCCTTTGTCTTTTGCTCCACCATAAACGACAGCAGGCCGACGAGGCCGAGGACATTGATGATAATCGAAATGGAAGTGAAAATATCGAATAGCTGCTGCGTATGCCGCTCTTCTTTATACGTATTCGCAATCGTTTCATCCATAAATGCCGAAGTGAACAGGTCGTTTGGATAGACAGAATTAAATGCGGCCTCGACCGCGGCAAGCGACCGGACCGAATAGGGGCCGGTGAAACGAATCCCCGCCGTATAGAAAAGAAAGGGCATATTCACCATCAGCACCGGTGGAACGCTGGTATGCATGGAAGCCACATGATAATCTTTGATGACGCCGATCACCCGCGCCGAGATATCGTTAAACCCGAACGTAAGGTATCGGCCGACCACATCCCGCGGGTTTGCAAACCCGAGGGTCCGGGCGGCGGTCTCGTTGATCACAAACGCATATTCCTTGAGCGAATCGGGAACGGAGAACGCGATCTTCCGGTCGTCCGCGTCATCATACCATCTGCCGGCTACCAGTTGCAACCCATAGGCGGAAAGATAGTTTTTGTCGACGGCCTTTATGGCGCAATTCAATTTTTCCGTTCGGTATTTTTCTTTGAGGTTGAATTCCGTACCCGCCTGGTTGTGCGACACCGGCGCACCGATCGAAAGACTTGCCGTGGCGATTCCGGGAATGGACGACAACCGGGTCATCAACGCCTCCGAATGCTCGCGGTTGTTGTCGGGAAGATCGATGTTGAGCACGTTGCCTTTTTCAAATCCCAACGGCGCCGACTGCATATAGGCGAGCTGTTTGGCCACGACAATGGCGCCGATGATCAGGACCTGCGCCGTCAGGAACTGGAACACGACCAACCCGCGACGGAGCAAAACAACCGAAGTCTTCGGCGCGGAGATCTTGCTTTTTAACGCCGCGATGGGATTAAACCCCGACAATACAAAGGCGGGGTAGATACCGGAGAGCAGCGAGATCGCGATCCAGAGGGCCAGCATGAGCAGCGTGGTATCCAGGTTCAGCCAGTCGGTCGGAATATCCCGCTCCAGGAATCGATTCAGCGGGGGGATCAGCAGCGGCACCGTAGCGGCCGCGGCAAGGATGACAACCGCCGTCAGTACGAACGTCTCCGTCAGGAATTGCCCCATCAGCACGGGCCGCGTTGCACCCATGGTCTTCCGTACGCCCACTTCCTTCGACTTCTTTATCGCCAGCGCGGTGGATAGATTGGTATAATTGATACAAGCAGCCAACAGCAGGAAAAGTCCGATCGCCGCGAGCAGGTACAGATAGCTGTTATTGACGGTATAGGAAGGGTTGCTGCCCGCGGTCCGCTGATCGGTATGAATATCTTCGATCCGCTGCAACTGGAAAGTGGAGTGCCGCGCCACCTCATCCTTTGGCAGGTTGGCTTTTGCAATCGCATCCAGCGTCGTCTGGATCTGCCGTACGGGGCCCGCGCCGGCCGGCAGGGCGATATAGGTATACCCTTTTGCGCGGAGCGGCCATTGGTCCAGCGGAAAGCCTCCGATGATCAGCGGTGACATGCTTCGATACGAGATGAGCATCGTATACGGCAGGTGAGAATTGGCGGGCGGATCGGCGACCACGGCGGCAACTTCCAGATCGAGTACATTCTGATAGCGGATCCGCTGACCGACCGCCGGTTCGTGACCGAAATATTTGGTCGCCAGGGTTTGGGTCAATACCGCGAAACCCGGCTCCGCGAATGCGCGGCGGAGAGAGCCGGCTTTGACATCCAGCGGGAAGATCTGCGGGAAAACGGAATCCGCAAAGACCACCTTGTTTTCGCTGAATTTCTTTGTGCCCACCGTAACCAGCAGGTTGTCCACGTCAAAATGGATCTGGCTGATCCTCTTTTGTTCCGGGAGCGCCGCACGCATCGCGGTGGCCAATGGATAAGGCGTGACGGCCCCATACTCGACACCACCATTGCTGTTGTTGGCGGCGCCGATCACCCGGTAGACCGCCACACCCTTCGCCGGTCGGCGATCAAAGCTGGTCTCATGCAGGAGGACGAGGCCGATCAGCAGACAGGAAATGACGCTGACGTAGAGGCCCAGGAAATTGAGGGCAAAAAAGCCCTTTTGCTTGCGGATGCTGCGCCAGGCGGTCTTCAAGTAATTGGTGATCATGAAAGAAAGCGTTGTGACCGGACGGCGACACAAAATATGCCAGCAGGTAAGGCGCTAAGAACCAGACCCTTACTTGCTCCCTTGGGGCTGCCGTGTCCGGATTCGATACACTGGTTGTCCGGTCATGGTCCTTCGGGTTTCCGCTCACGGCGCCTCAAAGCGGGATCTTGATCTCGTAGATATTCGGCCAAAGCTTTCCGGTGACGTAGACGAGGCCGGATGCCGGATTATAGGCGATCCCGTTGAGCACGTCGGAGCCGGGGAATTTGTTGCGTGCTTCACTGACAATGGAATCCAGGTCCAGCCGCCCGACCACTTTACCGGTTGCGGTGTCGATCTTGAGGATATAATTGGTCTGCCACTGATTCGCATAGATATATCCATTGATCAGCTCGAGCTCGTTGACGCTCCCTACCGGCCCGTTATTATCGGTTACCGACAGCGTTTTGACCGTCTTGAACGTGGTCGGATCGAGATAGGTGATATTGCTGGTGCCGTCGCTCATGATGAGGCTGGCGCCGTTGGTGGTCATTCCCCATCCTTCGGGCGACGTAAAGGTAAATTCGCCCAGCTTTTTGAAGGTCGACGCGTCATAAATGAAACCCACTTTTGTCTTATACGTGAGCTGGTAGACTTTTCCGTTGACAAAGGCAATCCCTTCCCCAAAGTATTTTTTCCGGTCGATCTCCACCTTCGGGTGGATCTTGCCCGTAGTCGTGTCGACGATGCCAAAAAGTGATCTTCTGCTTGCCGGCATATCGGTATCCGTACCCGTACTCTCATACAGCTGACCATCGTGGAAGAGTAGCCCCTCGGTGAAGGAGGTCGTATCATGTGGTAACAATTTCATCACCGAGTAGTCGATCAACGGAGGGGTGTTGTCAGTGGCGGCATTTGGGGAAGCCGGGTGGTCCGGCTGATTGCAGGCCGCCAACAGGCTGAGGATCAGTAAGAACGGGATCGTTCGGTGCATAACTGGGCTTATAAAGGGGCAAATATAGGGTTACTGGGCCGTCACGCGTGATTTATGGGGGTAAAATTTGTCCTAAAAGTTTTGACTTATGGGCCTTTTTTTGTTGTTTTACAGTCGCTTATATCCTGATTTCCACGCGCATACGTGAATCCACTTCCCTTGATCGGCCGATCCATGTCTCTTGAAATACCTCCTGTAAAAAGAAGGTATGAAACGTTGTGTATCCGCCCTGTTTTGTCTGATTGCTACCCTTCCCGCTTTCTCGCAGCGGCACTGCCAGTCCGCGGAGTACCGGGCCGCACAATTTAAAGCCAATCCCTGGCTTATCGGGAAAGCCGCTGCGGTGACCGGCGGATCGCCCTCCGATGCCGGTAGCCTCAGCAACAATTCCACGCCTGCCCTGATCACCATCCCGGTTATTGTTCATATTGTCTACCATAACCCGGCAGAAAACATTACCGACGCCCAGGTGCAATCGCAGATCGACGTGCTAAACGCCGACTATCAAAAGCGGAACGCGGATACGATGGAGATCCCTCACTATTACCGGTCGCTGGCAGCGGACTGCGGTTTTCGTTTCGGCCTGGCGCTTCTCGATACAAACAGCCAGCCCACGACGGGCATCGTCCGCCGGTATACCGATGTTCCCTCTTTTTCGATCAACGACGATATCAAGTTCGCGGCAAGCGGCGGCGACAACGGCTGGGACCGGGACAAATACCTGAACATCTGGGTAGGCAACCTGACCAACAGCCTGCTTGGCTATTCCAGTATCGCAGGCGGCCCGAAATCAACGGATGGCGTCGTGGTGTCATATACGGCTTTTGGAACGAACGGGACGGCAACGGCGCCGTTCAACCGCGGCCGGACGGCTACCCATGAGATCGGCCACTGGCTGAACCTTATCCATACCTGGGGGGACGACAGCTGTGGAAATGACGAAGTCGCGGACACGCCGCCGCAGCAAGCGCCCGACTACGGCGACCCGAGCGGGATCGTTCTGACCTGCGGCAACGAGCCTTACGGCAACCTGTACATGGACTACATGGATTTTACCGACGATATCGGCATGCATCTGTTCACGGCCGGCCAACGCGACCGGATGCGGGCTTTGTTTGCACCCGCCGGTTTCCGTTATCCGCTGCTGGCTGCAAACATCCCGGTGGCAGTCCCGGACACAACAGCCCGGATCGACAACCCCATCCGTGGAATAACCGCCTGGCCGAACCCTGCGATCACCGCGGTGACGATCCTCCTTTCCGATCCCTCGGATGTGGGCGGCATCCTGGAAGTCTTTGACCAGATGGGCCGGCGTGTCACCGCGATCCGGATTACCTCGCCGGAAATGCAGGTGGATGTCTCAGGCTGGAGCAGCGGGCTCTATTTCATCGGCATAAACGGCAGCCGCATATCCCGGACCGGCAAGTTGCTGAAACTTTAAGTCAGCATGGCGGCGACCTGCTCGCCGATAACCGGCGCCAGCGCCACCCCCATCCCATGCATGCGCACGGCACAAAACACCTGGTCGTTGACTGCCCGGACGATAGGCATTTTCTCTCCGCCCATCCCCATGATCCCCGCCCAGCGGGTTTCGATGGAATAGTGCCGGCCGGGCACGACAACCTCCCGCAGGAATCGTTGGAGTTCCTCCTGGATCGTGTCCGTAAGGACCATGTCGGTCGTAGCCTCCGCATCAAAAGCGCAGTTGCGGGCGCCGCCAAGTAACACGCGATCTCCGAGGTTTCGGAAATAATAATAGCCTTCATCAAAGTGAAAGGTGCCTTTAAATGGCAGTCCCTCGATCGGCGACGTGACAAGGACCTGGCCGCGCGCCGGAACGATATCGAGTTGCGGAAGGAGCTGGCGGGCAAAAGCGTTTGTGCATACCAGCAGCTGCGAGGCGATCAACGGAACGGGGTACTGGGAGTGCAACAGCAAATGGCCGCCGACTTTTTCATAACCGGCCAGATCGATGTTGTTGAGGACGGTGACGCCGAGCGATTGAACAAGGCGCAGCAACGCATGGCAAAGCAGGCCCGAATGCAACTGCCCCTCGGAACGGCTCTCGATGAGGTATTCGACGCCGGCGAATCCAAATTGGCCGATCTTATCGTTGCGGAGCCGGAACGTCTTCTGCTCACCGGTGATCTTCTTAAGCTCGCGGTTCATCCGGTCGATCGCGGTACGAAGTCCGTTGCTGTCGCCGAATTGGCCGGCGCCGGTGAGTAGTTCAAATCCGCCGCGCGCCTCGTAGCCGATCTCTTCTTCCCGAAAAATCTTGCGGATCTTTTTGAGCCCCCTGAACCGCATGGCGACCAGTTCGAGCATTTTTTCTTCCCCCATTTGTTCGATGTCGGCAAGCAGCTCCGTCAGGCTGCCAAAACAGGCGAAACCGGCATTCCGCGTGCTGGCGCCGGTCGGGATAATACCGCGTTCGACGATCGTTATGCGCAGGGACGGCTGTTTTCTTTTCAGGTAATATGCGCTCCATAACCCCACGAGGCCGCTGCCGCAGATGACGATATCGGCAGGTGCAAAAAAGCTTTCTTTCTCCCAAACGGACAGGGTCGGTGACGGTGGTTGAATCATGGGTTCAAATTAAGTAATTTTGGCGGATGACAAAGACGCTGCTACAGGATACCATCCCTTTCCACAAACTGGCGGAGCAAACGGACCGTGGCTACCAGATCGAACGGGTCTGCGCCGACAATGAAGAGGAAAAGCAAGCGATGGCCATGGGCGCCCACCGGGACGACCACTATATCTTTCTGGTGCAGGAGACGGGTCTCAGCGCCGGGATGATCGACTTCCAGTTTTTCACCCTGCGGGAGAATACGGTGCTCTTTATTTTACCGGGCCAGGTGCATAGCTATACGGAGGCACAGGATAGCACGACGGGCTGGTTCATGGCGGTCAACCCCGATCTGATCTCCGCCGAACTTCGGTCGGCGCTCGGCGATCCGATGCTGATGCGGAGACCGGTTGCCGCGCCGCCCGGCGATATGTCGGCACTGGTTCAGTGTATGCAACTGGTGCACCATCTGGACAATCATGCCGGATCGTATTATGCCCGGCAGGCGATCTATTCGATGTTGCAGTCGATCGTCGGATTGGTGGCGGCGCTGTATGACCGGCGCCGGACGGCGGAAGGATTAAAGGCTTCCCGGCCTCAGGCGATCGCGCGGGAGTTTCGGCTGCTGCTCGCCAGAGAGTACCGGACACTAAAAAGCCCGGCCGAATACGCCGTCGCATTGCACCTTTCCGCGCCCTACCTCAATGAGGTGGTCAAGGAGGTTACCGGGTTTACCGTGAGTTACTGGATCCAGCAGGAGGTCGTCATGGAGGCAAAGCGACTCTTGTATCACAGCTCCTGCAGTGTAAAGGAAATTGCCTACCAGCTGGGCTACGAAGATCATACCTATTTCTCCCGCCTGTTCAGAAAGGCTGTTGGCCGTTCCCCCGGCGAGTTCCGGGGTGAATACCGCAAATAGTCCAATTCTTTCCGGACTTTATCTCTTGTCTGCCATGTGATCGTGGCGTTGCTTTGCGGTATGAAAAAACAAGCATTCGTTTTGGCGGTACGGACCTGGGAGCCGGGGACGGTGCGGGAGGTCGATCTGCATTTGCCGGATTGCGATATGACTCATTGGGACAGGACGCTGCATCTGGAGTGTAAGGTTGGCCGGATGACCTATCGTGACTATACACCGTCGGGCTGGGATGCGGAGACGAGGACCTGCTCGCTGCTGATCCACACGGCGCATAACGGACCGGGCAGCCGGTGGGCAAGACAGCTGAGGGCCGGCGATATCATTTCCTATCGCGGTCCGGGGTCGTCGCATCATGTGCCGGCTGTGGGAAAAGAACTGGTCTTCCTCGGCGATGAGACCGCGATCGGCCATTTCCTGGCGCTACGCCAACTGGCGGGTAAGGATGCCCGTATCACCGGCGCCGTTGCCCTGACCGAACCGCATCACCGCGTGGAATTCAATGAATATTTTCCGGGTTGGGAGGTGAAAACGGTTCGGAAGGATGAAGCTGCCGGCTATGCAGCATTGGGCCGCTGGGTGGAAGGACTGGCGGTGTCGGATCATCCCGACGCCGTATTTTACCTCGCCGGTCAGCATTCGGCGGTATCGGGTCTGCGAAAATTGCTGCGGCAGCGCGGCTATGCGCGGGAGCAGGTCAGGGTCCAGGGTTTCTGGGGCTGATGGAAAGATTGACGGATTGCCCCACCTGCCAGACGGGCGCCTCAGCCGGACCGACCGTTAGTTTGGTTATGCCTTGCGCGCTTTCGATGACGACCGTGCAGGCGACGTCCGATCTGTCGATGGCGATGATGGTACCCGTCACGACGTTTGCAGGAAACAAGGCCGTCGGCGAGCCCTGCCCGGTGATCTTACCTTCTTCCAATAAAACCGCCTCGTCCGCCAATCTTAACACTTCGGGCAGATGGTGGCTGACCAGCAAAGTGGTGAGGCCATAATGCCGATGCGCCATCAGAATATAATCCTGTAATTTATTTCGCATGTCGTCGTCCAGCGCGGAGAGGGGCTCGTCCAGGAGGAGGAGCCGGGGGCGGCGGGCGATGGCGCGGGCCAGCGCAACGCGTTGCTGCTGTCCGCCGGATAATAGTGCGGGGCGACGGTGCTGCAACTCTTCCAGCTCCATCAGCGAAAGCAGTTCCGCGACGATCGTCTTGTTCCGCGGATCGGGCAGCGCATACTCCAGCTGCTGCCGGACGGTCAGATGCGGGAAAAGCGCGAAATCCTGGAAGACAAATCCGATAGAACGGCAGCGTGTGGGCAGCTCGAATCGCCGTTGGGTGTCCAGCCAGGTTTCGCCCTCGACCTCGATAAATCCGGTGTCGGGTTTGAGGAGGCCGGCCACCAGGCGGAGAAGCGTTGTTTTACCGGCCCCGGAAGGACCATAAATGACCAGCAGCCGCCCCTGCTGCCAACGCAACTCCACCTCCAGCCGTCGGGGACCCTGGGCGGTGTGGAGCATCTTTGCGGCCCGAATGACAGAGGTAGGCGGGTGTGACACGGTTATGGGAGTGTTGAGGTTTGGTGGAAATAACGGTTCACAACATATACGAGCAGGAGGATGATAAAGGAAAATGCCAATAGAACGATCGCGTATTGATTGGCAAGCGAATAGTGTATCGACTGTACTTCATCGTAGATGGCGACCGAGGCAACCCGGGTTTGGCCGGGAATGCTGCCGCCGATCATCATGACAACGCCGAATTCGCCGATCGTATGGGCGAAGCTCAGCACGACCCCGGTGATCAGCGCAGGGCGGATATTGGGAAGAAGAATGCGGACCAGCGTGGTGCCGTCGGATTTGCCAAGCGTACGGGATGCAGCCCGCAGGTTGGGCGAAAGGCTGCGAAACCCGGCGATGATCGGATTGATCATAAAGGGGAAAGAATAGAGCAGCGACGCGACGACAAGACCGGGAAACGTGAAGACGAGGCGGATATCCAGGTAGCGGTCCAGGAAATGGCCGAATCCCTGTGCCGGGCTGAAGGCGAGGAGCAGGTAAAAGCCGAGGACTGTAGGCGGTAGCACCATCGGCAGGCTGGCCAGCGCTTCCACTGCGATCGTCCAACGTTGCCGGCTATACGCCAGCCAATAGCCGAGCGGGATCGAAATCATCAACAGGAGCAGGGTAGTGATCCCCGCGAGGCGAATGCTAAGCCACAGGGGCTGCCAGTCGATCATGGCCGGCTGAAGCCAAAGGATTTTAGGACGGCCCTGGCTTCGGAAGTGGTCATATAATTTAAGAACCGCGTTGCGCCGGCATTGTCCTTTGCGTGCGGCAGGAGCACAAAACCTTGTTCGAGCGGCTGGTGGCTCTCCGCGGGAATAAGCCAGTATTTACCACCCGCCTGTTGCATCGCCGGCGAAAGCGCCAGCGACAGGGCGATAATACCGACATCGGCTGCCCCGCTTTGTGCATATTGCGCCGTTTGCGCGATGTTCTCGCCCATCACCAGCTTATCCTTTATCTTGTCATAAATGGCGTAGTGGCGAAGCGATTCTTCCGCCCGCTTTCCATAGGGCGCATGCGCCGGATTGGCGATCGCGATCTTCTTTACCGCGTCGCCAAGCAAGGTATTCATTTTGTCAACCGCCGGATCGACGATCTTGCTCCACAGCACCAGTTGACCCGTACCGTACAGGTGGATGTCGGAAATCGTCAGCCCCTTTTCCTTCAACTGCTTTGGGTAGTCGATATCGGCGGAGAAAAAAAGGTCAAAAGGCGCATTGTTGCTGATTTGCTGAAAGAAATTGCCGGATGAACCGTACACGACCTTGAGGGTCACATCGGGGGTCTGCTTTGAGAAGATGGCGACCAGCGAGTCCATGGCGAATTTCAGGTCCGCCGCCGCCGCGACGACGACTTCCTGGTGCTGGGCCCGGGATGTAAATGGCATCGTCATAGTAAGCAAACCGAGTTGAATGATCCTGATCGCCGTTCTCATATCAAAATATAGGTAAATTTAGGACCTTAATAGCATTTAACTATGAGTCAATTGTTCACGCCGCTTTTGATTCGGGACATCGCATTCAACAACCGGATCGTCGTTTCACCGATGTGTCAATACAGTTCCCGGGACGGGATGGCAGACGACTGGCACCTGGTCCACCTGGGAAGCCGGGCGGTTGGCGGAGCGGGGCTGATCTTTACCGAGGCGACCGCGGTCTCTCCGGAGGGCCGGATCAGCCCGTCCGATCTGGGGATCTGGAAAGACGACCATATTGACGGGTTGCGGAAGATCGTGAAATTCGTTCGGGGGCAGGGCAGCGAGATCGGGATACAACTGGCGCATGCCGGTCGCAAGGGGAGCACTGCCGAGCCCTGGAACGGGGGAAAACTGGTCAAGCAGGGAGCCTGGCAACCGGTAGCGCCAAGCGCTATCGCATTCGACGAGGGATATGCGGAGCCCGCGGAACTGACCTCGGAAGGAATTGCAACCGTCATTGAAGATTTCAGATCTGCCGCGCGGCGGGCAATGAAGGCGGGATTCAAGGTTGTCGAGATCCATGCCGCGCATGGTTACCTGCTGCACGAATTCCTCTCCCCGCTCAGCAACAAACGAACGGATGACTATGGCGGCGAATTCGGGAACCGCGTGCGGTTGCTCACCGAGGTAGTAGATGCCGTGAGAAAATCCTGGCCCGCCGGATATCCCCTGTTCGTCCGCATTTCCGCGACGGATTGGGTGGACGGCGGCTGGACCGTCGAAGATTCGGTCCGGTTGGCAGGGATATTGAAGGGGCAGGGGGTAGACGTCGTAGATTGCTCGTCGGGTGGGGTAGTGCCGCGAGTAAAGATCCCGATCGGACCTGGTTACCAGGTGGGTCTCGCCGAACGGGTTCGTTCTTCCGGCATCCTGACTGCCGCCGTGGGGATGATCACGGAAGCCAAACAGGCCGAAGCGATATTGAGTGCCGGGCAGGCCGACCTTATCGTCATGGCCCGGGAATTGTTGCGCGATCCATATTTCCCCTTACACGCCGCGGATGAACTGGGGTTTTCCGAGATTCACTGGCCATTGCAATATGTGCGGGCCCGCCTTCGCTAAAGCTTTGGCGGGCGAAGCTCGCCTTCGCTGAAGCTGCCGCCTTCGCTGAAGCTTTGGCGGCCAGGTCGGCGGGCGAGGCCCCCGATCGAGGACGGTGTGGTGGACGGTTGTTTTGAACCTTCCGCCGTTGTGATTGTTGTTTAGACTTTTTTAAAGCCAAAGGAATGAAACTAACTTTTTACGGCCACGCCACGTTTTCCATTACCATAAACGGGAAAACCATTTTGTTCGATCCCTTTTTCACGGGTAACCCGGCCGTAAAGAACGCCGATCCTGAAAAAATAAAGGCGGATTATATTTTTCTCACGCATGGTCATGGCGACCATACGGCGGACGTAGTGGCGATCGCCAAGCGGACCGGGGCTATGTGTGTCGCCCCGGCCGAACTGGCGGGATGGCTGGGCAAACAAGGCGTCGAAGCCGTTCACGCCATCAAC
Source organism: Puia sp. (assembly GCA_035501395.1). Taxonomy (GTDB): domain Bacteria; phylum Bacteroidota; class Bacteroidia; order Chitinophagales; family Chitinophagaceae; genus Puia. The sequence goes on from DATJWK010000059.1 coordinate 13,166, forward strand.
CATGGCGGGCCGACGGCATTCGACATTGGCAAGGTGCGGGCCGTGAGCGCCATCCATTCTTCTTCGACCTATGACGGAACGTATGCGGGTAACCCGGTGGGGTATGTGGTCACCACGAGCTCCGGAAATTTCTACGTCGCGGGAGATACCGCATTGACGATGGATATGCAGCTGATCCCGCTGTGGGCCAAGCTGGATCTTTCGGTGATGCCGATCGGCGGGAACTTTACGATGGATGTAGCCGACGCGATCCATGCCGCCGATTTTGTAAAATGTGCCACCGTTGTCGGGGTCCACTACAACACCTGGCCGGTGATTGCGGTTGACACGGAAAAAGCAAAGGCGGATTTCAAGGCGGCGGGGAAGCGGTTGTTGTTGCCCGCCCCCGGGGAGACCATTGAATTGTGAGCGCAACGGAATAAACCCGCGAAAATTCAAATTAAACTTTTGAAGATTTTGGATTTCAAATAGAGCCCTGACCGATTGACTGGATATTAAATACTGGCGTATGGACATTGACGGCTATTTGAGACGGATCAAAAGCACAAGCTTTTTACGGACTGACCTGGACACGTTAAGGGAATTGCAGTACAAACATCTCTTTGCCATCCCTTTTGAGACCCTCGACATTCACCACCAGATTCCTATCATCCTGCAAATCAATTTGCTATACCAAAAGGTGATCCGTGACCACCGAGGCGGTTATTGCTATGAGCTCAACATCCTGTTCCACCGCCTTCTCACCTGTTGCGGTTTTGACGTCACCCTCGTCTCGGGCCGGCTTCACCACGGCAACAACCGCTTCGGCAGGGAATTTGAACATATGGCATTGATCGTCAGTCTTCAGGGTCGCCAGTGGCTGGTGGATGTCGGGTTCGGCGATTTTTCGCTGGCGCCGCTGGCCATAGCACCCGGGCAGATCCAGAGCGATGGCCGGAATTTTTACCAGATCGTCGAACCCGTAATGGCAGACGGCCAGGCCTATCTCGGGGTAGCAAAATGGGTCCCCTCCAAACAGGACTTCAAGATAGATTACCTGTTTACGCTCACTCCACGCTCCGTGGCCGACTTCAACGGGATGAACGAATTTCATCAGACCTCAAAAGAATCCCATTTTGCGCGCAGCCTGATCTGCACGATGCCGACCCCGGAGGGACGGATCACGCTGATCAACAATAAGCTGATCCGGAAGGAAAATGGCAATCGCCAGGTGAAGATCATCCACAGTGCGGATCAGCGCGATCAGTTGTTGGAGAAATATTTCCACATGGACATGATCTACCTGGTGTAGGGCGCGTCGGCGCCTCCAACGCCGCGATCCCTCCCCGCCTCCGCGCCGCGATCCCTCCCCGCCGCCCCGCGATCACTTGATCTTTACCGCCACCGTCGGGTAAACCTGGAACCGGTCCGCCGTTGTATTGACGTGGTAGTAAAGATTTATCTTCGAACCGACGGCCACACTTTTCCCCACATTCAGCCATAGCTGCGGCTCTGCAAAAAAGAAGAACCGCTTCCCGGACTCACCCACAGTCGACGGGTCTCCGTGGTTTCTGTTTTCGGTCCACGCATTGATATCCCCCGCGAGTTCCACCCGGTAATGCAACAAGCCTCTCCACCAATACAGCGTATAGATCGGATCGTTTGACGGCTTTGCGTATGCCACGTATTTGTAGTCCAGCACGCTGCTGAAAATTATACCCTTCCATCGGAACGGGATCTCGGCGCCGGCTTGAAAGGTGTTGGTGATATAATAGCTGTATTGTCGCGGTTCCGTCACACCTGCGCCGCCGCTATAACTCCCGTGCAAAAATATCTTTGGATGCCACGCGCGGAATGATTGCGCCACCTGGCAAAACCACTTACCGATGTTGTTGCGGGGGCCAACAAAGTCAGCCTCGGCCTTAAAGAGAAAACCCCCGAATTTGACAATGGCGTCCCCCGAGTCGCGTTGCTTGAAATATTCAACATAAAGGGTCGGAAAATTGTGCGGATTTTGTTCGGGGTCGACCGTATGTCGCAGGTCGTAGTGCAATTGCAGGTTCTGCGCTGAGAGCGGCACCGCGGGCAGCAGGGCCGGGAGGAGCAGGATCGGGAGACGCCGGGTCGGGAAACGAAGGATCGGGAGACGCAGGATCGGGAAATGCCACCAAAATTTTATCGGTAAAAATTTGCCGGGAAGATCGGCGAAGGAGATCGGGACCGCCGGAATTGCCACGGAATTGTGGCGGAATTCTGCGATATTTGGAGACAAGCCCATAAGTATGAATGCTGTGGACCTGCATGTCTTCGAAGTGCTTTTTCGGGAGGCGTGTCGGAAATGTTTTGGTCATCCGCTGGCCGGGCCGCTGACGGAGACGGAAAGCCGCTTGATGTATACCCGGATCTTCGAGGATACCGGCCTGGTCGTCGGCTGGAAAAGCATAAAGAATTATTCGCTTTTTGTGCTGTCGCCTGCGGGGCCCCATAAATCGGTGAATCCGTCGGTAGCTACCCTGGATACGTTGTCGCGGTATGTCGCTGGCGCGCCATACCTGACGGAGCCGGAACGAAAGAAGTCGGCGGGGCATTATCCCTACTGGTATGCGTACAAATCAAAATTGATGGAGGTAGCGGTGGCGCCGGCGACGAAGAAACATGGATCACGGCGATCGCGGGTGCGGTGGGGTGTAGGCGGCGGCCTTCTCCTGCTCATCGTGATCGCCGGGCTTATTGTTTCGCGAAAAGGTCCGCTTCACGGATTTTCCAGCGCGTTCAAAGACGTTTCGGCGGATTCCCTTCGAAATGAGGGCTGGTGGGTTCATTCCCCGGACTCCGTATATTGGAAAATGCGTGGCGCAACCCCGGGATGTCTAAGTCTGTTTACCCTTTGCGGCGATAACTGGCCTGATTCCGTCAACCACCCGATCATCCACAACCTGTTAATCCACAGGATCACCTGCGATTGCTGGACGATGGAGGTTCATTTGAAGGATTTCGTCCCCAGGCAAGACTGGCAGCAGGCGGGAATTTTGTTGCTGGAGGATAGCAACCTTGCCGGCAAAAGCATGCGCGTGTCCATCGCATATAATGATTTTAACGGTGTATATCCCCGCTCGGGGTCGATATTGCTGCAGGCTATCTCATCGGGCGGCGGCGCTCAGGAAAAACCGGAGGAGTTTGCGCATAGTGTCGTCCTGCAGGCGGACAGCTTGACCCGAAGGCCTGCCCTTTACAACGACCTTGCCCATTCCGCTATCCGGATCGAGAAACAGGGGGACCAATTCCGGGTACTTTATGCAGATGGCATATCCGAGAATACCTCTTTTAAAGAGATTTCCAGTCACAGCTTTAGCTTTCGGCCGCGCTATGTCGGCCTGTTCGCGCTTCGGGGATACGTCGACACCTCCGGAGCCATACCGGCCCATTTTACGTGGTTCGGACTGGATTGTTGTAACCTTCGTTAGAACAGCCGTTCGGCCGGCGGACGGATACCCACTAAACGGATGTAGATCGTCGTTTGTCCAAGGGTGTGGGTTTGGTGTTCAAATGCCTTTTCAAAGAGCGCGAAACGGGTGATCTTTGTGCCGCGTATGTCGACCTGCTCGCCGAATTTGGCGGGATCGAAGTTTTGCAGATCCTGAAGGGCGATGTCAAAGCTTTTGGTGACGTAATAGACGACCGAGTCCTTGTTTTGCGCGGTTGGACTTTTCTCCAGGCCTTGCGGGAAACCTGCCGTCACGCCGCTGGCAAAGTGCAACAGACCGGCATTGCCGGAGGCCAGGTGAAGCATTTGCTGGGCAAAGCTGCGGATGCTGTCGACAGCCTTAAAAGAATACTTGTCGGCGGGCATGGCGTTGAGGTATTCAAGGGTGTAAGATTTCGCACGTTGCCAATCCCTGATAAACTGCCCTTTGATCGAATCAGCGGGGAAATTCTGGGCTGTCGCAGAGATGGAAAATTGAACAAAAAGAAGTGTGACTGCAATTGCAGGGAAGAGTCTAATCAATAGCCGGCTCATAAACAATAATGTTAGTGGACGACTAAATTACCTAATTTATTTGAAGTATGATTCCGGGATGGTCCGCCAAAGGTCGTGAGACAGGTGACCGATCAGCAGCTCGTATACGAGATACACCGGCCAGAAAATATAGTGAATGATCAGGAGGATCCAGTTGTGATTGTAGTGCCAGCTGATCATCAGCGTGTAGAGACCGAGCAGGGCATAGATGATGCCGGAGGATCTAGAGTCCATGGTAGATAGGTTGATGGATGAAAAACATTATTTTTACTGAATGAATTCCTCTCTCCGTCTCGGCCGCCGAAGCGTCAGCGAAGGCGCCCTGCTGCTGCTTTCATGGGTTGTCGTTGCCGTCATTGGCTGTGATTCGCCGGACAAAAAATCTTCTCATCAGGGTAAGCCGGATAATACCGTTGCCGAAAATAGCGAATTTCTGCGTCCCGACATCTTCTCCGCCGCCCCCGAAAAGGTAGAAGGCTGCGTCGGCCTCTATACCTATGATTCATTGAACATTCCCTTCGAAAATCTCGACGTGGATAAAGGCAAAAAGATTGTCGTCACAAAGACGGGAGAATTCGCCTTTTTCCGGCTGCATGGAAAGGATTTCTACCTCCACTACGATTCAGCAAAGAGCGGGCCGATCGACAAAAAGACGGCTAAAGAAGTTTATCGGGGAAATGAATACACGGTGGTGCTGACCACGCAGGAGGTCCGGACCGAAGGCGAAACCCAATGGTCAAGCGGGACGCTGGAGATCATCCGCGGGGATAAACACTTCAGGATCAAGGTTAGAGGGCTTTCCGGCTGCTGAACGCAGGATCGGCCTGGATCGGCCCGGATCGGCCCGGCGGAGCCGGGCCGATCCTCACTTAAAGATGTATCGCCTCCCCGTAAGCCGCCTCGATCGCATCCTTCACCCCTTCGCTGATCGTCGGATGCGGGTGGATGCTATCCAACACCTCATGATAGGTCGTCTCGAGCTTCCGGCCCACCACCGTCTCGACGATGATCTCCGTCACATTGTAGCCGATCATATGGGTGCCCAGCCATTCCCCGTATTTGGCGTCAAAGACCACCTTTACAAAACCTTCGGTATGCCCTACGCCCGTCGCCTTACCCGACGCGGTCAGCGGGAACTTCCCGACCTTGACCTCGTACCCGGCGTCGCGGGCCTGCTTTTCGGTCATGCCGACGGAAGCGATCTCGGGGGTACAATACGTACAGCCCGGAACGTTCCCATAGTCCAGCGCCTCCGGCTGGTGGGCATACTTCTTTTCATTGTAGGCAATATTTTCCACGCAGATGATGCCTTCTTTTGTCGAGACATGCGCAAGCGCCTGGCCGGGAACGCAATCGCCGACGGCATAAAAACCGGGGACATTGGTCTGGTAGTATTTGTCGACGACGATCTTTCCCTTATCCGTCTTGATCCCCAGCGTCTCCAGCCCGATGTTTTCGAGGTTGGCGCTGATCCCGATCGCGCTGAGCACGATATCCGCTTCGAGGGTGACTTCGCCGGTTGCCGTCTTGACTTTGGCTTTGACCCCGTTGCCGCTCGTATCGACGCTCGTGACTTCGCTGCCCGTGAGGATATCGATCCCGTATTTCTTATAGATCTTCTCCAGTTCTTTCGAGACTTCTTCGTCTTCGACGGGGACGATGCGGGGGAGGAATTCGACGATCGTCACTTTGGTGCCCATGCTATAATAAAAGTAGGCGAACTCCACGCCGATCGCGCCGCTGCCGACGATGATGATACTCTTCGGCATGGAAGGCAGCGTCATCGCTTCCCGATAGCCGATCACCTTTTTTCCGTCCTGTTTGAGGTTGGGGAGCTCGCGGCTGCGCGCCCCGGTGGCGATAATGATATGTTTGCCTTCCACGATCTGGGTCTTGCCGTCGGCGCCGGTGACCTCCACCTGGCCTTTGGCTTTTAGCTTGCCGGTGCCCATGATGACGTCGATCTTGTTTTTCCGCATGAGGAATTGAACGCCTTTGCTCATCTTGTCGGCTACGCCGCGGGAACGTTTGATCACCGCGGGAAAATCGGCCGTGCCGTTGGCCTCGATCCCATATTCTTTGGCGTGAAGGATATCCTGGTATACCTGGGCGCTCTTCAGCAGCGCCTTAGTGGGGATACAACCCCAGTTCAGACAGACCCCGCCCAGATTTTCTTTTTCGATGATTGCCACTTTAAAGCCTAACTGTGAGGCCCGGATGGCGGAGGGATAGCCTCCGGTACCGCTCCCGAGCACGACTACATCATATGCCATTTTTTATCGGTTTTGACCCGCGAAGCTACATTAAAAAGAGTAGATTTGCGCCGAAAATACTGTATGCTGAAATTGGACATATTGGCCATAGCCGTGCATCCCGACGACGTGGAACTCGGTTGTTCGGGGACCTTGCTGATGGAAAAGGCGAATGGCAAACGCACCGGCGTGGTCGATCTGACGCGGGGCGAATTGGGTACCCGGGGGACGCCGGAATTGCGGGCGCAGGAGGCGGCAAGGGCGGCGGAGATCCTCGGGCTGGATGTCCGCGAGAATCTCGGGATGGCCGACGGATTTTTCCAGAACGACGAGGCGCATCAGCGAATGCTGATCCGGGCGATCCGCAAATACCGGCCGGAGGTAGTGCTGAGCAATGCTCTCGAGGACCGGCATCCCGACCATGGCCGGGCAGGACATCTGATCCGGGACGCCGCCTTTCTGAGCGGGCTGCGGAAGATCGCGACGACGGATGAAGCAGGCAGGCCCCAGGAGCACTGGCGGCCGAAGTATATCTTCCACTATATCCAGGACCGGTATTTCGAACCAAGCTTTGTGTATGATATCTCGCCCGTTTTTGACGCAAAGCTGGCCTCCATCCGGGCCTTTACCTCGCAGTTCCATTCCAGCTCTTATACCGCCGACGAGCCACAGACCTACATTTCAAGCCCCGAATTCCTGAATGCCATCATCGGGCGGCACCAGATGTTCGGCAAGATGATCGGCGTACCGTTTGCAGAGGGTTTTATAACCGAAAAGATGATCGGAATTAAGAGTTTTGATGCATTTATCCAAATGGACACCTAGGGCCGCAATTTTAACATTGCCGTCCGCGTTTATAAGCTTAACTTTGTACAATTCATTCATTTTTATCAACTAGCGTTATCATGTCTTTGCCAAAGTTTTCCTCCGGACCCCAAACCTTCCACACAGAACTCAAGAAAAGGATCAGTAATTACTTCGAAGAAGTCGGTAAGGCCAAGACGGGAGACTACAGCCTCTTTATAAAGGCGGTCATCCTGATGGTGAGCTTTGTTTTTATCTACGTCCATCTCGTATTCTTTACGCCGAACGCCTTCTGGTGCATCGTCGAAAGTGTGTTGTTGGGCGGGGTCGTTGCGGCGATCGGCTTTAACGTCATGCACGACGGCGCTCACGGTAGCTTCTCCAAATACAGATGGGTCAACAGCCTCGCGGCTTTCTCTCTCAATATCCTCGGCGGCAACAGTTTTATGTGGAACATGAAGCACAATGTCGTCCATCACACTTACACCAACGTGGAAGGCATCGACGACGATATCGATATCCAGCCGTGGATGCGGATGTCCGAGGCGCAGAAACGTTACCGGCTGCACCGTTACCAGCACCTGTACTTCTGGTTCTTCTATAGCATCCTGTATCTCTTCTGGATCTTCCTGCTGGACTATCAAAAATATTTCAAGCACAAGGTCGGGACGGTGCCGCTGAAAAAGATGAGCCTGTCGGATCATTTTGTGTTCTGGGGATTCAAGCTGTTCCACGCCTTCCTGTTCGTCTTCCTGCCGATCTACCGGCTGGGCTGGTTCGACTGGATGGTCAGCTTCACGATCTTCACCCTGGTCGCCGGCTTTGTGCTCAGCATGGTCTTCCAACTGGCGCATACCGTCGAGCACACCGCTTTTCCGACGGCCGACCTCGCCACCGAGAAAATGGGGGACGAGTGGGCGATCCACCAGCTCAGGACGACGGCCAATTTCGCCACCCGCAACCCGGTGGTCAGCTGGCTGGTCGGGGGGTTGAATTTCCAGATCGAACACCATCTGTTCCCAAAGATCTCGCATATTCACTACCCGGCGATCAGCAAGATCATCCGCCAGGCCTGCAAGGAATATGGGCTGGTCTACATCGAATATCCGCGCGTTCACCTCGCGGTGGCTTCACATGTGGCCTTCCTCCGGCAGATGGGCCGGAAGAAATAACTTCCCCGACGTTCACCCGCCGGAAATAGCTTAAAAAAAGTGTACCTTTGCGGCTCATTTCAAAACCATGAGCAAAGTCAAGGTCGGGCTGGTACAGATGAGCTGTTCCGCGGACAAGTCCTCCAACCTCCAAAAGGCGATGGACAAGGTTCGCGAAGCCGCTGGCGGCGGGGCGCAGATCGTTTGTCTCCAGGAACTCTTCACTTCCCTGTATTTCTGCGACGTCGAAGACTACGAGAATTTCAAGCTGGCCGAGCCGGTTCCCGGCCCCTCGACAGCCGCCCTTGGCAAGTTGGCCGCGGAACTCAACGTCGTCATCGTCGCCAGCCTGTTCGAAAAACGGGCGCAGGGCATCTACCACAATACAACCGCCGTGCTCGACGCCGACGGCGCCTACCTCGGGAAATACCGCAAGATGCATATCCCGGACGACCCGGCATACTACGAGAAGTTTTACTTCACCCCGGGCGATCTCGGGTATAAAGTATTCAAGACCCGATTTGCGACGATCGGCGTGCTGATCTGCTGGGATCAGTGGTATCCCGAAGCGGCGCGGATCACCGCGCTGATGGGGGCGGAGATCTTGTTTTATCCCACCGCGATCGGTTGGGCCGCTAGCCAGAATGAAGCGACCAATACCGAACAATACAATGCCTGGTCGACGATCCAGCGCAGCCATGCCGTCGCGAATGGCGTACATGTAGTCAGCGTCAACCGGGTAGGGCTCGAACAGAATGGCCTGATGAAGTTTTGGGGTGGCTCCTTTGTGTCCAATCCGTTTGGGTCGGTGCTGTATCAGGCGCCGCATGACCGGGAAGAAGTCAAGGTATTCGAGATCGACACCGCGGCTACCGACCGGTACCGGACGCACTGGCCGTTTATGCGTGACCGCCGGATCGATTCCTATCAACCCATTACCAAGCGGTATCTCGATGAAGCCTAAGGAAGCCGGTTATTATTTCCCCGCCGAATTCGCCCCGCACCGCGCTACGTGGCTAAGCTGGCCCCACAAGGAAGCCTCCTGGCCGGGAAAGATCCACACGATCTATCCGGCGTACAGTCGTTTTGTCCGCGAGCTCGCGCGCGGTGAGGAGGTTTGCATCAATGTAAAAGATGCGCATATGCAAGCCGCGGCGGTCGGCCACCTCGAAGTCGCGGGTGTCGATATGGAGCGGGTACATTTTTATCCATTCCCCACCAATGACGCCTGGTGCCGCGATCATGGGCCCGCTTTTTTGATCAACCCGAAGGCAGAACATAAAAAGATCATCGTCGACTGGAACTACAACGCCTGGGGCAACAAGTATCCACCCTTCGACCTCGACGACGATATTCCGACGCATATCGGAAAGGCGCTGGGTCTGCCGGTCTTCTACCCTGGGATCATCATGGAAGGCGGTTCGGTCGATTTTAACGGTGCCGGCACCCTTATCACGTCGACCTGCTGTCTGCTGAATCCCAACCGGAACCCCGGCCTCGACCGGGACAAGATCGAAGAATACCTCCGCAATTACTACGGCGTCGACCAGGTCCTCTGGGTCAGCGAAGGCATTGTGGGTGACGATACGGACGGCCACATCGACGACACCGTCCGGTTTGTCAATGAGGACACGGTGGTCACCGTGATCGAAGAAGACGCGACGGACGAAAACTATCCGTTGCTAAAAGACAATCTCGCCGAGCTGTCCCGCATGCGGCTGTTGAACGGCAAGCAACTCAACATCGTCGAGCTGCCGATGCCTTCCGCCGTGATCTATGAAGATCAGCGGCTGCCCGCCAGCTATGCGAACTTCTATATCGCCAATGAGTCGGTGATCGTGCCGACCTACCGGTGTGACCGCGACGAACGGGCGCTGCGCGTGCTGCAGGATTGTTTTCCCGGCCGCCGGATCGTCGGCATCGACTCCACTGATATCATCTGGGGGCTCGGTAGTTTTCACTGTCTCAGTCAGCAGGAGCCGGCGGTCTGATCGAAATAAACCGGAGCTCACATCCACCTCCCCACAAACTGCGCAAACGCCTCTTTGTACTGGTCGCCGATGTTGATCTGCTTCTTGCCGATCTGTACCGAGTTCTTCGTCATCGCCGTGATCTTATCCAGCGCGATGATAAAACTGCGATGGACCCGCATAAATCGCGTCGCGGGTAATTTCTCTTCCAGCGCCTTCAGGCTGGTAAGGGAAAGGATCGCCTTTCCCGTGCTCTTCACATCGACTTTCACATAATCCTTCAAACTCTCGATATACAAAATATCATCCAGCGCGATCCGCACGAGCTGATACTCCACTTTCAAAAAAAGATAGTTGTCATCCGCTTCGGCCGGCTCGGCACCGGCCGTCCCGCCCGGCCCCGGTCGATTCAGCAGCTCGGCATAGTGCAACGCCTTCTGCGCCGCCCGGAAGAATTCCTCGTAATTGAACGGCTTCAGCAGATAATCCAGCGCATCCACCTTATAGCCCTCCAGCGCGAATTGGTTGTAGGCCGTGGTAAAGATCACCCTCGGCTTGCCCACCCCTTTGTCAAGCACCCGCGCCAGCTCGATCCCGTTCAATTCCTTCATCTGGATATCCAGGAAGATCAGATCGATGGGCTGACTAAGGATCGCCTTCAGCGCCTCCACCGCCCCCGCAAACTTCCCCACCAGTTTCAAAAAAGGGGTCTGTTCGATAAACCTGCTTACAAGGTTAAGCGCCAACGGCTCATCGTCCACCGCGATACAATTCAGGATCATGTCAACTCGAGTATTAGATTCACGAAATATTCCGTCCCTTCTCCCAACTCGCGGATGTCCAGTCTGTACTTCTCCGGATAAAGCAGGTCCAGCCTCCGCCGGGTATTCACCAGACCGATCCCGCTATCGGTATCTAAACTTACACTATTGTCCATCAGAAGGGAATTTTTTATCGTCACATCCAGCACGGTCCCCCGTTGAACGATAGCGATATGCACGTAGCTCGGCTGTGTCGCGCTCACTCCATGTTTAAAGGCGTTCTCTACAAACGGCAAAAGCAACATCGGCGCCATCGGCATATCCGCCAGCGGAACCGGGGCCTCGAAACACACCTTCGTCGCATCCGTCAGCCGCAACTGCATCAGCCCGATATAATCCTTTACAAAGGCGACCTCCCGGCTAAGCATCGTTTGCCCCTGCCGGGTCTCATACAACAAATACCGCATCATACGCGAAAGCTGATGCGTGGCTCTCCCGGCCTCGGTCGCATCCACTTGCGTCAGCGCGTAGATATTATTCAGGGTATTAAAAAAGAAGTGGGGGTTGATCTGCGCCTTCAGCAAGGAAAGCTCGCTGCTCACCTTGTCCTTCTCCAGCTCTTCCCGCCGCTGCGAATCCTTCTGCCATTTCTGGATGACCGTGATGCTGGTCCCGATCCCCACCACCAGGCAACAGATCAGGATCGTGCCCCTGTCGATCGGCCTTCGGCCGTCAAGTCGGAGACGCGGTGCAGCCGGGGCCCTGATAAATCCCTGCCCCCGCACCAGCTGCCACCCCAGCAGGCTATGCGAGTGTACCGAATCCTCCGCCCATCGGTTTAGCAGCACGACCGCCCCGACAAGCGCGATCACCATCACAACATAATAGGCAAGCTGGTGCTTCAGCAACAACCGCGGTACGAGGACGAGTACATTCACATAGAACGCGATCGCCAGCAGGACAAGCGTCGCAGTTTGCCGCACCCAGGCCTCCCGCGAGATCTCGACATCCGAGAAAAGCGGGTGATAGAAAAAGACGCCGATCCCGAACACGACCCACACCAGCACATGGGCCAGAATGATGATCAGCCTGCTTTTCGAGGTTTTTGACTCCATAACCGGTATAAGTTCAGCGATACCCGCAATTTGAGCAAATTTAACCGTTGTTTCCCCCGCTTTTACCGACGAACAGCCCTTATCGGTCTTTTAACGCCCTATTTCGCTCTTCCACCGCCCCCATTCCGGTTCATCGACGTTTATAACCCCTCCCGCGATGTCCTCCCGCTCTCCATCTATCGCATTTTCCTGGCTTGGAATAATTTGATTCTTTTGACGCATGATCGCGAACTACCTGAAGATCGCCTGGCGCAATCTGATGCGCAACAAGATCTACGCCGCCATAAATATCGCCGGCCTCGCCGTCGGCATTGCGGTCTTCCTCATGATCGATATCATCATCCGCTTTCATACCAGCTTCGATGCCTTTCATCCGAACCAATCCCGCATCTACCGGATACTCACCGAGTACCATCACACCGAAACCGCAAACACCACGCCGGACCGAAGCGTTCCCTACCTGCTGCCCCGAACGCTGAAGTCTGCCTTCCCGGGCATCGAAGCAGTCACGCCCGTATTTGCCAGCCACAACGATGTGGTCCTTATCCCCGATGAAAAAGGCACGACGACAAAGAAATTCACCGAAGCCCACGGCCTCTTCTATACCCAGCCCTCTTTCTTCCGGCAATTCAATTTTCCGCTGCTGGCGGGCAGCTACGAGTCCCTCAACGACCGCAACACCGTCCTCCTGGCGAAAGAAACCGCCGAAAAATATTTCGGCTCCTGGCAAGAAGCCCTTGGGAAGACGATCAAGGTCCAGTCCGGTGGCTTCATGTTCGATCATAGCACCGACGTGCTGAAAGTCACCGGGATCCTCGCCACCATCCCCGCCAACACGGACTTCCAGCTCAAACTGGTCGAGTCCGTGGAGATGAGCTATATGGGCACCCTGATGAAAGCGAACACCGGCTGGGAGGAGACAACCCCTGATTTCAACTGCTATATCCTCCTGAAGACGGACGCCTCCGCCAACGGTCTAAACCGGCAGCTAAACGCGTATGCGCAGAAATTTCAGCCGGCCGAAAGCAAGGATAGTTACACCCTTCAACCCCTCGCCGAGGTTCACTACGATGTCCAAACCGGGAACTACAGCAATATGACGATCAGCCGGCAACTCATCGACGTGCTCTGGCTGATCGCCGCATTCATTTTGGTCATTGCGGGTATCAACTTCGTGAACCTGGCGACGGCGCAGGCTGTTCACCGATCCAAAGAAGTCGGCATAAGAAAGGTCCTTGGCAGCAACCAATTTCAATTACTGGCACAGTTCCTCGTGGAAACCTTCCTGATCGTCTTTTCCGCCACCCTCGCGGCCGTCGGCATGGCCCTGATCGCCCTTCCATCCATCGATCGGCTCCTGCAACTTTCCATTCCCCGGGGGGCTTTCGCAAGCCAGGCCATTATCGCCTTCCTCGGGATGACAGCCCTCGCCGTTACCGCCTTCGCAGGCTTCTACCCGGCGATTGTCCTGTCCCGGTTCAACCCGGTCACGGCCTTAAAGCGCAAATTCAGTAGTGCAAGTTCAGGGGGCGTTTCCCTCCGCCGCGCCCTCGTGGTCTTTCAGTTCATCGTCGCCCAGGCCCTCATCATCGGAACCCTCGTCATCGTAAAGCAGATGGATTTTTTCATGAGCCAACCCCTCGGCTTCGACAAAGAAGGGATCATCAATGTTCCCTTTTCGACGGACAGCCTCCGCCTCAGCAGGTTCGATTATCTCCGGACACAACTATTGGCTGTCAACGGCGTCGAAGAAGTGAGCTTCAATTCCAACACCCCGATCGAGGACGCCACGGACGCGTGGACCACCCTCAAATTCGACCACTCCGCAAAGGAGGCCGATTTCAAGGCCATCAACAAATTTGCCGATGATAAATACATCGACGCCTATCGATTGCCGCTCGTCGCCGGAAGAAATCTCAAGCCCTCGAAGTTCACGCAGGAATTCCTGGTCAATGAATCCCTGATGAAAAGCCTCGGGATCAGCAACCCCGACCAGATCCTCGGCAAACAAATCAGCATCTGGAATGACAACATCAAATGTCCCGTCGTCGGCGTCCTGAGGGACTACAACAACCGCTCCTTCCGCTACGGTCGGGCGCCCCTCCTGATCACCACGAACACGACTATGTACAACCAGGCGGCCATAAAGCTGGCCACCGCGAACATGGCCGCCACGATGGCGGCCGTAAAGGCGATCTGGGAAAAGACCTTTCCGGAATTTGTGTTCCAATACCGATTTCTCGACGAGAAGATCGAAGGCTTCTATCGCCAGGAAAGACAGCTCGCCCAGCTCTACAAGATCTTCGCCGCGATCGCCATCTTCCTGAGCTGCCTCGGCCTTTACGGCCTCGCCTCCTTCATGACGGTCCGGCGCCAAAAGGAAGTGGGCATCCGCAAGACACTCGGCGCAAGCGCTGTCGACATCGTCTTCCTGTTCTCAAAGGAATTTACCATCCTGATCGGCATCGCCTTTATCATCGCCTCACCCATCGCCGGGTACTATATGAACGGCTGGCTCCGCGATTATGTCTTCCGTATCACCATCCCCTGGTGGGTTTTCGCCGCCGCCGGGCTGATCGCGATCCTTATCGCCTTCGGCACCATCAGCGTCCAGGCCATAAAGGCCGCCCGGGTGAACCCCGTTAAAACGCTTCGTTCCGAATAATGATGACTCGCCGATCCATACTGCTGCTGATCCCCGTGCTCCTGCTCGTCGGCTTGCTCGTACGTGGCTTCTCATCGAAGATCGGGCTGGGCAGCTCCCCTCACCGCAATGGCTCCTACGCGTGGCCTTCATGCGGCCAGGCGGCAATCGGCACCGTGGAAAAGGGCGTCATCGCCCGTTCAGCCGACTCCGAAACACCGGCCCCCATCGCCAGCATGGCAAAGCTCATCACTGCCATGGCCATCCTCGAACGGCAACCGTTAAGCCCCGGTCAGGCCGGCCCTACCTATACCATTGCCGCGAAGGACATCGAGTCCATGAATACTTACATCGCCGACGGCGGCTCGGCGCTGCCCATGTTCATCGGCATGAAGGTTACCGAGTACCAGGCGCTGCAGCGGATGCTCATCGCCTCCGACAACAATATGGCCGATGTCCTGGCGGAACGGGTTTTCGGATCGACCGACGGGTACATTTCCTACGCCCGGGACATGCTGAACCGCATGGGTTTGCACCATACAACCGTCGCCGATGCCAGCGGGTTCTGTTCGTCGACCGTCGGAACCCCATCGGATATGATCGCGATCGGCATCGCCGCGCTTAGGGATGCGGTGATCGCCGGGATCGTCGCCCGGCAACACGCGCGATTGCCCGCCGCCGGCGTGATTACCAATACGAACCAGTTGTTGGGGATCGACGGGGTCATCGGCATCAAGACAGGCACCACCAGCGAAGCCGGATCATGTCTTTTGTTCGCCGCCCCCTACGCCTCAAACAACAAACAGAAAGGGATCATCGTCGGGGTCGTCATGGGCGACAGGAACCATCGCCGCCTTTACGCCGACTGTAAAGACCTGCTGGCCTCGGCAAAGATGGCGCTGCAAGCAAACCATGAGAAACCGAAATAGCATAACGCTCGTTCTCCTCGCCTACGCCGCTTTGCTTATCGACATCCTGGTATTCAAGCGGGTCCCGGTAATCCGGATCGGCCACCGGATGTTGAAGGTCGGCGGCACCCACACCGGCCCGCCAAATTTCGTGCCCTTCCGAACCATCCTCTTCTATCTTCACAGCGGAAAGGGCCTCGTGATCGTTGGCCTGAACCTCATCGGCAATATCGTTGTTTTGATCCCGGTTGGATTCCTGGCCCCGTTCGTGTTTCGCGGGATGGATTGGAGAAGGGCGATCCTTCTCGCCGTCGCCTCCGGCCTCACCATCGAAGGAATGCAGGCAATCTTTCAGGTGGGGATCTTTGATGTCGACGACCTGATCCTGAATGGCCTGGGCGTGATGTTCGGGTATTGTTGCTTCGCCATCGGCCACTCAGCGCCGGTGACCCGAGCGCATACGTCAGAGCCGAGATAGATCGCGGGATTTGCACCGAAGTCAAATTCAACACCCCGCCGAGTCAAAATCAGCCTGGTTTCTGGCATCGGACCTGGAACGTGATCGTGCGTTTCGCTCAAGGTGCCGATCCGATGTTCATCCAGTCACCGCCGTTGGGTCCACGGATCTATAGCGCTGCCGTGGCTGCTGGGTCATGGAATATATTTCATATTTCTTTACATTGCATCCTCGCATAGATATCCAGTTCTTATGAGACTTTTAAGAAACAAGTAATAGCCCGAGATGCCTAAATCAACAATATTATATTCGTCGGCGGCTTTGTTCTTTATAGCTGGCTATGTCTTGCTACAGATCGGTTTTCGAAAGACAGATTTTAAATCTGCGATAAAGGAGGTGCACTACCGACCCGTAAAGAATTACGGAAAAGGCTATGCGATAGCATTGGGGATTTTGTGCATTTTCCTAGGCCTAATGCTTTTAACCCTTAAGACTAAGTAAACTTAATTGCGGTTTCCGAGCCCAAAGAACCTTCAGGTTAGGCTGCATGAATTGCAATGATCGAAAAGTTACTCAGTTATGAAAATCAAATTGGTCTTATTTATGTGCCTGATTATAATTGGTCGGGGATGTTTGCCATTGCAGAAACGCGATACTGTCGAATTGGCCTGCCATCTTTATGTGGAAAGCCGAAATGTTAATGCATTCGGCGTTGATGAGGTACGCTTGACAGATTCACTCAATTTTAGAGTGTTTGTCGGCAAATGCGATGTTGAACATGAAACATTCACTTTCGTTTGTGGAGATAGCATTATACGCATATACAGGAAAATTGAGGATGCGGACGGTGTCTGGAAAAAAAGAGACAGCCTTTTTTTGCCCTTAAAGGATTTGATCAATCACAAAATTGACTCTGTTAGACCGCTGTTTGAATTTCGATAAGCCGGTGCACTTTGAAGACCAAATACTCGATTTTGTTACGTCTTAGTTGACTTAAAATTAAGCCAGAATGACGATCTTCGACGCCTGTCCGTGCTTTTAACCCACCAACCTCGCATTAAACGCCTTCTCGATCTCCCTATCCGGATCGTCCGCCGCTTGACCCGAGCTGCAGCACTTATTAAGTGAACGATTTCACATTTTTGCGGTGAGTAACAAAATGCTATCTCTATATTACAAATGACAACTTGTTTACGCTTTATTTTTCAAACACGCCACGGTGAAAACACCTGTTTTTTAGATGCTAAGTGTTTTTATCTAGTTTCGCATTTTAATACTGCGTGGGGCATGCGCAGTTATAGTCAAATTCTACACAGCTATTGGTTAAATGTGCACACTTACGAACTCTCGAAAAAAAGTTTTATTTTTTGTAGGAATTAACAAATAGAATTCCTTTCTTCGTTTTAGCAACCCAATCCTCCTTCTCCTCTGAGATAATTCCTGCCCGAAGGTAAAAATCATTCGACCTTTCAACCCAAAAACCTTCTGACCATGAGCCGCTGCTCTCTGCTTGCGCACACCATGTTCCACGCTCTCTTCCGATGACTTTCACTTTGAGTCTTTGCAGCGCGTAAATTCAAGCTATTAGCCGAGATTAATTTCCGCTAGGGGTGTGTTCGTGCCTGTACTGCCGACCGGCCATTCCTGTTGCCCACTTACTTGATATTGTTTGGGTGGTGTTTGTTTTTTGCCTGTCAATTTAGGGTCAGTTACTTATTTAAAAGACACTTTATTACGTTGCGACTATACTCGATTTAACCAATTGAATCGTTTATGAAACAATTCAGATCGATCAGGGCCTATTTGGTTCTAGGCTTCCTATTTTTGAATCAATCGTTCGCTATTGCGCAGAATGATCAACAGGACATCTACCTTAAAAATGTGATCACTCCCTCCCCGAATGCGGCCAGCCTTGGAAAGTATGCAGATTGGCCGGTGAATATGTATACGGGTGTACCGAATATCGATATTCCAATTTACCAACTTAAAGGACGAAGTCTTTCGGTTCCCATTTCCTTGTCCTATCATGCATCAGGAATAAAAGTTGGCGAAAATGCATCCTGCGTAGGGCTTGGTTGGGCATTGCAGGCTGGCGGAGTAATAACGCGTTCAGTAAGGGGTCTCGCAGATGATGACCTGGCAGCTGGCTACCTGGCGACGAGATCCTATTATAATAACCCAGGAGACATGTCCTCAGGGACAAAATCAACCTATAACAATACCGCGTATTGTGATTCAGCGCTTCAGGTAGCCGTGGCAGCGGGTAATTTAGATTGTCAGCCCGACCTTTTTATGATAAATGCTCTGGGAAGGTCTTACAAATTTTACTTTGCAGGGAATGGTACCATCGTTACTCAACCATATAGCAATTTGCGAATAACATTTAGCAATTCTCCAAGCTCAAGCTCATGGACCGTAACGATGGAAGATGGAACTCAACTGCTTTTTGGAGGGTCAGCGGCTTACGAAGAAGTAACAAGTACTTCGCAATCCAATAACTATGCGGACGCATATATTTCGTCCTGGTATCTTAAATCTATTACTTCGATCACAGGGGAAGTGATCAATTTTACTTATTACACTACCGGTGGCCCTGTTTCACTAGACTCCTATTTCTCAGAAACTGATTTCGTACTCAATGTAATAGCCGTCAATAGTCTGGTAGCGGGCTCACCAACCACAACAAAATCCGCAAGGACCGTTGCCCAAAATGAAGGAATAAATTTTTTGACCATAGCAACCATTGAATCAGATCTATGCAAGGTCTACTTCGATACAGTTTCAAGGTCGGATTTGCCGGGAAGTGTGGCCATTTCCGGTCTGCGGGTTGTATCAAAACTGCAGGGCAAAATAGTCGATTCATTCGCCCTGAGTTATTCTTATTCTACCGCCCGGTCTGGAAATGCCTATTCGCTTGGCTATACAGCTCCGCTTCTACGGTTGAAATTAAATAGTCTAACAGAGGTGCCTTCCGACGGAGGGCAACATAAGATTTGGCAATTTGCCTATAACCCATCCGCCCTCCCCTCCAGGAAGTCATATGCCCAGGATTACTGGGGGTACTTTAATGGAGCGACTGGCAATACTACCATGAAACCGCTCGATCTTAATTTCACCCCGGATACGTATGCTTACGGAATTCGTTCGCCGGATTCTGCGTCCATGATGTCGGAAATGCTGACAAAAATAACGTATCCAACCGGAGGCTCCAGTCAATTTACATTTGAACCCAATAGCTACCCAGCCAATGAAGAGCAGTTCCAAAGTGTAACCCAGAGCCCGAGCCTTTATATGACCTACAACCAAAGTCAATTCAGCAATGATTCGGTCATCACTTTTACCACTACTAAGCCACAATTTTTCAGACTGCAGATGTTAGGTTCTTTCAGTTCAGTTTATTTGCAGGATTTTGGCCCATCAACGATACTGGCGTCTTCGGTGCTGAAAAATTCTTCGGGCACCACGATTCAGAGCGTTTCACTCAAATCCGGTGATAACAACAATACGATTACCGAGCCTTCCATAGTTCTCAATCCCGACACCTATACCTTTACGATGAGTAGTATTTCCAACCAATCGGATTTTACTAGCTCATCGATGTGGGTTTCCCTCAGTGCAAATTTTACCTATCTCGCCTCATTGGGCATTCAGCCTGTAAATCACAAAGTCGGAGGAGTGCGTATAAAGCAGATTGTTTATAGCGACAGCGTAGATAATACCAGAAATATTATAAAAAACTATACGTATCAAGGAGCCAATGTGGTATCACCAATTGATACAGCAAATGATTTTGATGTGCTGACGACAGATAATCTGTGGGACTGTAGTCCGGCTCCGGGGAATCTCACAGGATGCGCCCTGGCTGGCTGTCTCGCTACGTCCGTGATATACAATGAACGAAATGCCTCCACCAAATATGGATTGGGAAGTATTCAAGGTGGCACGGTAGGATATTCGACAGTCACGGAAAGCTTTGGAGCAAATGGACAGGGAGGGGAAAATGTGTATTACTACTCAAATATATCCGATGCAAATATTCCTCAGTCAAAAGGGCTGCCATACCCGGAGATTATTTCCTACGACTATGAAAGAGGCCTTTTGCTGGAAAAAGATTCCTATACCGCGGGGGGCCAATTGGTGGCGAAGGAATTGAACACTTATCAATACTTAAATAGAAATGCCTTAACTGCATATAAGCTAACTTGGAAATACAATATTCTTTCAAGCTGTTATTCTGCCAGCTATGTGGGGGACATCATTACAAGGGTATTTTATCAGGACAAAACCGATCAGGTTGCTAAGTCATCCACAACCAATGTAACCTACGATATTGTCACCGGAGATTCGCTTGTGGCAACCTCATATTTCTATTATGACGACACGCTGAACATGCAACCCACCCGTACGGTCTCGCTCGACAGCAAAGCAGATACTGTCCTGACCTATTCGCGTACTGCGTTGGAGATCTCAGATATCAATAGCAGTATTTCGCTAACCGGAGCCGCTACCGCTGCGCTGGATACCATGATCTCTCGTAATATGGTCGGCCAGCAAGTTGAAACCGAACGGTATGTGGGCGGAGTATTAAGCAGTAAGTCTCTCAACAATTTCCAGGTGCAAGCGACTGGATTCGTCTTGCCGGCGAATGTTATGGTACAGAATGCCTCTTATCCCATAGAAACAAGAGTGAGTTTTCTGCAGTACGACAATTACGGCAATTTGCTGGAGCAGGCCAAGGCAAACGATGTGAATCACAACTATATTTACGACTATTCCGCGACCTATCCCGTTGCGCAGGTTGTAAACGGGGACTCGGTCTCCATCGCCTTTACCAGTTTTGAGGCGGACGGGACGGGCGGCTGGACGCTTGGATCCGGTACGGTTGATACAACCAAAGGCATTACGGGCACTAAGTCATTTGTTCCTTCTTCTGCTATTACCAAGTCTGGCCTGAACAGCGCCAACACGTATATCTTGTCCTATTGGACAACGGCAACGACGCCGCTTACGGTCGCCGGCGCACTTTCTGGCTATCCCATTCAAGGCAAGACAATTTCGCTTAACGGCCATAACTGGACTTATTATGAATACAAGATATCCGGTATCAGCACGGCCAGCGTCAGCGGAAGCGGGAATAATATTGATGAGCTCAGGCTTTACCCGGTGAATGCCCAAATGACCACATACACGTACCTGCCGCTGGTCGGACTATCGACTATCTGCGAGGTAGACAATCGCGTGACGTATTATCAATATGATGGGCTAAACCGGCTGAAAGTGGTCAAGGATCAGGATGGAAATATCCTGAAAACGATCGAATACCATTATGCGAAGCAATGAGAAGACGGAAAAATGATGTATTCACTAACTATTGAAATAACAGCGCATGTCCCATAAATTGGCATTATGCCTCACGGCGGTGTGTTTTCTTGGGCTTATGGCCTCTCGTGCTCAAACGGTCGATTCACTTACCGGAAAACTAGCCAATCTTCCCTCCAAATGGCTGGTGAAGGTCAGCTCTAAATCTGCTGGCGTCAACAGCCAACTGACCCGCCAGAGCGAAAGTTATGTCGTCCGTATGGCCCGCCGAGAACAGCAGCTACAACAAAAGCTCGTGGCCATCGATCCCGGCGCGGCAAAGGCGCTCTTCGGCGCCTCGCAACAGGAATACGCCTATCTGGCTGCCCGACTAAGGGGTGATTCGACCGTTCGCCGGGTCCCGCTGAGTGGTCAATACATTCCTCTTGCAGATACGCTCCAGGGCGCCATGAGCTTTCTCCAGCAAAATCCGCAGCTATTGAGCGCAACGGGAAATCTTTCGCCGAAGCTGCAATCGCGATTGCAAGGCGCGTACAGCCAGTTCCAGCTCTTGCAGGCGAAGCTGCAAGACGCAAATGCCGTCAAGGCCTTTGTTCAGTCACGCCGGGATCAGATCAACCAATACATCACCGGGCATGCCGGCGCTCTGGCCGCGCTTGGAAAACCGTTGGCCGCCATGCAAAAGGAGGAATATTACTATTCACAGCGGGTTGCGCAATATAAGGCGGTGCTTTCTGACCCCGACGCACTAGCAAAGAACGCCCTTGGCATGCTGAGCCAGCTGCCCGCTTTCCAGAATTTCATGACGACCCATTCCCAACTAGGCAGCCTCTTCCATGTACCAAGGAACTATGCCACGGCCCCAAATACGAATGGAATCCAAACCAAGGAACAGGTCGCGCAGGCTGTTCAGAACCAGCTTTCCGGGCCTGCGAGTGCAACCGCCTTTCAAAGTAGCCTTCAGTCGGCACAGTCGCAACTGGACGACTACAAGAATAAACTCAAAAAATTAGGAACCGACAATGGCGACGAGCAAATGCCTAACTTCAAACCAAACGACCAGAAGACAAAAACCTTTCTAAAACGGCTTCAATACGGCTTCGACTTCCAGGCCACGCATTACAACAATTACTATCCCGCGCTGCTTTCGCTTGGTGTTAGTCTGGGCTATAAGCTCGGTCACTCTAATGTGTTGGGGGTCGGGGCGGCTTACGAGCTCGGCACCGGAAACGGCATCAACGACGTACACCTGACCAGTCAGGGCCTCGGCCTGCGATCATTCGTCAATATCAAAATCAAAGGGACCTTCTCAGCGACCGGCGGCTTTGAATACAATCATGTCACTCCCTTTACCGCCTTCCAGCAGTTGAAGCAGATTCAATATTGGCAGCGGTCGGGGCTGATCGGCGTGACGCAAACGATCTCGACAAAAAGCAAGCTGCTTAAACAGACGACGCTGAGATTGCTCTGGGATTTCCTTAGTTATCAAAACGTGCCACAAACCCAACCGGTGATCTTCCGCATGGGCTATAATTTTTAATGCTTAGTTGGATGAAAACATTTATCCGATTTGTAACAGGGTTGTCGATGTTTCTTCTAGTTGGTAGTAAAAGCTACTGTCAGTTAGTTCCCGGGACGATCACCCCATCGTCGTCCGTTCTGACTTCCGGCTCGAGCCCTGGCCTTCTGACTTGCACTCCGGCAAAGGGTGGCAGCTGTGGTGGTGTCTATTCTTATCAATGGCAAAGCTCTACGGACGGCGTAAATTTTAGCAATATCACGGGAGATACCAGTTTATACTACAGCCCCGGCAACTTAACGACGACTACCTACTATCAGCTGTCGGTAACCTGTAGCGGCCAAACGGCTTATTCGGCCCCAGTACAATTCACAATTGGGATACCGGTTACAAATCTTAATTATGTCCGGACGCGCACTTTTACGAAGCCGTCGGTAACAGACACTGCTACAGCAGATGGGTTGACGAGCCCGTACGATGTTCAGCAAACGACGCAATACCTGGACGGTTTGGGCAGGCCGATTCAGACAGTTCAACGGCAAATTACTCCTAAAGGGAATGATCTTGTTCAGCCACAAGTCTATGATCCTTTGGGCCGGGAGGCTATTCACTATCTTCCTTATGCGGCGACCACTTCCGATGGTAACTTTAAGCCGACGGCACTTGCCAGCCTGGATAGCTTCAATGCTGCCCAATTTCCAAATGAAGAATTTTATTATGGGCAGACCGCCTTTGAACCATCACCACTCAATCGTCCACTGGCGAATTATGCAGCCGGTATGAGCTGGGTGGGTTCGGGCCGGGGTGTATCGACAAGTTATCAGGTTAATGCGGCGCAGGACAGCGTTGCCATTTGGAATGTAGCGCAGGCGCAGGGCAGCATCCCGACCATGGCCGGATTCTACCCCCACGGGCAATTGACCAAAACGGTGACAGCAGACGAAGCCGGGCATCAAACGGTCGAATATAAAGACAAGGATGGATTAGTCATCCTAAAAAAAGTACAACATGCGGTAACACCCGGTACGGCCCATGTCGGCTGGCTATGCACCTACTATGTGTACGACTATTTGCAGACATTACGGTTTATCCTTCCCCCCGAGGCAACCATGCTCGTCGACACGGGAGCCACTTGGGCGATTTCTCAGGCGGTGGCTGGCGGCTTATGCTTCCGATATGAATACGATTCCCGTAATAGAATGATCGTCAAGAAGATTCCTGGAGCGGGGGAGGTGCATTTGGTCTATGACCTGCGGGACCGCCTAATCATGAGCCAGGATTCCAACATGCGTGCATCGAAGCAATGGCTGGTCACCGGCTATGATGCCGAAAACCGGCCCGATTCTACTGGGTTGATTAGCGACCCTACCAACTACAACAATCTGGCCTTCCACACGGCCGCCGCCATGGCAACCACGCCATATCCCAATGTTTCGGGATATACCTATTCCCCGCTCACCCAAACACACTACGATGATTACGCCTGGGTCACGGGGTTGGGTTCGCTGACGGCCACGATGGACACCAGCTACGATGCCAATTCCAGCTTTTTTATCCATACATATACGAGCAGCCCCTACGCGATACACCAAATGCCGTATTATCAGACGAGGGGAATGGTAACGGGCACGATGCAGTACCTGCTCGGTGTCCGGCCGCAATATACGGTCAATTTTTACGATGACCGGGGGCGGGTGCTGGAGGTGCAAAGCCACAATTACTATGGCAATCCAACCTATGACCGAGACATCAATCAATATAATTTCTCCGGAAAGCTGCTGCGTCACTTGCTGGTCACAGAAAAGGGTTCGCCTAATGCGCAGACCAATCTTCAAAGCGATCAATACACCTATGACGCTGCCTTTCGGCCGACCGCCGTGACGATGGCCTATATTGATGGTTATAACTTTACCGTCGATACCCTCCGCTACGATGAGCTCGGCAACCTTGAGACCAAATCCCTGGGCGGTCGAATGGACAGCCTTATGTATTCCTACAATGTGCGCGGCTGGGTGACCGGCATCAATAAGAACTACGTTGCTGGAACGGGGAATGACTATTTCGGTATTGAGCTCGCCTATGACAACAAAACCTCAGTTTCAACGACTTCATACGCCGTCTCTCAATTCTCTGGTAATATTACCGGGTTGATCTGGAAAAGCGCAGGGGATGGCATCAACCGGAAATACGATTTTACGTATGACAGCCTCAACCGGTTGACGGGTGCAGCCTTCCTTCAAAACCCGACCGGATCGACCTGGAATACGGCGGCCATGGACTATACGGTCGATTCGTTGTCCTATGACGCGAACGGCAATATCCTGACCATGAATCAGCACGGGTTTAAGGTCGGCAATCCCACCGGGCCGATCGATTTGTTGAGCTATGCTTACAATACCAGCAGTAATCAACTCGCCCAAGTCACGGATGCGGCCAACGACACCGCCTCTACACTGGGGGACTTTCATTACAAGACCAAGGGATCATCGGACTACAGCTATGACGGCAACGGCAATCTGAAGACCGACGCTAACAAGGGGATCGACTCCATCGGCTATAACTATCTCAACCTGCCACAATATATCCACATCAAGGGAAAAGGGACGATTACCTATGCCTATGATGCCGATGGGCTCAAGGAGGCAAAGGTCACCACCGACAGCACCGTCAAGCCGGTGAAAAAGACGACCACCGTCTATTGCAAAAACTTTCAATATACCAATGACACACTAACGCAGGCAAGTGTGCCGGACGGCCGCGCCCGCTGGCAAAAGCAGTATTACCTGAATGGCTCCAGTGCCTGGCGATTCTTCTTTGACTATTTCCTAAAGGACCATTTGGGCGACACCCGAGTAGTCCTAACCACGGAGAAAGACACATCGAACTATATGGCGACGATGGAAGCGGCCTACCGGACCAAGGAACTTTCTTTATTCTATAATATCGATTCAACAAGCTATCCGACGGCGTCAGTCCCTGGCGGCTATCCGACAGACAATACGACCATGCCGAATGATTCGGTGGCGATGGTTGAAGGGAATGCCGGCGGCCATACCCAAGGTCCGGCGCTGCTGCTAAAGGTCATGACAGGCGACTCCATCTCTATCGGAGTGAAATCCTACTACCTTAGCGGGGGAACGGCAGGCAGTAATACCAGTTCGCTAAATAGCGTGCTGAATACGCTGGCCGGGGGTCTGGTGACGCTTGGCGGCGGTGGCGGTCACGGTACGTTACCGAACCTCGATAACACATCCGGAAGCCCAGTCTATAATGCGCTCAATTCGTATTTCTACCCCGCATTCGACAGTACGCCGGGGAGCAAGCCCAAGGCTTATCTGAACTGGATGCTGCTGGACAACCAGTTCAACTACGTGAGCGGTAATAACCAGAGCGGGGCGATTCCGGTCGGTAGCCCCAATGCGCTCAATACCTTAGCAACCACGATTAAGCTAAAACACAGCGGATATTTGTATATTTGGGTGAGTAATGAGACGCAGAATTGGATGGTGTTCTTTGATAACTTGAGTGTACAGGATTTTTCAGGGCCGATGTTAGAGGAGACGCACTATTATCCGTTTGGGTTGACCATGGCGGGGATTAGTGATAAAGCATTGAAAAATCAATATGCTGAAAATAAATACAGATACAACGGCGGAAATGAACTGCAAAACAAAGAGTTCTCAGATGGAAGCGGATTGGAATTGTATGATGCCAATCTTAGAGGCTACGATCCCCAAATAGGAAGGTTCTGGCAAATAGATCCGCTAGCGGATATTAACGAATCTTACAGTCCTTACTCTTTTGCTAATGATAACCCCATCTTATTGAATGACCCTTTGGGATTAGCCAATGACACTACCATTTTGCCAGCTGTTATTGTTAGGCCTACACCGCCCGCTCCCCCTTCTCCTGTAAACGTTGGCCTTGCTAACACGAACGGCGGAGATCCTGATGTAGCAGGCAGTGTTGGCCCGGCTCCTCCAAGAACTCCGCCACCTATACAATCTGATGAAGAAAGGCAGATGTATGCAAAACTGAACAACTCTTTAGGTTATAATCCTCTTGACTTTCAATATCAACAAGATCATTATGTCGTTCGAGCCCCGACTTTTTTTCAAAATTTACTTAATAACAGCAATAACGGTATTTTGCTGGGGTACAATTGGAAAAACAATCCTGTTTATCTGCATTATTATGGTGGAATAGTAGCTCCTCAAGTAACTGGTGTTGGAGGCGCCGGAGGTGTCAAAGCACTTGTGGAAACCATACAATTGCTTGCAAAACCAAGAACCGTAGCCGCTGTACTGGAGCTTGCTCAGCGAATATTAGGGCCAGGTTATGAAGAAATAGCTCCGGGTGTATTCCGGTCTGCAGATAAATTAAAGCAATTTAGGATAACGCCGAGTGATTTGAATGGAGTTAAATTTGGAGGTGTACCTCATGCTCATATTGAAATATTTAGTCCTGGAAACTTGAGCACTCCTGTGCAAAATTATCACATTCCATTAATAGACCCATAATTATGACATTAAAGGCTTTTGTTGAAGATCAAAATAACGGAGTAAAATGGTTGACCATTGAATCCGATGAGAAGGATACAAAAGGATACTTCCTTTATTACCATGTGAATGACAATTTTGCATACGATTCATGGTTCAAGACAATCGATGAAGCATTTGATTCTGCTTACATGCAATACGGGGTACGAAAGGAAGATTGGTGTGAATCGGAATAAAGTTTTTTTCTATACAACCGCGATCTAAGAACCAGATAATCATCATGTTACTTGAAGAGGTTGCTGAACTCATCATCTGACAAGTTGAGTTTAGCCAGGCGGCTTCGGATGTTTTTTACCTGGGGTGTCTTTTCGTTTTTGACAGGTTCGATCATAGTCATAGTATTGAGGTCCTTCCTGTTGGAATGTGGGAAATGCGAAGTCCGGGTCTTGTGCGTCAGGTCATTTGCCATATTTCAACAACATCTTAGACTGAGGATGTTTCGGATATCAAATCTGATCACACGCCGGACAATCGCAGGCTCGCACTTTGATTCCGGCAAATGGCGGATATATGACCCACTCTCCGACCATAATGCGCATAGGATTAGGGGCGGCTAGGCCCCCCCATCACCCTTGCCACCTCTTCCCCCACCAACCGCTGGATGTCTTGCCTCACCCGGTCAAAATTTGCCTTAACCACCTCCTTGTCCACCTTCCCCACCACCGGCAACTCACCCGCAGCCGCCGCGCCCTTCAGAGCCCCCACGGTATTCTTCGCCGCCTCTTTCACCAACCTCGCATGAAACGCCTTCAGTTCGATCTCCTTATCCGGGTCATCCGCCACTACCCCCACAAACTCCCCGGAAGACAGCGTCGCGATCGTCGCCGGCGTGATCGTCTCTTCCCACTGTATCGAAGTTGTCACCGACGTATCCGAACTATTATTCGACACACTGGTCGTCTCCTGCAAGATCTTCGGAAACCGCTCGCTCACCCACCTCGCCGTTTCGCCACCCACCTGTCCGCACAGCAAATTCCCGCTGATATTCAGGATCAGGTCCGCCTCCTCCCGCGAATACTGCGTCCGCAACTGACTGAGATCCTGTACCGCCAGAATAGGAATAATATCATTCGACCGGGCTGTGGCGATCGTCGTCGTCATGGAATAAGCCCGAACCGTCGCAAACTCATCGCAGACAAGTGCACCGGGGTGCCCACCGGGCCGATTGATCAACCGGCACAACCGGTCTATATACAACGACAACACCGGCGCCAGCGCCTCCTGCCGCGACGGATCGCCGCCCAGACAAAAAACCCCAACCTTGCCGACGGCATTAATGCGCAACGAAAAGTCATTCCCCGTCAGGACATAATACAAATCCGGTGAGGCCAGCCGCCCCAGCGGTACCCGGGCCGACGCGATCTGCCCGTCCAGCATCTCCATAGTCTTGTTCTCATAGGCCTCGATAAATGGTCGGATGAGCGACCGGATCTCCGGCTGCGTCTCCAGGATCGGGAAAAGCTGCTCGTATTTCCATTGCGCGAGTTCGATAACATGGGGTAGGGTGCAGAACTCCCCGTTACGATATTGACGCAGGTACCAGATCAACGCGGCAAGAAAATTGATCGGGGACTCGACAAAAAACTCCCCCTGCCGATGCGCCCAGGATTTGTTGATGCTCAACAAGATCGTTCGACTGGCACCAATTGCGTCGGACAGCCATTCGAGCGTCGAAGGTGCCAGAACATTGCAGCGATTACTGCGGGACAGGTCGCTAAGGTTAATGCAATAAAACCCCGCTCCGGCTGGGTATCGCCGCCGGTTCGCCAAAAAAAACCGCCATGCGAGCCGCGAGAGGCTGTCGAACTTGAAATCATACACAAAAAGGGCATACCCCTTCCGATTAGCTGCCGCAGCAGCGGCTCGATGATCAGCCAGGACTTGCCCGACCCCGGCGAACCCATGATGAGGATGCCCCGGCGCGGATTGATGAAGTTGATCACGCTGTTCCGTACCTTTCCCTGGTACTTGTAGTGGCTGGACAGGTACAGCCCGAAATCCGATTTCACCCGCCGCTCTTCCTGCGGAAACCCGCGGACGCGGCTGCCAAAACGATCGTCCCCGGACCACGGCAACTGCAACAGCCTTGACAATCGGGAGCTCCCGCGGATGGCCATCAGGAATCCGGCCATTGTCAATGACATGTACACCATTCCCCATTTCAACGAATCCCCACCGGCGACTCGCGGCAAAATCATGGAACTTGCAAAAAACAACGCCAGTCCGCAAAGAATCCAGGTCCACACGCCGATGGCAGAGATTCTTTCGTTCTTTCTGCCGCGGCTTCCCAGCACCGACAAGGCCAAAAAAGCCAGTGGGAAATGCCTATCCCTAAAGCCCTTCGCTTTGCTTTTTAAAATAAATTGCCAGCAGCAGCATCGACCCCGACGCCGTAATCAGCCAGGGCGAACCGATAAAGAGTAGGAGCGTGGAAAAGTGCGGGTAAAAATAGGCGACGCAGATCAACGGGACAACCAACCCGTTAGCCAGCAGGAAACCCCGGAGCCACCGGGTTCCGGGAGCTTTCCCAAGCGCAAACGCCGCCAGGAACGTAGAGATTCCCATACAGATATAACCCAGCGCGTCGATCGTCCAAAAAAACGAATGCGGCGTCACTGTCAACACTGTTTCCCGAGAGTCCCGCAGCGAGGCGGGGATAACGGTCGCCAACTGAACGCCATACATCAGCACGACAAATCCGGCATATAATGTCGCAAACAACACCGCCGCATGGCTCCAATAACGCCGCTCCTCCGGTACGATGTAATGGAAGGCGAGTATGGCCAGCAGAAAAAATGGCGCAATACCCAGCGAAAAACCATAGATCAACCGGGCGTCCAACGGGTATTTCACCGTGCCGGCCACTTGCAGGATTTGCACGACCCCATAGCCCACTGTCGCTATAAGAGCAGCCAGTGCGAAATAATATCCGGCGAAAGCTACATTCTTTTTCATTGAGCAACTGAAGACTTTGCGGTGCTCAAATTAAAGCGGTCGACAACCGGGAAATATGATTGGCATCAGCCTGATTGCTGAGTGTCGTCAATACGATCGAGGATCAAATTTCATCCAGTAAATGCTGTCATAGCCGTTCCCGGGCTCGGTGAGTAATTGCTGAAGCTGATGATACGTCACCGGTTCCTCTCCATACCACGCCGCGCGCAACCGGTTGCTGGTAAAGAACAGGATCGACCCATCGCGACTCACATACGGACAATAGTCGAGTGATTTCGAATTGATCGGGACCGGCAACGGCCGCGCCGCCGTCCAGGTTCCCGCCGCATCCCGGTGACTGATATACAAATCGCCGCCACCCTGCTCATCCGGCCGCCCCTGGCAACCAAAGAGGATATACCGTTCATCCGGATCGATAAACGCATTGAATTCGTCGTATTTCGTATTGACCTGCTCCGGCAAACTTACCGGCTTCTCATATCCGGCGGCAGTCCGCCTACAGACGACTATATCCTCACTCCCTTTCCCGTACGAAGCCTCCACGGTAAAATACAGATTCCCATTCTTCGCCACACTTGGATAGAACTCGTTTTGCGGCGAATTCACAGTATCCCCGAGATTCTCCGGCGTCCCCCAGCCCCCGCCGGCCTTCTTTACCACCAGCCAGAGATCGAAGTTGCGCTTGACCTGCACCCCGGCCCGCGGCCGGTCCGACGAAAAATACAAGGTATCGCCGCTCCAGCTGTAACACGGCTCGAGGTCCCGAAATACGCCGGAGAACGAAGCGACCTCGGGCTTCATCCAGATGCCCGCAACTTTGACCATCCGGATGATCGTACTGGAAATAAACTTGGGATGTTGGATCGTAAAGAACACCTCATTTCCCGCAGGCGAGATGGCAAAGTCCCGCGTACTGAGCCCGGTCGAGACGAGCCCGGGAGCGAACAGCGTCGGTGTGTCCGCCGGCATCCGGCCGCCCGGGTAGTCAGACTGGGATCGGCCGGCAACTACCGTACAACAAAGACAAAAGAATAACCCGATCCTTTTCATAAGCTGAAAATTCTTTTTGCCTCAGGCTCTTCAGTAGTAGAAACGCAGGAACGAAACCCTATCCCGTGATCGCCACCAGCGGCACATGACTGTGATAAGCCAGCTTCACCGTACTCGTGGTCTTGAAGACATTCGCGAGGAAGGTGTGCCGCCGCGGGAACGTCAGGATCAGATCGATATTATTATCTTCGACAAACTGGTTGATCGCATCGAGAAAATCGAACAACCGGATAAAATACGTCTCGGGATTATAATCCGCCAGCGCGGACTCGAGCTTGCGCCGGTTGGCCTCATACTCCTCGGTCACCTGCACATAATGCTCATGATCCACATTGACGATATGCAGCCGGGGTTTGAACAGATCGAGCACCTCCCTGACCGTATGGATCGGGACCGTAAATTCGAGATCCTTGAAATCCGTCAGGAGCATCACATTCTTGGCGGACTTGGAATGCGCATTCGGCGGCACAATGATCACCGGCACGATGCGGCGCTTGACGATACTAAGCGTATTGCCCCCCATGAGCATCTCGCCGATCCGCGTCGAGCCGGTCGTCCCCATCACGATAAACTGGACATCGTTGTTCAACACATACTGCTCGAGCGCATCCAGGAAATGATTGTTTTTCTCCGCAACGATCGAGATGCCGGCATTCGTCAAACCGGAAATATCCGTCCGCACACTCTCGAGCGCAATCTCGACCACCGACCGGCGGGCCTCATCTTCCCCGCCTTCCGTACTGAGGGGACTGCTGTCGGTACCATACTCCAGCGACTCATACACATTGTACAATATCAGCTGCGCATCCGGCAAGCCATTGGAGATATGCGCGGCATACCGGGCGGCATTCTTCGAAGCGTCGGAAAAGTCGATGGGGACAATGAATTTATTCATATATGATGTTTTGGTCTGCTTAGGTTCCGAACAGGGGCATAAATATATAAAAATGTCTCCAAATTCGATCTCCCGCTATCTTATTAACCACTTTTCAACAGCACAAAATAAGGGTCGATCATTGTTGGGTAAGATTAGGTAATTTACTGTAGGTTTGCCGCTCGCCAAAACCCGGATGGTCCCGCGAGACGGCAATATGTGCTTATAATTAAATACTTGTACAGTGCGATTAAAGAGTCTGGAAATTAAGGGATTTAAGAGCTTCGCCGATAAGACCCATATCAGCTTTGACGAGGGGATCACCGGGATTATCGGCCCAAACGGCTGCGGCAAAAGCAATATCATCGATAGCATCCGCTGGGTCATCGGCGAACAAAAGATCAGCCACCTTCGGTCCGAAAACCTCGAAAGCCTCGTATTCAACGGGAGCCGCACCCGCTCGGCCTCGGGCCTGGCCGAAGTGAGCCTGACCTTCGAAAACACAAAAAACCTCCTGCCCACCGATTTCAGCACGGTCACCGTCACCCGTAAATTCTACAAATCCGGCGAGAGCGAATACCGCCTGAACGACGTCTCCTGCCGCCTGAAAGACATCCAGAACCTCTTTATGGACACCGGTGTCTCCACCGACAGCTACGCGATCATCGAGCTGGCCATGGTGGACGATATCATAAAAGACAAGGAAAACAGCCGCCGCCGCATGCTGGAGCAGGCGGCCGGGGTGACGATCTATAAGACCCGCAAAAAAGAAGCACGGCAGAAACTGGATGCCACCGAACAAGACCTTGCCCGCATCGAAGACCTGCTCTTCGAGATCAACAACCAGCTGAAAACCCTGGAAAACCAGGCCAAAAAGGCGGAGAAATACTACGAGATCAAGAAGGAATACCGCGAACTGAGCATCGAACTGGCAAAGGCGGCACTCGAAGGGTTCAACCTGACCTACCGGGAGCTGAACGAACAATCCGGGGTGGAGACGGACCGGAAACTGCGCCTCGAAGCCGTCATCGCCACCGAAGAAGCGGGCCTCGAACAGGAAAAACTCGGCTTTATCGAAAAGGAACGCGCCCTCCAGTCCATGCAGCACGAATTCAACGACCTGCTGCAGGACCTGCGGAGCAAAGAGAACGATAAGAACCTGGCCTCCCAACGCCTGAACTTCCTGCGCGAAAAAGAAGAAAGCCTGCAGGAATTCCTTGGCAAGAGCGAAGGCCAGCTAACGGGTCTCGAAGAAAGCATCGTCTTTAGCCAACAACAGGTCGCCGAAGAAGAGAACAAGCTGTCCGGCCTCCGGGAACAGCTGGAAGTCCTGAAAGACAGCGTCGACGAGACCAGGCGGACCTTTGACGAAAAACGCGTGACGGTAGACGCCCTGCGGCGGGAGAACGCCCAGATCCAGCGCGACCAGTTCGAAGCCGAAAAAAAGGTGGCGGTCGCCGATACCTCTATCCAGAACCTCCAGCGCGGCATCCGCCAGCTGGAAGAAGAACGCATGGTCCGCGAAAGCCAGCTGAAACAACTGGAAGAAGAGCATAGCTCGAAGCAGGAAGAGCTGGAATCCAAACAGGCCTCGCTGCGCCGGCTGCAGGAGCACCACGACCTGATGAAGGAGAACATCCTCCAGGCCCAATCCCAACTGGAAGGCCTTCGCCAGCAACTGGCCGACGAAAGCCGGAAATTGGACTCGAAGAACAACGAACACGACCTCCTGAAGAGCCTCATCGATAGCATGGAAGGCTACCCCGAGAGCATAAAATTCCTGCACAAGAACCCGAACTGGAACCACCACGCGCCGATCCTCTCGGACATCATCTATGTGAAGGAAGAATACCGCGCTGCCGTGGAGAACGTTCTGGAGCCGTATCTGAACTACTACGTCGTGGCCAACCTGCACGAAGGCATGCAGGCGGTCCACCTGCTGGATAACAACAAAAAAGGAAAAGCCAACTTCTTCCTGCTCGATAAGATCGACGCGCAGGCAGAACATTTCGCCCACACCCATGAGGGCCTGATCCCCGCCATGCAGGTCATCGAGGTCGACGACAACTACCGGAAACTGGCCGAACACCTGCTGGGGAATGTGTTCATCGCCGCGGACGAACAGGCCCTGGAACACAGCAACGGCTCCGTCGTGCTCGAAAAAACCGGCAAATTCGTAAAAGGGAAATACTCGCTGACGGGCGGGAGCGTCGGTCTCTTTGAAGGCAAAAAGATCGGCCGGGCCAAAAACATGGAAAAACTCCAGGAGGAGATCCGCCGCCAGCAGACCGTCGTGGGCAAACTGAAAGCCTCCATCCAGGAGAAACATGACGAAGTGATCGGCTATAACGAACAGCTGAAAGAGCAGGCGATCCGCCAAACCCAGGAGGATGTCAACCGGCTGACCAACCTCGTGTTCTCACTCCAGAACAAGATCGAAAACCTGCACGGCCTCCAGCACTCCTCGCTGGGCCGGCTCGAAGAACTGCAACTAAACCTCGAAGAAACCATCGCGGGCATCGAAGAAACCCGGAACGCCTGGTCGGAACTGGTACGGATCGTCGGGGAGCTAAAAGAAAAAACCCAGTTGGCAGAGGCCGACTACCGGGGCGCCGAACTGGCCTACAACAGCGCCTCGGCGAGCTTTAACGAATTCAACCTCCAGCTGACCCGGCATCATAGCCGGATCAATAGCCTGAAACAAGAGCTGGAGTTCAAAAGCCGCCAATTGAACGACCTTCGCGAGCAGATCGAAGTCAACGCCTCCCAGCTTAAACAGACCCTCGAAAGTATCGCCGAAAGCGCCGACCTGCTGACCCGCTCGGAAGAAGTCCTCGTTGGTCTCCTGAGGAAAAAGGACGAAGAGGAACGCCGCCTCAACGAAGCGGACCAGGCCTACTATAACCTGCGCAACGCCCTGGGTGAAAAAGAGAGCGAGCTGCGCCACAAGGTCAAGGAAAAGGAGCAGATCGAACACGTGCTGAGCAGTATCAAAGATCGCCTGAACGAACTGAAACTGCAACTCGCGGGGATGAAAGA
This sequence comes from Puia sp., assembly GCA_035501395.1. Classification (GTDB taxonomy): domain Bacteria; phylum Bacteroidota; class Bacteroidia; order Chitinophagales; family Chitinophagaceae; genus Puia. Next base: position 48,540 of record DATJWK010000059.1, read on the forward strand.
GCGCCTGAGCGTCGAATTTCGCATCGACCTCGACGACATCATCGACCAGCCGCGCACCGGCGACACGCCGACCGAAGAGCTGCAGGAGAAGTCGGACCGGATGAAGAAGCGATTGGAGAACCTCGGGGAAGTCAACCCCACCGCGATCGAAGCCTTCCAGGAAATGAAAAAGCGGTATGAGTTTATCCTGGAGCAGAAAAACGACCTCGTCAGCGCCAAGGACAGCCTGCTCCAGACCATCCAGGAAGTGGAGGCGACGGCAAACCAGCAGTTTCTGGATACGTTTAATCGCGTGCGGGAGAACTTCCAGCGGGTATTCAAGGCCCTCTTCACGGAAGAAGACACGGCGGATTTGATTTTGGAGAATCCGGAGAACCTCGCCGAGACCGGTATCGACATCATCGCCAAGCCAAAGGGCAAACGGCCCTCCTCCATCAGCCAGCTGAGCGGCGGGGAGAAGACCCTGACGGCTACGGCGTTGCTGTTTTCCATCTATCTGATCAAACCGGCGCCGTTCTGTATCCTCGATGAGGTCGACGCGCCGCTGGATGACGCCAATGTGGGCAAATTCACCAACATGATCCGCCAGTTCAGCGAGAACTCCCAGTTTATCATCGTTACCCACAACAAGATGACGATGAGCACCGTCGACGTGATCTACGGCGTGACGATGCAGGAGCCGGGGGTGAGCAAGCTGGTGCCCGTGGACTTCCGGGGCTTGAATTAGTCGCCCGGGCTAATCCGGATTCACGCGACTAATCGAAATCCAACCGCGCGATCCGCCCATGGCCGCCCGCGAGATAGACGGCCTTCCCGTTCTTCGCCTTCCGGCAAACATGGAAGCCGGTCGTCGTAAGGAGTGTCCAGTTCATCCCGTTGTCAAACGAAATATCCACTCCCGACGTCCCGCAACTCAGCACCATATCCCCGCCGATAAACTCCACACAGCTCCGATACCCGTGCGGCGACGTGGACGGCGCGACCCAGGTCTTGCCCCCGTCATCGGTCAGAAAACAATTCTTTTCCCGGAGCGTGTCCCGCGCAAAATCGCCGCCGACCACGATCAGATGCTGCCCGCCGTGGTGCGTATCGCCGTCTTTCACCGCCACCGAATTCGCGCCGGTAGTGGTCTTGCCCTGCAGGATAGGCAGGTCGATCGCCGTGTCGCCAAAGAAGAGCCGCGACCTCGGGCCGCCGCTGACAAAACAGGCCTTGCCGCTCTTGAGGTTCCGGATATTGGTCCCGCTGGACGCAAAACATCCTTCCCCCGAGTCGGCCTTTGGCAATGCCCGTTCGGGGACATCGTGCCAGCTATCGCCGCCGTCAAAACTTTGCGCAAGGAAAAAATGCCCGTCGACCGGATCGCCGACCACGATCCCGCTGGTGCTGTTCTTGAATTCCATGGCATCGAGGAACATGCCCGGCGTCTTGTTGTCGTACATCAGCTTCCACGTCTTGCCGCCATCCGTCGTTTTCAAAATATCCGCCGGCTCCGCGATCGCCATAATGACGGCCGTTTTCGCATCAAACGCCTCGATATCCCGGAAATCCCGCTTCTCATAGCCGGGAACGGTCATCCATTTCCAGGTCTTGCCGCCGTCGAGCGACTTCCCGACCGTGCCGCCACTGCCGCTAACCCAGACTGTCTTATCGTCGACGACACTCAGCCCGCGCAAAGAGAGCTTTGCGCTATCCGTCATCACGACCACATGCGCAGTCTGCGCCCGGGCGCCGATCGAAACTGTAGCGAAAAAGCAACATCCCAACACTTGAAACACCGCTTTGGGGCGGCCGGCAAAGGTGATTTTCATGACGGAAATGTAGCACAATATTGGTATTCATATACCTATGCGGAGTTTTTTTGCAGTCTTATTGTGCTGCCTGTGCTCGATGGATGTGCTTGCCCAGAACCCTACCGGAACCCTCGTCCCACCCGACAAACTGGTAGATGATACGACGGGCTTGCGGGATATCATCGGCGTTGCCCTCCACCTGACCCATATCCACATCAAAAAGCCGCCGAAGGTCCAGGGCCGGCGGGTCTATTACTCGATCATTCCGCTGGGTAGTTCCGTGCCGGGCGGCGGTCAAGCCCTGATCACTGCGACAAACGCCGCGTTCGAGTTGGGTAATCCGAAGACGACCTTTCTTTCCAACGTGACCTTTTCTCCGAGCACCAACCTGAAAGGGGAATGGAACCTCCCGTTCCGCTCCAATATCTGGTCGCCGGAGAACCGCTGGAATTATAGCGGGGACTACCGCCTGACCTATTTTCCGCAATACACGTGGGGTCTCGGCGGCCACACCGCGCCAAGCAACAAGGAGTTGGTTCGCTATACCTATATCCGTTTTTATCAGAACGCCCTGAAGCGGATCGGCAAAAGGCCCTTTCTGTTCGCCGGGATCGGTTATGACCTCGATTATCACATCAACATCCATCCCGATATCGATACGTTGGACCTGACAAAGTTTACCGGTTACTCATACGGCACCTCGAGTCATCGGAATTCTTTTTCATCGGGCCTTACGCTCAACCTGCTGTATGACAGCCGGAATAACGCTTTGAATCCGCTCCCCGGCTGGTTTTACAACATCGTCGCGCGCGTCAACCCGAAATTTCTCGGCAGCGACGACAACTGGTATTCCCTCTACGTCGACGCGCGAAAATATATCAGCTTCGATCCCGACACCTGGAACGTCCTCGCCTTCTGGTCCTATCTCTGGACCACGATGGGCTCACATTCGCCCTACCTCGACCTGCCCGCCATCACCTGGGATGCCAACCAGCGCAGCGGCCGCGGCTTCTATCCCAGCCGCTACACCGGTTATACCCTCTGGGACTTCGAAGCGGAGTATCGCCGCTCCATCACGCCCGACCAACTGTTGGGATTCGTCGTATTCGCCAACATGAATTCCGTCACCGAACCGCGCACCAACAATTTCGCCTACCTCCATGCCGCCGCCGGCGCAGGTCTTCGCATAAAATTCAACAAACACTCGGGAACGAATTTCGGAACGGACTTCGCGGCGAGTAAAGGTTACTGGGCGCTTTATTTTAGTTTGGGCGAAGCCTTCTAGGATGGTGTTTTTTTTGTTCGTGTTTGACGTCTTGAAATTGGACAGTGTCAACCTTGAGGCTGTAGGTCCCCACAAGGTATATCTTCTGCCGCAATCCGGCAAAATCGACCAGCGCCTGACAAGCCTTCGCGAAAGGGCGTCCCGTATCTTGGCAAATGCCGCCGGTGCCGACAAAATTATATTGCTCGGCCGTATTGGCTTCCAGCGAATATCCCGAGCCGTCCATGACATCTTCGGACGGGAGATGAATGGGTAGCCGCCAATATCCGGATTTATTGATGAGATCCACGAAGTGTTCAAATTCGCCGCGCTTCAACGGAATCGTTCTCATTGTAAAGCGATACCACGGCTTGTCGTGTGGATATTCTTTTTTGCGAACAGACATATAGTACGCCGGACTGTAAAGCTGCGGATAAATCCGCCCCATGGAATCCAGAAAATGCCGCCTCCGCGGAGAATGGTGCACGCTTGTATCTTCGATCGGATAATTGTACTCCAGGATTCTTTCCAGCCGTCGCTCCAGCGGGTCCAAAACATTCGTGTCCGGTTGGTAGGGATAGAATTCCGTTGGAGCGCCGATACGGATGATCATCTGCGTTGGCATCAAGCGAATGATATAGATCGTCGGGTCCAGCGACTCACCATAAACGAATCGAAATACATCGGCCGGCATGGGGCGAAAGCTAAGGTTGGGTTCATCAGTCGATCGCCAATCTTGATAAGAGAGGGCATCCCACATCGAGTCCCGGCGAGATTCTTTATTTCGCAGCGGAATTCGATAAAACTCAGTGTCCTTCCCGCTCAATTGTTCCGCATACGGATACCCTCCCTTTGGATACCGCATCCGCGAATGACAGCTCGCTATGAGCATGCACAAAATGAACAAAGGCGTCTTCATCGTTAGACAAAGACGCCCTGACACCCAAATTCCACAATTCACCCCCTACGCAATCGTAATCTCCTTATCCAGATACACATCCTGTATCGTGTTGATCATCTCCACCCCCTCTTTGAACGGCCGCTGGAACGCCTTGCGCCCAAGGATCAACCCCATGCCCCCGGCTCGCTTGTTCACCACCGCGGTGAACACCGCATCCGCCAGATCCGACGCTCCCTTGCTCTCCCCGCCGCTATTGATCAGTCCGACCCGCCCGTTATAGCAATTGATGAGCTGATAGCGCGTGAGATCGATCGGGTGATTGTCCGGATGCGTCAGCTTCGAATAGACAAGCGGCGATGTCTTGCCATGCTTCGTCGCCAGGTAACCGCCATTATTCGTCGGTAATTTCTGTTTGATGATATCGGCCCGCAACGTCACGCCCAGGTGATTGGCCTGCCCGGTCAGATCGGCCGACGTATGATAATCCACCCCATCCACCTTGAAGCCCGCATTCCGTGTATAACACCACAGGATCGTTGCCATGCCGAGCTCATGCGCCACTTCAAACGCCTCGGCCACTTCCTTTAGCTGCCGGTCGCTTTCCGCACTCCCCCAGTACACCGTCGCCCCGACCGCCACCGCACCCATATTCCAGGCGGTCTTGACCGTCCCAAACATCGTTTGGTCATACCGGTTGGGCAGGCTGAGGAATTCATTGTGGTTGATCTTGACGACAAAGGGGATCCGGTGCGCATATTTCCGCGACATGATATCGAGGACCCCAAAGGTCGACGCCACGGCATTACAACCCGCTTCGACCGCGAGCCTGATGATATTCTCCGGATCGAAATACATGGGGTTGGCGGCGAACGACGCGCCGCCGCTGTGCTCCACCCCCTGGTCGACCGGGAAGATCGACAAATAACCGGTGTCGGCCAGCCTGCCATGACTGATCATCGTCTGGAGACTCCGCAATACGTGGTTGTTGCGACCGGAGTTGACCCAGATCTCCTCCACATGATTCGGCGAAGGAAAAGCGCTGATGGTCGATTTATCGATGACGGGCTGGTGGTCTAAAAGGAAAGAAGCTTTTTCGCCGAGCAAATCGATGATCTTCTTGGAGGCCATGGCAGTTCACTTTAATTAGCGTGCAAGTTAGGATGGGGGGGTAACATAAAAAAATCCCGGCAGGACGAGGCCCGGAGGCGCCGGGATTCCAATAATCTATTGATTTATCCGTTATACGTATTCAATATCCTTAAACCACCACGCCCGTATGCGCGTATTCCGATCGTATTGCAAATCCGTGTTCCTGTTTGCCGGGTTTGCTGCGACGGGAAAGGCTGAGGCACAGCTGAATGCCGGCTTTACGGCGGACAAAACCGGGGGGTGTTCACCCCTGACCGTGTCCTTCACCAATACGACCACGGGTGCTTCACCCGGGGCCACCTACACCTGGCAATTCGGTAACGGTAATTCGATCACCACCGGAAACCCGTCCCTTCCCGTCGCGGCCGTCTATTATACCGCTCAAACCTATACAGTTACGCTTACGGTTAGCGACGGCGGGGTCGTCTCCACCCATTCCACCCTTATTACCGTATACAAGAACCCGGTAGTCACCTTTTCCGTTTCCAATCCCACGGGTTGCCAGCCGCTGAACGTGGCTTTCAACAGTACATCCCAACCCGGGGACGGCTCCATCGCCAACTATTTTTGGGACTTCGGGGATGGTCAAACCATGAATGGCGCCGGTGCTTCCGCCAGTCACCCTTATACGGCGTCGGGTGTTTTTACGCCGGGCCTGACGGTTACGAATAGTTTCGGCTGTAGTAGCACCGCTCAACAGGGGAACGCGGTCACGGTGATCCCAACCCCTGTCGCCGCATTTACGGCATTGTCGACCGCGCTTTGCAAGGTCACGGACGCCGCGATTTTCCAAAACAACTCCACGGGCGCAGGCCCGTTAGCGTATTCGTGGGATTTTGGCGACGGACAAACCAGCACCGCCCCGAATCCTTCGCATGTCTACTCCGCGAGCGGCGCCTACACGGTTCAATTGACGGTAACCAGCGCACAAGGCTGCAGTAACACGCTGGTCCGAAATAACTATGTCAATGTCGCCCGGTTTAACCCGGCCTTTTCTATAAACAGCGCCGCCAATTGCGCGGGATCCGTCCTGAGTTTTCAGGATCAGAGCACTCCTGCGCCGAGCGGTCAGGCCCAGTGGTCATTCGGCGATGGTGCGGTGGCCAGCGGCTCAACGGTCAGTCATACCTATCTTACGCCAGGTACCTATACCGTCAGCCTGAGCGATAGCTTTGGGCAATGCCCGGCGAGCGTTTCGCAAGCGGTTACGATCGACCCCGTCCCGGTGATCCCTGGATTTGCCTTCGTGAAGACCGCCGTTTGCCAGGCACCGGCACTCGTCCAGTTTAGCGATACGGTTAGCGGCGATGTCAAATGGCTTTGGAATTTCACCGGCAAGCCGGGAGACACGTCGACCCTCCAAAACCCAAGTTTTACCTTCCTGGCCGATCAGCCGTATACCACCTCGCTGACGGTGACCAATGCCGGCGGTTGCAGCGCTTCGGTTAGCCAGCAGATCCTGCCGAGCGATGCCACTGCCCTGATCGGGCTTAATGAAAGTCTCGCTCCTTCCGCGGTCATTTGTGCGGATGTTACCGTCAACCCCGCGGTATTAACCGGCCAAACGATGACGAGTTACGGCTGGTCCTTTGGTGACGGCACCACTTCGACGGCGGCAAACCCCAGCCATACGTATACGGTTCCGGGCATGTACCTGGTTACGCTGAACTTTACGACGGCCAGCGGCTGCGCCGGGACGGCCGGTCCGGATACGGTGAATGTGTATCCCAAGCCTCATGCGGCGTTCACGGCCCTGGACTCTGCGCCTTGCATGCAGATCCTGGATGAACAGTTTACCAATCTATCCAACAGCGCCGCGCAGTATTACTGGATCTACGGTGACGGGAATTCGGGCGTCAACAACGCGCTTGTGCACTATTATACTTATGGCACGCCTCAGACCTATACGATGACCCTGATCGCTTCGAGTCCGGGTTGTGCAAGCGATACGGCCGTGATCACGCGAACGCTCGTCAACAGCCCCGCGCCCGGCGGTGCACCGACCTATACCTGCGTGGGGGACCGCGCTACCGTCACCCTTGCCGATACGGCGTCGGGTGGCACGGAGTATATCTGGAACTGGGGTGACGGCTCACCAAGCGATACGGATTATGTTTACTTGCCGCAGCGAACACATACCTATCCGGCATCCGGGGTGTATACGGCTTCCATTACGGCGACTTTTCCGCCTTGCGTGCAAAGCAGCGGTCCGATTACCATTTATGTGCTGAAGAAACAGCAGCCCCTGTTGAGCTCGCCGGATACCGTGATCTGCAGCAGCGGGCCGCTACCTGTACTCTTGTCGAACCTCGACACGAATTACCGGGTGTTGGACGGACCCGGAGGTAACTTCTATGACATGATAGAATGGCAATATGGGGATAGCAGCTACCAGCAAAACAACAGGGGCTTCAAGACCGGCGATTCGACCGGGCTGACCAACCTGCGACCCGGCGAAGACAGCATCCGGGCGATCATCCAATCGAAAATTTACGGCTGCCAGGACACTTCCAACTTTATTCCGGTTCGGATAACCGGGCCGCAGGCGGCCTTCTCGGTGAACGGGACAAAAATCTGCTTCGACAAACTTCCGCTCACCTTCACGGATCATTCATCCGGCTCATTCGGCGTGCCCATCGTCTCCTGGACCTGGAATTTCGGCGATAGCATATCGGTTGTCCGTACAACCGGTGACACGGTCATGCATGCTTACGCGTTGCCGGGTACCTACCATCCCACGCTGACGGTCGTCGATTCCGCCGGCTGCTCCAGTACGGTGAATCTTCCGGCGGGAGGACAATTGGATATTGAAGGACCGAAAGCAGCCTTCTCCTGGAGTCCGTTCAATATCGTTCCGGGCCAACCCGTCACCTTCTACAACCAATCGGTCGGCGCCGCGGGTACGACCTATCAATGGTATTTTTATAGCGACGGATCCAGCTCATCGGCGCCGGACTCGCTCACCCATATTTATGCCGTTATTCCGGAGGATACGGTCCGGCTCATCGCCTTGCCGGGGCCTTCCGGGGGCTGCCCGGACACGGTGACCCAGGTCGTGATCGTCGCCAAGGTGACTGCTTCGTTCACCTACTCTACGCAGTATCTCGGTAATTCGAGTTGTCCGCCGGCTGCGGTCGCTTTTGCCAGCAACACCTTTAATGCGGTAAGAATGATCTGGAATTTCGGCGATAGCTCTTTTTCGACGATCCCCAACCCCAGCCACACGTATGTGCTGCCGGGCATTTATACGGTTAGTCTTACCGCATATGGTCCGGGGAACGACTCGGTTATCTTCTTCGGGCAAGTGTTGATCAAAGGGCCTTTCGGGACGCTGCATTCCAGCCTTATGCAGGCATGTATCCCGGCGTTGGACACGCTGCATAGCACCGCCACCAATGCGAGCGGCTATACCTGGGATTTCGGCGACGGCACGGTGCTGGTAACGGCGGATACCTTCGCTGTCCACACGTATTCGCAGCCGGGCATTTATTCGCCTGTCTTGCTGCTGAGCGACACCACCGGCTGTCAGGCGAGTTTCCAGCTGAATGGAAGGCTTGTCATGGATACACTCCGTGTGCGGGCAGATCCCTACCGCAGGCTATGCGATACAGGGACGGTCAGTTTTTCTTCCGGTGTTTACAGCCTCGTGGCGGACAGCCTGGGCGAACCGCTGTCTTATCGTTGGAATTTCGGCACCGGAAATGCGGCTGACACCGCGACGGCCGCGGATACGAGCTTTGATTATACCGCTCGTGCGACCTACCTGGCGCAAGTGCAGGTGAGTTCGCCGGCCGGCTGCATCGCCCGGGCGACGGACACCATATTTATCGTTCCTCCCCTGGCGCTGAAGGTCCCGGAACCTGCCATCTGCGCCGGTGACAGCGTTGCCATCCAGGTGCAAGGAGCGGCGACATACCAATGGCTGCCGGCGAGCGGCCTGGGCGACGTTCAGGCGGGAGAAGCGATGGCCAAACCGGACAGTACCACCGAATACCGGATCCTCGCCACGGATCGCTATGGCTGCATCACCGATACGGCGGTCATCACGGTTACGGTAAACCCGTTGCCGATCATTCATTCACTTCCGGTTATCAGCGTCCCGGCCGGCAGCGAAATCCAGTTGATGGCTAACGCCAGCGACGATGTGGTATCCTGGAACTGGTCGCCGCCCCAATACCTGAGCTGCACGGACTGTGCTTCTCCCGTATGCACGCCGAACGATCCGACGAGGTACACGATCCTGGTGACGAATGCGAACGGGTGTACAGCTTCCGATACGGTCCTGGTAAGGATCACCTGTTCCGAGGCTTCCGTTCATGTCCCCAATGCGTTTACCCCGAATCACGACGGGCGAAACGATCTGTTCCGGCCACTCGGCCGTGCGGTCAAATCCATAAAGCATTTCCAGGTGTTTTCACGCTGGGGCCAATCCCTTTATTCCGTGGCGGACGTCGCTTTAGGCTCGGAAACGCTGGGATGGGACGGAACATGGAATGGCCGGCCCATGCCGATGGGAACATATGTTTATTACCTGGAGATCGAATGTTTTACGGGCGAGACATACCTGCTCAAGGGCACGGTCGAGCTGATCAGATAAAAAGACAACGGGGCTTCACCGGCGAACCGCCGGGGATCTACGCATTCCGGTTGACGCAATTCAGGTCTTCGAACGCGATTTCAAGGCGTTTGACAAAGGTTTCTTCCGCCTTCCGGAGCCAGACCCGCGGGTCATAATATTTCTTGTTGGGCTTGGCCGGACCTTCGGGATTGCCGAGCTGACCTTGCAGGTACCCTTCGTTCTTTTGATAGTACCCTTTTACCCCATCCCAGAACGCCCATTGCAGATCGGTATCGATATTCATCTTGATCGCGCCATACCCGATCGCCTCGCGGATCTGGTGCTGTGGGCTGCCGCTGCCGCCATGAAAAACGAAATATACCGGCTTCTCCGCGGTCTTGAGTGTCGTCGTGATATGATCCTGGCTGTTCTTCAAAATGACGGGCCGTAATTCGACATTGCCGGGACTGTAGACACCATGAACATTTCCGAAGGCGGCAGCGATGCTGAACAGCCGGCCCACCTTGCTGAGCTCGGTATAGGCATAGGCGACATCCTCGGGTTGGGTATACAGCTTGTGATTTTCCACCCCGCTGTTGTCGACCCCATCCTCCTCGCCACCGGTGACGCCGAGTTCGATCTCGATGGCCATGCCGAGGGGCTCCATGCGTTTGTAAAATTCGACGGACGTATGGATATTTTCCTCGATGGGCTCTTCGGAAAGGTCGAGCATATGCGAGCTGAACAGGGGCTGGCTCTTCTCCCTATAAAACTGTTCACCGGCATCGATCAACCCGCTCACCCAGGGAAGCCATTTCTTGGCGGCATGGTCCGTATGCAGGACCACCGGAACCCCATAGTACCTGGCTACGTTGTGGATGTGCAGCGCTCCGGAGATACCGCCGGAGATATTTCCCTGCAATTTGTCGTTGGGCATCCCCTTTCCGGCGATAAACTGGGCGCCGCCGTTGGAGAACTGGATGATGACGGGAGAATTGACTTTGGCCGCCGTTTCGAGGACGGCATTGATCGTGTTGGTCCCGATCACATTGACGGCGGGAAGCGCGAATTCGTTGTCTTTGGCATCTTTGTAAAGCGCTTCCAACTCATCGCCGAACAGCACTCCGGATTTGTATTTACTCATTGCGCCGCGAAGATAAGGCACAACACCCTAATCTTCGAATTTGCTGAGGTTTTTCTGGAGGAGCGCCAGATTCTTTTGCAGCGTCTGTTTTAGCTGTCGTTTGACGACCTGCCCCATCGACCGGCACTTGAGGAACGCCGGATTCTTAAAGGTTTCCGCCAATTCGGACTTTAGCTGCGCGAGCTTCTCGGGGGTGGAGATCCCGTGGTTTCGGGACATGATATTGAGGAGTTCCATCAGCCGGAACCGGGAGGACGCCACCCGGAACGCCATCATCGTCCGTTCCTCCGTCTGATACTGTTCGATCGAATCCTTGTTGAGATGCTGGAGGCACAGCTCGACAAACGCGCGGTTTTCCTTGAAGAACTGGGGGATATACAGGCTTTTTCGACCCTCATAGGACTGCTGGTCGAAGTCGATGGCCCGGATGCGGTATTGATAGTCCTCGATATCCGGGGTAATATCGACTACAAAATTATACGCCCGCATATCGCCGAGCAGCCGCACAAAACATCGTTCGTTGAACTTGACAAACTCCTTGGAGAGCCGGATCTTGTTGGTCTGTGTGTCGTGGAGAAAGTTTTTGATGAACAAGTCCCCGGGAATACCGGGGATATGTTCCTCGACCAGCGTATTGAGATGCGTGAAATACGTTATGCGGTTGGGGGAGAGGAGGTGCTCGAGCTCGAGGCCATAGATGCGCGACGCATCGGCCTGCTTGATATAGTAGTGGTCGTAGTTGTCGTTGAATTTGTTGACGATGCGGATGCGGAAGGGGTTGGAGTTGGCAAAAATGCAATAGTCGATCCGCGCGACGTCGAGATGCTTGGTATAGCTGAGATCACCCTCGGTCTTCAGGATGGCGTACATCTGCACAAGCCCCTCGCGGATAAAATCCCAGTGCCGCATATCGTAAAGGACCGATTCCCAGAGCGTGTCCTGCTGGTTCTTGTCCTTTAAGGGAACCGTATAGGTGATCTGTTGCTGCAAGTCGCGATATGCCACGGGCAATCGCACTTCCCGCCCATGATTCTTGAGATAACCGCGCAGCGCATCGTTGACGGGGAAGATGGGTTTTTTCCGCGACGGTTTGTTTTGTTCGCCGGATGGAATGCTGAGCGGATCGATGAACTGCATGAGTCAAAGATCGCGTTTTTCAGCGAGCGGGAAAGCCCCCTGCCAAGATGTGGTGCGTTTCAGCTTAGCAGGAGGGTTTGGAGATCAACAGGTTCTTCAACAAAACTGGAATATGGATTAGGGCCTTGCGGTAGAAAAAAGTAGAAGTTGACTGATATTGGACTTGATATTGGAATTTCTTTGGATATCGAATACGGTTTTACTACGGATATCGGAGCCTTGATAAGGTTTCGGCTTTCCTGGGATATTGGGTGATTGATATGATACCAATCAACTTCTAAACCAAAAATAATTTGTTAAAACTGCATGGCCAAGAGAGGTTTTGCCCTGTTTTTCCGGTTCACGAATTACTAACGGCATCGTATATGCCGCCCCTTGAACACGGACTTTTTCGACCGCGCCGATAGGAATACTACGATAATCACGCTCCAAGCGCCTGGATGACATCGTACTTGGTTACGATATGATAATTGCCGCTGTCATCCTTACCTAAAACCGCGCCATTTTCCCGGTTGATCAAACTGCTGAGCCGCTCGAGGGGGGTATCGAACCCGACAACCGGATATGGCTTCTCGATCACCTCGGCAATCTTCTTGCCCTTCAAATCGGGCGTCCCCGTCATCATCCGCGAGAACAACCCGCTTTCGCTGATCGCCCCGACCACTTCCCCTTCCCGGACCACCGGCAGGTTGTCGATATGATATTTCTGCATGAGCTCAAAGGCCTCGGTAACTGTTTGATCTACCCCGGCCGTGATCAGCCGCTTGGCGCCGCCGCGACTGGCGACAATATCCTTGAACGTCTTGACATCCATAAACCCTCGCTCCATCATCCACTGGTCGTTGTAGATCTTTCCTACATACCGGCTGCCGTGATCGTGTAGGATCACCACGACGAGATCGTCCTTTTTCAACAGGTCCTTGAGCTGCATCAATCCCTGAACGGCCGTGCCGGCGCTGTAGCCGCAGAACAATCCCTCCTCCCGCGCTATCCGCCTGGCCATCAACGCCGCATCTTTGTCCGTCACCTGCTCAAAGACATCCACCACCCGCATGTCATAGTTCTTCGGCACAAAATCCTCCCCGATCCCCTCCGTAACATAGGGATGCACCTGGTTCATGTCGATCTTCCCGGTCCGGAAATACTTCGTGAGCAGCGACCCGAACGGGTCCATCGCCCACACCTGGATCCTGGGGTTCTTTTCCTTTAGGAACATCGCGGTACCCGTGACCGTACCGCCGGTGCCCGTGGCGACGACAAGATGGGTCACCTTCCCGTCGGTCTGTTGCCAGATCTCCGGGCCGGTCGTCTCGTAATGCGCGTCCCGGTTGGCGAGGTTGTCATATTGATTGGCATGAAAGGAATTGGGGATCTCTTTGGCCAGCCGCCGCGCAATCGAATAATAGGAGCGCGGGTCCTCCGGCTCGACATTCGTCGGACACACAATGACTTCCGCCCCGAGCGCCTTGAGGATATCGATCTTTTCCTTGGATTGTTTGTCGGTGGTCGTAAATATGCACTTGTATCCCTTCACCACGCCTGCCAGCGCGAGCCCCATTCCCGTATTTCCGGACGTGCACTCGATGATCGTTCCGCCGGGTTTTAACTTCCCTTCCTTTTCAGCCACCTCGACCATCTTGACGGCCATCCGGTCCTTTGCGGAATTCCCGGGATTGAAATACTCCACCTTGGCCAGTACCGTACACGGGAGATCCCTGGTTAGTTTGTTGAGCCGGATAAGCGGAGTATGACCGATTGTTTCGAGAATATTATTTCTGATGTCCATATAAGATCCGGCAGTATCCGCCGGTTGACGCGAAGGTACTATTTTTTGACCGCGGCGAGCATTCCCGACAGGTAGCTATCCCTGGCGTCGGAATGGAAGGCATCGGCCACTTCTTTATCCGGCCTGCCCGCTATCCGGCCAAGGATAAACCACGCCGTACCGGCATGACTTCTGTCCTTCCAGGCCGCCATTTCGGCCAGTTCGGGAATGGCCTCTCGCTTCAGTGCGCTGATCTCGGCGGGCGCGGGATCATTCATCACCTGCTGCAGGAGGACCATGCAACCCTTGTTACGGTCTGTCCATACGAGGGACTTGATCATGTCTATAAAAGGTTCGAATGGAATGATCAGCGCCGGATGAAAATTCCTGCAGCCGGCCATGATGGCCAATGCCCGTGCCGCATTGTTGCGAACGTCCTCAGCGCTGTCATGGATGGCCCCGAGCAGATCAGGCACCACCTGACGTTTGTCAGCCGCATATGCGATCACTGCCGCCGCGATAGCACGTTGGTCTGCGAGCGCCGACTGCCGAAGAACGATTCTGAGGGAGTCTTCATAGCGGTCGGCATAGCCGATGAACTTCAATTGCAGGGACCTTGCCGCGCTGTCTTTCATGAGCGCGTGCCCTTCGGAATCGTCTTCCCCGGCATTCCCATTTCTGATGGCATTGGCCTGCGCTTCAGAGAATGCGGTGTAGGTTTTTTCAATTGCGACGGGCACTTTTAACGCAGCGGAAGATGTCGAACGATAAGTGAATACCTGGGAGGCCGATTCGGAGATTCCGGCATAGATCATCAGTCCGTTCTCACGGTCATCACAGCAGACGGGGGACAGCGCGGCGTCTGTTACGCCAGGGATTTTCCGCATTCGGGAGAGGATCGTCTCTTTTTGAAAGGATTGGGGATTGAGGGAGTCTCCTTCCCTCAGCCCGATCGCAGCTCGAATGGCCGCTCCCGGAACGCGGCGGTTGCCATACAGGTCGATAACGGTAATCTTAAAAGACTGCGCCCGTGACAGGCTGACCAGGGATACCAACAATACAGTCTGGATCAATCTGTTCGTAAAGAAAATCGCCATGGTTAAAATTAGAGCAAATCAAATATAATCGCCTGTTGATAACCCAAAATTTTTTCTTTCCGCTGATCCTTTACATTTGCCCGCAGAATGACCTTTATGGAACCCACGTATATCAAAAAGATCGCCGAGAAATTAAACTTTAGCCTCAGGCAAATCAACAATATCCATGACATGCAGAGCGGGGGCGCAACGATCCCATTCATGGCCCGGTACCGGAAGGAAGCCACCGGCAACCTGGACGAAGTGCAGATCAACGACGTGGTCGAGCAGATCAAATATTTTTCCGAACTGGACAAACGGAAAGAGACCGTCCTGAAGACGATCGAGGGGCTGGGCAAACTGACCCCGGAGCTAAAGGAACGGATCGCCCATTGCTACGACGCGACCGAACTGGAGGATATCTATCTCCCCTACAAACCAAAACGCAAGACCCGTGCGACCACGGCCATTGAAAAAGGCCTGGAACCACTGGCGAAATTCATCTTCGAGCAAACCGGCGGAGATCCCGAAGAAGAAGCAAGAAAATACGTTTCCGATCAAGTTAAGGATACAAAAGAAGCCTTGCAGGGCGCCCGCGACATCGTCGCGGAATGGGTCGCGGAAAACGAACAGGCCCGGAATAAGGTCCGCCAGCTGTTTACCGCTTCCGCCGTCCTGAGCTCCAAAGCCATTGCCGCAAAAAAAACCGAAGAAGAAGCCCAGAAGTACCGGGATTACTTCGAGTTCAGCGAGCCCCTCGCGGCCTGCCCGTCCCATCGCATCCTCGCGATCCGCCGCGGCGAAAAGGAAGGCTATCTCGTCATGGACATCGGGATCGACCGGCAATCCGCCGTCGACGAGCTGGACCGGATCTTCCTGAAAGGCGGCAGCCCGGGCGCGGCCGAGGTGAAGAAGGCGATAGCGGATTCGTTTGACCGCCTTCTGAAATCTTCCATCGAGAACGAATTTCGGCTGCTGAGCAAGAACAAAGCTGATGAAGAAGCCATCCGCGTCTTTGCGGAGAACCTTCGCCAACTGCTGCTGGCGTCCCCGCTAGGGTCAAAACGCGTGCTGGCCCTCGACCCGGGCTTTCGGACCGGTTGTAAAGTCGTCTGTCTCGACGCGCAGGGCAATTTCCTTCATAACAGTACCATTTATCCCCATCCGCCGCAAAACGAAACCGCCGCCAGCATCTCCACCCTCCGCCAGCTGGTCGAAAAATACGACATCGAAGCCATCGGCGTCGGCAACGGCACGGCCGGCCGGGAGACCGAACAGCTGGTCCGGGGGATCGACTTTGGCCGGAAGCTGAGCATCTTTATGGTCAACGAAAGCGGCGCTTCGATCTACTCCGCATCCGACGTCGCCCGGGAAGAATTTCCCGACCAGGATGTGACCGTCCGGGGCGCGGTGAGCATCGGCCGCCGGCTGCTGGACCCGCTGAGCGAACTCGTAAAGATCGATCCGAAGTCGATCGGCGTGGGCCAGTATCAACATGACGTCAACCAAACCAAATTAAAAGAGGAGCTGGATCGTGTCGTTGAAAGCTGCGTCAACCATGTGGGCGTCGATCTCAATACGGCGAGCAAACACCTGTTGACGTACGTCTCCGGCCTCAGCGCCACGCTTGCAAAAAATATCGTCGAATACCGGCTGAACAACGGTCCCTTCGGCAGCCGCGACGAGCTAAAGAAGGTTAGCCTCATGGGGCCAAAATCGTTCGAACAATCCGCGGGCTTCCTGCGCATCCCCGCTGCCGCCAACCCGCTCGACAATAGCGCGGTCCACCCGGAAAGCTATCATGTGGTGCAGGAAATGGCGGCCGACCTCCATTGTAGTGTAGCCGACCTGATCCGTCAGCCCGAACTCAGAAAAAAAGTCGAGCGGAAAAAGTATCTGTCCGAAACGGTTGGCGAATTCACCATCAACGATATTTTGAAGGAATTGGAGAAACCCGGCCGCGACCCGCGCCAGGCGATCGAAGAATTCCGCTTCGATGAAACCATCAAGTCGATGGAAGATCTCAAACCCGGGATGACCGTGCCGGGAATCGTTACCAATATCACCAACTTCGGCGTCTTTGTCGACATCGGCGTAAAACAGGACGGCCTCGTCCATATTTCCCAACTGAGCAACACCTATGTCGCCGATCCGAATTCGGTGGTGAAGCTTCAGCAAAAGGTCATGGTGACTGTAATGGAGGTCGATATCGCCCGGAAACGGATTTCGCTGTCGATGAAAGGGGCGGCGAAGCCGGCGCCGCAAAGGCCAGCGGCGCCGCAGAGGCCAGCGCCACCACGGAAGCCAGCGCAACCGCAAAAGCCCAAGGCGGAGCGGGAAGACGATTTTCAGGCCAAACTGCAGGCGTTAAAAAGCAAATTCAAATAGGTTAAGCTTTCGCGTTCCGCCGCCGCTGGAAGTAAAGATCCAGCAGGACCAAGCCCATCACCACCGTGATAAACATAAACGCCATGCCCGGCAGGCTGCCGAATATCTTCCCGAAATCGATCGCCGGAAGGGGAAGCTTTATGTCGGGCACCCGTACCGACTCCGAAGTCCCGCTTGTCTTCGGCTGCAAAAAGACGACCTGGACGATAAAGAATACGATCAACCCGACGATCATACTCAGGAAAAAAGCCCCGATCCCGCGGATCACGTTCTTATTAATATAGGTCTTCGTCGCGGGCGCCACGTGGTAACGCGCGATCTCCTCCATCACATTGCGCGTAAACCGCATCGACGGCTCGTCCAGCCCCGAACCGGTCGCGAGCTGATGAATATCCAGTAGTTCGTGGTACTTCCGCTTCCATTCCAGGTTTGCGGCGATCAGCGCTTCGACGGCGGACTTCTCGGCCGGACTGCTGAGCCCGTCGATAAAATCCCAAAGCCGCTCTTCCATGTTGCCTGCTGTGTTCATGTTCAAATAATTAATTCTCATATAATTCCCGTACGGCATAACTAAAATGTTTTTCCATCTTCTCCTTCAGACGATTCCTCGCCCGGTGCAGTTTCACTTTTACCGTATTGGGGTCCAGGCCCATGACCCGGCCGATCTCTTCGAGTGATTGCTCGCCCTTATAAAAAAGAGTGAGGATCTGGCTGTCGTCCGGGCTTAACATCCGGATGGCCGCATTGACCATCGCATGTTTGGACTTCTGTTCGACCGTATTGGCGGAGAACCCCGACTCCCGGTTTTCGACCTGCAGGGAGGTACGCTCGTTGTCCAGCGACGTAGTGTCCAGCTTCTTCTTCCGCAGGAACGTTATACAGCTGGTGCGGACGATCGTATAAAGCCACGTACTGAATTTGGCGTCCCCCCGAAAGTCGGCCAGCGACCGATAAGCTTTGACAAATACGTCCTGGCTGATCTCCTCGGCATCCTCCCGGTTGTCTGTAAAACGTAACACCAGGGTGAATACATAGGACTGATACCGCTGGACCAGGTGGCCAAACAACGCTTGCTCGCCCGCCAGGACCTTTTTAATAATCTCTGTATCAGTGAGTTCCATATGTGTCACGTCAAATAAGACATCGTTTGGCCCCGATAGGTTACATAAGTAATATACAAAA
The DNA here is from genome assembly GCA_035501395.1 of Puia sp. Classification (GTDB taxonomy): domain Bacteria; phylum Bacteroidota; class Bacteroidia; order Chitinophagales; family Chitinophagaceae; genus Puia. Next base: position 66,897 of record DATJWK010000059.1, read on the forward strand.
TATATTTCCGCGTTTCCGGCGGGCAACCTGTAACCTGAGCGGAAAACCCGTGGTCATAGGGGCATAACTAAATCTTTACACAAAAAAATAAATAGTATGGAAGCAGGTATAATGGGAATTGTTTGGCTGATCATCATGACCCTGGCCATTTGTGCGGTAATCTTCGGGTCCAGGTATATGCGTAGCCGGGAACTGCTGGCGATGGTGGAAAAAGGCATGGATCCGCATTTCAAGCCGGAGAAACCCCGCCCGGCGCCATTCCGCAGCCTTAAATGGGGCTTGTTGCTGGTCGGTGCGGGTTTAGGTCTGTTCGTGGCCTATCTGTTGGACAACACGGTGCTCTATCACGTTGGCCATTATGTAAGCAAATATGGTGACGGAAGTCCCGACGCGAACGGCGCCAATGTCAGCATCTATTTCGCCCTCATCGCGATCGGCGGCGGCCTGGGGCTGATCACCTCCTACCGGATCGAGAAAAAAGAATTGCTCGACAAGGAAATCAAAGGCTAGGCTACTTGCTTACGACCTCCATTGCCTTGGCAAACGCGGGGTCGTAATTGTTGATGACTTCAAAATACCCTTCAGTACGCCAGATCTGTCGCGCAAGAGCGGCTTTCAACCGGTGCTGAAGGGTATTCCTGTCTTTATCCGGGATCGACCGGAGATCGATGGAATCCTTTGTTGCATATTGCGTCAGTGCGTCGAACATTTTTCCCTCATCATGAAACCGCGCGGTAAAATCAGCCGGCCCTTTAAACGACTGTAAGAATGCCAGGTGCTGGATATACCAGGAGTAAATAAAGCGGCTGAGCGTGCCGTTGACATACAATAAGGTGATATTGCGCGAAAACGTACTCGTATCAAAACTTACAAAGATATCGGGCGTAATGCCGCCGCCGCCATACACCGTCCGTCGCTCCGGTCCGAGTGTCTTATAGGCCAGTCCGCTATGGTGCATCGCCGTGTCGCCGTGCAGGACTTCGCCGTCATGGAACCGTTTCATCACCTCGTCTTTATAGTCTTCGCGGCCCGCGCCATCATAGGGTTTTTGGATACTGCGCCCCGTGGGCGTATAATAGCGCGCAATGGTGAGATGCAGCGAGGACCCGTCCGTGAGCTGGAACGGCTGCTGTACCAGCCCTTTTCCAAAGGTCCGTCTGCCGATGATCGTCGCCCGCTCCCAGTCCTGCAACGCGCCAGTGAGGACCTCGCTTGCCGACGCCGTCCCTTCATCCGTGAGCAGCACCAGTTTTCCCTTTTCAAAAAGACCATCCCGCCGGCACCGGTAATCGACCCGCGGGGAATGCACGCCGACCGTATACACGATGAGTTTGTCGCCGTCAAGAAAATCATCGGCGATCTCGATGGATTCCTGCAACACCCCGCCGCCGTTCTCCCGCAGATCGAGTACGAGCTTTTGCAGCCCTTGCTGCTGCAATTTCATCACCGCCTGGGCGAACTCGGCATGCGTCGTCTCGGAAAACCGGTTGATGTGGATATAGCCGGTCTCCTTGTTGACCATATAGGCGACATCGACCGACGGCAGGGGGATCGTTCCACGGCTGATCGTGACTTGCCGCGGCCCGCCGGGATCGCCCGCCCGCAGGAAGGTAATCAGCACCTTGCTGGCCCCCGGCCCGCGGAGCATCCGGCGGATCTTTTCGTTCGTAATCCCGTTGCCCGCTACAACCGAGTCGCCGACCTTTACAAATTTGTCCCCGACCTTCAACCCCGCCTTGTCACTGGGTCCGTCCGCAAGCACGTTCATCACGTTGACCGTATCGTCGAAGATCTGGAATTCGATCCCGATCCCTTCAAAATTGCCTTGCAGGTCCTCGGTCATCTCCGCCATTTCGGATACGGGAATATAGGAGGAATGCGGATCGAGATGCGACAGCATGCCGGTAATGGCATTATCACCAAGCGTGTCCGTCGAGACGGAATCCACGTAGAAGTTGTTGACCAGGTCGAGCACTTCTTCCACCGTCGACGATTTGCGGGTCTTGAAAAAGCCGTTCGTGCGGATATTCCCGCGTAGCCGGAAGCCGATGACCATCCCGACGATCATGACGATAGCGAACAATAAGGGTACCCAGACCTGTATCTTTTTCATAGCCGCAAATTAAGCAATCATATTTAACTTGCGGCATGGCCACACTTATAGCCGACAGCGGCGCTACAAAATGTGAATGGTGCCTGATCTCCGATCGAAAGAAAAGGTCGGTCGAAACACAGGGCATCAGTCCCTACTTCCTTGATGGGCCGGGTATCGCCGCCGTCCTCGAAAGGGAACTGTTGCCGTCGCTAAAACGGGCGTCGGTGGATGCGGTGTACTTCTACGGGACAGGCTGTATGAGTACCGACAACCGGCGGATCGTCCAATCGGCTATCCGTCAGACTTTTCCGGGAGCCCGGGTCCATGTTACCCACGACCTGATGGGGGCTGCGATCGCATTGTGCGGCACGTCGAGGGGGATCGCATGTAACCTCGGCACCGGAAGTTTCTCCTGTTACTTCGATGGAAAAAAGATCGCGAAAAACAGTCCCGGGCTTGGTTATGTCCTGGGGGATGAAGGCAGTGGCGCTTACCTGGGCCGGAAAGTCTTGCAATACTACCTTTATAATACCTTTGACGAAGACCTTCGATATAAGTTCGATGCCAGATACGTTACCAACCGGCAGGAGATCCTGGAAAATGTATACAAGAAACCGTTCCCCAATCGTTACCTGGCGTCCTTTACTCTTTTTCTGATGGAGAACCGCGGTCATTATATGATCGAGAACATCATCGAGGACGGGTTGAACGATTTTTTCTTTCAGCATTTGTGTAAGTACCGCGAAAGCTGGAAATTGCCGATCCATTTTGTGGGGGGTGTCGCCTATGGATTCAGAGATGTGGTTCTGGAACTCTGCCGGAGCTACGAATTCGAACCGGGCAATATCCTGCGAAAACCAATGGATGGCCTGATCCGCTACCATCAAAAACGGGCTTCAAAATAACCATGCACATGGATTTAGAAAAGGTGACCGAAGAAGAAAGCCGGTATCATGACCTCGAGAAGATGAGTATCCATGAGATCCTGACCGGCATCAACCGCGAAGACCGGACGGTTCCGGAAGCCGTGGGAAACGCCATCCCGCAAATCGAACAACTGGTGGCGGCGGTCACGGACAAGCTGCTGGCCGGCGGGCGACTCTTCTACCTGGGCGCCGGCACGAGCGGGCGGCTGGGGATACTCGATGCCAGCGAGATCCCGCCGACCTATGGTATGCCTTTTGATCTGGTCATCGGAATTATCGCGGGTGGCGAAACCGCGATCCGCAAACCGGTGGAAAATGCGGAAGACGACCGGAACCAGGGCTGGCTGGACCTACAGCCCTTTGGCGTTTCGGCAAAAGATATCGTCGTGGGGATCGCGGCCAGCGGGACGACGCCGTATGTTTCCGGGGCGCTCGAACAATGCCGGCTGCGCCATATCCCGACCGGCTGTATCGTCTGCAACCCCGGCTCACCCGTGGCCGCTGCGGCGGATTACCCGGTTGAAGTAGTCGTCGGACCGGAATTCGTCACGGGCAGCACCCGGATGAAAAGCGGTACCGCCCAGAAGCTGGTCCTGAACATGCTTTCCACCGCCGTCATGATCCGCATCGGCCGCGTCGAAGACAATAAGATGGTGAACATGCAGCTGACCAACAGCAAGCTGCTGGACCGGGGAACCCGCATGGTGATGGAGAACACCGGGCTGAAAGACTACGAAAAGGCCCTGCAACTGCTGCAAAGCGCGGGCAGCGTAAAAAAGGCCGTGGAGGCCGCAAAGGTGAAATAGAAAGTCGAACGATGCACGAAATAGAACCCTTCTACAACTGGCGTCACATCTATGTGAGCGAGGAAGACGAGCGATCGCCTTTCTACGGGAGGATCTATTCCGAATTCGAATTCACGCAGACCATATATAACTATTATATCCATCCGCAATGGGACGAGTTCGGTTCCCGCACCTTATATATGAAGGTCCTGATGGCGGACTATGACGAGCATTACGTCGTGATCGAGCTATTCGGGGAATGGAACGATGCCATAGAGAACGATATCATGTTCCTCAAACGGGAGGTCACCGATAAATTCTTCGAAAGCGGTATCACGAAATTCATCTTCATCGCCGAAAATGTGCTGAACTTCCACAGCGGCGACCGCGACTACTATGAAGAGTGGTTTGAGGAAGTTACCGACGCCGGCGGCTGGATCGTCTGTATTAACATGCCCGAACAAACGCAATACGACTTCAGGAGAGCAAAACTCAACCGCTATGTCGAGCTGATAGACCTTCCCAACTGGCGGACTTACAAGCCAATCCACCTCTTCCGCCTCCTCGATCAGCAAATCAGCAGCCGGCTCGCCTGAGTGCCGGTCAACCCACTCGCTGACTACGGATCGCCCCGCTCACCTGACCGCCGGACACCTCATTCGTCGCCCGCGTCCTAAAAAAAATTTGCCATTCGCCGTTTACTACCTATATTTGACCCTCAACCATGATCAACGCAAAGGCATACCGGTATTTTTACTTTTATTTTTACTTCTACTTTACCAGTAGACCGGGGTTGCTTTTGTTAACGAATAACTAAACAAACTAGATTAACAAGAAGGTCCCGGTCAAAAGCCGGGACTTTTGCTTTTTTGGGCATATGGTCAACGTTTCAATCCAGGGGTACGAAGGCAGCTTTCACCAGGTGGCAGCGGAAGAGTTTTTTGGCAAGGACGTCCATGTCATTCCCTGCGCCACCTTCCGCGAAGTCGTCCGGATAGCGGCCGACAAAGCGAAAAGCAACGGCGGCGTGATGGCGATCGAAAACTCCATCGCCGGCAGCATCCTGCCGAATTACAACCTGCTGCAACAAAGCAGTCTTCGCGTCGTGGGTGAGATCTACCTGCACATCGGCCAGCACCTGATGGTAAACCCGGGCGTCAAACTGGAAGATATCCGGGAAGTGCATTCGCATCCCATGGCCTTACTCCAATGTATCGACTATCTCGAACGTCATCCGGCATGGAAACTGGTGGAGACGGAGGATACCGCCCTCAGCGCGAAGAATCTCGCCCAGCACCGGAACCGCCATGCCGCCGCCATCGCCGGCCGGCGTGCCGCCGGCCTTTTCGGCCTGGACATCCTCCAGCCGGATATCCAGACCATGAAGAACAACTACACCCGCTTTCTTATCCTCCAGCCACCCGAAAGCGCACACGTCGAGACCCACCCGGACAAGGCATCCGTCAACTTCCACACCGACCACTCCCGCGGCAGCCTCGCCCGCGTGCTCACCAAGATCGCGGACGGCGGCATCAACCTGAGTAAACTGCAGTCCTTCCCGATCCCGGGGAGCGAATGGGAATACTCCTTTCACGCGGACATGGAATTCGACGACCTCGGGCAATTCGAACGGGTGATCGACGCGATGCGACCGGTGACGGCAGAACTAAAGATATACGGCATATACAAAAAAGGCAGAACAGTATGAATACATCCAAGCGACTGGAAGGGATCGGCGAATACTATTTCTCGAAAAAACTGCGGGAGATCGACGAACTGAACCGCCAGGGGAAGAACATCATAAACCTGGGGATCGGGAGCCCCGACCAGCCGCCGCACCCGGAAGTGATCCGTACCCTCCAGGAGGAAAGCGCCCGGCCAAATGTTCACGGCTATCAATCCTATAAAGGCTCGCCCATTCTCCGTAAGGCGGTGGCCGCCTGGTACCGGCAGTGGTACCGGGTCGACCTGGACCCCGACACCGAGATCCTGCCGCTCATCGGGTCAAAGGAAGGCATCATGCACATCTGTATGACCTACCTCGACGAAGGTGACGCGGCCCTGCTTCCCAACCCGGGTTATCCGACTTACCGGAGCGCGGTAAAGCTGGCAGGCGGTACCGGTATCGACTACACGCTGAGCGGCGACAATGACTGGCTGCCGGATTTTGACGAGCTGGACCGGCTGGCAGGCACGCATGGCCGCGTCAAACTGATGTGGGTCAACTACCCGCACATGCCGACCGGAAAATTACCGGACGGGTCGCTCTTTGAGAAACTCGTGGCCTTCGGAAAAAAACACGGCATCCTGATCTGCCATGACAATCCCTATAGTTTTATCTTGAACGAAAATCCCATGAGCCTGCTCGCGACACCCGGCGCAAAAGACACCGTGATCGAGCTGAACTCGCTGAGCAAATCGCAGAACATGGCGGGCTGGCGGGTCGGGACCCTGTCAGGAGCCCGGCAACGCATCGACGAAATCCTGCGGTTCAAGAGCAATATGGATAGCGGGATGTTCCTGCCGGTTCAGCTGGCCGCGGCAAAAGCGTTGTCCCTGGGTAAGGACTGGTACGACAGCGTCAACGCCGTATATGCAAAAAGACGCGCCATCGTCCTTCCATTGCTGGAATCGCTCCGGTGCACCTTCGATCGGAGCCAGGCCGGTCTGTTCATCTGGGCAAAGGTGCCCGATACCTACAAAGACGGGTTCGCACTGAGCGATAAACTCCTATACGATGCAGGGGTGTTCATCACTCCCGGCGGGATCTTCGGCCCCGCCGGCGAAGGCTACATCCGCGTGAGCCTTTGCAGCACCGAAGAAAAATTACAGGAAAGCATCCAACGCGTCAGGGGGGCGGGGTTATGTTCCAATCCGTAACGATCGTGGGCGTGGGATTGATCGGCGGGAGCTTTAGCCTGGCGCTAAAGGATCGGGGATTGGCCCGCAACATCATCGGTGTCAGCCGCTCCGACGGCACCCTCGCAAAGGCCCTCGAACTGGGACTGATCGACGAAGCCCTGCCGCTGGCGGAAGCGGTAAAAAAAAGCGACCTGATCTATGTGGCAATCCCCGTCGACTCGACCCTGCCGGTGATGCGCCAGATCATGGACCTGGTCACCGACAAACAGATCGTTGCGGACGCCGGATCGACAAAAAAGGCGCTCTGTGAAAGCCTGGAAGCCCATCCGATGCGGCGTCGCTTTGTCGCGACCCACCCGATGTGGGGAACGGAATACAGCGGGCCCGAGGCCGCCGTCCATCACGCCTTCGCCGGCCGCACGTGCGTGATCTGCGAGAAAGAAAAAAGCGACCCGGCGGCGGTGAACGTAATGGAAGACCTGTACCGTGAATTCGGAATGCTTTTAGTGGACATGGACGCCAACAGCCATGATATGCACGCCGCTTATATCAGCCATATCTCGCATATCACGTCGTTCGCACTCGCCAACACCGTACTCGAAAAGGAGAAAGAGGATGAAGCCATCTTCGACCTGGCCGGCGGCGGCTTCGAAAGTACCGTGCGGCTTGCAAAAAGCAACCCGTCCATGTGGCTGCCGATATTCAAACAAAACCGCGACCATGTGCTGGATGTGCTGAACGAACATATCTCGCAGTTGAGGAAATTCAAAAGCTGCCTGGAAAAAGAAAACTATGACTATTTGCAGGAGCTGATGGAGAACGCCAACAAGATCAGGCGGATCATTAAATAAGGGGCAAAACGCCCTATAAACCGTACCTTTGCGCAAATTTTGAAGCATTTATGACGACATTCGACGAGCTGGGTTTGGACGAAAAATTAGTGCGGGCCACCGATGCGTTGGGTTTTAAAAATCCGACTCCCATCCAGGAACAGGCCATACCCGTCCTATTGAGCGGTACGAAGGACCTGGTGGGACTGGCTCAGACCGGTACCGGCAAGACGGCGGCATTCGGCCTGCCCTTGCTGCAACTCGTGGACGCCGTAAAGCGCTACCCGCAGGCACTGGTCGTCTGTCCGACCCGCGAATTGTGTATCCAGATCGTGGGCGAAATGGAGCTGTTCAAAAAATTCATGCCGGGGATGCATGTCGTGGCGGTATACGGCGGGACATCCATCGGCATGCAGATCAGGGATATCCGGCGGGGAGTACAGATCGTCGTCGCCACCCCGGGACGCCTGATCGACCTGATCGAACGGAAAGCGATAAACCTGGAGCAGATCAAATATGTGGTGCTGGATGAGGCGGACGAAATGCTGAACATGGGATTCCAGGATGACATCGAGTTTATCCTGCAGAATACCCCGCAGCGGGAGGCGACCTGGCTTTTTAGCGCGACGATGCCGCCGGAGATCCGGAGGGTGAGCAAAAAGTACATGGACTCGCCAAAGGAGATCACCGTCGGAAAGGTCAACACCGCCAATAAGAACATCGATCACCAGTATTATGTCACGGCGGCCCATCACCGCTACGAGACCCTGAAACGGCTGATCGATTTTAACCCGGGTATCTATGGCATCATTTTCACCCGTACCAAGGCCGAGGCCCAGGAGATTGCCGAGAAACTGACCCGCGAAGGTTACGATATCGACGCCCTGCACGGTGACCTGACCCAGCAGCAGCGTGACAAGGTGATGGGAGAGTTCAGGGAGAAGACCCTCCAGCTGCTGATCGCCACGGACGTAGCGGCGCGGGGGATCGACGTAAAGGAGATCACCCATGTGATCAACTACGAACTGCCCGACGACCTGGAAGTATATACGCACCGCAGCGGCCGGACGGGCAGAGCGGGTAGTACGGGGATATCGCTGTCGATCGTTCATAGCCGGGAGATCGGTAAGCTGAAGCAGATCGAGCGGATGGTACAGTCTCCGTTCCACAAGATGGAGATCCCGACGGGTAAAGATGTCTGCCGGAAACAGTTCTTTCATTTTATGGACCGGCTGCTGCAGGCGGACATCAGCCATGGCGACTACGAAACCTATGTCCCGATGCTGAAGGAGAAGTTTGAAAGTGTCACGAAGGAAGAGGTGTTGGCGCGGGTGGCGGCGCTGGAATTCGACCGGTTCCTGAAATACTATGAGAACGCCGAGGACCTGAATGCGCGGGAACGCGTGCGCGAGTATGGCTCGCGGGACGCTCGGGGTGACGCCCGGGGCTTCGACCGGCGGGAGCCGGGCCGTAGCGAGGGTCGGGGAAAAGCAAGGGCATTCAACGGAGACGGCGACTATGCAAAATTATTTGTCAACCTGGGAACGAAGGATGGGTTCTATAAGGCTAGTTTTTTACAATTCATCCTCGACATGAGCGATTTGAGAAAGGAGGTCCTGGGTCGCGTGGACATAAAGGAAATGAATAGCTGGATCGAGGTCGACCGTAAGTCGGCGAATCAGATGATCCAGGCGATCGATGGGAAAAAGTTCAAGGGGCGGAGGATCAGGATGAACGATGCGAACTCGCGTTAGGGGGCCGAGGATCGGGATGAACGAGGCGAACTCGCGTTAGGAGGCGGGGTGAACGATGCGGACTCGCGTTAAGAGGTGGGGGGCGAGATGAACGATGCGAACTCGCGTTAGGAGGCGGAGGGGGCGAGATGAACGATGCGGACTCGCGTTAGGGGGCGGGTGGTGTGTCGGAAGCTTCCAGTCAAAATTATGCGCATAAATCCAAATCGTGCGCATAAATTTAGCGGAGAGCAAAACAGGATACCTGGGCGCATCCGACCCCAACCCGGACAATGATTTTTTCAACGTTAATTTATTTATATGGAAGCAACAGCAACGAAGAGCGCGAAAGAAATTCTCCAGGCTGCCTGGAACAAACGCCCTTTGATCATTTCCGGCCCCTGCAGCGCGGAAACCGAAGACCAAACCGTTCAAACGATCGAGCGCCTCGCCAAAACCGGCATGGTCGATATGGTGCGCGCCGGGATCTGGAAGCCGCGGACACGGCCCGGCAGCTTTGAAGGGGTTGGAACAAAGGGATTGCCATGGCTGCAGAAAGCAAGACAACTCACCGGGCTGCCCGTCATGGTGGAGGTCGCAACCGGCAAACAGGTGGAGGATGCCCTTCACTTCGATGTCGACGTGCTGTGGATCGGCGCCCGCACTACGGTCAACCCCTTTAGCGTTCAGGAAGTGGCCGACGCCCTGCGCGGTGTCGACGTGCCGGTCCTCATAAAGAATCCCATCAACCCGGATATTGAACTATGGACCGGGGCTGTCGAACGGGTCTCCAAAGCCGGTATCCGCCAGATCGGCCTGATCCACCGCGGCTTCTCCTCCTACGGGAACACCGAATACCGCAACGCACCGATGTGGCACCTCGCCATCGAAATGAAACGGCGGACGCCGGGTCTCATGATGATCAACGACCCCTCTCATATCAGCGGCCGACGCGATATCCTGCTGGACGTGGCCCAAAAGGCGATCGACCTCGATATGGACGGACTGATCATCGAGACGCACATCGACCCCGACAAGGCATGGAGCGACGCCAAACAACAGATCACGCCCGAGCGCCTGGCCGAACTGCTGTCGGCCATCAAATGGCGTCATGAGACGACGACCGAACAGGACTTCATCACGGCATTGGAGAAATTGCGCGAACAGATCAACCATATCGACGACGAGCTGATCCAGCTGCTTGGGCAGCGGATGCGGATCGCCGACCAGATCGGGGAGTACAAAAAATCCAATAACATCACGATCCTGCAGACCAACCGCTGGAATGCGATCCTCGAAAAGGCATTTGCAAAGGGCGAAAAATTAAACCTGAGCAAGGAATTCATCACAAAATATTATGACGCGGTGCATATGGAGTCCATCAACCATCAGAACAAGATCATGAACTCCTAGGGCCTGACATGAATAAAGTATATTATAAGGATTTTTCCTTCCTCGGGAAAATAGTAGATAAGGATCACGCGGTGGTTATCACGGACGAGCACGTATTCGCGGCTCACCAGAAGAAATTCGGGGACTGGAATACCATTGTGATAGACGCCGGCGAACAGTACAAGATCCAGCCTACCGTCGACTCGATCATCGAACAATTGATCGCCTTTGGCGCGGACCGCAGGACCTTCCTGATCGGGGTAGGAGGGGGCGTGGTGACAGACCTCGTGGGCTATGTGGCGGCGACCTACATGCGAGGATTGCCGGTTGGTTTTGCTCCCGCTTCCATCCTCGCCATGGTCGATGCGAGTATCGGCGGAAAGAACGGCATCGACGTGGGTTTGTACAAGAACCTCGTGGGCACCATCCGCCAGCCGCAATTCCTGCTCTATGACTATGGCCTCCTGAAGTCCCTGCCAACAACGGAATGGGTAAACGGCTTCGCGGAGATCATAAAACACGCGGCGATAAAAGATGCGGCGATGTTCAGAGATCTGGAGAAGCATACGCTCGCGGGATACCGGAAAGACAAAACCGCGCTGGCGCGGCTGATCCGCCGCAACGTGGCTATCAAGTCGGCGGTCGTGGAAAAGGATGAATTCGAACAGGGAGACCGGCGGCTGCTGAATTTCGGCCATACCCTCGGTCACGCCATCGAGAACCTCTACGAGCTGCCCCATGGCCACGCGATCTCGATCGGGATGGTGGCGGCCTGTATGATCTCGGAAGAGCTCACCGGTTTTAAGGACACCGACCGGGTCGTCGCCGTGCTAAAAAAATACGGCCTGCCAACACTCGCTACCTTCGATCCGAAGGAAGTGATGAACCTGCTTCGCATGGATAAGAAACGCGTGAAAGACGACATGAACTACGTATTATTGAACCGGATTGGACAGGCGGTCGTCCGGCCGATCCCCGTCACGCAGCTGGAAAAATTGCTCGAATCGATCCTGGCCGCCGGAGGCGGCTCGTCCGATAGGACAAACATTAACGCCTTGCGAGCGTCGCGCTATATTTCCGGTCGCGTGACGCGTGCAAATAAATCCGCGCGATGAGCATGCTAACGACGATCCAGCCCTCGCCCCTGAACGGGATCATCCTGGCGCCGGCCTCCAAAAGCTCGATGCAACGCGCCTGCGCGGCCGCCCTGCTTCGCAAGGGAAGGACCATAATCCGCCATCCGGGCCACTCCAATGACGACAAGGCAGCGCTTGGCGTGATCCGCGACCTGGGCGCAACCATCACAACGCGGCCCGACGGCACGCTGCTCATCCACAGCAACGGCGTCGCCCCAGCACCCCGGACCTCCGCTCCGTCACCCGGACTTACCGTCAATTGCGGCGAAAGCGGTCTGGGTCTGCGAATGTTCGCCCCCATCATCGCCCTGAGCGGCGAATCCATCCGGGTCATCGGCGAAGGCAGCCTGCTGAACCGCCCCATGGACTTCTTCGACGAGATCTTCCCCCAACTCGGCATCCGCGTAACCTCCAACAAAGGCAAGCTGCCGCTGGAGATAAAGGGACCGCTTCAACCCCGCAACATCGAGATCGACGGCTCCCTGTCTTCTCAATTCCTGACAGGTCTTCTGTTCGCCTTCCAGGCCGCAGGCGCGGAAAACGTCACGATCCGGGTCCGTCAACTAAAAAGCCGCCCCTACATCGACCTGACCCTTCATGTCATGCGCCATTTCGGCTGGCACGTGGAGAATCGCGACTATGAAGCATTTTATTTCAGTGGCTTGCATGAAGATAAACCCGACCCCCTCGAATATACCGTCGAAGGCGATTGGAGCGGTGGCGCTTTCCTGCTCGTTGCCGGCGCCATCGCCGGCCCCATCACCATCCGCGGCCTCGACACCTGGTCAACGCAAGCGGATAAGGCGATCCTCCAGGCACTTTGTGACTGCCACGCCTCTATGACAACCGGTGACAACGAGCTGACGGTTGGACCGGCTCCCGGATCATCCGCCGGCCCCGAAGCCGGACCCGCCCACCTGAAAGCATTTCGTTTTAACGCAACCGACTGCCCCGACCTGTTCCCCCCGCTCGTGGCCCTCGCCGCCTATTGCGAAGGCACGACCGTTATCACCGGCGTGAGCCGCCTGGCGCACAAAGAAAGCAACCGCGGGCTAACCTTGCAGGAAGAATTCGGGAAGATGGGCATCCCGATCGACCTGGTGGGCGATACGATGCTGATCCGCGGGGGAACGATAAAGAGCGCCACCGTCCACAGCCGCCACGACCACCGGATCGCCATGGCCTGTGCAGTGGCGGCGCTAAAAGCAACCGGCCCGGTCACCATCGAAGAAGCACAGGCCGTTAATAAATCCTATCCCGACTTTTACCGCGATCTGCAAAAATTGGCTGGACACGTAAACCCAACCGCTATATGAACTCCTTTGGCCGCCTGTTCCGCATTACCATCTTCGGCGAATCCCACGGCGAAAGCGTTGGCGTCAACATCGACGGCTGCCCCGCCGGTCTTCCCTTGCCGGTCGGGGACTTCCTGCCCGACCTCGAACGCCGCAAAGGCGGGATCCGAAAAGGTACGACCCCAAGAAAAGAAGACGACCTGCCAATCTTCAAAAGCGGGATCTTCAACGGCGTCAGCACCGGCGCGCCCATCACGATCTTGTTCGAAAACAACAACACCCGTTCGGCCGACTACGAGCAGCAACGTGCTGTGCCAAGACCCGGCCACGCCGACTTCGTGGCCAATCGGAAGTTCGGCGGCTTTGAAGACTACCGCGGCGGCGGCTCCTTTTCCGCGCGATTGACCGTAGGACTGGTGGCCGCGGCAGTGATCGCCAAAAAGCTGTTGGGAGCGGCGATAAAGGTAAAAGCAGATATCCTCGAAGTCGGCGGCGAGACAGACATCGAAAAAGGCCTTCAAAAGGCGATCGACGCAAAGGACTCGGTCGGGGGGATCATCGAGTGCCGCGTGACCGGTCTGCCGGTCGGGCTTGGCGAACCGTTCTTTGACTCGGTCGAATCATTGCTGGCACATACTGCACTGGCCATTCCGGCCGTTAGAGGCGTGGAATTCGGGACGGGGTTTGCCGCCGCCCGGATGTTTGGCAGCCAGCACAATGACGCGATCGAAGACATGACCGGGCACACCCGGACCAACCATGCCGGCGGAGTCGTCGGCGGGTTGACAAATGGAAACGAGCTGGTGTACCGCATTGCGATCAAACCGACGTCCTCGACGCCAAAGGAGCAACTGACACTAAACTGGGAGACCGAACAGCTGGAGAAATTTTCGGTGAAAGGCCGCCATGACCTGTGCGTGGCACTCCGGGCACCGGTGATCCTGGAGGCAATGACTGCCATAGTTTTGGCGGACCTGTTGCTGCTGGAACAGCGTATCCCGCGGATTTGGACATATTAATACCTTGTATTATATTGGCGCAATATGAATGCTCGTTTTCGAATCGTCCCTTTCATCTTATCGGTCGTATCCTTAACTATCCTGGTGTCCTGTCACGATGGAAGTCAAAAAGGGCGAAAAGACGAAGTAAAATCCCCGGCGCAGATGGACGAGCACGTGGGGGAGGATCTGAAAACGGTCCTGGCATACGCCGCGAAGAATCACGACAAACTCAACGATACTACGACCCTCCTGTACAGGCCGCTGGAAGACAGCCTCTACAGCGCCAACGGGTACGTTCCGATCTGGAGCGGCAAAGAGCGCTGGAAGCGTCAGGCGGATTCCCTCCTGGCATTTATCGACAGCAGCAAGGAATTCGGCCTCTTTCCGACCGACTATCACTACTATTCCCTTCATTTCATCCGGCGGGTCCTGGAGGAGGACACCATGGCCAAAAAGAACGCAGCCATCTGGACACGGGCCGACCTGCTGATGACGGACGCCTTCTTTCATCTGGTAAAGGATATCCGGCGTGGGCGGCTGGACTATGACAGCGTGACCCTTCGGAAGGATTCGGTCCTGCCGGATTCGATATACACGCAGACGCTGGCCGCCGCGCTACAGACAAACAGCATCACGCCAACCCTGCACGAACTGGAGCCAAAACTCCCGCAATACGATTCGGTCCGGGCTTACCTGCATGATTTTTTGGCAACTGCCCGGTTCCGTAACCTGACCTGGCTGGAATATCCCTATAAGGATTCAGCAGCATTCTATTCCGCGCTGGCACAGCGCCTTCGCGAATCGGGTTATATCGATTCGGCCGTGACCACCGTGGACACGGCTATCCTGCGAACGGCCATCCGTCAATACCAGACCGTCAACAAACTCAAAGTGACGGGCAAACCCAACCAGGACCTGGTAACGATGATGAACAACTCCGACTGGGAGAAATTCAAGCGGATCGCCATCACCCTGGACCGCTATAAACTGCTGCCCGATACCCTGCCAAAGACCTATGTTTGGGTGAACCTGCCTGCTTTTAGCCTGAAGGTGGAAGACGCCGATTCCGTGGCCCTGGAATCCAAAGTGATCGTAGGTGCGCCAAAGACACGAACCCCCCTGCTCACCAGCGAGATCTCGAACTTTGTTACCTTTCCGCAATGGACGGTGCCGAATAGCATCATATTCCGCGAAATGCTGCCGGCGATCAAACATGACGTGTCCTACCTGCAAAAACAAAATCTGATGGTGGTCGACGACAACGACAGCGTACGCGACCCGATAACCATCAACTGGCGGCGGTTGAACAAAAATAATTTCCCCTATCAGCTCAAACAGCGCCAGGGGGACGACAACTCTCTCGGCGTCATGAAGTTCAATTTCAAGAATAAATACGACGTCTACCTCCATGACACCAATGTCCGGTGGATGTTCGACAAAATGTTCCGGGCCCTGAGCCACGGCTGCGTCCGGGTGCAGCAATGGCGTAAGCTCTCCGACTTCCTGATCCGAAACGATACGATGAAATACCATCCGGACACCCTGAAGGCGTGGATCACCCGCCAGGAGAAACATACCGTTTGGGGGTTTACAAAGGTTCCTATCTTTATCCGCTATTTCACCGTAGAAGGAAAGAAAGGGAAGTTGCAGTTTTATGACG
The DNA here is from genome assembly GCA_035501395.1 of Puia sp. Taxonomy (GTDB): domain Bacteria; phylum Bacteroidota; class Bacteroidia; order Chitinophagales; family Chitinophagaceae; genus Puia. The sequence goes on from DATJWK010000059.1 coordinate 82,612, forward strand.
ATATTTATGGGGAAGACCGGAGCCTGAGGAACAGGTATTTTGCACAAAAGCCGATCTCTTGATAAACCGATTGCTTGCCACATTGCTTCTTCCGGCCGCCGCGTTCGCCCAGCACGCGGCACCACCCGCAAAACCGCACAATAAGCCTATCAAAGTCCAGTTCGGCATCGCCAGCTATTACGCCGCCAAATTCGAAGGCCGAAAGACATTTACCGACGAGATCTTCCACGAGGACAGCCTGACCGCCGCAAGCAACACCCTCCCGATGCACACCTGGGTGCGGGTGACCAACCTTCGCAATCAAAAGACGGTTATCGTCCGGATCAACGACAAGATGCATCCGCGAAACCGCCGCCTCATCGACCTTAGCCGGGCCGCGGCGGAAATCCTGGGATTTGCCGGCCGCGGCCTGACGCGCGTCCGGGTGGATGTTCTGGGCAAAGGTAAAAAAAAGCCCCCCGAAGAAACGGCGGGCGTTACCATTCAAAACGAGCGATAAGGGGAGCCTAGTTCCCTGTTCCCCTTTTATCCCCATGTAAGCGTTTGAAGACACTGATGTACCCATCGGGCGAGATATGAAGCACCCGGGCCGTCTTTGTGTCCGTGACGGTCACATAATAACTGAGCGAGTTGTCCATATCCGTGTATTCGATGGCTTCTTTCACGATGAAATCGGGATACTCGCGCCCGAGGTTCACCTGTACCGTCACCGGAAGATGTTCGATGCCGATCTCCCGGCTGGCCCCGACGGCATTCCCTGCCCGGTCATAATATGCCTGGATATGAAGACCGTTCCAGATAAAATTCACTTCTGTAAATTCTCCCGTATTTTTGCAGTCGATCACCTCGGCTTTCGGGAAAGTGCTTTTGAAATTCTCCGCTCCCTTGAAGTGAGACAATTTGTCCGTGGGGTCTCCGGCGAGACTGCGCAGCGAAACGGACAACAAAATAGCGGCTATTGATAACTGTTGCATACGTTTTTTGTTTAGATTAATAATGCATCATTTACGATGAGGATAAGACCAACGGGATGCCAAACCACAAAACGATCGCAACCTATTGAAAGTGAATAGCTGCCCGGATTTCGTTCCATAGCCGGCTGTCCGGTTCCGAACGGTCGGGCGGTCAAACCCGGTCATTGTCCGAAATCGTTCACTGTCCGGATCCGGGCACATTCAAAAAGGTATGTTAAAAACTTTTAAATGTATATTCCATGAACACAAGTATCGGCATTACACCAAAGAACACGCAGGCCGTCGCAACGGTGCTGGGCAAACTGTTGGCAGATGAATTCGTCCTGTACACAAAGACGCGGAACGCACACTGGAACGTCGAAGGACCCGACTTTCATTCCATGCACATCTTCTTTGAACAGCAGTATGAGGAGTTGGAAGACAAAGTGGACGAGGTAGCGGAGCGGATGCGTAAACTGGGACACTATGCGCCGGCTACCTTGCAAAGCTACCTGCAACTGACGCACCTGACGGAACAGAAGCGGGCCAAGAACGACAGCCTCGGCTTTATAAAGGAACTGACCGAAGACCACGAAAGCATTATCGTTTTCCTGAGAGAGAACATAAAACCCTTTGCCGACGAATACGGCGACGCGGGCACCAGCGACTTTATCACCGGCCTGATGGAAGAGCACGAAAAAATGGCCTGGATGCTTCGCGCACACCTGAAATAGGCGCGCCGTGTCGGCGCGCCTGAAGCGATTCGCGCGCGCGGAGCGC
>DATJWK010000060.1:0-10558 GCA_035501395.1 Puia sp.
CAGTATACGTATAGTAGTTATTTCACCCAGGAGTATGACCGCCTCCGCAATCCGCAGATGGTCCGGCTCAATGTGAGCTGGAGTTTCGGGAAATTGGATGTCAGCCTCTTTAAGCGAAAGAACAACAATGTCCAATCCGAAGAACAATAAATTTTCGTTTTAACCCTATATTTACCACACATGAGGTCCAATTGGTACACCGGCAAAGTAATCAAAGTGCTCACGCACGCAGGGATATGGATCATACTCCTGTCCCTGCCTTACTTGCTGGACAGCCACCATGGCATGGAGCATCATCGCGACGACCGGCGCGACCGCGATTTCTTCTACCTTAATTTTATCACCAATATCCTGTGGATCGGACCTTTTTACCTGAATGCGTACCTGCTCACACCAAGGTTTTTCAACCGCCGCCGGTACCTCGAATTTGCGGCCTTTCTGATGCTGGCGTTCGGTACGGTTCTGTCGATCAATTTCGCGCTGTTCCAATTCATATTCAACCTGCCCCACTACAACCTCAAAGGTGCAACCGGCTTTCTCCTGCCCGCCTTCCTGCTGACCGCGGCTGTCAGCACCACCTTCCGGCTGTTCACGGACAGACTCGAAGCCGACAAACTCGCCAAGGACCGTCAGGAAGAAAATCTGAAAACGGAACTTTCCTTCCTCCGCTCGCAGATCAGCCCTCATTTTATTTTCAATATCCTAAACAACCTCGTTGCCCTCGAACAAATGAAATCTCCCGAATTGGGGCCAACGATCTTCAAGCTTTCTTCTCTCATGCAATATATGATCTATGAGACGGATGAAGAGCGGGTACCGCTGGCAAGGGAAGTGGAATATCTGCAAAGCTATATCGACCTGCAGAAACAACGTTTTGGCAACAAGGTGCCGGTGACCGTTTCGCTCGAACCAGCCGATGGATTTCTCGAGATCGAGCCCATGCTCCTGATCCCTTTTGTGGAAAATGCCTTCAAGCATGGGGTCGGGCTGATCGAAAACCCCTCCATCGACATCGAACTCGTCGTACGCGACAAATCGCTTTACTTTAAAGTCCGCAACCGCTACAATGCTTCCACGACGGAAGTGAAAGACAAGACCTCGGGGATCGGACTGGGAAATGTGCGGCGCCGCCTGAAGCTCCTTTATGGAAGTCAACAGCATTTGGACATTACCCGCGAAAGCGGCTGGTTTATCGTGTCGCTTCAATTAAATTTGCATTGATGCTAACCTGTATCGCCGTAGATGACGAGCCGCTTGCGCTCCACTTGCTGACCGACTATATCCGCAAGGTGCCTTTCCTCAACCTCGCGGGAACGGCAGGCGATGCCTTTGAGGCCGCAAAATTGATGCAGGAGAACCCCGTCGACCTAATCTTTATCGATATCCAGATGCCCGGGTTGACCGGGCTCCAATTTATCCAGAGTCTCGCTAAACGTCCGATGGTTATCATGGTCACGGCATACAAGAAATTCGCCCCGGAGGGCTTTGATCTTGACGTCGTGGACTACCTGGTGAAACCGGTCGGGCTTGATCGATTTATGAAGGCGTGTAATAAGGCCCAGGAGCTTTATGACCTTCGCAATGCTGCCAATGCCGGCGGGCCCGGGACGCCGGGGGCCGCCATCCCCAGTACAGCGGAATTCTTTTTCGTAAACGTGGATTATAGTCTTGTGAAGGTGCTGTTCGCCGATATCATTTGGATCGAAGGTTCGGGTGACTATGTAAAGATCCATCTCGAAAGTTCGCCAAAACCGCTTCTCGTCCGGACCAGCGCCAAAACACTGGAATCGGAGCTTCCGGCCGATCGCTTCCTCCGCATCCATAAATCCTACATCGTGGCAGTGGCGAGCATTACGGCAGTTCGGAAGAATAGCATTTTTATCGGCGAAATGGAGCTGCCCGTAGGCGAAACATACCGGGATGCGCTCCGCCAGTTGACGGGGCGCGATCTGTAGTCATGACCGACAGGCCGGCCGGTCATAGTTTTACTTCACCCCATCCTTTGCGATATTCCCGCCGGACGTACTGGTTCGCCGCTTCAAAATTCGTGATCTTCATATTCGCTCCATCCCAGTTGTACGAAATATATCGCCCGGGGAATTTATACCCCCCCATCTGTCCATAAACCGGGTCGTTACGTTCGATCTTTTCCTTGATATTAAAACTGCGGAGCAACAGATTACCCAATAGCACCGTTTCCGTGAGCGGGCCTGCATAGCCTTCAAACGGAGAATCAACCTCCATATTTCCATAGCCCGCGATACAAGCGTCGATCCATTGCCACCAATGGCCATCCATACCACCCTGGATACGCGGATATTTTTCGGGCACATGCACGTCCTGCATCCGGGACATCGGTAATAACCGCGGATGGCTCCCGCCCCAACCGCAGGATGCCTTTCCTTTTGTGCCGATGAATAAGGTACCGCCTTCGAAGTCGTTCTCCCCGGGCCAGTCGGCCAACGCCTCATTCATATCCACGGCGGGATCGATCTCGCGTGGCCGTTCGGGTGTAATGCCGCCATCCATCCAATGCAGCTCGATATCGCGCCCGGACTTGTCCTTGAACAGGAATCGAACCCAACTGGATACCGGCCCGCTTTCCGGGTAAACGCCTTCCTTAAATATGCCGTTGTAGACGGTACTGGCGCTTCCGGAGATTTCAGTTGGATATCCAAGCTGCAGGAGTTTGAACGGCGGCCCGATGATATGACAGCCCATGTCACCCAATGCCCCCGTCCCAAACTCCCACCAGCCACGCCAGTTGAACGGCACGAGGTTGTCAATATAGTAGGTCTCCTTCGCGGTTCCGAGCCACAGGTCCCAATTAAGCTCCTTTGGAATAGTGGCGCCCTTTGCAGGCCAGGAAATACCCTGCGGCCATACCGGCCGGTTTGTCCAACAATAAACTTTTGTGATATCTCCAAGGACGTCGGCCTCCAGCCATTCCCGAAGCGTGCGCATGCCGTCACAGGAGGCGCCCTGGTCGCCCATTTGGGTCACCACTTTGTATTTACCGGCGGCCTGCGTCAGCACCCGGGCTTCATAGATGTCATGGGTCAACGGCTTTTGCAGATAGAGATGTTTGTGCAGCTGCATCGCGCTTAGCCCGACGATCGCATGGTTATGGTCCGGGATCGCTACGGTCACCGCATCGAAGTGCTTGCTCTCCTTGTCAAACATCTCCCGCCAGTCGTGGTAGTATGGTGCATTCGGATACTCCTTGCGGCGTGGCGCCGCCATCCGCTCGTCCACGTCGCAGAGAAATGCCATCACGGCGTTCTTTCGCGGTGTCCGCATATGGGTGTGGATATCGTTTTCCGCTTCGCCGCCACAACCAACCGCCGCAATATAGAGTTTGTCGCTGGGTGCCACGTGGCCGCGTCCGAGCACATGCCTCGGCACAATATATAGCCCCGCTGCCGTCATGGCTGCTTTTTGCACAAAGGAGCGGCGGGTCAACCCGTTTTTTATACTGGTTTTTTTCATGGTAAGTTGTTGATCATTTCCTGACAAGCGGCTTCATCGCCACCTCTTTAAAATAGACAATATCGTCGTCTCCGTGGTTTTGCAGACCAATATACCCTTCGTTGGGTCTGCGTCCGCGAAACGGCTCAAAATCGAATTTCCGTTCGGGGACCGGATCGCCTTCCTTATAATCGGTGACTTTTTCGCCGTTCACGACAACGACAGTGTGTGGTCCGTCCAGGGTGATTTCCATCGTGTTCCATTCGGGGCCGGGCTTCCCTGGTTTTGCCAGGGGTTTGGTCAGGGAATACAATGTCCCCGTTATGTGATATTCATCCTCGTTGGACGTCTCGGGATGGTTGTCGATTTGCACCTCATAGCCATAATATACAGGCATCCACGCCTCCCTGGGTTCGATGGGGATCCGGATAAAGACCCCTGAGTTGCTGTTAAACTTTTGCATTCGGTATACCACCCGGATCTTGCAGTTGCCGAATTTTTGTCCTTGCCAATAAAGGAGACCCATACCGCCGTGGCTTTTGATCAGCCCGCTGTCCACATAATGCGTGCCGGGTCCCACCTGCTTCCAGCCATGGAGATCTTTTCCGTCAAAAAGTTGGATCCATCCGGCCGTGTCGGGAGCAGGCAGGAGTGCTGCCGGGATCCGGGCCATATCCCTGGAGTGCCAGCCGGCGAGGATGAAGAGGCCGGCGGCAGCAATTGTCGCAAACCATGTATTTTTCATAATGGCGTATTTAACAATCGTTTATTTGTGAAGATAAATTTTGCCTGCATAAACTTACATAAAAATGTGACATTTTATCCACTGGAGATAATAATATAGCAGGTAATCGACAAGCCCATGACATCGACAACCAGATCGGATCAATTTATTTCGGTGATCGAAACCCATCGGGGCATCCTTCACAAGATTGCAAACGTCTATGCCACGACGCCAGAAGACCGCAAGGACCTGATCCAGGAGATCGTCCTCCAGCTTTGGAAGGCGTTTGATAACTATGATCCCCGGTTTAAATACTCGACCTGGATCTATAAGGTTTCCTTGAATGTTTCACTGGCTTTTTCGCGGAAAGAGCACAATCGCCTAAAGCATGTTGATCCGCTGCGCGACGACCTTGTCCAATTTGCCGACCAGGATGAACCTGCAGCGATGGAAACGAGGTTCCGTTTTCTGCAGCAGTTTATCGCGGAACTGCGAGCGATCGACCGCGCAATACTGCTACTCTATCTGGAGGAAAAGAGCCAGCGGGAAATGGCGGAGATCATCGGCATCACCGAGACGAATATTTCCACCCGCGTGGGAAGGATCAAAGCACAATTGAAAAAGAAATTCGATCAAATACAAAAATGAAAAATATGGAAGAGACCAACTTTGTGCTGTTATGGAAGGAACATTATCAAAAGATCGACCAGTCGCTGGCCATCAACAAACGGCTGCTAAAAGAGATGCTTATGCGAAAGGCACATTCCTCCATCCGGTCGCTGATCGGCGGAAGGGTGATCGGGATCGTGGCCGGGGTCATCTGGCTCGCGATTCTCGGTGTCGTTCTCGCCATTGCTTTCGCTCATTATAGCACCGCCGCTAATTACTTTATCGTTTCCATCGGAGCCATTTTCCTGATCAATGTCAAAGCACTTTATGACTATGTCCGGCACCTGGTCCTCGTAAGCAGCCTGCGACTGGACGGTAGTGTTGTCGAAATTCAAAACAAACTGCGGGATTTGCGGGTCTCGCTGATCAGGCACTGCCGGATCATGGTGCTCCAGTTACCGTTTTGGTCCACCTTTTATCTAAGCAGCAAATGGTTCCCGGGTACCGTAGGCGCCGGGTATGTAGTTTTTCAGCTGCTGTTTACCGCTGCCTTTGTCTGGGTGGCGCTGTGGCTATACAAAAGGCTTACCTTTAAGGGGCCCGAAAACCGATGGGTGCGATTTTTTCTTTCTGGCACTGGTGGTAAGGCGATATTGAGCGCCCTTGACTTCTGTCGCGAGTTGGAGGACCTGGAAAATTGACTTTACGGCGGAATCCCCTCACCGTCCGATATACCTGGTAAAGAACTCATAGGTCCGCAACATCTGATCGATCCGCTGCCGGTTGTCGCCGCTACGGGTGAGTTCATGCGTGGCGCCGGGATGACGGACATATTCCACCGGTCGTCCCAGCACTTTAAGACTGCGGTACAACATTTCTCCCTCCACAAAGCCGGTCCGCCGGTCATTTTCGCCGTGGAAGATGAGGAGCGGAGTGGTAATATCCCTGACATAGGTGATCGGCGATTCGTGCTGTAACAATGCTTTTACCTCCGGCTCCCAGGGATAGCCGCCAAAATAGTTCGGCACCAGCCGCCAGGCGTTCCCCTCGCCAAAAAAGGTCCCCAGATCATATACGCCACGCTGTGCGCAGGCGGCCTTGAACCGGTGGTCATGTCCCACGATCCACGCCGTCAGGTAACCGGCATAGGAGCCTCCGCTGACTACCAGCTTTGATGTATCGGCCCAGCCTTCGGCTACTGCCTTATCCAGCGCAGTCAGCACATCGGACGTAGGACCCGCTCCCCAATCCTTTACATTTGCCCGCAGGAAATCCAGACCGTAGCCGCCGGAGCCGCGGGGATTGCAATACACCACGCCATAACCACGGCCGCAAAAAAACTGGAACTCGTGCCACATCGACGCCTCACCCGGACCCCACATCGCGGAAGGACCGCCATGGATGTCGAGTAACATCGGGTAGTGTTTACCCGGGGTATAGCCCACCGGTTTCATCACCCAGTATTCAACCGTCTCCCCCAGCGTGTTGCTGAAGGTGTGTTTCTCCGGCATACTGAGTTGCCGCTTGGCGAGCCAACCTGTATTAAAGTTGCTGACGGCATGGGCTGCCTTCATCCCGGCGTCGGCCGCGTATAGTTCGGAAGGATCGGAAGGTTGCGTACGGGAGAAGAGCAGGCGGTTGCCCCGGACGTCAAACGAAAGCGTTCCATCGTCATACGTTGACAACTGCTCAACCTTGCCGGCGGCCAGTTCTACCCGATACAGGGGTTGGCCGCCGTTTGAAGGCGACGTGAGATATAGATACCGGCTGTCATTGCTCCATATGAGACTTTGGGGTGTCCGGTCGAATGCTATTTGACGGGTGCCCAGGTCCGACATCCGGGCGATCCATAAACCAGGAACGGTGACAAAGGAAGTCGTGCTTTCGGTATAGGCAAGCATGTTCCCGTCGGGGCTAACCCGCGGATTGCCATATACCTGATCCTTTCCCCCCAACAGCATGCGCAGATGCGCTCCGTCGCGGTCTGCCAGATAGATCTCGGATTCCAGGTCCCTGTCGGGGTTAACCGTGCTGTCGATATGTGCCGAAATGATCAGCGAATGGCCGTCCGGTGTGTAGTCAGCGCTATTGAAATTGTAAAACCCATGGGTAACGGGGGCTGGCGCACTTCCCGGCCCCACCGGCACGGTAAACCAATGAGTGAACGTCATGTCCGGATTAACCTCTGTCTCATCCTGAAAATTCAATTTGGTGACGACCTTAGCTTTTTTGTCCGTCGCGTCCATATCCAGGTAGGCGCGAATTTCATCAAGATTGCCATTCGGATCGGGCTTGACGATTCCCTGTTTGAGGTCCGCATCCCCGGCAATCCCCGGCTTTTCGTCCGGCCAGGCTGGCAGCCGGTGCCCGGGATTCAGCAGAGAATCCTTTATGAGTTCCTTCAATCCGATGCGGGCCGAAAACAAGATCTCTTTGCCATCCGGCGACCAGCGCGGCGATGATGCCCCATAACGGAACCGGGTAACCTGTACCGGCTCGCCGCCGTCCAGTGAAATGAGGAATATCTGCGGCTTACCTTCGGTTGCCCGTACAAAAGCAATGGCGCGACCGTCTGGCTCCCAGGATGGTTGCGAGGCGCCTTCTTTGGCGGTCGTCAACTGCCGCGGCGCCGAACTCCCGTCACTGGCGATAAGGTAAAGCTGCGTCATATACCTGTAGTCCCATTTTCCCGGTTTGCCGGCCGTATCGGGCTCGATGGTAGTCAGAGTAAATACACCCAGTCGGCCGTCGGGACTAAGATGGATCTCGCCGACCGAGGCGATCTTCAACATGTCGGTAACTTTGATGGGGTCTTTTCCGGTCTGGGCTTGCAACGAAGAAAGTGCCGGGACCAGGATGATAAGACACATTACGATTTTCCTCATGGTAGTCCGTTTTGGTTCACGCAACCTACAAAACTTTTCCCGAACGCCAACTTATAGGCGTCCCTCCGCTCTTCCGGATCGCCGCTGATGACCGTCGCGTTGCCGCCGGTCTCTTCGCCGACAAAGACTGCATGGTTCGGTTCTGGCAGACCATCATCCTTGGCGAACAAACCTACAACGGCAACCCCTTTCCACTTCATGCCCGGATGCCGCTCCAGCAGCGGCATTTCGATGCCTGGCTAACGCTCTGGACGGCAACGATCGATCAACTGTTCGCAGGCCCGAAAGCTGATGACACAAAGGTTCGGGCCGGACAGCTCGCTGTCATGTTTATGTCTAAACTCAACAACCCCTTTTATAAACCCGGCGACGCCGGAGCTCAGCGATGAACGGAATAGGCTACGGACAGATCTCCGCATTCGATTCCGGTCGCACAATAGTCTTAATTTCAGCCATGAAACAACCAGTCATCGGCAACTTCGGCGAGCCCTTTTCCTACCGCGGAGACGCACTCGTCATGCGGTAAAAATCCCCTTTTCCGGTGACTTCTTGCTTTTGCGTGTACAATCACTCTTTCCGGTGATATCGGGCGTCGCCCGGCATCTTAGCTTTGGGGCGCATGTTTACACCAATGATAAGAGCGACACTCCTGGTCCTGATCATGTTCCTTTTTGTTCAATCGCAAGCCCAAGTTTCTGCCGACTCGCTAAAACGGGCCATTGCGGAAATAAATCCCGATAGCTCGGCGATCGGAAAACCGCTTGGTGACACAATGAAAATGACGATCGGTCCGGAAGGCGGGAAGATCAGGTCCACTGATGGGCTGATGGAATTGACCTTTCCTCCGGGCGCACTGACGGCCCCTACCCGGATCGGTATACAGCCGGTGGAGAGTACATCGGTCGTGAGTTTTGGCAATGCCTATGCCTGTACGCCGGATGGCATTCACTTTGAAAAGCCGGTTCATTTGGTTATGTATTATACCGACAGCGTGGCGAAAAGGACCCAACGTGCGATCCGGACTATCGAGTGGCAGGACGATTCAGGCAGGTGGACGACCATTGAAGATGTGCATGCGGACACGGTTTCCCGCAGCATCAGCTGCGAGATCGGGCATTTCTCAACCTATACCCCGGCCACCAAATTCACCTTAAGACCAGGTTTTACGCGCGTCAAAGTAAAACAGGAAAAACTTTTTATCTTAACCATCAGCGGAACCTATCCGGATGGCAAAAGGTATAGGTCCGGCGTTGAAGCCAATGCCTTTTTCTGGCCGGGCCACCCCGTGGAATGGTCGGTTGCGGGTGTCATCGGTGGCAACGACGTCGTTGGCCATATCCATTCATTTTCCGCCGATAATATGAATGGGGCGATCTATACCGCGCCGGTCGCAGTACCCGCAGATTTGGTAACCGTTACCGCAAGATACGTCGGATCACTCGACAAGGCGGTAGGAGTGACGGCGCTGGATGCCATATCCGTAGCTACAGTCGATATTTATGATGAATACCACTATAATTTTACCGGCTATGACCAGGTAGGTCATTTGTACATGATCGACTCGTCAACCTGCGAAATCGAGGTCTATTCTTCCGGGATAGCCCGCATAGACCACATCCACAATCCGCTCCCGTGGAGTGACTGGCCTGCAAAGGTAGGGAAATGCAGTTACGAGTATCCCGATAAGACGGGATGGAAAGGCATGGTTGAGATTTCAGGAATTAACTGGGGAGTTTTTCAGCGAACCCCCGGGGGCTTGTCAAATCAACCGAATCCGACAACCAGAATACTAATCGACCTTAAGTCGACAATGGGCAGCTCGCCAACTTATAAAGAACATTGCCCGGGTTTCAACAAAACGGTGCCATCCTATCCTGTGTCCGCGCAACCGGTAACGATCAACCTCGAACTACTGCAGGGAACGTCGGACATAAAAATCAATTATGGCCCGGCATCCGGCGTGAACACACTTACCCAGATGCGGGGCAACCAGGGTTATTCCATTTCGGTGACCCATAAATAAAAATATCACCTAAACCAGCTTATGCTCCACGGCAAACCGGATCAGCATCGCCGTATTTTTCACATTCAACTTGGCAATGAGATTCTTTCGATGACTATCCACCGTAAACTGGCTGACAAATAGCTTCTCTGCAATCTCCGCATTAGTATAGCCCTCTGCGATCAACCCCAACACCTCCTTTTCCCGTCGGCTGATCACCGGCAGGGCCACGTGCTGCGACTTCTGGTACTGCGCAAGCGCTTCGCCGACCTCGCCGCTAAAATAGATACAGCCATCCCGGACCGCATGGATCGCCTGCAGGAGGTCCTCCCTCGAAGAGTTTTTCAGGATGTAGCCGGAGGCGCCGTTCTCCATCATCTTCTTTATATACAATCCCTGGTTCGACGTACTTAGACCCAGGACAAAGATGCCGGGGTATTTATCCTTGATCAATCCGCAAAGTTCGACCCCGTTCATATCCGGGAGGTTGATGTCCATCAGGATAATGTCCGCCGTGTTGTGAACGAAGAACCCCAGGCAGGACTGCGCGTTCATGGCTTGCCCCGCCCACTCGATATCCTTTTCGTGCTGCAGCAGGGAATGGATCCCCTCGATTACGACGGGATGGTCGTCGACGATAAAAACCCGGATCATACGCGTTAAATTTGAAATTCCATAGTAACCGACGTTCCCTTTCCCGGCTCCGCATGGATATCGATCGTTCCTTTCAGATAGTCCACCCGGCTTCGGATATTCGTCCAGCCTGCGCCTTTTGCCGATTCCAGGGAAGCCGTGTCAAAACCGCGTCCGTTGTCTTCCACGAGGATACTCAGGCGTTTTCCCTCCCGGACCACCTGCACCAGCGCCTCC
>DATJWK010000061.1:0-4347 GCA_035501395.1 Puia sp.
GTGGTAGATGGCAACGTCGTCCGCGTGCTCGCCCGATTTTTTGGGATCACCGCAGCCGCAGACACCGCATCGGGCAAAAAACAGTTCACCGACTTAGCCGGTGCACTGCTCGATCCCACGCGGGCGGATATCTACAACCAGGCTATTATGGACTTCGGCGCAACGGTTTGTACGCCCCGCAATCCGCAATGCGCGGCCTGTTTGCATCAGCCCGCCTGTGTCGCGTGGCGGAAAGGCCTGATCGAACAACTTCCGGTAAAGGGAAAGACCGTACTCAAAAAAAAGCGGTGTTTCTATTATTTTTTTGCGGAGACGCCGGAAGGTGACGTTTATATCCGGCAGCGGACCGGAAAAGACGTGTGGGAGGGCTTGCACGAATTCATTCTGCTGGAGACGACCGACCCGGTTTGGGCCGAACAGCTTCTCCGGTCAGATCTCACGCGGCAACTGTTTGACGGGCAAGCACTCACAGTCAGGCATATCTCACGTATATACCGGCAGGAGCTCAGTCACCAAAGCTTGCAGGGGCAATTTATAACGGTCACGATCAACAGACCCCTCAACACCCTCAAAGACTACCGCCTCGTCCCCAAAAGCACGCTGGCCCACTATGCTTTCCCGAAATTCATAAACGCATGGCTGTCGGACCCAAGCCCGGCACAAACCTTGTTTTGAAGCCAGAGGGGCTTTCCTTCAACTGTTAAGGTGGAGCATGAGAGCAAAAAATTTATCTTTTCCTAAAAAAATGGGTAATTTTATAAACGCTGGGAACTAGTTCCGTAAGAAGAATCGTAAACATTTCTAAACTTCGTGTATGAGAGGTGTAAACAGGGTGATGTTGATCGGCAATTTGGGTAAGGATCCGGATGTGCAATTCCTGGATGGAAATATTGCTGTGGCTAAATTCTCCCTGGCAACAACCGAGACCTTTAAGGACAGGGCCGGCAAACTGATCTCCCAAACCGAATGGCATACCGTTGTTTTATGGCGCGGATTGGCTGAATTGGCGCAAAAATACCTGCATAAGGGGAGTTTAGTGTATATTGAAGGCAGACTCAGGACCCGCAGTTGGGAAGACAAGGAAGGAAACAAGAAATTTGCAACAGAGGTCGTTGGAGACAACCTGATCATGCTTGACAAACGCACGGACGGAACGTCATCTCACTCGCCGCTCCATCATCAGGAGGGAATGGAAGGGCTTGGCAACACCGATACCCCGCCTGCCATCGGCGAACCTTCCGAAGATCTGCCATTTTGAGTATTCACCCGATGCACCTGCATAATTTCCGCCCACACCTGCTGGCACTCCTATCGCACCTGCTGGTTATCAACCCCCAGGCCACCACCATCCTGGCGATTGTAATCCTTTTTCTGTTGATCCTTTCGTTTGTCCTCTCCGGCTCGGAGGTCGCTTTCTTTTCCCTCACGTTCAAGGACATCAATATCCTGAAAACCAAACAGGACCTGTCCTGGAAGCGGATCGTTTCCCTGCTGGAGGAACCGAGGACCCTCCAGGCCTCCATGCTGATCGCCAATAGCATCATCAATATCGCTATAATCATCCTTGCGAATTTCCTTATCGACGAGATGGTCTTGCTGAAAGATAATTTTTGGCCATTTGTGTTCCTTATCAAGGTGATCCTCATTGGGTTCGTCATGATCCTCTTCGGAGAAATAATGCCCAAGATCTGGGCGACCCAGAACAATCTCCAATTTGCCTATTATACCTCCGGCGTTATCGAGCTGGTTCACCTGCTTTTCAGGCGGGTGGGCGGATGGTTCGTCCAGCGGTCGGAAGGTCTTGGACGGGCACTCGGAGGGACCAGGTCGGCGCTTAGCCCCCAGCAGCTGGAGCGGCAGATCGACCAGGTGACCAAGAACGAAGCCTCGGACGAAGAGCGAAATATTCTTAAAGGCTTGCTTGATTTCGGAGGTATTACCGTCAAGCAGGTCATGCGTACCCGCATGGAGGTCTGCGGGGTCAGCTACGACCTCGATTTCGCGGCGCTCAAAAGAAAGGTGGATGAATTGCATTACTCCCGTCTTCCCGTCTATAAAAGCAGTTTGGATGAACTTGCCGGCATGATCCACACCCGTGACCTCATCGCATGGCTTGGCCAACCCGATGACTTTGACTGGCACGCGATCTTACGTCCCGCCTATTTTGTTCACGAACACAAGCTGATCGAGAATCTGATGCAGGAATTTCAGTCCAAACGGATCCATTTTGCCGTCGTAGTCGACGAATTCGGGGGCACCAGCGGTATCGTTACGCTCGAAGACATCTTCGAAGAAGTAATCGGCGATATCCGGGACGAATTCGATGAGGAGGAAACGGTTAGCGGGCATCAGGAAGACGGCAGCTATATTTTCGAGGGCCGGACGATGCTCAACGATGTCTGTAAGGCAATGAATCTCTCCGCCGACACGTTCGACCAGGTAAAAGGTGAAAGCGATTCCCTGGCCGGATTGATCCTGGAGCTCTCCGGCGACATTCCAAAAATGAATGACGTCGTCCCTTGCGGGGATTTCGAATTCGTTATCCTCGATGCCGACAGCAGCCGCATCAAAAAGGTAAAGGTTACCATCAAACCCATAAAATCTTAAATACCACACCGTGCCAATATCCGTTCAACAGTCCTTCCGCTTGACCGCCCCGTTATGTATCCTTTTGCTTTTCCTGGCCGGCCTGCCGTCCTGCAACAGTCCATACACGCCAAAAAGACGGGGATACTTCCGGATCGACTTTCCGGCTCACGAGTACCAAAGCTTCGACCGGCCGGGCTATCCATATAGCTTTGACTATCCGGTATACGCCAATGTTCTCAAAGACAGCAGTTTCTTCGATACTACCCCCGAAAATCCTTATTGGATCAATGTCGACTTTCCGAGCCTGGCGGCCCGGATTTATATCAGTTATAAACAGATCGGGCCCAACAAATTCGAAAAGCTCGTCGACGATGCATTCAAAATGACATTGAAGCACTCCGTCAAAGCCAGCGCCATCGATCAATCGATCATTCACACGCCAAACGGTGTCAGCGGTGTCTTTTTCCACGTCGGCGGAAACGCGGCCACCGCGCAGCAATTTTTTCTGACAGACAGTACCCGAAACTTCCTTCGCGGAGCACTTTACTTTAACGCACCTCCGAATGAGGATTCCCTGGGGGTCGTCAATAACTTTCTCCAGCTCGACCTTCAGCATCTGATCAATACCTTTAAATGGAAGGAAGCCGGGCCGGCCCGCGTGTCCATCCACGCAAAATAATTTATATTTGTTTCCATGATAGCGATCGACAATGTCCTGGTCAGTGATAAGGTAGTTGCAGCACAATTCGTCTGTGACCTGTTAAAATGTAAAGGCGGTTGTTGCGAGGACGGTGACGCGGGGGCGCCGCTGCAAAAGGAAGAGCTGGATCGGCTCAACGAAGTGTACGAGATCGTCAAACCCTACCTGACTCCGGCGGGCATAAAAGAGATCGAATCCGTTGGCCGCTATCAGTACGATCGTGAATTCGGGTGGGTTACACCCACGATTGAAGGGAAGATGTGCGCGTATGGGTATAAAGACCCAAAAGGCGTTATCAAATGCGGGATCGAACAAGCCTACTACGACGGAAAGATCGATTGGAAAAAGCCGATCAGCTGCCATCTTTACCCCATAAAGATCGGGCACACCAAGGCCGGCGAGATCATGAATTACGAGCCGCGCGAGACCATGTGCCGACCTGGTTGCGTCAACGGGATGAAGCTACAGGTCCCGGCTTATGTTTTTCTGAAGGAAGCCATTATTCGAAAATACGGGACCGATTTCTATAACGCGCTGGAGCACATCGCAGAAAACTATGACAGAAACCGCAGCTAACTTTATCGCCCGGAGCACCATAAAAGCGGAAGATCTCGACCACCGCAATAAGATCAATTTCAATATCGGCCGGTACAATGCGGTCGTTCCGCAGGGTAAGCAGCAGTTTGCCGATTTGAACCTCGCCCGCGAGCGGGCCAAAAATATCAAGTGGCGTGCCATCGAAACCCTCGATAAGCAGCTGGAGGAATTTGAATCAGTCTTTACCAAACGCGGCGGTCGCGTGGTTTGGGCGGAAACTGCCGCTCAGGCCCTCGAAGAGATTCGCCAGATCTGCAAGGAGAAAGGCTGCAAGACCGTCGTCAAAAGCAAGAGCATGGTCACCGAAGAGATCAAGCTCAATCATTTTCTTGAAGCGAATGGCATCGAAAGCGTCGAGACAGACCTGGGAGAGTATATCCAGCAGCTCGACGGAGAGCCGCCCTATCATATTGTTACGCCTGCCATGCACAAAAGCAAGGAAGACGTAGCCAAACTATTCT
>DATJWK010000062.1:0-57220 GCA_035501395.1 Puia sp.
ATGTCTATTCCAGGAGGCTGCAGGTGCAGGAGCGGTTGACAACGGAGATCCTCGATGCGATAAAAGAGACCTTACAGCCCCTGGGCGTCGCGGTGGTCATCGAGGCGTCACACCTCTGTATGATGATGCGGGGCGTCCAGAAGCAAAACTCGGTCACGACCACTTCCGCCTTTTGGGGTGAATTTGAAAAGAATGAGACCCGGAGTGAATTTACCAAGCTGATCTCCTCCAACCTGCATTAAAATCTTATATTTGCGATGGCGCTACAGGGTCAGGAGATAGCGCATATACTAAACCCGAAGAAGAATGAAGCATGCATATGTGTTCCCCGGGCAGGGATCGCAGTTTCCCGGTATGGGTAAAAGTCTTTATGAAAATAGCGCTTTTGCCAAGAAATTATTTGAGCAGGCCAATGAAATTCTCGGTTTCCGTATTTCCGACACTATGTTTACCGGTACGGAGGAGGAATTGAGGCAGACAAACGTTACCCAACCCGCAATTTTTTTACATTCCGTCATTGCATTCAAAGGGGTGGAGAACAACAGGCCGGACATGGTGGCCGGCCATTCGCTCGGCGAATTTTCGGCGTTGACGGCGTGCGGCGGCCTGAGTTTTGAGGATGGGCTGCTGCTGGTATCGGCAAGGGCACAGGCCATGCAAAAGGCTTGTGAGGCCGGACCATCGGCAATGGCGGCGGTTTTGGGGTTGGAAGACGACCAGGTGGAGGCGATCTGTTTGCAAGTACAGGATAAGACCGGAGAGGTCGTGGTGCCGGCCAATTATAACTGCCCGGGCCAGGTGGTCATCAGCGGATCGGTCAATGGGGTCGAAAAAGCATGTGAGGCAATGAAGGCCGCCGGGGCGAAACGGGCCTTGCTTTTGCCGGTCGGCGGGGCGTTCCACTCGCCGCTGATGGCGTCGGCCCAGGATGAGCTGAAAGCGGCGATCGACAAGACGACATTTTATACGCCGGGTTGCGCCGTTTACCAGAACGTCGCGGCGAAAGCGGTGGTCGAAAAAGACGAGATAAAGAAAAATCTCATCGATCAGCTGACGGGAGCGGTGCGCTGGACGCAGTCGGTCCGCGCAATGATAGAGGACGGCGCGTCGCATTTCACGGAGATCGGACCGGGGAAAGTATTACAGGGGTTGATCCAGAAGATCGACAAGACCGTGCAGGTGGATGGGGTGAGCTGAGCATTGGACCGCGTTCGGGCAGGGATGGCCGCTAGCGATTCTCGACCGAACAGGTGATCCACCCGGCGTCGAATTTTGCCTGATATTTTTTATAGAACTGGATGGCGGGCTCGTTCCAATCCAATACCTGCCAGACCATCCCCTTAAAATCCTTCTCTTTCATCTCCAGGAGGAGCCGATCGAACAAGATCCTGCCAAGACCCCGGCCACGCATCTTCTCGGTGACAATGATATCTTCCAGGTATAACCGCTGGCCCTTCCAGGTGCTATAGCGGATATAGTACAGGGCGAATCCTTCAATATTGCCGTCGACCAAAACGACAAACGCCCACCATACGGGGTTGGGCCCAAACCCGCTTTCGGTAAAGTGTTCCGCGGTAACGGTTACTTCATCCGGCGCCTTTTCATAGTGCGCGAGTTCCCGGATGAGTTCCAGCAGGCGGGGGCAATCTTCACGAGCGGCCCGGCGAACGATGATATTTTCCATGCGATAAGTCAGGTTTCGGTTAATGGCCCCATTTGACCCAGGTGGCGCCCCAGGTGAAGCCGCCGCCGAAGGCGGCGAGCACGAGATTATCCCCTCTGTTCAATTTCTTTTCCCAGTCCCAAAGACAAAGCGGTATGGTCCCGGCGGTGGTATTTCCGTATCGCTGGATATTGATCATGACCTTTTCATCGGAAAGACCCATGCGGTGAGCGGTGGCATCGATGATCCGCTTGTTGGCCTGATGCGGGACGAGCCAGGCGATATCGTCGGAAGTAAGATGATTGCGTTCCATGAGCTCCGCACTGATGTCGGCCATGCCTTTCACGGCGAATTTGAAAACGGCTTGACCCTCCTGATAGATATAATGTTCCTTGCCCGCTACGGTTTCATACGAAGAGGGATGCCAGGAGCCGCCGCCTTTCATGTGGAGGTGGCTGCGGCCGCTGCCGTCGCTTCTCAGGATGCTGTCCAGCACGCCATAGCCATCATAGTTGGGTTCGAGCAGCACGCCGCCCGCGCCGTCGCCGAAAATAATGCAGGTGGTACGATCGCTGTAGTCAACGATGCTGCTCATTTTATCGCCGCCGATGACCGCGACCTTTTTGTAACGCCCGCTTTCCACATACATGGCGCCGCTGGTCAGGGCGTAGAGGAATCCGGAACATGCCGCGGACATATCGAATCCCCAGGCATTCTTTGCGCCGGTCTTGTCACAGATGATGTTTGCCGTGGCGGGAAAGAACATATCCGGTGTGACAGTGGCAACGATCACACAGTCGATCTCTTCGGGGCCGATGCCTCTTTTCCTGCATAATTCCAGCAGCACGGGAGCGCACAGGTCGGACGTCGCCTTTCCCGCTCCTCTGAGTATCCTTCTCTCTTCAATGCCGGTGCGGGTGCGGATCCATTCATCGTTGGTGTCTACCAATTTTTCGAGGTCGGCGTTGGTCAGTCGGTCTTCGGGTACAAATCCTCCGATCGCAGTGATCGCGGCGGTCATTTTGTTCTTACTCATACTACCTGTCTGGTTATGAAAAGTTTTTTGCAAAGGTGGGGAAAAATATTGATTTTCGCGGGCATGATCGCCTTCTTACGCGGTGAATTCGCCTACAAGAGCCCCGCACTGGTGCATATGAACGTGGCCGGCGTCGGGTATGAACTTCAGATTAGCCTGAACACCTATTCCCGGATTGAAAATTTGAGCAGCGGCGTGTTGCTGACCTACCTGCATATCCGTGAAGATGCGCATGTGCTATATGGTTTTTTTGACCGGGCGGAGAAGGATCTGTTCATCCAGCTGATCAGTGTATCCGGCGTCGGCGCCGGCACGGCGCGGATGATGTTGTCTTCCATGCGACCGGAAGAGATTATTCGGGCCATTTTAACGGGGAATGCCAGACAATTGGAAAGCATCAAGGGAATTGGCAAGAAATCTGCTGAAAGGATCGTGCTGGAGCTGCGTGACAAGTTGGGGAAAGGTAAGGATCATGGGCCAAATATTTCAACAGGAGCGAGCAATACCCTGGAGCAGGATGCGTTAAATGCACTGATCACGCTGGGCATTGCCAGACCCGCGGCGGAAAATGCCATCAAGAAAGTGATCGGCGAGGTATCGGGAACGGATAAGGTCGAGGATCTCATTAAGAAAGCACTAAAAATCTTGTAGCCTATTGCCGGATGTCTACCTAACTAATTCTTGCGGAAAGTTTGACCCGCTACTTGTTTCATCTGCTGTTTGCTACGCTCCTGACGGGCGCTGGATCGGTGGTTTATTCCACTAACGCGGCGGCCCATCCGGCTTTTAGGGGCACCGGAAGCGGGAGCGGGAATGCGATGCCAGCTGTCGGCCTGGCGGTAGTCGGCGAGACGAAGGCCCCCTTTACGATAGCATTCCCGGGAAAAATGCGACCGTCTGCCGGCGAGGTCTGGCAGTGGGGCGGATCCTGTCCGCTGCGCGACACCATACCCGGACAGGACAGCGCGCGAAAAGTCGCCGATTCCCTCCGTCACTTTATGGATTCGGCAGCCAGGGCAAAGGACAGCCTCCGCTGGCCGATCCATGACCGCCGCGGCGATTTTTTCGCCGACACGAACCGGAATCCCTTTGACCTGATGGATCCGGCGAATATCCACGATTCGATCGCGTACGATCCGGAGACCCAAGCGTACTATGTCTACGAACGGGTTGGCAGTCAGTGGTATAGGGAACCAACATCCTATACCAGGGATGAAATGCTGCAAATCCAGGGCGGGAAAGACCAGGACGCCTATTTTCGCAGCCGGGCCGATGCGCTCACGATCCTGAACCGGCGCAATATGCGACCCGATCTGACGGTAAGCGATAACCTTTTCAATCGCATTTTCGGTCCGGGCAAGCCGGATATCCGCCCCCAGGGAAATGTCGACCTTACCGTCGGGTATCAGGGCCAAAATATTCAAAACCCGACACTTCCGCTGAGCGCCAGACGGCAGGGCGGGTTGCTCTTTGATGAATCGGCCAACCTGAACGTCCTGGGGTCGATCGGGAGCAAGCTGAAACTGCCGATCAGCTACAACACGCTGGCTAACTTCAACTTCGAGAACCAGCTAAAGCTGGATTATACCGGCAGCGGCGATGAGATCATCAAAAAGATCGAGGCGGGCAACGTGTCGTTTACGACAAAGAGTACGCTGATGAGCGGGGCGCAGTCGCTTTTCGGGGTAAAGACCCAATTGCAGTTCGGGAAGCTGACGGTGACCGGGGTGCTGGCCAATGAAACCTCTCAGAAGCAATCGGTTAATTCCGCCGGCGGGGCTTCGGTCTCGAACTTTTCCTTCAAGGCCGACGACTACGATGAGAACCGACACTTTCTGCTCGGACAATATTTTGTCAACAACTATGACCTTGCGATGTCGACCTTGCCGATCATGCGATCGCAGGTTCAGATCCTTCGGATCGAGGTGTGGGTAACGAACCGGCAGGGATACGATACCAGCTCCCGCCAGATCGTGGGCCTGATGGATCTCGGCGAGCAAAAACCATACAACCCGAAGGTCCACCCGCTGACCAATATCGCCTACCCGTTCAACGCGGCAAATACGGAATATACCAGCATCATCAATGACCCGGCCAGCCGCGATCCCACCACCGCGGTCAACAAGCTGAATTCACTCGGGCTGACACAGGTTCAGGATTTTGAAACGGTCTATGCCCGCAAACTGGGCACCACCGAGTATTACTACAATCCACAGGTCGGTTTTATCTCTGTCAATCAGCCGCTTCAACCCAACGATGTGCTGGCGGTGGCCTATCAGTACAGCTACAACGGCCAGATCTACCAGGTGGGCGAGTTCGCTTCGGATGTTCCGCCGGACACGGCAGCGACCAACCCGTTGACCGGGGTAAGCGGCGGTGCTTCCAAGGTATTATACCTGAAATTGTTGAAGGCAACGGCCCAGCGGACCAGCCTGCCGACCTGGAACCTCATGATGAAGAATGTGTATTCGCTGAAGGTTGCCGGCGGCAGCACGCTGTCGAACATCACGAAGACCGGGTTTAAGTTGTCGGTCAACTATGACCAGCCGAGCAAGGGTACAAAAAATTATCTGCCGCAAGGGCCGAAGGCGTCTATTCCGCTGATCACCATCCTTGGCCTGGATCGCCTCAATGCCAACAACGACCCCGGGCCGGACGGGGTCTTCGACTATATCGAAGGGGCGACCGTGATCTCGACGCTGGGCACGATCATTTTTCCGGAATTGAAGCCCTTCGGCCAGTACATGGATTCGGTTGCATTCAATAACAACGCTCCGGATTCCTTTCAGCAGAAATATATCTTTTCCCAGCTGTATGACACCATCAAGGCGGTGGCGCAGACCTATGCAAACGTGGACCGGTACGTGATCAGCGGAACGGCGAAAGGGCAGACATCGAATACGCTGTCCCTGGGAGCGTTCAACGTCCCGCAGGGTTCCGTCGTGGTGACGGCGGGAGGACAAACCCTGAAGGAAAATCAGGACTATACCGTCGACTATGCATCGGGTCAGGTGACGATCATCAACCAGTCGATCATCAACTCGGGTGTGCCGGTCAATGTATCCTTCGAGAACAACGCGAATTTCGGCTTGCAGCAGAAGAGTTTCATGGGGCTCCGGCTGGACTACCTCGCCAAGAATACGGCTGCGGAAACGTTTTCGCTGGGCGCCACGGTCGAACGGCTGAATGAACGGCCTTTCTTTGCAAAGACGGATTACGGAGAGGACCCCGTCCGGAACACGATGTTTGGCGTGGATGCGAATTACCGCGGACAATTGCCGCAGCTTACGCGGGCCCTCAACCACCTGTATTCTACAAAGGAAATGAGCACGATCACTGCGTACGGGGAGGGAGCCATCCTGCGGCCCGGACATCCGCCGCAGATCGGCAAAGGAACATCGGGAGCCGTATATATTGATGATTTCGAAGGTTCGACAAGCGCCATAGATCTGCGGTTCCCGCTGACAAGCTGGGCGCTGGCATCGACGCCGGCGGGCGTGGGCGGCGCCTACCCGCCGTTATTCCCCGAAGCGGTGTTGAGCGACAGTCTCCCCTATGGCTATAACCGGGCGCGGCTGTCGTGGTACAATATCGACCCTTCGCTTCAAAACACCGGCGGTACGACCGACCCGGATTCGTACGAGAATACCCTCCAGGACCAACGCGTCGCGCCGGTACTGGTGCAGCAGATCTTCCCGCAGCAGTCGGTTCAGACGGGACAGGCGCAGCTGGTGACATTCGACCTGGCGTATTACCCCACGGACCGCGGCCCATACAACTTCGACACGCGGCCGGGCAGCGTCAATACCGCAACGGGTAAGCTCAACAACCCCACCACCCGGTGGGGTGGGATCATGCGCGCCTTGCAGCAGACGGACTTCGAAACGTCGAATATCGAAGTGTTGCAGTTCTGGCTGATGAGCCCCTTCGATACGACGGGTCCGAGTGCGACGCAGCCGAATTTAGTGACCAACAGCACTGGCGGCCAGCTGTATATCGACCTGGGGAGCGTGAGTGAGGATATCCTCAAGGACGGAAAGAAGCAATTTGAGAACGGCCTCAACACCCCAAACATCAACGCGGCGGTAGACAACACCTCGGTCTGGGGCCGCGTGCCGGCGAACCCGATCGAGGTTACGACCGCATTCAGCAATAATAACGGCGACCGGCCATACCAGGACGTGGGGCTGGACGGGATGAGCGATACATCGGAATCGACCCATTTCGGCAACTATCTGAATCAGCTGGGCGGCATCCTCGGCGCCGGGTCGGCCGCATACCAGGCTGCCGCGGCGGACCCATCGGGCGACGACTTCGTCAACTATCTCGATGCCCGGTACGATGCGGCAAAAACAGGTATCCTTGGCCGTTATAAATACGTCAACAACCCGCAGGGCAACTCGCCGGTTGCGGCGACGGGGGCCACGACCATCTCGGCATTTACGTTGTATCCGGACCAGGAGGACCTGAACAACGACAACACGATGAATACCCTGGAGCAGTATTTTGAGTATAAGATCAACCTGCTGCCCAATGTTGACAGCTTTGGTGTCACCGGGGCGAACCACTTTATCACGGACTCCATTTCGTTCACGCCGAACGGCGGCGCCAGGCAAAGATGGTACCAGTTTAGCATCCCCCTTTCGGAATACTATCAGAACGTGGGCAATATGCCCGACTTCCGGTCGATCCAGTTCATGCGGATATATATGACCGGGTGGCAGGATTCGACCGTTCTGCGATTTGCCCAGATGCAGCTGGTGCGGAATACATGGAGGAATTTTAGTTATGTCATCGATACGACCGGGAATATGACGCCACTGCCGACCAACAGCGTTACGAGCTTTAATGTCACGGCGGTCAATATCGAGCAGAACAGTACGCGGTCCCCGATCGCCTACGTGATCCCCCCGGGGGTGGCGCGGCAGCAGGAGCTAAGCAGCAACAACGTGAACCTGCTGCTCAACGAGCAGTCGATGAGCCTTCAGATCTGCCACCTGATGCCGGGCGATGCCCGTGGCGTGTACAAGACGACCAACCTGGATCTCCGGCGGTATGGGACGATCGATATGTTCATCCATGCCGAGGCGGCGGGGGGCTCGGCACTCAGTGACAACGACCTCGATGCGATCATCCGCATGGGAAGCGACTTTACCAGCAATTATTACGAGATCAGGATCCCGTTGAAGAAAACGCAGGATGGGGCTACGCTGGCTACCGATGTCTGGCCCTCCGCGAACAACCTTGACCTTGCGCTTCAGCGGCTGATCCGGCTGAAAGAGGACCGGAACAACAACGGGGTCTCCAATGTCTACTACAAGGAAGTGGATGCCGGCACCGGGCGGACCTATGCCATCCTGGGTAATCCCAACCTGGGCGCCGTGCAGGCATTTTTCCTTGGCGTGCAAAATGCCAATAGTCCCAACAATGTCTGTACGGAAGTTTGGTTCGATGAATTGCGCCTGACCGATATCAGCGAGAAGGGGGGCTGGGCCGTAGTGGGCAAGGTGGATACCAAACTGGCCGACATCGGCACCTTGTCGCTTGCGGGCAGCAACCGCTCGGCGGGCTGGGGGACGATCGATCAGAATACGAGCCAGCGGTCATATGAAAATGACCTCGAACTGGACGCGGCGACCAACCTGGAGCTGGGTAAACTGCTGCCGCGAAAAACGGGACTTTCCGTGCCCATATATGCGGGCGTGACCCGGCTGGTCGCCACACCCGAATATGATCCCTTCGACCTGGATATCCTGTTAGCCGACAAATTAAAACAGGCCAAAGCCGGTCAACGCGATTCGATCCGGAAGCAGGCGATCGATGCCACTACCACTACGACGCTGAACCTGACGAACCTGCACAAGAACAATACCACCAACAAACGGCTGCAGCTCTGGAGCATCGAGAATTTCAACCTGAGCTATTCCTTTACCAATTCCAGCCATCATAGTCCGTTGGCGGTAGAGGACAATCTGACAAACAACAAAGCGATCCTGGCCTACAACTTCAGCCGGCAGCCGCGATTCAAGGAGCCGTTCAGGAAATTGATCAAGGCAAAGACACCATGGCTTGGGTTGATCAGGGATTTCAATTATAACCTCATGCCGACGGTGCTGGGCGTGCAGTTCAATGTCGATAAGCAATTTGGAGTATATCGCCCGCGGAATATCGGCGGGCCGCAGGATGTTCTGCCGGAGACCTTTAACAAGTTCTTTACGTTTGACCGGCTGTATACCTTAAAATGGGATTTTACGCGATCGCTGTCGCTGAGCTTCAATGCGACGAACAAGGCCTGGATAGATGATACCGCGGCGCGCGACAACGCCAAACAGCGCAAGGAAATGTGGGGTAGGTTCGTCCGCGGCGGCCGTAACGTCCTGTACAACCAGAACGTAAATCTGACTTATGTGCTGCCGACGTCGAAGATCCCGGCATTGGACTGGACAAAGATCCAGGCGACCTATGCCGCCACTTATACCTGGACGACGGCTTCTCTCCTGGCGCCTGATTTCGGGAACAGTATCCAGAATTCACAGCAGCGTATGGTGACGGCCGACCTCGATTTTACCCGGCTCTATGATAAATGGAAGCTGCTAAAGGGATTGGACGCGGGACCGCCCCGAACACAACCCAACGGGCGACCGGATACAGCCCGCGGGAAGCGACCGGTTGCACCGCCGCCGCCGGCGTCAAAACTAACCGGATTTCCAAAAGCGGTCGCAAAGATCCTCACGTCGTTGAAACGGATCACGCTGAACTATTCGGACAATTCTTCTTCTGCCATTTATGGATTCCTTGACAGCACGCAAGTCCTGGGAATGGACCTGCGCAGTTCGCAGCCGGGATGGAAATATACCCTCGGCGCGCGACCCGATACAAATTTTATAAACAAGCTCGGCAGAAAAGGGCTCATCTCGACCGATACGAACTTCAACCAGCAGAATTCGATCACGTATACCCAAAAGATCTCCATTACGGCGATGCTGGAGCCGGTCCGCGATTTCCATATTTCGATCAATATCGACAAGTCGTTCGGGATGAACTATTCGGAGTTGTATAAGGATACGACAGGGGGACCGTATTATGCCCGGCTGAATCCATACAATACCGGAACCTTTACGATCAGCTATCTGTCCTATAAAACATTATTCGAGAAATACCAGCCGGATGAGGTAACAAGGACCTTCCTGGCCTTTGAGCATAACCGGGTCATCGTCTCGCATCGCGTCGGCGCGCTCAACCCCTACACGGGCGGGTTAGTGGGAGCGGACGGGTATGTAAAAGGCTATGGACTTTACTCGCAGAATGTGCTGATCCCGGCCTTCCTCGCCGCCTATACCGGGACGAATCCGCAAAAGGTTGCGCTGATGAATGAGAGCGGCGGCAGTGTGACATCAAACCCCTTCTCGGGCTATTTGCCAAAACCAAACTGGCATATCACCTACACGGGTCTGAGCAAACTACCCTGGTTCAGCAAGATCTTCACCAGCTTCAATCTTTCAAATGCGTATACCAGCTCGTTGAGCATGGGTTCCTTTAACAGCAACCTGAACTACTTCGACCCGCTCGGATACCGGGTGCCGGGCTTCGTGGATACGTTGACGGGAAATTTTGTGCCGTATTTCCAGGTGCCGAATATCACGATCCAGGAGCAATTCTCGCCGTTGCTGGGTATCGACATGGTGTTTACCAACCAAATGAAGGCAAAGGTCAGCTACAGCCGGTCGAGACAACTGAGCCTGAGTTTGATCGACTACCAGCTGAGTGAGAGTTCTTCGACGGAGCTGGACCTGGGCTGGGGAATAAAATATTCCAACGTGGGTTTGCCCTTCGGCTGGAAAGTGCCCGGCAATGGGAAGACGCCGCCAAACGGGCCGCCGGGCAGTATCAACTCGAAAAAGGCCCAAAACGATCTGACGCTGCAACTCGATATCAGCTTCCGGAATGACGCCATGTCGAGCAGTTACCTCGATCAGAACACTTCCTTGCCGACAGGCGGTCAGAAGGTGATCCGGATCGATCCGTCGATCAACTATATCCTGAACAACCGGATCAGCATAAAATTCTTCTTTGATCAGCAGCGGACGACCCCGGCGATTTCGACGACCCCGCCGATCGTGACGACAAAAGGCGGACTACAGATAAGGATTTCGCTGGCGCCCTAGTTTCGCCGGCGCGCTAGTTTCGCCGGCGCGCGTTGGTGCGGACCCCTATTGTCTCTTCCGCCTTAGGACTTGTAAAAGTAGATCGCGTCCGCCTGTGCCTTGCACGTGACCACCAGATCGTTAATACAGACATGCGGCGGAAGCGAAGCGCAGTAAAAGATGATGTCGGCGACATCAGCGGCGTGAAGCGGGGTATAGCCATCGTATATCTTCCTGGCCTGCGCATCGTCGCCTTTGAAACGGACGATGGAGAATTCGGTGTCTGCGGCGCCGGGATGGATCGCGGTTACTTTTATCCCGTGGCGGAGCAGGTCGACGCGCATGGAATGCGAGATCGCGTCGACGGCGAACTTCGTGCCGCAATAGACATTTCCTTTTTCATATACTTCTTTGCCCGCGACGCTGCCGAGGTTGATGATATGGCCGTTGCCGCCAGGGATCATCAACGGAAGGACGGCTTTGGAGACATACAGCAACCCTTTTACGTTAGTGTCGATCATGGTCTCCCAGTCTTCCAGGCTGGCCTCGTCGAAGTAGTCGCGGCCAAGCGCCAGACCGGCGTTGTTGATGAGGATGTCGATGTTACGCCATGCGGCGGGAATGGAGGCGATCGCCTCGTGGACGGCGGCACGGTCCCTGACGTCAAAGACGAGGGGCAACACATCATTGAAGTCGCGGCTTATCGACTCGAGCCGGTCTTTGCGGCGTCCGGTGAGGATCAGCCGATCGCCGGAAGCATTGAATTTGCGGGCGCAGGCTTCGCCAAAGCCGGATGTAGCGCCCGTGATGAGGATCGTTCGGTTCATAATCGGGATACAAAGTTTATAAAATCACTGATTAGTTGGTTGCTCTTTTCTGGCGCCTCGAGCATCGCCATATGGCCGGCCTGCTTTACAATGTGAAGGTGGGAGATGGCCGGCAGCCAGGATTGTTCGAGCCCTTGCTGTAAAGGGACAACGATGTCGTCTTCCCCCAACACAAAAAGAACGGGGCGCGGAAATTCCCGGAGTACGGCCGTCCGGTCCGGCCGGGCGATCATGGCTTCGTAGTAACCGGTAAGGGATGCGGGTGCCAGATCCGAATATTTTCTGCTGGTCGATTCGACCAGCTCCGGCCGCTGTTCCCGGGTGCGAAAGGAAAATAAGTTGGGCGTGGATTGCCGGATGAACGGTGCGGCGCCGTTTGCCCGGATAAAATCGATGGCTTTTCGTCTGGTGGCTTTTTTTTCGTCGCTGTCCGGGTAGGCGGTCGAATGAAAAAGGCCAAAGGCAAGAAGTCGCTCCGGGAACCGGGCTGCGAATGCCAGGGCGATATATCCGCCCATGCTATGGCCGATGAGAATGACCTTGTCGACGTGCAGCTGGTCCAATACTTCCTTGATGACGACGGCCAATGACTCCAGGGAGGTCGATGCGGGCAGGGCGGATGAGCGGCCGCTTCCGGGCAAGTCCGGGATGAGGAGACGGCTGCCGGCGGCAAGCACATCGACCTGATTTTGCCAGACCGTTCCATCTTCGCCAAAGCCATGGAGCAAAAGAATGGGGATACCACTGCCGTTGTCCCGGCAGAAAATGGTATGAGGCGGAATGGTCAATGTCCTATCCACGGCTCGTTCTTCTTTTGATCAGCGTGGACACGTGCCATACCAATAGAAGGATGGCCACGGCGACCGCCGCTTTGGAGAGGATATCGCCGTAACGGATATAGAAGGTGGCGGTCTCGGCCGGGGGGACGTTGTCCTTGATGATCCCTTCGGTATCCCAGGGGATGGACTTCATGATCCGGCCCCGGGGATCGATGATGCAGGAGATACCGGTATTGGCGCTACGGACGACCCAGCGCCCGGTTTCGATCGCCCGGAGGCGGGCATAATCACGGTGTTGAAGATGGCCCGGCGTATTACCCCACCAGCCGTCATTGGTAATGATGGCGATCAGATCGGCGCCCTTTTTGCTGAACCCGGACAAAAATTCGCCATAGATACTTTCATAACAAACTGCCGGGGCGATAATATACGAACCATTGGTCGTGCGCAGCGGGTCGCGTTCAGGCTGGCCGGTATAACCGCCGGTGGTGCCGCCGAATTTCTCAAACAAGGGCGAGAGGAAGCGAAGAAAGAACGGGAGCGTCTCGACGCCCGGTACCAGTCTGGACTTGTGGTAGGATTGAACGAGGCCCCCGGTATCGAAGATGGCGGCGGCGTTATAGCTTTCGTAGTATTTGTCGGCATCCACGAATCGGATAGCGGTAGAGGAATGTTTGTCATCAAAAATCCGGAAGCTCTCCAACCCGGAGAAGAGGTTGATTTGCGGATGGCGGGCCAGGAAGCCCCATAGCGGCCGCAAAAAGTAGTTCTTCTTTACATAATCCTCTTCAAAGCCGAGGTTCTCGCCATCCAGCGCGGTCTCAGGCCAAACAAGGAGCCTGGTGTTCGTATCGATGGCCGATTCGCTGAGACGAATCAGCTTCTGCAATTGAGCCTCGAAGGTGCCCGTAACGACTTTCTCATATGGATCGATATTCGGTTGGACGATAACGATGTTGTTTGGCGGAAGCTTGTAGGCGGGCTTTCCTTCCGTCGCCCACGCAAGGAATATCGGGAGAAGGACAAGCGCCAGCGCGCCCGCGAGCGGCCCGGTATGGAATTTGTGATGTTTGACCAACTGCCAAAGCCACCGGAAGAGAAGGAGGTTGACGATGAGTATCCAGAGGCTGCCGCCGCTGGTGCCGGTGAAGGAATACCAGGGAACCCACTGGGGGTGGGAGGCAAAAACGTTGCCCAGCGTGAGCCATGGCCAGCTGAGCCCCCAGTTTTGTAAATGGAGATATTCAAAGCTTAGCCAGAATATGATCAGTGAGCAATAGCCGAAGTTATTACCCATTCGACGTCTTATCCAGTGAAATCCCAGCCAGGGCAGGCACATCAGGAGGCTGTTAAGGACAATAGCGCAAATGGCGCCGGGAATGCTGGCGTTCCATATCCACCAGGTGGAACCGATATTCCAAAGGAACATGGAGACATAGGTCCAGCCAAAGAAGCGCGCCCGGCGGATGCCCTGGCGCTCCAGCCACAATAGGGGGACGAATGCGATAAAGATCAGCAGCGTGAGGGGAGATTCGGGCCAGGCCGCGTAAAGCAGCAAACCGGTAAACGCCGACAGGAGCACGGGGTGGACCTTTTTCATCGGCTATAGTTGGGCGCCTCCTTGGTGATCTCGATATCGTGCGCGTGGCTTTCTTTTATTCCCGCGTTGGTGATCCGGATGAATTGGGCCTGTTGCTGGAGGGTAGGAATATCCTTTGCTCCGCAGTAGCCCATGCCCGCCCGCAGGCCGCCGACATATTGTTGGACCACCTCGGCGAGGTTGCCTTTAAATGCAACGCGGCCCTCGATGCCTTCCGGCACCAGTTTTTTTATATCGTCCTCCACATCCTGGAAGTAACGGTCGCTGCTGCCCTGGGTCATGGCGCCGATGGAGCCCATGCCTCTGTACTCCTTGAATTTGCGGCCTTCGTAGATGATGGTTTCCCCCGGGCTCTCCTCCACGCCGGCAAATACGCTTCCCATCATGACGGTGCCGGCGCCGGCCGCAAGGGCCTTTACCATATCGCCGGTATACCGGATACCACCGTCCGCAATGACGGGTACGTCGCGGCCTCTGAGCGCGGACGCGGCTTCCATGACTGCAGTGATCTGGGGTACGCCCGCACCGGCCACGATCCGGGTGGTACAGATAGATCCCGGGCCGATGCCAACCTTGACGGCGTCCGCGCCGGCGTCGGCAAGCGCTTTTGCTCCCGCGGCGGTACCGATATTGCCTGCAATGACCTGGAGCCCCTTGAAATTCTTCTTCAGGCTCTTCAGCGCGTTGATGACGCCGACATGGTGACCATGGGCGCTGTCGAGCGTTACCACGTCGACGCCGATCTGCTGGAGTGCGGCGGCCCGGTCGGAAAGGTCCCGGGTTATGCCAAGCGCGGCGCCCACGAGAAGGCGGCCGTAAGAATCCTTGACGGCGTTCGGGCAGCTGGAGAGCTGAAGTATATCGCGATAGGTGATCAGCCCGATCAGCCGTCCTTGCCGGTTGACAACCGGTAGCTTTTCGATCTTGAATTTCTGGAGGATCTTTTCCGCCTTCTTGAGATCGGTGCCTTCGGGCGCGGTGACCAGTTTCTCTTTTGGTGTCATGACTTCGCTGACTTTGCGCCGTTTATTATCTTCAAAACGGAGGTCGCGGTTGGTGAGGATGCCGACGAGCACCTTGTTATTGTCTACGATGGGGATGCCGCCGATCTTGTTGTCCTTCATCAGGCGAAGCGCGTCGGCAATGGTGGAGTCCTCATGCATGGTGATCGGGTCGATGATGAGGCCGCTCTCGCTTCGTTTGACCTTCCGCACCTGCTCCACCTGCCTGTCGATACTCATGTTTTTATGAAGAATGCCGACACCCCCTTCGCGGGCAAGGGCAATGGCGAGTGTCGCTTCCGTTACCGTATCCATCGCGGAGGAAAGCATGGGGATATTCAGCGTGAGCTCGCGGGTCAGTTTGCTGCGGATGTCTGCTTCGCGCGGTAATACCTGGGAAAATGCGGGCAATAGCAAGACATCATCGAACGTGAGGCCTTCGCCGAAAAATTTTGAGGGGGGGGATGACTTGCCAGCGGGGGAATTTATTCTTGCCATGTGCAAAGATAGTGCAGTGGGGTAGTACCGCCCAAATTTTTGTAGAAGCGCGTGGCTGTCAATCGGGAGTGTTCGCCGCCTCACAAGGCGGCCTGCAACGGTCATCAACCGGTGAGCGGTCGGCCTCGTCAGCCGGCGGGCCGGTAACGTCGTCCCGGAAGGGTTCGGATCGCGCCGCTGATCTCCAGGTTGAGAAGTGCGACGGACAAGGACGGGATCGGCTGACGCGTCAGGGTGATGAGGTCGTCAAAGGACAGCGATCGTTCCTTGCGAAGAAGATCGATCAACAGGGTCTCGAGCGTTTGGCGGGAAATGTCCGGGCCGGCATCCCCCCGGCCAACCACCTTTCGGCCAACTTCCTCTGGTCCGACCTCTGCTTCGCCGGGCTCCACGGAATCAATTTCCTCTCCGGGGGGATCCATGCGCCTGACCTCTTCTCCGCCGTTCCTTCCCCGGTCGTCTTCCGGTTTTCCGGGCGCGGCCGGCAACGGGAAAGGAAGCGCAGGCTGGTGGCTGACATGACCGCCGGTACACTCCCAACCGAGCGCGGCTTTCAACTGGTCGGCAGAGATTACCGGCAGTGCGCGTTGCTCCTGTATCAGCTTAAGACAGCCCGCGCTTTTCTCATCGGTGATCCGGCCGGGGACCGCGAAGACTTTTTTCTGAAATTTTATGGCGGCTTCGACAGCCGACATGCTTCCGCCCCTGACGCCCGATTCAATGACGATCAGCGCGTCGCAAAGCCCGGCGACCAGCTTGTTGCGGAAGGGAAACGTATACCGGTCCGGCCTTGTCTCATGCAGAAAAGAGGTCACGATGCCGCCATGCCGCCGTACGGCATAGTAGAGCCCGCGATGCAAGGCCGGATAGATATGATCCATGCCGTGACCCAATACCCCGATGGTGGGAATGCCGCAACGGAGGGCTGTCTCGTGTGCGGTGGCATCGATGCCAAAGGCAAGCCCGCTGACGATCAGCAGGTCGGGGCGCGCGAGCGCGCGAATCAGTTGCGCGGTCGTCTGTCTCCCGTAAAGGGAGGGTGTGCGGGTCCCTGCGACGGCGATAATTTTTACGGTGTTGAGGTCGGCGGCGCCCTGATAAAAAAGAAGCGCCGGTGCGGTGGGATGAGGGAGCAGGCGGCGGGGGTAGTCGCGGTCTGTAAAAAATATCATCCGGACCCCGATCCGCTGGAGATGCTGAAGCTCCTGGCGGAGACCGGCAGGCTCAAAACGGAGAAGCGATTCGACCTGGTCGCTGTGCAGCCCCGAACCCTCGAGTGCCTGTCGGCCGGCCCGGAAGACGGAAGGAGCGTCGCCGAAGCGCTTGACCAGCATTTTCGTGTATACGGGACCGATACCCCTGATTCGCGAGAGAGCGAGCTGGTATAGGGCATTGTTTTCCATGGAAGGTTTGTTTCAGCCGGCAAGGTAAGCGAACGGAAACGATCCGCGGGAAGAAAATGGTTTTCGGGCCGTCACTGCGCGGTGAATGCAGGGAGAGCGATGCACAAGAGAAGGCGATGTCCGGGGGAACGCGATTACCGGCTTATCACCTTCAGCTCGGTACGCCGGTTGCGCGACCGGCCTTCGGGCGTGCTGTTGTCGGCGACGGGTTGCGTGTCGCCCCAGCCTTTGGAAGAAAGACGGGTGGGGGCGACACCTTTGGCGACGAGATAGGTGGTGACGGCACGTGCACGATCTTCCGACAATTTGATATTGTCGGCCGGTTTGCCGGAATTATCGGTGTGGCCGTTAATCTGGATCTTCAGCGTGGGATTATCTCTCATGAGTTGGACGACCACGTCGAGCTCGGCGCCGGATTCGGGTTTGAGGTCATATCGGTTGGGGTCGAAGAAGATGTTGCGCAGTATGGCCACGGCGTTCGCGGCCAGGGGCTGCAGGGGGATATCGATATGATAGACCGTATCGCCGTCCCCGCGGGTAAGGGAAAAGTTCTCTGAAAAGAACAGGTATCCTTTTCGTTTGACATCGAAGGCATAGTCGCGCCCTTCGGCTAAGGTGATCAGATAGTTCCCGGTCTCGTCGGTCTGAAGGTTGCTGATGACCTGACGCGTGGCGAGGTCGGTAAGGACAACACTCGAAGGGAGGCCTTTTCGGGTGGCTGAGTCAAAGACCTTGCCCTTTACCCAACGAGTCCGCGCGGGCCGGATATCCTGGCGAAGCTCAAAGGTATACAGGTCGAGGCCGCCGCGGCTGTCGGCCCGGTCGCTGGCATAGTACGCGGTCTTTCCGTCGGCCGCAACGATCAGGCTTCCTTCATTTTCGATGGTATTGATGGGATAACCGAGGTTTTCGGGTTTGCTCCACGTCCCGTCGGCCTGTTTGCGGGTGACGAAGAGGTCGTCGTTGCCGTAGCCGGGATGGCCATTGGAGGTAAAGTAAAGCGTTAAGTTGTCGGCGTGGATAAAGGGTGCGGCTTCGTCGCCGATGGTGTTGATCGTGGGGCCGAGGTTTTCGGGTATGCCCCACTGTCCGTTGGTGTGGCGGTGGCTGACATAGAGATCACTGCCGCCGTAGCCGTCGGGTTGCTTGCTGGCGAAATAGAGATCCTTTTTGTCCGGTGACAGCGACGGCGATGATTCCCAAAATTCGGTGTTGATGCTGTCGCCGAGATTTTCGGGTGTGCTCCAGCCGTCGGGGGTTAGGTAGGAGATGTAGAGGTCGCAGTTGCCATGGCCATCGGGGAAGTTGCAGCCGGTAAAGAGAAGCCATTGGCCGTCCTGGGAAATGTTTTGGGCCCCTTCGTTATTATTTGTATTGATATTGCCCGGAAGGCTTTTGGCTTTACTCCATACGCCGTCCACCCTTCGGGATTCATAAAAATCCTCATTGATATGGTTGACCCGCCGGGTGAAGATGAGGGTGCTTCCGTCGATGGTGATGGTAGGAAAATATTCGGAAACATCGGTATTGATACTGTCGCCGAGGTTGCGCGGTTCAAATTTGTAGTTGCCGACCGGGTGAGCAGCGGCGTAGTCGAGGGCGAATTGATAGCATGCGCGGCGGTATTCGCCGGATTTCCGGCTGACCTCGTTGAGGTTGGTGTCGGAGAGAAAGATGTTGATGGCATGCAGGGCTCCCGCAAAATCTCCTGTTCCGGCCAGGGAGATCGAATAGGGAAGATTAAAGGGTCTGAAGTAGGCGGTGTCGATGGGCCGGCCTTTCTCATAGTTCTCGATCGAGCGCGGATAATCTTTGAGTTCCGCGTACAAGGCGCCGATGGAAAGCCACGCGCTTTCGTAGTTCGGGTCGATCCGGACGGCTTGCTGGAGGTAGCGGATGGCAGCGAGGGTATCGTCGTCCGCCACATCCATTGCCTTGGAGTTGAGGGCGGCGGCTTTTTTGTTGACGCTGTCGGGGTCGTATTTTTTGTGGACGCTTTGGGGGTATGATCTCTTATTGACGCTATCGGGACCGGATTGGGCGCGGGCGGAAAGGCGGGTCACAGATAGTAGGAAGACAAGGGCAAAAAGAAGCTGGTTTTTCATCAATCTAAATTACAAATTTTTGGGGAGCCCGGCAATTGGATGGCTGGGACGGTGACAGTGGCCGGTCAGGGGACGTGGATGTACTTGTGAAGCTGAAGGGAGAAGCGCCACCGGGGATGCGCCTCGATATAGTCAATGATGAGGGGGGTGACGGTCGCTGATCTGCTCCATTCAGGCTGAAGAAAAAGCAGACAGTCGGGGCTGACGAGAGCAGCCCATTTTTCGGCCCAATCGAAGTCGGATCTATTGAAG
Organism: Puia sp.; assembly: GCA_035501395.1. Classification (GTDB taxonomy): domain Bacteria; phylum Bacteroidota; class Bacteroidia; order Chitinophagales; family Chitinophagaceae; genus Puia. The sequence continues at coordinate 19,309 of DATJWK010000062.1, forward strand.
ATGACAACTTTCAGCTCATTGGCAGCCGGCGCAATGCCGGGGAGCGGGGCCTTGAATTTTTTTGGGGACAGACAGATCCAATCCCATTCGCCGCTGAGCGGCCAGGCGCCGGAGGTTTCGATATGGGTTGTAAAACCGGCCTGCCGCAGTCCATGGGTGAGCGGTGCGCAGTCGTGCATAAGCGGCTCGCCGCCGGTAATAACTGCCAGCCGGCCCGGATGGGCGGAAGCGGATTGCACCAGTTCGGGTATGGTATGGCGGGGGTGGCGACCGGCATCCCACGACTCTTTTACATCGCACCAGACGCAGCCGACGTCGCAACCGCCCAGGCGAATGAAATAGGCAGCCTTGCCCTGGTGGAAGCCTTCACCCTGAAGGGTATAGAACTGTTGCATGACCGGCAGCGTGGATTCTTTATATTCCATTTCGTTGTTCGCAGGCTATGAGCGTATTCTTCATGAGGGCGGCGATCGTCATGGGGCCTACGCCGCCGGGCACGGGGGTAATATAGCTGCATTTTGGTGCAACGTCGGCAAAGTTGACATCGCCTTTCAGCGCAAATCCGCTTTTCTTTGACACATCGGCAATCCGCGTAATGCCGACATCGACGACGATGGCCCCGGGTTTGACCATCGAGGCGTCGACAAATTCGGGTTTTCCGAGCGCGGCCACCAGCAGGTCCCCCTGCAGGCAAATTTCCCGAAGGTTGCGGGTCTGGGAGTGACAGGTGGTTACCGTACAGTTCCCGGGTTGGGTGTTCGCGCTGAGCAGGATGCTCATGGGCCGGCCGACGATATTGCTGCGGCCGATCACGATGGCGTGCATTCCCCGGGTCTGGATCTTGTAGTGCCCGAGCAAGAGCAGGATGCCGTGCGGGGTTGCGGGGATAAAAGTGGGCAGGCCCTGCACCATTTTTCCGACATTGACGGGGTGGAAGCCGTCCACATCTTTTGAGGGATGGATGGCGTTGATCACTTTTTCGTCCGAAATATGTTTGGGGAGCGGGAGCTGGACGAGAATACCGTCGACGTCTGCATCGTTGTTCAACTCGTCAATCAGCTGCAGGAGCCGGTTTTCACTAACCGTGGCTTCCAGCCGGAGGAGGGTCGACTTATACCCGATCTCCGCGCAGGCCTTGACCTTTGCTCCGACATATGTCTCGCTGGCGCCGTCGTTGCCGACCAGGACGGCCGTAAGATGTGGGATCTTTTTACCTTCTGTCTTCAATTGGGCAACGTTTAGCTGAAGCATATCCAGGATGGCCCGCGAAGCGAGCTTGCCGTCGAGTAATTCCATGGTGCAAAGGTAGGATTCGACGGCAGAATTGATCTTCTTTTTGGCTGTCGGCAGTTTGCGTCGGAATGGGGGCGGGCGCCGCGTCCGTTCTTCTGTTAACAAATATTTAACAAATCAAAATTGAAGCGACAAAAATTTTCATATGTCTAATTTTTCCGTATTTTCGTTTTTCTTTAACATATATTTAAATGTTCGAACCAAACGAACATGTCACAGTCACAATAAAATGAGAGTCATGAGAAAACTAACAGCTAACCAACCGGACACATTAAATTTGTCCTTTTCCCGTTCGGGTTAATGGTATCAGTATCAAATTCTTGTAATCATTATTTGTCTCAGTTCATTGCTTCGGGCGAAATTGAAAGCTAAGCTCTCAATTTCATCAAAAGTTCGCATCATTTACAGTTAAACTAAAACTATCACTCACATGAGAAAATTTCTCACGCTGCTGACGGCGTTAGTATGCTTTTCAATATTGACGCTGGCTCAAACAAAGGAAATTACTGGCAGGGTAGTCGACCCCCAAGGGGCCCCGGTGGCATTTGCTACCATCCGGATCAAGGGCGTCAAGGGAGGATCTGCCGCCGATGCTGACGGGAATTTCGTCATAAAGGCAAAAGTCGGCGAAGTGCTCGTCGTTAGCGGGACGGGCCTGACAGAAAAAGAGGTCCAGATCACGTCAACAAGCGGGGTACTCACCATTGAGGTTCCCCGCAAGGAATCCAATTTAACGGAAGTCGTTGTTACGGCCCTTGGCATCAAGAGAGAAAGTAAGGCGTTGGGGTACAGTTCCGCGACCATCAATACCGAAGCGCTCAATGTCGCCAAACCCGTCAATGTGGCACAGGGTCTGATGGGGCAGGTTTCCGGCGCGCAGGTTAGCGTCATTAATAATGGGGTCGACCCGCAGATCCGGGTACAATTCCGGGGAGAGCGGCATATCTCCTCCGATAACCAGCCGTTGTTTATCGTGGATGGGATGGAGGTGAGGAGTGATTATATCATCACCCTCAATCCGGAAGACATTGAAAATATAACCACGCTGAAAGGCGCCAGCGGCGCCGCGCTGTATGGCTCGGAAGCCACCAACGGCGTGTTGATCATTACCACCAAAAAGGGCAGCCGCAACGGCAAGGCGACCGTAACCGTGCAGCAGACCGGTACTTTGGAAAAGCTGGCCTACTTCCCGGCGCTGCAAACCACCTTTTCGGGCTATGGCGGTGAGGCAGGCGTATTCTTCGCAGGGACACCCTACCAGTTCAACGCCATCAACCCCTATACGGGCTACACGAATTACATCCCATTTGAGAATCAGCAATATGGTCCCCCATTCGACGGAAATCCGTACGATGGTTGGATCGGCATCCCCAATCAATACGGTAAAGTGGATTCGGTGCCGTTCAGACCGCAAAATCCCGATCCCCGGAAGCAATTCTTTACGACCGGAAAGACGAGTCAGACAGATGTTTCCATTTCCTCGGGGGACAGCAAGAATTCGAATTTTATCGGTTTACAGTTCGTGAATGTCAACGGCACGGTGCCCAAGGACCAGTCGCAACGGGCCAGTGTCCGGATCGGCGGAAGAAGGACATACGGTATCTTCTCCTACGACTATTCCATGAACTACGCGTATAAGTACAGCAACACGGTTGGTAACGATATTACCGCAGGCTGGCCCATTTACTGGACCCTCCTGAATACTCCGGCCAATATCCCGGTCGCCCAGTTGAAAGACTGGCAGGATCCGAATTCCTGGGGCAACCTGAGCAATTATTACAACGCATATTATATAAACCCGTGGTGGCAGGTGGACAATTCCCGCAACATAAGCAAGGCCGATAACTTCCAGGGTGTATTTTCCGCGAATCTGCACCCGACGGACTGGTTCACGGCGACCTACCGGCTGTCGGCCCAGGTGACCAGCACCGTAGCCAAATTCTACCGGAATCAGGCAACGTTCACCCCCTACGCGATTGCGGCTTATGGTCCTCCCGTATATGGTACTCCGGCCAGCGGGAATATCGCCGGCGCCCTGGAGGACGATGCCATCACCCAGCGGCGTATCCAGCAGGATATCATGGTCACCCTCCAGCGTCAGTTCGGAGATTTCAGCGGAACGTTGATCCTGGGTAATACGATCTGGGACCGCTATCTCAACGAGCAGACCCAGGCGGTCGGAAGCAGCGTCGGCAATAGCTTAAATGGCGGCGGCCCCCAGAGTCAGACCAGCGGTCTTATTCTTCCGGGTATTTATAATATCAATTATTCCTTCGGGATACCAGGCACCGGCCAGCCCATTACCGCCTCGGGCGGGATCCAGGGTATATCGGATACCCGTCTTATCAGCGGATACGGTGACCTGACCGTCGGGTTCAGGGATTTCCTCTTCCTGCACGGCAACTACAGGAAGGACTATTCCTCCCTTCTCGCTCCCGGGCACAATAGTTACCCGGTATGGGCAACCGATGTGTCCTTTATCTTCTCGGATGTTATCCCCGCTATCAAGGCCAGCAATGTGATCTCTTATGGTAAGATCCGGGCGGCGTACAGCCAGACGGGTCAGATCACGCTGAGCCCGTATGGAACGGTAAATACCTTTAGCGTTCCCTCGCCCTATCCGTATGGTGGATTGGCTACGCTGGCGCTCAACAGCAACTACAACAACCCGGCAAATGTGCCTGAAGCAACCAAGGAAAAGGAGGCCGGTATCGAATTGGGCTTCTTCAAGCAACGGGTTACAGCAGGCTTCTCCTATTATTATGACGACAACTCCAATCAGTTGTTCCGTGTTGGGTTGACGACCGCTACCGGTTTTTCCAGCGCGTTTGTCAACGCAGCAAGGACTACGTCGACCGGCGAGGAATTCGATGTGAAAGTGACGCCGATCCGGACGAAGGATCTCCGGTGGGACGTCCAGGGCAACCTGGCTATCCAGACTACCACGGTAAAATCACTCTACGGTAGCGGCGCAAATAAAGTTACGGAGACATCGATCGGCAATGACAACGAGGCGATCGTCGGGATGTCGATGCCGCAGATGTATGTTTCCGATTTTATCCGTGATTCGGCCAATGGCAAGGTGGTGGTTAACTCTCAGGGTTATCCGCAATTGTCCAGCAATCTCGTTGCGGCGGGTCGTACTACGCCCAAGTATATCCTTGGCCTGACCAGCGGAGTGACCTACAAGGATTTCACCCTGAATGTCATCGCAGATTATCGCGGCGGGTATGTATTCTACAACAATGCGGAGCTCAACCTCGATTTCACCGGCGCATCCGCCCACTCGGCTTCAAACGGTCGTCAGAATTTCCTTTATCCGAATTCTGAAGTGCTTGTCAACGGCAAGTATGTTCCGAACACCAGCACCTATACACAGGACGGCAACCTCGGCTTCTGGGTTTCTTCCGACTATCGCAAGGCAGGCACCGCTTATGTGGAAAATGCCGCTGCCTGGAAAATCCGGACCATTAGCGTGACGTATGATTTCATGCACCTGGTTGGAACCAGTCAAAAGTTATTTAAAGGGCTTAAGCTGACGGTGTTGTGTAACAACGTCGCCATGTTCCGGCCGAAACAAAATGACTTTACCGATCCCGAGTTCAATTACAGCAACTCGAATGGTCTGGGGTACAACACCTATTATCAGCTGCCGCCGACAAGACAATTCACCGCCGTTGTGGGGATTACTTTTTAACGGCGCGAACGTTTGAACCAATTAGTTGAAAACTCAAAAAAAAAGCATGAAAAAAATACTCATTATAGTTGTCGTGATCGGAGTCATCGCCGGCAGTTGCAAAAAGGGGTTCCTGAGCAGTCTGCAGAATGACCCCAACTCACCTACGAGTTCCGCTGCGACACCGCAGTTGGTGCTTCCGGGTTGTCTCACCAGTCTGGTCAATATTGTTAACAGCACCAGCTATCAAACCGAAGCCTCGTGGATGGGCTACTGGATGTATTCCCCCGGCTATTCGTTCAATTCTACGGTTGAGAATTATGTCATGACGTCCAGCAGTCCCCAGCACTGGGATGACTACTATGGCGTCCTTGCTAATTTGAACTTTATCGCCGGTGAGACCACCACGCCGGATCTGGCCAACTATCACGATATCTCCACGATCCTGGAAGCCGTTTGCTATAAGAACCTCGCCGATCTGTACGACAAGATACCCTTTACCCAGGCTTTGAAGGGGTCCGGTGATTTCAATCCTACTTATGACGATGGCAGCGTTGTCTATGACAGCCTGGTTGCCCGTCTGGACGCAGCGATCGCGGATATCCAGGCAAACCTTGGCAATTCCGCCGTCGCCCGGCCTGCTTCCGATGATATCGCTTTCGGCGGGGATATGACCCAGTGGATGCTGTTCGCCAATACGGTCAAGTTGAAATTGTTGGTGCAGCAGTCGGCTGTTTCATCGAAGGCTGCCACGTTGTCCGCGGAAGCCACCAAGACGGCGTCGGTGGGCTTTCTTACACAGGACGCATTGGTGAACCCCGGTTATACCCAGTCACAACCCAGTCCCATGTGGGGAGCTTTTGGTGTGAGCCCCTCGGGCGCCCTCAATGGGTCATATACCTTTATCGTTTCCAACCAGACCATCATTGACTTTTATACCAAGACCAATGATCAGCGCCTGGCCTATTTCTGTGGTCAGAATAAGGTAAATCCTACCATGGACAGCTTCTGGACCCCCAAATTGCCCGTTAACCCGGCTAACTATTCCGGCAACTACCTGGGCATCCAGAATTCATTGCCAAATGGCGGTTCCGGCATCGGCCCCGGCATCGTCCAGTCGCCCAATCAGTCGGCAGTTCTTATGCTGGCTGCCGAAAGCTATTTCGTGCAGGCCGAGGCTACTATTCTCGGATGGCTGTCAGGTGGTCTGCCAGCGGCCCAGGCCTTATATCAAAAGGGGATTATCGCTTCGTACGAATACCTGAATGTCGGTGGCAGCACCGCTGCCGCGGATACGTACGCCGCGGCGTATATTGGTCAGCCGAATGTAGGATATGTCACTTTCGCCACAGACGGGAGCGCAAGCAACGACAGCCTGATGCATACGGTGATCACCCAGAAATGGGCGGCGTTGAACAGTATCAGCAATGTGGAGGCCTACAACGATTGGCGGCGAACATATAACCCCGCCCTGAATTCGGGCTATCCGATCGTTCCGGTGTCCAAGTCAACCTCCAACGTGAACCCGCATGCTCCTTTCCGGTATTTTTATCCCACCGAGGAAGCGACTTCCAACGGCGCCTCCTGGCAGGCCGCCGGCGGCCCATCGGTTGATGTATTCAATAACAAAATATTTTGGATGCCCTAGTTCCACGAGCATAGTTATCATAGGATTGTGCATCGGAATTATAAAAAAAACAGTATGAAAAAAGAAAAACGCATATATCAACCGATAATCCTGGTACTTCTCTTCGCGGGAGCTTTGAGCCTCAGCTCTTGTTTGAAGAATGGCCAATACGCTACCGATTTTTCAAAGGTCGCCGCGTCGGTGGACCTTTCACTGGCAGCCGCGAACAACAATGGCGTCGTCGCATTTTCTTATGACGCCACCGTCACGTCGACCAGTATACCGGTATATGTTGACGTCGCCTCGCCAAGCCTGCCGGGGACATCGACGTCCGTGACACTGGCGCTGGATACCGCCTACCTGAACGCGTACAATAATAACAACGGGACCGACTATTCGTTGATGCCTGACAGCATCTACACGACCTCGGGCTGGAACCTGACGGTTCCGAAGGGCCAACGGCTGGATAGTATGAACGTGACCTTTAATTTTGCCAAAATGGACCTCACGCAGAATTATATCCTTCCCATTACTATCTCGCAGTCTTCCCTTCCGATAGAACAATACAATCACCTGTTGCTTTATATTTCCGTCAAGAACAAATATGACGGGCACTACACGGTGACCGGGACCTTCACGGATGTGACGAATGCGAACTTCACCAACGACTATCCGATGGATATCGATCTGGTCACTTCCGGACCTAACAGTGTGGATGTCTTCAATACATTGCTGGGTGGGGTCGGTTACGTCTTCAAGAACGGCGGTACCGTGACGTATTATGGTAGCTTCGGGATCCGGATGTTCTTTGATGCCAATGACAATGTCACCAGCGTGATCAATACCTATGGCCAGCCCGCAGGAAATACCCGTTCGGCCCAATTGGATCCTTCCGGCACCAACGCTGAAGACGGGTCACATAATATCGACGTCAAGTATTTTATGATCCAACCGAGCGCTGTCCCGACACCGCCGAATATCCGGTCATATTTTAACGAACACTACGCGTACCTGGGACCCCGCTAGGAGCAGGTGAAGGTATAAATTGCAATGACCATGGCGCCCTTTCCGCAGGAAAGGGCGCTTTCTTTTGGCGGATGACCGGGATGATTATCGGATCAGCAGGACGGAGCCTTTTTCATCGAAGGCGCGGTGTCGGTAGTCCACTCCCGCTACTTCCCAGACATAGGCGCCGGCCGGCATCAGTTGTCCACGAAAGCGGCCGTCCCATCCCTGGAAAGGCTGGCTGGTCTCGAACAGCAACTGCCCCCACCGGTTGTAGACGCGGAAGAAACTAAAATGAGATACGCCTACCGGGATGGGCTTCAGGAGATCATTCCGGCCGTCACTGTTTGGGGTAAAGGCGTTCGGTACGTAAACCGTCGGGCCCGCATAGTATTTGACCCGGATCGAATCGGTCAACGTGCATCCATGTGCGTTGGTGATGGTCACGTAATAGGTGGTATCGATCGTACTGTTCAGGATGGGATCGGCGATCGAAGTGTCGCTCAGCCCGATGGAAGGTGACCAGGCGAAGGCGCCGCCATTGCCAAAATTACCATCGTTGGCCTCGAGTTGAAGGGTCGCCCCGATGCTCAGGATCGTATCATGGCTGGCCAGCGGCCGGGGGCTTTGATAGATGTTGACAAATTGCGTATCGATGGCCTGGCAGCCCTTATCGGTGCTTACGGTCAGCAGGACGGTGTAGGTCTGTGGTGCTTTCGCAAACGAAAAAGAGGCATTGTAGCTATTGATGGTAGTCAGTTGTTGGGTGTCCTTCAGGATGGTCCAGTGCGCGGAGTCGATCACTCCGCCGGTGGCTGACGAGGTATTGGTAAATTGAATAAGCTGGCTGGAGCAGGAATCCTGCCAGGTAAAACCGGGTGTCAGCGAAGGATACACCAGGGCATTGTTGTAGGCCGTATCGGCGCAATAAAGGCCCGGGAAGATGATCAGGCGCACGTGGTACGTCCCGGTATCCGCATAGGTATGAGCGGGATTCTGTTGCGAAGAGGTAGTGCCGTCCCCAAAATCCCATTGAAAAGTGGTATTGCTGAAATTAACATCCGTGTAGATGGGTCGGCTGTTATTGGCAAAATCGACCGTATAGCTGTCGCAACCTGTTTCGGATGGGAATGCGGCCACCGGCTTGGGCAGGACGCCGCAATTGTAGACATGGATGTTGAGGTTTTGAGTGATGGAATCCAGCAGCTTGCCATTTCGATATTCCACCGCTGCGACGGTAATGACATAGATACCCGTGTCGGCAATTGGGCCGTCGAGCTGACCGGTCACCGGATCCAGCGTCACGCCGGAACCGACGGGTTGCAGGGCCGAATATGGCGGCTTGTATTGAATAGAAGGAAAGGAGGTATGGTTCTTGACCAATGATCGGCCTGCCCCGTCATAACTGAAGGTTTTCGGATTCCCCAAATGGTAGGCGATAGAATCCTTGTCCGGGTCGACGGCAACGATCCGGTAGGAGAGAGGACGATTCTGGCAGACGTACAGGATGGTATCGATAGACGTGAAGACAGGGGTACTATTGATAAAATCGACCGTCACCGGAGGGATGGCAATGGCGTTGGACATGCCATTTCCCTGCGGGCCTTCGCCCGGCCACTCATCGCACGCTGCTGTTTCATTTGTGTAGTCCAGGTAATCGGGCAGAAAAACAAGGTTGGCTGCATTGATCGGCAGACAGCAATTGGTAACCGAGGCGAGGAATCCCATCTGGCTGCTGCCCAGTTCGACATCGGCATGATAATAATAAACGACAAAACTGGGAGCCGCAGGAAGAAAGATACACGGGTCGGCCACGCCGGTAACTTTCCGGATCGAATCCAAGGTCCAGCCAACGGAAGTTGCCGCATTCGGATTGCCATTCTGAACAATGTACAGGACGTCGAGATCAGGCTCGGGAGCATTGTTCGCTTCCAGGATTAGCTTGTAGTTGAACCGGAAGTTCGGGTTGGAAACGGGCGGGTAGCGGACATAGCTCAATGTACCGGATTTCAGCGCCGTAGGAAGCAGACAGGTACCGGGTTGGGCACGACACAATTGCGGGAACAGTGTGATGAACAGTAACAATGAAGACCATCTCTTCAACAAGTTCTCCTGTGTGTGCTCTAATCCAGCCATGCGTATTCTCGGAACAAGGTAACCAATTTGGCGAAATCTTTAAAATTCACAAATTTTCGGGATCGACAAAGGATCGATGCAGGGCTGAATACCGCGTTGGCCGGGGTTGATAGTTTTGCAAAAAGGACGTCTTTCGATGTCGTTTCGTATTTTTACGTAAACTCATTTTCATGCCCGAACAAGCGACCAATAACAACCAGTTGAATATAGAGATCAGTGAAGAAGTAGCCGAGGGTCAATATGCCAACCTGGTGATCATCACCCACTCTCATGCCGAATTTGTCATCGACTTCGTCAATGTCATGCCCGGAACGCCAAAGAGCAAGGTGAAATCCCGGCTGATCCTGACGCCACAGCACGCCAAACGATTTATGAAAGCGCTATCGGAGAATGTGGCGCGGTTCGAGGCGGCGAACGGGAAAATCCAGGATCTGGAAGAGGTTCAGCTTCCGCTGAATTTCGGGGGGCCGACGGCTCAGGCTTAAAGCATGATCATAAAAGCCCTTCGTCGGCAAAACTGAAAAAGCCTTGAGCGCCGACGATAATGTGGTCTAATAATTTAATATCCAAATAGTTAGCTCCTTCCTTGACGCGGTCGGTCAAGATCTGGTCGGCACGGCTGGGCCGCAGGCTGCCGGAAGGGTGGTTGTGGGCGAGAATAATGCTTACGGCTTCCTCGCGGAGGGCGATCTTGAAAATGACCCGCGGATCGACATATGTTGCCGTGATCCCTCCTTCGCTGATCTTCTCATGGTGGATGAGCGCATTGGCCTGGTCGAGGCAGAGGACCGTAAAAATCTCGCGTTTCAAATTGCAAAAGAGCGGTATGAGGTAGGGTGCGGCCGCCGCGGGATTTCTGAAGACCGGGCGCTCGAGCGAAGAAAGACGCGCGTGGTGGCGCCGGCCGAGTTCAAAGGCCGCTACGACGGCGCTGGCCTTGGCGTTCCCGAAGCCTTCCAGCTTTAGTTGTTCGAGTTCCCCGACACTCCGTCCGGCAAGGGTATGGAGGTCATCTCCGCTGGAAAAAAGGATCTCGCGGGCCAATTCGGCGACGGGCTTCCGCGGGGTGTTGCGGCCCAGGATAAGGCAGAGCAGCTCCCGATCCGAAAGCGCTTGTGGGCCATTGATTTTCAACCTTTCACGCGGGCCGTCATCCCGGCCCCAGTGGCTCGCGGCAGCCGTCTTTTTTTTGCGTAAAGGAGGCAGCAGGTGTTGCATATTTCAATATTAACTATTATTTTGTGATTTGAACGGGAAAACGAAATACCGAAGGCTTTTTCCCGTTTATCCGTACGAAATCTGATCATACTGAGCGGTAGCTCAGCCTTTGAAAACTTTAATCTAAGATCCAATGAAACGCTCAACCTTCAATGCAATCGGTGGCTGGCAGCCTTTGTTGTTTTGTGTTGGTATGTATGTGGTCGCCCTCTTCTTCTCCATCTTTGTGTGTTCTTCCATTTTCTATGCTGTCAATTCTAAGTCGGCCCCCAAGTCCGGAGAAAAGACCGCTGTCGCCAGCACTGCCAAGACCCAGCAGCTGGCTTCGGTTAACTAGCGGAAGTTCGCCGGACATCACCTTATTTGCAGGCCGTTCGCCCCGTGCGGACAGGCCTGTTTTTGCATTCAACGAATGATGGGAATAGCCAATTGCGGAAATGCCCGAATCCTTATCTTCGTGCGACATTTTACTATCTATCAGTTATGCAGCATACAGCCAAGATCTTTTCCGGGACTGGATCGCATTACTTGTCCGAAAAGATCGCCCACCAATTCGGTCACCCGCCAGGGAAGGTCACGATCCAGCGATTCAGCGACGGAGAAATCCAGCCGGTTTTTAATGAGAGCATTCGGGGGGACATGGTTTTCCTGGTGCAGAGTACGTTTGCACCCGCGGAGAACCTGCTGGAGTTGCTGCTGATGATCGATGCGGCACGGCGCGCATCCGCATATAAGGTGGTTGCGGTTATCCCCTACTATGGATATGCCCGGCAGGACCGGAAAGACAAGCCGCGGGTAGCAATTGGCAGTAAATTGATAGCCAATATGTTAGTATCGGCAGGAGCCGACCGCATCATCACGATGGACTTGCACGCCCCGCAAATCCAGGGGTATTTCGACATCCCGGTAGATCACCTCGATAGTTCCGCGATATTTATCCCCTACATTGAGCAACTTAAGATGGAAAATCTTACCTTTGCGGCCCCCGACGTGGGTAGTGCCAACCGGGTCCGGGAGATCGCCAGTTACTTCAATGCGGAAATGGTGATCTGCGACAAACACCGGAAGCGGGCAAACGAGATCGCCAGCATGGTGGTCATCGGCGATGTGACGGACAAGGATATCGTATTGGTGGATGACCTGGTGGATACCGGCGGCACGCTGGCTAAATCGGCGGGCCTGCTGAAGGAAAAGGGCGCGAGGAGTGTTCGGGCGCTGTGTACGCATCCCGTATTGAGCGGAAATGCCTATGCGAATATCGAGAGCAGCGTGCTGGAAGAATTGGTCGTATGCGATACGATCCCGCTGAAACAGCCGACGAGAAAGATAAAGGTCTTGAGTGTGGCGGAGTTGTTTGCGGTAGCGATCCGGAACGCGCACGAAAACCGGAGTATAACGGGGTTGTTCATTCACTCGCAGCTGCGGGGGAAATGAGCGGAAATGGGAAGGGCGCAAGCCGGAAAAGAGGTAATTTCTAAACAAACATACATGAAGACGATTACAATCGAAGGACAACTCAGGACCGAAATTGGCAAACAAGCCACCCGCCAACTTCGCTCTGAGGAAAAAGTGCCCGGTGTAATTTACGGGGGTGCGAAGGAGGTGAATTTTTCGGCTCCGGCGACTGCGTTCAAAGCACTGGTATACACACCCGATTTCCAATTGGCGGAAGTCAAGGTAGGCGGTAAAGCGTACAAATGCATCCTGAAGGATCTGCAATTCGACAAAGTGACCGATGATCTGATCCACGTGGACTTACTGGAACTGGTGGAAGACAAGAAAGTGATTGCGACGATCCCGATCAAGTTCACCGGCGCCGCAAAGGGGGTGAAAGACGGCGGAAAGCTCATCGCCAAAATGAAGGCGCTGAAAGTAAAGACATTTCCCAGGTTCCTGAAGGAAAATATCGAAGTTGACCTGACCGGGCTGGAGTTGAATGGTAATGTGCGGGTGGAGGATGTCAAGGCGGAGAATTATGAGATCCTCAATTCCCCGCGCATCCCGATCGCTTCGGTCGTGCTGACGCGTCAGTTGAAGCAGGAAGAAGCTGCTACGGCCGCGCCCGCCGCGGGCGCGGCCCCTGCTGCACCCGCTGCCGCCGGTGCCGCGAAGCCGGCTGCAGGCGCTCCTGCCGCCGCGGCCGCCGGCGCTGCTCCTGCGAAACCTGCTGGAAAGAAGTAAATTTATATTTAGCGGAAGCCCGGTTAGTAGTTAACCGGGTTTTTGCTATTTTGACGACGGATGCTGTGGCAACGAAATATCTGATAGCCGGTCTGGGAAACATTGGAGCCGAATATGCGGGCACCCGGCATAATATTGGTTTCGACGTGGTCGATGCGTTGGCGGCAAAGCATCAGCAGTTCTTTGTAGTGGAGCGGCTAGCCGAAAAAGCCGAGATCCGGTTGCGGGGGAACCTGTTGGTGTGTATCAAGCCCACAACGTATATGAATCTCAGCGGTCGTGCGGTAAAATATTGGCTGGACAAGGAGAAGATAGGACCGGATCATCTGCTTGTCATCCTTGACGAACTGGCATTGCCGTTGAGCAAGCTGAGATTACGCCCCGGAGGCAGCGACGCCGGTCACAACGGGTTGACGAGTATCCGGGAGGCGTTGGGGACGGATGCCTACCCGCGGTTGCGTTTTGGGGTCGGCAACAATTTCCCCAGGGGCAGACAGGTCGATTATGTCCTGGGAAAATGGAGGCCCGAAGAGCTTCCGCTCGTCCGGGCGAAGATCGAAAAGTCGGTCGAACTGATTGAAAGCTTTGTCAGCATTGGGATTGACCAGACAATGAACCTGTACAATAAATTGGAGTTTGAACTATGATTTTTTGACGGGAATCTTTATTTTCGCATAAATATTGCATTCATCCTTAATGAGTAAGTATTTTGATATTCAATATCCGTATGGATTCGCACCGCCGGTGTAAGCCAAGAATTAGAGATATTAACTTATTGCGGGAGATGTGTTGTTTGTCTGATGGCATATCTCCCGAAAATAAAACCCTGATTGAATATGAAAATATTCTGTGTTGGCCGTAACTATGTGGCTCATGCCAAGGAGTTAAACAACGAAGTCCCTGAGGAGCCTATCATATTTATGAAGCCAAAGAGCGCATTGCTTCAAGCCCATACTCCTTTCTACTATCCGGAGTTTACCAACGAGCTGCACTACGAATGTGAGCTGGTCCTTCGTATTTCGAAAAATGGCAAATATATCCAGGATCGCTTTGCAAGTAAGTATTATGATGCCGTGACGGTAGGCATCGACTTCACCGCGCGGGATATCCAAACCGAATTAAAAGAAAAAGGCCTTCCCTGGGAAAAGGCGAAGGCCTGGGACAATTCGGCGGCTATCGGCAAATGGATCCCGCTGCAAAACGTCAAGAATAAGAAGGATATCAATTTCTGCCTCTATAAGAATAAAGAGCTGGTGCAGCAGGGAAATTCCAACCTGATGATCAACAGCTTCGACAAGATCGTCGCATATATTTCCAATTATTTTTCTGTCAATATCGGCGACCTCGTCTTTACCGGAACGCCGGCGGGAGTTGGCGAATGCGTGGTAGGAGACGAACTGGAAGGCTTTATCGAAGATGACAGCCTGTTTACGATCGAGATCAAGTAATCTATAGCTCCCTTCTCATGATCACCATCGAGATCCTGCTCCGAGCCTACCGGCTGATGCGGACTGCTGTGGAGATGGCGGCCATGTATGAAAAGAACCGTTCGATCTGCAAGTATGTACACTCCACCTCCCGCGGCCACGAAGCCATTCAGCTGGCGACCGCATTTCATTTACAATCATGTGACTGGGTCAGCCCCTACTACCGGGACGAAAGTATGCTGCTGGGCATGGGCTTCGAGCCATATCAGCTGATGCTGCAGTTGCTGGCGAAGGGCGGCGATATGTTTTCCGGAGGGCGCGAATATTATTCTCATCCCAATTATCGGGGGGCGGACCGCCCCAACATGCTGCACCAGAGCAGCGCCACGGGTATGCAGGCGATCCCTTCGACCGGGCTGGCGCAGGGGCTGGCATTTTTAAATGGGATCGGTTCGCCGCTGCTGGTCCGCGGAAGCTCGGGGGAGATGCCGGTCGTTGTGTGTTCGCTGGGCGATGCAAGCGTAACGGAGGGCGAAGTGAGTGAAGCCTTTCAGTTCGCGGCGCTCAAGCAATTACCGATCGTCTATCTGGTGCAGGACAACGATTGGGGGATAAGCGTGCGCGCGGAAGAGGCCCGGGCCATGGATTCCTATGCGTATGCGGCGGGATTCAAGGGAATGGGGCGGCTGCGGATCGATGGAAGCGACTTTCCCGGCAGCTATGAGACCATGGGGCGGGTGATCGCCGAAGTGAGGGCCGGTGCGGGACCTTTTCTCGTTCAGGCGCAGGTGCCGTTGCTGGGGCATCATACCAGCGGAGTACGCCGGGAGTTCTATCGCGATGCGGCTGATCTGGCGGCCCATGCGGCGAGGGATCCGGTATTGCGATTGCGGGCGCAACTCCTGTATCACGGTGCATCGGAGCAAAAACTGGACGAGATCGAACAGGCGATGGCAGCCATGGTGGCGGAGCAGTTTCAACAAGCCGTGGATGCGGACGAGCCGGAGAAGGAAGAGGTCGGAACGGACGTTTTTGTCCCGACGGCCGTAGTTGCCGAGACGGGGCTGCGTGCGCCTGCGGATGGTGAAAAGGTGATGATGGTGGATGCGGCGTTGTATGCGATACGGGAGCTGATGGAGGAATATCCGGAATCATTGTTGTATGGCCAGGATGTGGGGCGGCGCCTGGGCGGCGTTTTCCGGGAGGCAGCCACGCTGGCGGAGCGATTCGGCGATCATCGCGTATTCAATACCGCTATACAGGAAGCCTATATTATCGGGTCCACGGTCGGGATGAGCGCCGTGGGGGCAAAGCCGATCGTCGAGATCCAGTTTGCCGACTATATTTATCCCGGGATGAATCAGCTGGTGACGGAGATTGCAAAGTCCTGCTATCTGTCGCGGGGAAAATTTCCCGTTCAAACGGTTATCCGTGTCCCGGTCGGCGCCTACGGCGGGGGCGGGCCCTACCATTCGGGCAGCATCGAGACGACCCTTTTGTCGATAAAGGGGATCAAGGTCGTTTATCCGTCGAATGCGGCGGATATGAAGGGCTTGATGAAGGCGGCATTCCTGGACCCTAACCCTGTCGTCATGCTGGAACATAAGGGACTGTATTGGAGCAAGGTGCCGGGCACCGAAGGAGCGCGGACGATCGAGCCGGCGCGGGATTATATCCTGCCGTTGGGAAAGGGGAATGTCGTGCTGGCCGCGGATGAGGCTTGCGTGACAGCGGGAGACAGCTGCTGCGTGATCACCTATGGAATGGGCGTATACTGGGCGCTGGCCGCGGCTTCCGCGCTGTTCCCGGGACAGGTGGAGGTAGTCGATCTGCGGACCTTATACCCTTTGGACGATGAGCTGGTCTACACGGTCGTTCGGCGGCATGGCAAGTGCCTGGTGTTGACAGAGGAGCAGCAGACGAACTCCTTTGCGGAAGCGCTGGCGGCCCGGATCGGCCGGAATTGCTGGGCCGCACTCGATGCGCCGGTGGAGGTGATGGGGGCGCTGGATTTGCCGGCAGTCCCGATGAATATAGGATTGGAGGCGGCGATGTTGCCCAACGCCTCAAAAGTGGCGGAGGCGTTAGGCCGGTTATTGAATAATTGAACAGCGCCGCGATCAGTATTTTGTCAACTCCGGTTGTACTTCATCGATATAGCTCAGGATACCACCCCTGAGGTTATAAAGGTTGGTAAAACCAAATTTCTCCTGGAGCTCACGAATGGCCCTGGCGCTTCGGCCGCCCATCTTGCAGTGGACGACGACCTTTTTGTCCCGCGCGAAGCGGTCGCTGTTCTCGCCGACCACGCCGAGGGGGATCAGTTCGCCGCCGATATTGACAATGTCGAACTCGTGCGGTTCGCGGACGTCGATCAGTTGAAATTTTTCCCCGCTCACCTGCCAGTCATATAGCTCCTTCGCGGTTATCTCTTTCACCGGGGCTTCTTCCACAGCCCGCATGCCGCAAAATTGCTCGTAGTCGATCAGCGCGGTGATCGTGGGATTCTTGCCATTGATCGGATTGTCTTCCCGACGGCGGATCGTAAAGGTCCTGCTTTCAAAACTTAATGCGTCAAATATATAAAAGCGGCCGGAGAGGGTTTCACCGACGCCGGTGATGACCTTAATGACTTCGAGCGCCTGAAGGCTGCCGATGATGCCCGGCAGTACGCCGAGTACACCGCCTTCGGCACAGGAAGGCACGAGGCCGGGGGGCGGGGGCGTTGGATAGAGGTCGCGGTAGTTGGGGCCGGGCTCGCCATCAGGATGGCGATAATTGAAGACGGAGACCTGCCCTTCGAACTGGAAGATGGAGGCGTATACATTGGGCTTGCCAAGGAGAACGGAGGCGTCATTGACAAGATAACGGGTCGGGAAGTTATCGGTTCCATCCGCGATCACGTCATAGTCTTTCAGGATGTCGAGTGCGTTTTGTGAATTGAGATGCGTGTTGTACACGTTGAGCCGGATATACGGATTGAGGGTTTCGAGCCTCCGGCGCGCGGCCTCCACCTTGGGTTTACCGATCTCATTGACGCCGAAGAGTACCTGGCGCTGGAGGTTGCTGTCGTCGACGACGTCAAAGTCGACGATGCCAATGGTCCCGACCCCGGCCGCGGCGAGATAGAGCAGGACCGGGCTGCCCAGCCCGCCCGAGCCGATGACCAGGACTTTCGCCGCTTTCAGTTTCTGCTGGGCTTCCATCCCGAAGCCGGGGATGATGATGTGGCGATTGTAACGTGCAAGTTCTTCTTTTGTGAAAGTCGGTGGGGTGGGTTGCGGTTGCGGGCTAATTTTGGCGAATTCGCCAAAATCAGATGGGGGGATAGGGTCCGCACCCCCGGCGATCGCCGGAATAATACTGATAACGGTGTCTTCTTTTACGGGCGTCTTTTCTCGCTGCAGGTCACGGATATCGTCATTGCCGATAAATATATTGACGTAGGAGCGGATATTCCCGCCTTCATCGAGGAGATGCTTCTTCAGATCGGGAAAATTGCGGGTCAGCTCTTCCACGGTGCTATGGATGGTACCGGCGCCGACCTGAAGACGGGCGGTATTGTTGGTGAACTTCCGCAAGGGAGTGGGAATGATAACGGTTGCCATTTGCTTGATTCTTTGATTTTACTATTTGTTGATTATACTATAATCGGAGATGTTCTCTTCTTCGAATTGCCGATCGTCATTCAACAACCAGGATCGGAAATTGATCGCGTCATGGTTTATCTTGTCCGGAATGGATATGATCACATAGGAAAAATAGGGTTGCGCGGCGACCCGGTCGTGTTCGGACGGGATCGCGGGATGTTTGGGATGACTGTGATAGATGCCCAGTAAGGTCCAGTCATGATCGAGCGCATGTTGTTCGGCGGTCAGATAGTCGGAAGGGGAGATCTCGAACCGGCGACTTTTGTCACCGGCTTTGGAATTGTCGACGACGAGGATGTCGATGACGATCCGCGTTCCGTCATGCTCTTCCCTGCCGAACAGGAAACCGCAGCATTCGTCGGGGAAGGTGTCGAGTGCGTCGTCGATCAGGAGCTGTTTGACCCGGGGTTCGATTATGATCATAGCGAGGTATATTGAATGCGGTTTATAATATTTTTTTTATGACGTCGCCGTATTTATCCGCGTTGTCCGGAAGAATGGTGACAATGGTTCCCTGATCCAGCCGTTGGCCGATGCGAATGGCGCCGGCGAGATTGGCCGCTGACGACGGGCTTAGCAGGAGCCCTTCGGTCAACCAGGCTTCTTTGATCAACGCGTACGCTTCTTCGGTACTGACCTCTTCGTTGGCGTCTGCCAGCGTCGGGTCATAGATCGATGGAACCACTGCGGTTTCGAGATGTTTCCAGCCTTCGAGGCCATGCAAGGCAAAGTCGGGCTGCAATGAGATCAGCCGGATCGACGGCCGCAATTCCCGGAGCCGGCGGCCCGTCCCGACAAAAGTGCCCGTGGTTCCCAGTCCCGCAATAAAATGAGTGATGTTCGGCAGGTGGGCCACGATCTCGGGCGCGGTGCCATGATAATGCGCCAGCCAATTATATTTATTCTTATACTGGTCCGCGTAATAATATCTGTCAGGATCTTTGGCGGCAAGCGTTGCGGCGACCTCCTGAGCGCCGTCGGTTCCTTCAAAAGGAGAGGTGAGAATGAGTTCGACGCCCAGGGACTGAAGGATATCTTTTCGTTCCCGGGAGGCATTCTCCGGAAGACAGAGGGCAACGGGGATATGCAGCCGGCGGGCGATATGAGCATAGGCGATGCCCGTGTTGCCGCTGGTGGCATCGAGCAGGGTACGACGGCGATCGAGCGCCCCGGTTTCTATCGCATGACGAATAATATGGTACGCGGCACGGGCCTTGACGCTGCCCGAAAGCTGGCGCCACTCCTGCTTGGCGTAGATTTCCACACCCGGTTTTTGGAAAAGCCCGCTAATACGGTATAGCGGCGTGTGCCCGATTTCGTTCTCGAGCGCCCTGATCCCGGTGACAAGGACAGGGTCGGAAGGAAAGAAGGTGGTTGTCATCATGATCGGTAATTCAACAAATTAAAAAAGCCCCACTTGATGGTGGAGCTTCTACTATATTTATTGCTTGTGAGCAGTTTTATATCAGCTTATAAGAGGTCATCCTCCACCCAATAACCTTGGATCGGCTACAACAGCAACAACAACAATTCGTATACTTCTTTACCGGGTTCATGATGACTACAACAATGGTTGTCGGGATAAAGTTAAGACAATCGGGCTATATTTCCCACCGGTGCGCCGGGAAATTAACAAAACCCCTATTTTTAACGGACTAAAGGCTCGCTGCGCGGGGCTCGCCCGCACCGGGTCATGGTCCGGCGCAGCCGTTAAAAGTCATGAGTTTATGGAGAATTCAGCGCTACAAGGCAAAAAGTTGGCGGCGGCTAAGGCCGTCGAATATATAAAAAGCGGAATGACGATCGGTCTGGGGACGGGATCGACGGCGTACTGGGCGATACATGGGATCGGAGAACGAGTGAAAAACGGGCTTTCGGTACGGGCCATCGCTACGTCCCTGCAGTCGGATAGTCTCGCCCGTGAGTTGGGTATCCCTATCGTGCCCTTCTCGGAGATCGATCATTTGGATATCACAATTGACGGGGCGGATGAAGTGGACGAAGGACTGAATTTGATCAAGGGAGGAGGTGGTGCGCTGTTACGGGAAAAGATCGTGGCATCCGCGACCCGATACTATATTATTATAGTCGATGGAAGCAAACTGGTACGGCAGCTGGGAATGTTTCCCCTGCCGGTGGAGGTGGCGCCATTTGGCTGGGAGCTGACGTTCCGGCGCCTGCGGGAATTGGGCGGTGCGCCACGGATGCGCATGGCCGCGAGCGGAGAACCTTTTCTCACGGACAATCAACATTATATTCTGGACACTTCGTTCGGGGTCATTGCCGATCCGGCCAAGTTGCACGAGCAGGTCAGCGGCATTACCGGGGTGATGGAGGATGGATTTTTCATCGGGATGGCGGACCTGGTCATCGCGGGGCTGCCGAATGGGGAAATCTGTGTCCTGGAGCGGGCTCGTCTTCGCTGAAGCTCCCGCCTTCGCCGAAGCTCCCGCCTTCGCTTAAGCTCCGGCGGGCAAGCCGGCGGGCAAGTCGGCGGCCGAAGCTGGCGTGAGATCGCGGGTGAAGGCAACGCCGGCTGGCGTGAGATCGGGGGTGAAGGCAACGCCGGCTGGCGTGACCCTTGCAAGCTAAGTTATCATGGATTCGCTTACGCATATTGCGCTGGGTGCAGTTATCGCTGAAGTGGTGGCGGGGCGGAAGCTGGGAAAGAAGGCGATGATTATCGGGGCGGTAGTCAACAGCCTTCCGGATATCGATTTCCTGGGCGCATTTTGGCTGGGCACAACCCGGGATCTGATATTCCATCGCGGGATCACGCATTCATTTCTTTTTGTGGCCGTTATGGCCGTGGTGCTCGGCGCTATCGGCCGGCGGATCTGGCGGTCTGCCGGGATGGGACCCGGGGCGTGGATCGGGTTCATGGGTCTCGAACTGTTCACCCATATCTTTATCGATGCCTTCAATGCCTACGGCACCGGCTGGTTTGAACCATTCAGCCATTATCGGGTATCCTTTAACGTTCTATTCGTTGCCGATCCCCTCTATTCGCTCTGGCTCGGGTTGGCGGCATTGGCGCTGGTCATATTGCGTCGGAACAGGCCCGCGCGCCGCAAGTGGGCGTGGATGGGGTTGGTGATCAGCAGCGGGTACCTGGCATATGCGCTGTACAGCAAGTGGAGTGTTGACCTGGATGTCGAACAACGATTGCAGACAGAAAGGGTTCACGTACAGTCGTATTTCACCACTCCCACTCCATTCAATTCCTGGCTGTGGTATGTCGTGGCGGCAGATAGCGCAGGTTACTACACCGGGTACCGGTCATTGTTCGACACGGACGATCGTCCGTTGGATCTTCGTTGGCGGCCAAAGAATGTACAGGGGCTGAAGCCATACCGGGACCGGCAAGATGTCGCCGATCTATTGCGGTTTGCACAGGGATATTATACCATCGGTAAATTTGAGGGCAGACCCGTCCTCAATATCGTCCGGTTCGGCGAAATTCAGGGATGGCGGGACACGGCGGCGCAATTCGTGTTCCATTATTTTCTGGATGAGCCGGCGGGCAACCAGTTGGTGCTCCAGCGGGGGCGATGGATGGGTTGGAGCGGTGAGGCATGGAGGGCTTTTCTGCAGCGGATAGAAGGCGATTAGGGTGGAAGCCGCCCCGCAATTCGCGATCCGCTACCGCGTTTTTGACTCCTTTTCCTGTTTGAAATAAAAGGTAAAAAGAAAGAAAAGTACCCGGACGGTCTGGAAGGCGAACCATTGGCGAAGGCGCTGCAACCAGTGGTGGCGGTGGTAGTAGTCTTTTGGGTCGACCCGGATGCTATGCCGGCTGATGATCTCTTCAAGGTCTGCTTCCGCCTGGGCGGCAAAGGCATTGTTGCGCACATCCATGTTCAATTCCACACTGGCGTAGGCGCTGATCCGGTTTACATTATACGATCCGTTGGTCATCCAGATCCCGTCATAGGCTGCCATCTTGCCGTGCAGCACGGTTCCCTGATATTCGTATACCTCTATCCGGTTGGCGAACAACCAGCGATACATATACTGCTCGGCAAGCCGGGCAATTTTCACGTCGGATACCGCGCCGACTATAATGCGGATACGGACACCGCGCCGGGCCGCCAGGGTCATCTGTTTGCGAAGGATAGAGCCGGGCATGAAGTATGCGGATAATACGGTTACGTGAGAATGGGCCTGACGAAACATTTCGACATAGCTGCGCGAGATCTGGTTAAGTCCCTGGACCCAATCGTTGCGGCGAACGCGCACCATGCATTCCTGGTCGGGCGTGACACCCGGGAGCCGGGGCATGTCGCGGTCCTTATCCGGACGGTCGGGTCGCCAATATGCCTTGGTCCACATGTCGCGGCAGACGATGTGCAATTTGAGCGCAGCCTGTCCTTCTACCATGAGCGCACGATCCAGCCAGGCAGGTTGCCCGCCGATGTCGTTGTACCGGTCGCTGATATTGATCCCGCCCGCCATGCCAAAGGCGGCATCGATGACGACGACTTTATGGTGCATCCGGCGTCCAAGGTAGAAGTGACGGCTTTTCAAAAGCGGCCAGAACCAGCGGAAATGAATACCGGCGGCCTTCCACTCCCTGATGATCTCGTGCGGGAGGTGTTGCGATGCGTAGCCGTCCAGCAGGATATATATCCGGATGCCGCGCGCGGCCGCGCGCAGAAGGGCGGCGGATACGAGTTGACCGGTTTCGTCGTCGTCGAAAATATACGTCTGAAGATGGATGGTATTTTTTGCTCCATCGATCAGTTGAACAAGCGTGTTGAAGTAGTCGGCGCCGCCGCGCACGAGGCGGACCTTGTTGTGATGCGTGTATCCGGCGAGCAGTCTTGGCGTTCGTTGTCTGGACATAGGTCATTCCATCGAAACGGGTAAAGATCGGGAATTTCCGACCCGCGATACTAAGAAGAAGGGAAAAATCGTTCAAGTTAGGGCAAGTTTTTTTTGCCCGCGTATTAAGTAATTGTTAACTTTAGCAGACCGCCAATATTCGACGGACTTACTTACTAAACGGTTGTCACTATGAATTCTCGTTTAATCCGCCCCCTGATCCTGGGGGTTTTTGCGTTTCCGCTTTTGGTGGCGGGTCAGGTAACCAGGACGGCGATCGTTCCGGGTATTCCCGCGATCTCCGGCATCCCCGCAAAGGAGCGTGCGACGGTCTACAGCGATCCGGGGAATAACTTTTTCAGCAATGTCCCGATCAATGAGCTGAGTGCCAAAGCGTATCGGCGGTTCCACCGGCGATTCCGGGAAGTCCCGGCCGGCGAGTATTGGTGCAAATATGCCGAAGGCTACCAGGTATCGTTCACCATGCAGCAGCATCACGAATTTGCCTATTTCAACCCGGGCGGAACTTTTCTCTATTCCCTACGGTATTACGATGCCGCCGAGCTGTCAAAGGACATGCGCGAGTTTGTCCACCGGAGATTTCCGGACTATACCGTGGATGTCGTGACGGAGGTAAATGACGGGATGAAAACATTCTATATGCTCCAGATTATGAATCCGGACCACATAAAATTGGTAACCATCTCCGAAGGGCGGATAGACGTCGTGAAGGAGCTTACAAACGGAAGCGCCAAAATCGGTCCGGCCGAGGCGGCACGGTAGCGGAGCACAGCGAGCGGCCGACATGACCTGCTTCGCGGCCGACATGACCTGCTTTGCGGCCGACACGACCTACTTTGCGGCCGACACGACCTACTTCGCCTCCGAAACCGTTCTGCCCCTGAGTGTCCTGCTTTTCCGTTCAATTTTGTCCAGCTCGCTTTTGCGGATAACGAGGGTCGCGGCAGCGACATCCGAACAGGTGCCGCAACGCGCCCGGAATTTATTGGAATCGTAGGTTACCGCCGCGGTGCCATTCTTCCACTCCGTGCCATAAAGGACAAATTCATTGAACGTATACCCGCTGCCGGGTCCAAAGGCGAGATCGTTATTTCCTTTCTCAAAGCTGATCATCAGCCTGTCGTTATCGGTCGAATTGCAGATACCCGGGGTAAACGCGGGGATGATCACGTCATTGGTATACTTTCCGTTCTCCAGTTTTACAATACCCGATTTGACTTCTACCTTCTGTTCGCCGAGGTTCCGGGAAAGGATCAATTTCTGGTCGACATAGAACTGGACCTGGCGAAGGTCGATATTCTCTTTATCCAGTTTGGCGCGGAGGTCCCGGGTGAAAGGGACGAAGTTTTTACGCGAACCGGTGCAGCTAAACAATAGGGCCGATCCGACAAAACAAAGGATCACGGAGAAGATTCGTCTCATAAATTTAATTTAGTACGTGGTTAGACCTTTTGAAAACGCAATAGTTATATCGGGCCGTTTAATAATCTGTTATAGAAATGTTAAAAGGGAAGGTGCCCGGGTTTGCCGAAAATGGCGCCGCCCGGTCCTTGGGTGCAACATTTTTGCTGTTCGTGCGTCCAGATAGTGTCACAAACTCAGCGCTATGATAAAGAACTTTTTCAAGGTCGCATTCCGCAGCCTCCGGAAGCAAAAAGGATATAGCTTTTTGAACATCTTCGGTCTGGCTATCGGGATGGCCTGCGGCCTGCTCATCCTCTTGTGGATCAGAGATGAAGAGGCGGTGGACAATTTTCACGCCAACGGCGACAGGCTGTACAGCGTATATGAAAAGCAACACTATGACGGAAAGATCGAATCGGGGCACTATACCCCGGGGCTCTTGCCCGAGACGATGAAGAAGGTGTTGCCGGAGGTAGAGATGTCATCCGGGTATGATGGCGGGGAACGGATGACCTTCCAGGTAGGAGATAAGATCCTTAAGGAGGACGGGTCATTTGCCGGCGCCGATTTCTTCCGGATGTTCAGCTATCCGTTGCTGCGGGGAAGCGCGGAATCCGCACTGGCCGCGCCGGCGAGCATGGCGATCAGCCGCAAGATGGCGATCGCATTCTTCGGAAGCCCGGAAGCCGCGATGGGGCAGACGATCCGAAATGAGAACCGGCGGGACCTTAAGGTGATGGCTGTTTTCGAGGATCTTCCGTCGACGACCTCCGGGAAATTCGATTTCGTCATCAATTGGTTCGCGTACCTCGAGGACAATGACTGGGCAAAGGATTGGGGCAATAACGGGCCGCAAACGCTTGTCCTGCTCAGAAAAGACGCCAACCCGGTCCGATTCGACCACGAGATCGCCAATTTCCTGGCAAAGTATAACAAGTACATGTCGAAGAGCTTCTTTATCGAGCTCGGCATCCAACGCTTCGGAGACCGGTATCTTCACGGGCAGATCGTCGACGGCAAGATCGCGGGCGGCCGGATAGAGTATGTACGGTTATTCAGTATCGTAGCGATCTTCATCCTGAGTATTGCCTGTATCAATTTTATGAACCTGACGACGGCGCGTTCCGTGAAGCGCGCGAAGGAGATCGGGATCCGGAAGGTGGTCGGAGCAGTGCGGCCGGCGCTGATCCGGCAGTTCCTGAGCGAGGCGGTATTGCTGGCGCTGATCTCGGTAATGCTGGCGATAGGGATCGTACTGGCGGTGTTGCCGGCTTTCAATCAACTGACCGGCAAAGGGATCGTTTTCCCGTTTGCTTCGGGATCCTTCTGGCTGTGTATTTTATTGCTTACGCTGGTGACCGGTATGATATCCGGGAGCTATCCCGCGCTTTTCCTTTCGTCCTTCCAGCCAATCAGGGTCTTGAAAGGAACGCTGCGATTCAGTCCGGCAACGGCGTGGTTCAGAAGGGGCCTGGTGGTATTTCAATTCATGTTGTCCATCGTGCTGATCATCGGGACGATGGTCGTATCGGGCCAGGTAGACTATGTGCAATCGGTCAACCTGGGTTACGACAGGGACAACCTGGTCTATATTCCGCTCGAAGGCGATCTGACGGGGAAATACAAAGTCTTCAAGCAGCAGGCGTTACAGGTGACGGGGGTGGCAGCGGTGACCCGGGCGTCGCAGGCGCCGACAAATATCGAGAACGGAACGCTGGGAGTTGACTGGGACGGGAAGGACCCAAACAATACGATCATGTTTACCAACACCTCGGCGGGATATGATTTTATCCATACGATGGGTTTGCAGTTAAAAGAGGGCCGGGATTATGCGCCCGCTTACGGAACGGATACCGTCGGCTATATTTTGAACGAGGAAGCCGCCAAGCGGATCGCATACAAGGATCCCATCGGGCATCGCCTGACCTTCTGGGGCAAGAAGGGGACGATCATCGGGGTCGTCCGGAATTTCCATTTCAATTCGCTGCATGATCCGATCCGCCCGTTGATCATCCACTACGGCGAGGAAGAGCCGTGGGGCAGTGCGATCGTGCGGATCAAGGCGGGTCAGACAAAGGACGCCCTGACAGGACTGGAGGCCTTGTGCCGGCAGCTCAATCCGCGGTTCCCGTTCACTTATCAGTTTGCCGACGAACAATACCGGAATCTGTATAAAAGTGAGCAGGTCGTCCACGGGCTGGCGAATTGCGGCGCTGCGCTGGCCATCTTCATCAGTTGTCTTGGCTTGCTGGGGCTCGCGATGTTCACCGCGGAACAGCGGACAAAAGAGTTCGGTATCCGGAAAGTGTTGGGAGCAAAAGTGGGCACATTGTTCACCTTGTTGTCAAAGGATTTCCTGGTCCTGGTATTGGTGGCGTTTGTCCTGGCGAGTCCGCTGGCGGGTTGGGCCATGCACAAGTGGCTTCAGGGATTCGCATACCGAATCAGTCTGCAATGGTGGGTCTTTGCGCTGGCGGGGGCCACGGCGTTGTTGATTGCGCTGGCGACAGTGAGCTTCCAGGCGATCAAGGTGGCGATCGCAAACCCGGTCAAGAGTCTGCGGACCGAATAACCCTGGCATACTCATGCACCGCCCGGATCTCACCAAAGGAGTAGCCCCCGCCGAGCCGGCTTTTTAACGGTCCAAGCCCGCCTGCCCCGTTCTCGCGGATGACCGTGAGGATCGCCGCGATCTTCTCTTCGGATACCAATTCCTTTATATCGACTTCACCGGTGGCGATAAAGGATGCCAGGTGGCCTTCGACGGTGGTTACGGCGAGGTTACGGCGGGCGGCGATCTCCGGAATGGGGATACCCGCTCTATGCAGCTGAAGGCTGATACGCCGCGTCCCGCCTTTTTCATTTTTTGGACCCGGCGCATCCACCACCGGATCGGTCGGACGCGATCTGCGGTCCTTTTCCAGATTGGTAAGCAGCCTGGTGGCGCTCAGACCCTGTCTCAGGCCGTCCACCAACTGAAGCGCGTCCGTCAACTGCTGTCGTTTGCGCGCCACGGTCGATCTAAGTGCCGTCAGTTCCTGGATTTGTTTCTTCTTTCTTTTTAAGCTCCGGAGAGCGGTGAGCTGCTGTTCGATCGGCGTCAGCAAATGTTGGTCCAGCTGAGCGATAAACCACGTGGCCGCAGCCCCGGTGCGTTGCTGTAAAACCTGGTAATCGTCCGCCTCCGCATCGGGCAGCAATTGCCGGAGCTGGCGGACAAATTTCCGGGCGGTATCCTCCTGCGCCGCGGCACGCTCCGTCCATGGTTGATCAAAGCCGCCGGCCGCGAGTTGTCCGGTGAGCCGGCTCCAGTCGAAGGCCTTGAGAAGGGTGTCGCTGACGAACATTCGTTGCGCCTCTTCCAGATGTTGCTCGACCGTCTCATTGGGGGGGTTGCTCTCCATGAACTCCGCCACTCTCGGATCCGTGCGGATGGACCGGGGCGTGATCCGGGATCGCAGGACAAGCCCATCGAGGGACGTGAGACGGCTAAGCGCCACATAAACCTGACCGGCTGCGAACGATTCCCCCGCGTCGATAACGGCTTGCCTGAACGTCAGACCCTGGCTTTTGTGGATAGTGATGGCCCAAGCCAGCCGGATCGGGTATTGTGAAAAGCTGCCCAGTTCTTCTTCTTCCACCCGGTCTTTGTCCTTGTCGTAGTTGTAGCGGATATTTTTCCAGGTCTCCTTTTCAAGGATCAGCTCGTCGGGTTCATCCGGGAAACGGATCGCGATCCGGTCTGAAGAAAGGCGCCGGATCGTGCCGATCTTTCCATTATAGTAGCGGCGCGACTCCCCTTTGTCGTTTCGGATCATCATCACCTGGGCGCCTTCCTTTAACAGCAGGGTTTGGTCCGCGGGAAAGTTCCTTTCGCTGAATTCGCCGCTAACCGCCGCTTCAAAACGATGTATTCTGCCGGGGAGCAGCTCGAGTTCCCGGCGATTGATCTGGTCGGCCTTTGCGTTATGCGAAGTCAATGTAATATAGTTCTCCGTTTTTTGCGGAACAAAGTCCGGTCGATAGCGGTCCGCGAGCGTCGCGAGATCGTCTTCGGTCACCTGGTTGCTGCGGATGCCGTTGAGGACCCGGATAAAGCGGGCTTCGTTCTGGCGGTAGATCTTCTTCAACTCCAGACAAGCCGGCCGAGACTGTGCAAAAACGTTTGCATCGAAAAAAAAGGGACTGGCATAATATTGCTGCAGCAGGTTCCACTCGTCGCCGGTGACGACGGGGGGTAGTTGGAAGAGATCGCCGATATAGAGCAGCTGCAATCCGCCGAATGGAAGGTGCGGTTGGCTCCGGAAATGACGGAGTATGGTGTCGATGGCGTCGAGCGTATCCGCGCGGACCATGCTGATCTCGTCGATGATCAGCAATTCGAGTTCCTGCAGCAGTTCCCGTTTGGCGCTGTTAAAACGGATATGGCGGAAAAGACTTTGGGGATCCGACCAGGCGACGGTTTGCGCCGCCGGCGCTGAAAAGTAGGGCAGGGGTGTCGGAACAAACGGGCTGAAGGGAAGCTGAAAAAAGGAATGGAGTGTAACGCCGCCGGCATTGATCGCGGCGACCCCGGTTGGAGCCGTCACGGCCAGTTTCTTAACCGTATTTTCCCGGATAAATTTCAGAAAGGTCGTTTTCCCCGTGCCTGCCTTTCCGGTTAGAAAAACGGAGCGGGACGTCTGGTTCACAAATTGTGCCGCCAGTTCGAATGCCGGGTTATGTGCCACCGATCCCATGGAGCGCAAGGTATCGAAGGTTTTAAAATATTGCGTAACTTCCTCGGATGAAAGGAAACTGGTTGCTTGCTTTCCTGCTGCTATGCGGCGGAACGGCGCTCGCAAACGTCCGGCTGCCTTCGGTGCTGGCCGACGGTATGGTCGTACAGCAAAAATCTTCGGTTAAGCTATGGGGTTGGTGCGATCCGGGGGAGAAGATCTTCATCCGGCCTTCGTGGGGCCAGGCCGTCGACTCGGCGGTAGGGACGCGGGATGGCCGATGGATAGTGGCGGTAGCGACACCGGCCGCGGGTGGTCCGTTTACGATCGAGATCAAAGGTTGGAATACGATCACCTTGAACAACGTGCTAACGGGTGAAGTTTGGGTCTGCTCGGGTCAGTCGAATATGGAGATGTGCGAGACGTGGGGGTTGCCGGATGTAAAGGCGGAGCTTCCGACTTGCGCCAACAGCCGGATCCGCTTCTTTCACGTTCCGCGTACGACTTCGGCTACCGTGCAGGACGACTGCCCGGGCTCCTGGGCGGCATGCGACTCGAACCAGTTGAAATGGTTCAGCGCCGTAGGATATTTCTTTGGGAAAAGATTGAATCAGGAGCTCGATGTGCCGGTCGGCCTGATAGAGGCATCCTGGGGCGGCACTAACGCAGAAGACTGGACGCCGGCGGAGCTGGTGACCGATGATCCGGTGCTAAAGGCAGCGGAAGACCGACAGGTTCCGCAGAACGGCTGGCCGTATTTGCCGGGCTACTGCTATAACGCGATGATCGCGCCGCTGACCCAATTCCGCATCGCCGGCGCCTTGTGGTACCAGGGCGAATCCAATGTCGGGACCGCCGATTCGTATGCGAAGCTGCTCACAACGATGATCGGCGCCTGGCGGAAGGCCTGGAATTCGCCGCTGCCCTTCTATTATGTGCAGATCGCGCCGTTTACATACGGGACAAAGGATCAGGCGGCTTTTTTGCGGGAGCAGGAAGCGGCCGTGCAGGATATCGGCGGAACGGGGATGGTCGTGGTGAGCGACCTCGTTTCGGATACGACAGATATCCATCCAAAGGACAAACATGACGTCGGGCTGCGGCTGGCAAACTGGGCCCTTGCGGAGACCTATGGACGGCGCGGATTGACGTATAAAAATCCACGATTCTCAACTATGGAGGTGAATGGTGATCAGGTGACGTTAAGCTTTTCGGATGCGCCTGCGGGGCTGACCGTAAAGGGGCCGGTCATAAAGACCCTGGTGGTAGCCGGAGATGACCGGGTGTTCTACCCCGCCGAAGGAAAAGTAGTTGGGAACAAGTTGGTGGTGTGGGCGAAGGAGGTGAAAAAGCCGGTGGCGGTCCGGTATCAGTTTAGCAATGCCGGGATCGGGAATATAGCGGGGAAGGATGGATTGCCGCTGGCGCCCTTCCGCACGGATAAATGGTAATTTCCACGCCGGCAGGTGCCAATGGGTGCCAAAACAAAATTACAATATATGGGTAAGATCATCGCGTTGGGCCATATCTCGCTCGATGGGTATATGTCGGACCTGGAAGGGAAGATTGATATCATCAAAATGGACGAGGAGG
The DNA here is from genome assembly GCA_035501395.1 of Puia sp. Taxonomy (GTDB): domain Bacteria; phylum Bacteroidota; class Bacteroidia; order Chitinophagales; family Chitinophagaceae; genus Puia. Next base: position 50,082 of record DATJWK010000062.1, read on the forward strand.
TAGCCCGTTATGTCGCGGAATTCTGGAAAGGCGCGGGCGGGACGATATATGGCAGAAAAACCTACCAATTGATGGACCCTTTCTGGCCGAATGTCAAAAAAGAACCCGCAAAGTGGCCGGGCTGGATGGTGGACTATGCGGAGTGGGTAGACGAAGCGGTAAAAGTCGTGGTTACGCGAACGCTGGGCTCGGTGAGCTGGCAAAATACCCGGCTGATCCGCGACCGGATCCCGGAGGAGATCGGCCGGATCAAAGCGGAAGTGAAGGGCAACCTGTTGCTGCTCGCGAGTGCGCAGGTGCTCGCACAACTCTTGCCGGCCCGCCTGGTCGATGAGGTGGTGGTGACGGTCTGGCCGGTCGTGCTCGGTGCGGGGAACGGGATCCCCTACTTTAAGCAGCTGCCCGGAAGGGTGACGTTGGAATTGCAGGAGGAGCGGAGATTCAGGAACGGCGCCATGGGGTTGAGGTATGGGGTGGTGACGAAGTAGGGAAAAAAGGCGCCCCCGCAACAATGGCGAAGGCTGCCTGATCCGATATAAAAAATCGGCGCTATTGGCCCTGTTCAACTTTCACCACGGAAACCGGGATCAATCCGTGGGCTTCTTTGTGCGTATTGATGACGGCGGTTGAGTCCGGCGCCTGTGAAAGGCATAGAACAATCCCGTTCTTCTCATCCACCCAATAGTTGATAAAATTCACCCCGTACTTGTGTTGGACGGCCAGGTCTTTTTGGTGGGCGGCTGCGACGGCGGCGGCGGTTACATTGCCGGCTCCCAGCTCATGGATGTCAAGATAGAGGTTATCGTGTCCTTTTATCATCGCTTCCTGTCCTTCCGAGACCTGGTAAATGTCATCGGGAAGCAGGCCGTGCGCCGCCGCGTGGGTTGCCCGGATCGATTGCGGGTCGTTGGCGGAGGAGAGGCAATACACGTCCCCCTTGCTCTCGTCAACCCAGTACTTGATAAAAGAGACATTGAATTTCTTCTCGACGGCGAGGTCCTTCTGGTGGGCTGCGGCGACCGCTGCGGCGGTAACTTTGCCCGCGCCGAGGTGGTGCACGTCGATAAACAGGTGACTGGTATCCGGGCCCATCTGGGTTGTCTGACCCATCGATCGGAATGCAATAGCGGCCAAAATGCCGGAGATCATGCAGATCCGGACGGTAAGAATGATCGGTTTCATGCCAATAACGATTTAAATGTTAGAAATGAATTGATGACCCAAAACAATTCATTTTTTGCCGGGGGGATATAGGGAGGCCTCCCTATTTTAGGCGATGAGATACCTTATTTTTCCTCCATCCAAAGGACCGGGTTTTCTAGGTAATTATAAGGCGGTAACCCACGTTGTCTTCTCACCGATGGGGGTCCGTTTGCCGGGCCGCCGGGGTTCATCCGTATAGCCCAGGTAGAGGAGGCCCAACACCATATCATCCGGCCCAAGGCCGAGGTAATCTTTCATAACGGGTTGTAAAACAGTTCCTCCCGTACTCCATAGGACGGCGATGCCCAGGGCCTCGGCTCCCAGCAGGATATGGTTGGCGGCGGCGGCGGTAGCGCAAAGCTCCTCCAGGGCAGGGATATTGGGATTTGACCCCCGCTTCATATAGACAAGGATGAGGTGGGAGGCCAAATCACCGTTATGCGCCTGTTTTTCATATTTCGCTTCGGTGAACTTATCGGGCGGGGTGGTAAGGCGGTATTGTTCGGCGTGCCGAAGGCAGAACTGGCGTACGGCTTCGCCACTATAAACGACAAACCGCCAGGGTTCTGTCAAGCCGTGGGATGGAGCCCAATTGGCGAGCTCGAGCAACTCACGGATTTTTTGATCGTCGATGGGCTTACCATTGAGATCAGTAGGCTTGGTGCTTCGTCTGTTGATAATTATTTCCTGTAACGTTGCAAAAATGTTCATTTTGTAATTCCTTGATTATTAATTGTATGATTCCGAAATCGTATTTTTCCACGTAAAAATCCGCACTCCATCTCGTAAAAACCCCTATTAGGTTCCATGGCCGATGAGTATCTTTATCGTTGCAAGTTACGACCTCCGTGTTTGAAAAACCTGTGTTCCGTACCCACGTGCAGGCATTCGAGCTTCTCCTCTAGTCTATGTTCAACCCTCGCTGAATTTAATCCATTACCTGGGACCGGCATTGTTTTACATCAAAAAATTAAAACGATGTTGAAGTCACTCGTATTCGTTGCCCTTGTTAGCTGTTTGATTTTCAGCGGTTTATCGGCATATGCCTTTGTGCCGGTAACGTCATCCGACGGACCGTTCGCGTCTTTGGCCGGTTCAGCCGGGACAGGCGTTTTCTCCCGGCATATGCAGCATTATGTCGATTCCTATCTCAAAGAAAATGACCAGGAGCTGGCCGCGGTCCGGGACCGGAGTTATCAACCTTTTTCGATTATCGATTCTGTCATGACGCACTACGAGCTGCCGGTAGAACTGCGATACCTCGCCGTGATCGAATCGGAGCTCCAGACGGGTGCGGTATCGCGGGTGGGGGCAAAGGGACCCTGGCAGTTGATGCCGGGGACGGCCAGGGAGCTTGGGCTAAAAGTCGGGCGCCGGCTGGATGAACGTACCAATTATTACAAAAGCACCACCGCAGCGGCCTTATATCTTCGCGATCTCCATCGGGAGTTCAAAGACTGGCTGCTGGTACTGGCTGCATATAATGCCGGCCCGGCTCCGGTATACCGCGCGATGCGGCTGTCGGGCAGCAGAAACTTCTGGGCACTGGAGAAGTATTTGCCAAAAGAGACCAGGGGACACATCCGACGTTTCCTTGCCACGGAATATTACTTTGCCATGACCGGCCCGGTGCAGGGACCGCGCGCGGACAGCGATGTGGCGCAAGTCAAGTCGCCGGATCCCGGTACGTCGCAGGCGATCGTCGCGGTGCCCGGGTTGGACGGGGCAGGACTATCGGATGGGGTCTCGGGAGACGTCTCCGGAGCAATGGAGAATGGCGGACCCGGGATGTTTGGGGCACTCAGCCGCCGGGATAAATATTTTTTGTTATAGATAATAATCGTAATTTAATAGCTCTTCGGTGCTTTACTCTTAAGCCACAATTCCGGCCACTGCCGGGATCCGTCTACTGGTTTTGACATTCCTAATATAAAAAGCACTAACATGAGCGCAATCCATCCAAAGCGGGCGGCCAGCAGGCGTGATTTCCTGGGCAAGCTGGCCGGCACAGCCGCACTTCTCGGCATGAGCAACCTACCGCTAACGGCTACGGCAGAAGCGGTTGTTCCCCCTGATCTTCCGGCCGGCACCTCCGGCGATCCGGACGAATGGTTAAGAACCAATATCAAGGGGAAGCATAAGATCGTGTTCGATTGCCCCGAACCAAAAGAAGTGATGACCTTTGCCTGGCCAAAGGCCTTTTTGCTGACCAACAAGGCTACGGGAACCGAGGCCAAAGACTGCAGCGTAGTGATCATCCTGCGGCATAACACAATCCCCTATGCGATGGGCGACGACCTGTGGGCCAAATACAAATTCGGTGAGATGTTCAAGATCAACGATCCGCGGACATCGGCTCCCGCTACGCGAAACCCGTTCTGGGACACAAAACCCGACGATTTCAAATTACCCGGTGTCGGGGCGGTGCCGCTGGGCATCAAGGACCTACAGGCCGACGGCATACTAATATGCGTCTGCGATCTGGCCATGACGGTTTACAGCGCGGTAGCAGCGATGAATACAAATCAGGATGCTGCGGCAGTTAAGAAGGAATGGGTCGCAGGGGTGCTCCAGAACATTCAGGTGATGCCTTCCGGTGTCTGGGCCGTAGGCCGGGCGCAGGAACATGGCTGTTCGTATTGTTTTGCCGGCTGATGAGAAATAAGACGATGGTTGCGGCGCTCACCCTGACCCTGCTTGTGCTGATAGGCGGGGAGTTGTTGCTGCGGCGAATAAACACGTCCTCGCGAAACATTCCCGATCAACCGGCGGCAATGGCAGCGGCGCCTGGAGATTCGCTCTGGCGTGGACCGGATAGTTCCGCTATCCCCGCCGGGAGCGCGGGGGACCCGCTCCGATACGGCCGGGATCTGATCGCAAGGACCGGGTATTACTTTGGCCCGGCCGGCATCCTGAGCCATGGATCGAACGGCATGAACTGCCAAAACTGTCACCTGGATGCGGGACGGCGGCCCTGGGGCAATAATTTTGGCGGTGTCCGGTCCTCCTATCCCAAGTTCAAGGAGCGGCGGGGGGCGGTCGAAGACATTGCCCAGCGGGTAACGGATTGTTTTGAACGCAGCCTGAATGGCGTCGCCCCGGACACAAACAGCCGGGAAGTGCGGGCGATGATCGCATATATGGAGTGGCTCGGAAACGCGGTGCCGAATGGCAAAAAGCCGGCCGGATCGGGCATCGCAGCCCTTCCCTATCTCCAACGGGCAGCCGATCCGGCCAGGGGCAAACAGCTCTACGGGCTCAAATGTCAGATCTGTCACGGGTCCGACGGCGCAGGGATAAAAGATAAAGACGGGCGGGAGTATGTCTATCCGCCGCTGTGGGGTGAGCACAGTTATAACACCGGCGCCAGCCTTTACCGGTTGTCGCGATTGGCGGGGTTCGTGTTCAACAACATGCCCTGGCCCTCGGATTACCGGAAGCCACAGCTGACCGCAGAGGAATCCTGGGACCTTGCTGCGTTTATCGATTCGCAGCCGCGCCCGACGAAAATTTTCCCGCAGGACTGGCCGGATATCACGCTGAAGCCGGTGGACAATCCGTTCGGGCCATACGCGGATAGTTACGGGTCACAGCAGCATAAATTCGGTCCCTTTCTCCCGATCGTCCGGGAAAGGGACGGTAAACAAAAAAAATCATCAAAATGAAAAAGGTTCAACTGGTGCTGGTCCTTCTGGGCTGCTCGCTGGCAGCGGTGGCACAACGGGCCGACTACAAAGTCGTCTTCGATCTGACGAGCCGCGATACGGTGGATCAAAAGAACGTTATCCGGTGGTTGAAAGAGATCAGGGGGTCGAATCCCGAGGCAAAAATGGAAGTGGTCATGTATGCAAAAGGGCTGGAGCTGGCCGTAAAGGATAAGTCCTATGTCGGGGAAGAAGTGGCCAAACTGGCCGCCGATAAGAATATCACGTTTGCGGTTTGCGCGGTGTCGATGAAAAACAATAGCGTCACCGAAGACCAGTTATTGCCCGGCGTCCATATCGTACCCGACGGGATCTACGAGATCATTACCAAACAACGAACGGGATGGGGATATATTAAAGCGGCGCGGTGAAATCCCTTGTCGTCACGCGGTGAACTTTTTGCGAAACGGGGCGATAGGGATATCACCGTTCTTTTTTGCGACGCCGGAAAGCCGTCCCGAGACCGCATGGCTTCGGCGGTATAGCTGAAAAAGAGACACCCGCCAATGCTGAATATATAATGCGGCCAGTCCGGAAGCCAGCGCAGGAAAACGATGCCATAGGATAAAAAGAAAGCCTGAAAAAGCACCTGGAACCAGCGCGGATCGGCGGTAATCGGTAGTCGCGGCATAAGACATATTTACTGCTGGATGCCCGTTTCCGGGAAATTGCATAAAAAGGCGGAAGGTGGAATGGGAATTATCAGTATATTGGTACGGGTTGAAATAGCCCTTTACCCATGGGAAGCGCTTCGTTAATCGTATTGTTGGCAGCCGGCGTTCTCTTTTCGGCCGGTGGAATTGCAGTCGCCCGGATATTTGTAAAAGGGACAAAGAACCCGCAGAAGGGGCAGGCATATGAGTGCGGTATTCCTTCCGCGGGCACGCCATGGAACCAGTTCAACGTCGGATACTATCTGTATGCGCTCGTTTTCCTGATTTTCGATGTGGAGCTTGTATTTATGTATCCCTGGGCCGTCGCGGTCCGGCGGATCGGTATTGCCGGGCTGGTGGAGATCGTCGTGTTCCTGCTCATCCTTTTCATGGGATTCCTGTACGCGCATAAAAAGGGAGCGTTGAAATGGATGTAGAACAAAATAATACTGCGCCATTCCCCGGGGAGGTGCATCCGACGGCGGGAGGAGGGGTACTGGTGACAAAGCTGGATGAAGTGATCAACTGGGCCCGCTCGAATTCGCTCTGGCCGCTGGTTTTCGGCACCTCATGCTGTGCGATCGAGATGATGTCGACGGCGGCGGCAAAATATGACTGGTCAAGGTTCGGGTTCGAGGTGGCGAGGGCTACGCCAAGACAGGCGGATGTTATTATTATCGCGGGGACCATCGTGAATAAAATGGCTCCGGTGCTAAAGCGGCTTTACGACCAGATGGCCGATCCCAAATATGTGATTGCGATGGGAGCGTGCGCCACAAGCGGCGGTCCCTTTTTTTATAATACGTATTCGGTGGTAAAAGGGGCGGACCATGTGATCCCGGTTGATGTCTATGTGGCAGGCTGTCCGCCGCGGCCGGAAGCCTTATTGCATGCCTTGATCACGTTACAGGAAAAGATAAGGGGGAATGTGTCATGAACAAAGAGGAACTCCGGCAATCCCTGACGGCCATGCTTCCCGCCGCCACCTTCGAGGAAGGCGGTGAATGGACGACCGTGTTGATCGATCCCGCGTCTTGGGACGGCCTTGCCCGGCAGTTGCGGTCAGGGGCAGGACTTGACTTCGATTATTTGTTCTGTCTGACGGCCGTCGACTGGCGGACGCATATCACCATGGTCTATCATCTTGTGTCAACCATTCACCGGCATGTAATGGTGGTCAAAGTGCGGCTCGACCGCGAGCGGCCGGTCGTTCCGTCGGTGTCGGGTATCTGGCGGACGGCGGAATTTCATGAACGGGAAGCGTATGACCTGATGGGCGTGGAGTTTAGGGGACATCCGGACCTGCGTCGGTTGTTTATGACGGACGAATGGACGGGCTGGCCGCTGCGCAAGGATTATGAAGACCCGGTGAACATGATAAAACTTTAACCGGCTGGGACCGGAGCGAATTTTAAACTATGATCGAAGAAATAGGCACGACCGAACAGGGAGACCTGGTGATCAATGTTGGACCGCAACATCCTTCCACCCACGGGGTCTTGCACCTCGTCATCACCCTGAACGGCGAGACGATAAAAAAGGTCGAACCGCATCTCGGTTACATTCACCGCAGTATCGA
>DATJWK010000063.1:0-5989 GCA_035501395.1 Puia sp.
ACAATACCTGGAAGGCGCAATAAAACAGAGAATCAATACCATGAGCAAGAGCAAACGACCGGAAACGGCCGCGATCACCATCTTTGGCGCAAAGGGCGATCTGACAAAACGAAAGCTGATCCCGGCGTTGTATAATTTGTATGCGGATGGGCATTTGACTGCCAATTTTGCCATCTTTTGCGTAGACTTTGTGACTATCGACCAGCCAGCTTTCCGGGATGACATGCTGGAAGGGGTCAACGAATTTAGCCGCAGCGGAAAAGCGGATGCCGCAAAATGGGCAGCCTTCGCCCAACGGATCAACTACATCCAGGGGGATTTTCAGCAAGACGTCACGTATGGCACCGTAAAGCAAAAGATCAAAGAATTCGAGAACACCTCGTCAAAACCCGGGATAAGAATATTTTATTTCGCCGTTGCTCCGCGCTTTATCGAGCTCATCGCCGATTCACTGTGCGCCGCAAAAATGTGTACCGCGGACACGCATCACCGGATCGTCGTGGAGAAACCGTTTGGGAATGACCTGGAGTCCGCGAAGAAGCTGAACCGGTACCTTTCCAAACGATTTACCGAGCGGCAGATCTATCATATCGATCATTACCTGGGCAAGGAAATGGTTCAGAATATCATGGCCTTCCGCTTTGCCAACTATGTTTTTGAGCCGCTCTGGAACAGGAAATTCGTAGACCATATCCAGATAAGCGTAGCGGAAGAGGTGAGCGTGGGCAAACGGGGCGGATACTACGACGGCAGCGGCGCGCTGCGGGATATGGTCCAGAACCACCTCCTGCAGCTGCTCTGCATCATTGCAATGGACTGCCCGAAGGCATATGAGGCGGAAGCCATCCGTGACAGCAAGGTCAAGGTGCTTCGGCATATTCGGACGATGACGGCAGACCAGGTATTCAAGAACGTTGTCCGCGGCCAATATACGGAAGGGGAGGTCGACGGACAAAAGCGGGTCGGCTACCGGCAGGAGGCGCAGGTGGCTCCTGATTCGAAGACGGAGACTTTTGTTGCCGGTCGGTTCTTTGTCGACACGGACCGTTGGAAAGGAGTGCCGTTCTTCCTGCGGACCGGGAAGTCCATGCCGCGCCAGTCGTCGGTGATCATGGTGCAGTTCAAGGACAGCCCGCATAAGATTTTCAAGGACGACGTAATCCCGAACCGGCTCGTCATCAGTATTCAACCCGAACTGGAGATCGGCCTGGTATTCGAGAGCAAAGTGCCCGGGCTGCATATGAAGCTCGTGCCGGTAGAGATGGACTTCATGTATACCGATAACTACTCGCAGTCTTTGCCGGAGGCATATGAGACTCTCCTGTTGGATGTCCTGGATGGGGACGCCACCTCCTTTATGCGTACGGACCAGATCGAAGCGGCGTGGACCGTCGTCATGCCGATCCTGAACGCGTGGAAAAAAAATCCGTCGAAACAGCTCCAATTCTACCCCGCGGGAAGCTGGGGGCCGGCGGCAGCGGACAAGTTGCTGAAGCCTTATGCGAAGGAATGGTACAAGCTGGCGACCCACCCCCGGGTTGCACAAAACATGGCGAGCATTGAATGATCACAAAAAAAATGCGGCCGCAGCAGTCTTACCGTCGATCCGTCCGGGGAGCACGGTAGGGTTCGGCGCGGGCTCGACAATCGCCCACCTCGTCAGCCTGGTCTGTGAAGATCCGGACCTGGCCGGATCCCTGCAGGTATTGTCCTCCTCCTTTGCAACAAGAACGCTCCTGCGGGAAAAAGGTCTCCGGGTCCGGGAGCTTGCATCGACGGCGAAGCTGGATCTGTATGTTGACGGCTGTGACCAGTTCGATCGCCGGTTAAGCGCGCTAAAGAGCGGCGGCGGCATACACACGTCGGAGAAAGTCGCGGCCGCCATGGCCGATGAATTCATCCTGGTCGGAGATATGGCAAAACGGGTGGAACAGCTCGACGGTACATATCCGTTGGTGCTGGAGGTGATACCGGAGGCGCTTACATTTGTCGGCGACCGGGTGCGGCGTTTTTTCCAGCCGGTACGGTCGGCACTGCGGCTGAGCGACCGGAAGGATGGTGCGGTGATCACGGAGCGGGGAAATTTTTTGATCGATTGTTGGTTCGATCCCTTTCCCGAACCGGCGGTGATCAATGACCGGTTGTTTGCGATTCCGGGCATTCTCGAACATTCGCTTTTCTATAACCTGGCGCACCGGGCGGTTGTGGCCGGGCCGGAAGGGATCCGACAATACGCGAAGAGCGGCGAACTATGATGAAACGGACGTATATCACGTATGTTGTTGTGCTGGGACTATTGACAGCCATCGGGCCTTTTTCCATCGACATGTATCTGCCGGGATTCGAAGATATCGCGGCAAGCCTGGGCACCACGTCGGCGACGGTGGCATTGTCGCTGTCGAGCTATTTTGTGGGCATCGCCCTGGGCCAGCTGATCTATGGTCCCCTCCTGGACCGCTACGGCCGCAAGAAGCCGCTCTATGCCGGCCTGCTGCTGTATATCGTCGTGACGTTTGTCTGCATGCAGGCGAAGGACATCCAAACGCTGATCGTCCTGCGGTTTGTCCAGGCCCTGGGGAGCTGTGCCGCGCAGGTGGCCGCGATGGCCATGGTGCGCGACCTTTTCGGGGCAGAGAAAAGCGCAACCGTTTTTTCCCTGTTGCTGCTGGTGCTTGGAGCTTCACCGATGATCGCCCCGACTGCCGGCGGTTATATCGTCTCGATCTGGGGCTGGCGGGTCGTTTTCCTGGTGTTATTGATATTGGGGGTCCTGATCACGTTACTGACGGTCTTCCTGTTGCCGGAGACGTACCCGCCGGACAAGGAATTCTCACTAAAGCCGTTGCCGATCGTTCGCAATTTCCTGGCGGTTCTCCGGGTCCGGCAGTTTGTCCTTTACGTTCTTGTCCAGGCATTTGCTTTCGCGGGTTTGTTCGCTTACGTTTCCGGGTCCCCTGCCGTATTTATGGGCTATTTTCATTTGGACAAACGAACCTACGGCTGGGTATTCGCGTTCCTGTCAGTGGCCTTTATCGGGTTGGGTCAGCTGAACACGCTGTTGCTGCGGCGGTACAAGAGTAAGCAGATCATCCGGGTCGCGTTACTGGGGCAGGTGATCGTGGCGTTATTCTTCTTTGCGGGGGAATACGCAGGATGGTTTGGATTGGGATATACGATCTTCTTTCTCTTTCTCTTTCTTGCTTTTTTGGGTTTCACCTACCCCAACGCGGCGGCCTTATCGCTCGCGCCATTTAACAAGAACGCAGGAACCGCTTCCTCGCTGCTGGGATTCTTCCAACTGGGGATAGGCGCGCTGGCTTCGGTCGCGGTAAGCATATTCAGCAACGGGACCCCCGCGCCAATGGTAGCGGTGATCGCGGTTACGTCGGTCCTCGCAGGATCGATATTGGCCATCGGTCAGGGCAATTTGGCAACCAGGCCTTCGGGTAAGGACTTAAGCACGCGATAGATGATCTTCCATTTCCATCCGGGAACGATGATAAAACGCCTCCCGGCAGCGACCACCGCCCTGGCGATAAAATCAGGCTCCAGCATCAGGGATTTGGGGAGGTCCAGGCCTGCGGTCAGCTTGGTTCGGATATAGCCGGCGACGATAGCATTGACGATGACACCTCGTGGGAAAAGATACTGACGAAGTCCCGCGAGATATTGGGTGAAGGCGGCCTTTGTGCTGCCATAGATAAAGTTGCTTTTTCTGCCCCGGACGCCGGATAATGAGGAGAGGCCGACGATGCGTTGCAGGTTGGAGTTATCCTTGTCCATGACGATCCGGTTCAAAATAGAGACGGCGCCGGCGTAAAGGACCTCGATCATCCGATGGGTGCCATCCCAGTCGGCAAGGGCCTGTTCGTTGGTGACCTGGAAGCCCGCCGCATAGACGACAATATGCGGTTTGACAGGCAGTGCCGCATAAAATGCGTCGTGCTCTCCAAATGCAGCTGCATCGAAGTAACGGATATCGAGCTGGCCGGCGGGTATCCCCCTGGATAAGGCAAAGGTCCGCAGAGCATCCGTGCTGCGGGAAGCGGCGATGACGAAATATCCCTTTTCAACATACATCCTGATGCATTCCTTCGCTACGTCCGAGTTGGCGCCGAGAATAAGGACAGTCGTCTTTGTCATATCTTAAAATTAAAATATTTGCCTAAGTTTGCCCCCTATGCAAAACGAAAAAGCGACAGCCAATCTAAAGGCCGGTCAGGAATTCCTGAAAGCCAATGCGACGAAACCCGGGGTCGTCGTGCTGCCCAGCGGGCTGCAATATGAAATCCTCGTGGAAGGCAAGGGCCCGCGACCGGCGGTTACCCATAAGGTGACCTGTCATTATCACGGGACACTGATCGATGGAACGGTTTTTGACAGCTCCGTGCGGCGCGGCCAGCCTGCTACCTTTCCCCTCAATGCAGTGATAAAGGGTTGGACGGAAGGAGTCCAATTGATGCCTGCGGGCAGCAAGTGGCGCTTTTATATCCCGCCGCAACTGGCATACGGCGACCGGCAGGTAAGCGCGCAGATCGGCCCAAACAGTACCCTGGTCTTCGATGTGGAGCTGATCTCTTTTGTGTGATCGCTTTTGCCTGATCATTTGCGCGGCCCGGTACAACCGCTACGCGATCCGGTCAAATACATTCACGGCGTCATATACGACCACTTTTGCCCAAAGATGGCTGTAATTCTTCACGAACTCCAGGTGGAGCGGATGTTGCTGGTAAGAAGCCTGCGAGGGGAGGTCATTAAAGAACATCAGTTCCGAGACCTGCCACGAAGCGTCGACGACGTCTCTTTTCTCGGTACTGGCGAGGGTACCTACATAAAGTTCCTTTATAAGCGGGATGCCCGCGAGGGTCTTGAGACCTGCAACGAGCTGGTCGCGGTCTTCCGCGGAGGCCGGATTCTTCAACCAGAAAAAAACGTGATGAACGATCGGGGGACGATGGGCGTCGGCGGGAATCATTCCAAGGGCGGGCCCGCTGCTGAGAACAGCGCCCGCCGCCACCGCGCCGGCTCCAATAAAGCTTCGCCTGTTGGATTTTTTCATAGGATTAAAGGTAATTCGTCGTTCAGAAAAAAAAAATTATCTTTCTGCAAAAAGCATGAGAACTCTTCGGTCGCTAACACGATGGACAATGCTGATGCTATGCGGGGCCGCTGTTTCCGGCGGGTTGTCCGCGCAAACTATTCAGCGAAATGTGCCTGATCCCGATGTGGACTACTCCCGCCTGGCGCGAATCGACACCCTGATCAACGGTTATGTCGGCAAAGGATGGATCAACGGCGTGGTGACGCTGGTGGTCCACAACGGACATGTGGTCCAATATAAAGGGTATGGGTATTCGGATCGCGAAGCGGGCAAGGTGATGCGCCCGGACGACCTGTTCCGGATCGCCAGCCAGACGAAGGCTATTGTCAGCGTAGGGTTGATGAGGCTATGGGAACAGGGAAAATTCTACCTGGATGAACCGATCGCCGATATCCTCCCCGCTTTTGCGCATCCGGTCGTGCTGGATAAGTTCAATGCTGCCGACAGCAGCTATACGACGGTGGCGGCCAAACGGGAGATCACCTTCCGAGATCTGCTGACGCATACGTCGGGTATTGATTATCCGCTCATCGGCACCCCATCGATGCAGGCTATTTACGCCAAGGCGGGTATTCCGTCGGGGCTTGGCGTCATCGATTCAGATCTCCGTGAGCGGATGGAAGCAATGGCAAAACTGCCGCTGGTGCATCAACCCGGCGAGAAGTGGACTTACGGGTTGAATGTCGACGTGATCGGATGTCTGATCGAAGTAATGACCGGAATGAACCTGGAGGATTATCTGCGGGCGAACATCTTCGGGCCGTTGGGAATGAAGGATACGTATTTCAATGAGCCGGCCGACCGGGCAAGCCGGCTTACAACCGTATATACGGAGGACTCGCTGCACCGCGTCATCCGTTGGACAAAGGAAAAAACGTCGGTCGATCC
>DATJWK010000064.1:0-25683 GCA_035501395.1 Puia sp.
AAAGGATATTGGCTGATCCGCTGGAGTAATTGAACACCTCCCCCGGCTTGTGCCGCAACGTCGACTTCATCGCATATTCCCCCATATCCTTTTCCCTATACAACATTCGCGTCGCATTGCTAGGGCCGCCATAGAACTCCCACCACTTCAAACCGCTGTTCATCCGCATCAGGTTCTCTATGGTGATCTTACTTCGCTCATCCTCCTGCCAGTTGTCTACCGGTGCGGGCTCGGCGACATTCATCCGGCCCTGCCGGACCAGTATCCCGATCAACGCATTGGTGACACTTTTGGTCATCGACCACCCGGTCAGTCGCGTGTGCCGGTCAAACCCGGGTGCAAAACGTTCCGCCGCAATGTACCCGTGATGAACGACGATGACCGCCCGCGTACCCGTTCCCTTTTCTCCATGGTCTCCAAACGCGATTCCGATCGCTTGTCGTAGCGCCGCTGTGTCTTCCGCGTCAACACGCGCGAGGCCGGGGGTCCCGCCCGGCGGATCGATTCGTCCCGGCGCCCGGTCCCCCATCGGCCAATTTATAGTGTCCTGATCTACCACCGGAGCGCCAGCCCGCTCCATCCGTTGTCCGCGTAATTCATCCTCCGTCATCCCGCTCAACAGCGTCGCCCCCAACCCCGCCCGGTAGACTGCCTTCCGCGCCGCCATCCCCCAGACCTTGCCCGTCACACTGCTGTCTGCCCTGTCCACCGTATAAGTACCGAGGTTTAAAGGAAAGCCCGACAGATCGTCTGTGATAACCTGCTCCGGTTGCCGTCCCGCCACATACACCCCGCTGCAAAGCACCTTCGCTCCATACCCGCTGATGATTGGCAAACTCTCCCGAATCAGCACAACCATCCCGATCCCGACAACCAACACAAGGAACTTAAGGATCAGGACTATCCTTTCCCGCATAATTTTTGAGGAAAATTACGGGTTTTTATCACATCAGGACGTCCGGCAGGAAAGCCGGAGCGATGCGTTTCATCGTCGCCTGTTCAAAACAATACGCCAGTCCCAACAAGATCGGCTCGGAATACGCCCCCGCGATAAAAGAAAAACCTACCGGCAACCCATGCACCACACCCATCGGAACGGTAATGTGCGGATACCCTGCCATCGCCGCCGGCGAGGAGAAGGAAAACCCGGTGTCATAATCGCCGTTGATCAGATCGATACAACAGGCGATACCGTTGGTTGGCGAACAGATCGCGTCCAGTTGGTGTTCCTTCATCATCCGGTCGATAATTCCTCTTGCGCCGGTGCTGCGTCGCAGCGCAGCCTTATATTCCTTACTGTCGAGCCCACCCAACGCCTGGCTGGTCTCCAGCGTCTCCTGCTGAAAATACGGCATCGCCGTATCCGCATGTTGTTTGTTGAACGCAATTACATCCGCCAGACTCTTCGGCAGCCCCGCAGCGGTCCGGCCCAGATATTTGTTCAAGCCGTCCTTGAATTCATACTGCAATACGACGAATTCGTCCTTCCCCAATGGGCTTATATCCTTCATTAACTCTACCTCCACCACCACAGCGCCTTGCCCCTTCAGGATATCGATAGCGGCATTATACAGCGCCACTACGCCCTCATGCCCTTTCAAATATGATTTTTCGTACCCGATCCGCTTCCCCTGTAACGACCGGGCGTCGAGGAACTTCGTGTAGTCGGCCGGTACACGACCCGCACTTCCTTTGGTGACGGGATCCTTTTCATCCACCCCCGTCAGGGCGCCCAGCAAAATCGCGGCATCCCGCACCGTCCTCGCCATCGGCCCGGCTGTATCCTGGGTGGCGGAGATCGGGATAATACCATTCCGCGACAGCAATCCGACGGTTGGTTTGATCCCAACAAGGCCATTTACCGAAGAAGGCGAAACGACGGAACCATCCGTCTCTGTCCCGATCGCCACCGTGCATAGGTTGGCCGCGGCGGCCGATCCCGATCCGGCACTCGAACCGGATGGATTACGATCCAGGATATATGGACTTTTGGTTTGCCGCCCTCTGCTGCTCCACCCGCTGGTGCTCCGCGTCGACCGGAAATTCGCCCACTCGCTCAAATTCGTCTTGCCCAGGACCACCGCACCGGCTTTTCTTAGCTGAGCGATGATAAAAGCATCCTGAGCCGCCTTGTTTCCAACAAGTGCCAGCGATCCGGCCGTCGTCATCATCTTATCCCCGGTATCGATATTATCTTTGACCAATACCGGTATCCCATGCAACGGCCCTCTGACTTTGCCTGCCTTTCTTTCTGAATCCAACTGGTCCGCGATCGACAATGCATCCGGATTGACCTCGATAACCGCGTGCAACCCCGGCCCCGCCTTGTCGACCTGATCGATCCGCTTCAAATAAAGCCCGGTAATGGATCGCGATGTGTAAATGCCCTGCTGCATCTTCTGCTGCAAAACATCGATAGTGGCTTCATTCAATGTAAATTCGGTCGGCACCGTAGCGGTCGCCGGCGCTGTACCCGTAGTGTCATTCGCATGGGAACCGCTTCCGGTCCCACAACCCGTCGCCGCGAGCGCGGTCAGCGACAGCCCGGTAAGAGAAGAATTTCTCAGGAATTTCCGTCTGTTCATAAGCAATAGTATTTTGGCATCGGCAGCCGAATATAAACAAAATTCCTGCCCCCAACTCCTACTTCCTTACAAACTCTTTGCTTAGTTCGTCGTATAAATAAAGAAGGTTATTCGCCTTCCCATCCTTATCAAAGATCCGCTCCCACGTATTCAACGGCTCCCAGATGCAAGTCCCCTTTCCCCTCCCGTCCGGGATCGAAAAGGCGATGTTATTCACTTCCTGTTTGCGCTGCGTATACTCCACTACGATGATATCCTTATTATATTGGCGTGCCAGATCGTCCGCATTGTACCGGAGGTCCGCCAAGGTCCCATGCCACTTCGGGTAATAGGACAACCCGATCACATCGAACGGAACCTGCCGGGCGATCATATTGTCCAGGAAGAAATGAGACTCGTCATTCTGGCCCCCAAGCGCGATATGAAGCATGATCGGACAGTCCGGGCTCACTTTCTTTACGCCGCGGATGCCCGCATATATCAGCTTTGCCAGACTGTCCGGATGACGCATGCTTCCCTCCGGCCAGATCATTCCATGATTGATTTCGTTCCCGATCTGCACCATATCCGGCAAGGTCCCCTGCGCCTTCAACGAATCCATCACCATCCGCGTAAAGTCAAAGACAGACCGCTGCAGCTGCGGGAAATCCTGGCCCCGCCATGCCGCCGGCTTGAATTGCTTTCCCGGATCGGCCCAATAATCGCTGTAGTGGAAATCCAACAGAAAGCCCATTCCCAATGCCTTCACCCGCCTGGCCATCGCCATCGTATGCGTGAGGTCGCAGAAACCCCTTCCCGGCGAATACCCGCTGTCCCGCGCCGGATCATTGAAGATCCGCAACCGGATATAATTAAACCCGTGATCTTTCAATATTTGTATCGCATCGCGTTGCCCCTTGTCATCCGAAAATTTCACTCCCCTTGCCTCGAGCTCCGGGAGAAACGAGATGTCTGCACCCAGCATCTTGCCGACCGCATGCGCCTTCCATCCTCCCGGGGTCGTCCCGCCCAGCACCGAGTGTGGCGTTCCTGGTTCGATCGTCGAAATATCCGTCGACCCTGTTTGCAATCCCTCCGACGACGCCGCGAAATGATACAACCCTGCCTGCAAGCCCGCCTGCACAATCACTTGCGCATGGCCATTGAACAACTGCCGCACGGCTACACTGTCATCGCCTTTATCCGACTCATGACTGCTGGGGTCGCCATTTCCGACCCCGATGATATGCAGGTCCCCCGACGCTGCAAACCGGATGCTGTTCCCGGCATCAGGCACCTCCCGGCCCTGCCGGTCAACCACGCTGATATTAAGGACCGTTACGTCCTTGCCGTCCGCGAGGATCGTAGTCTTATAGGGCGTCACCACTACTTCGTATGGCTCTCCGGTCGTCTCAACCGAAGCGGCGAACGTCCTCCCTTTTTTCGTCGCTACCGCCTCGAGCTTCCCCGCCTCATAAGGCACCGACCACTCGAGATGACTGTTGCGCGGCATTTCCTTTTTGCCCAGGCTCTTTCCGTTTAGCCATAACTCGACCTGGTCGGCATTGGAGTTGACCCAAACCTGTACAGGCTGCCCCTCTTTCCCCTTCCAGTTCCAATGCGGCGAAATATGTAACACATCGTCATCCGTCCACCACGACTGATAATAATAATAGATATTCTTCGGGAACCCGCACATATCCATAACGCCGAAATGGCTGCTGATATTCGGCCAGTGGTATGGAGTAGGCTCGCCCCGGTAGTCAAACCCCGTCCAAACCCACCCACCCATCCACCACGTCCGGTCCGCCGCCAGCGGCCACCATTGCTCCGCCGTATTCGCCCACCACGGCGCCGTAATATCCTCGTCCGGCACATAGCATCTTACCGTATCTTTTTCATAGATGCCACGCGTCGTAACCGTACTCCCCATCTCGGTACCAACGATCGGCTGGCGGGGATGGTCTTTATGATACGGATCGACACCCGGTACCCGGTAATTAAAGCCCCGCACCGGTATTACCTGGTTGATCCCCTGGTACACATTGGCCACATCCGCCGCGTACGTGCAAGTTCGCGTCGGATCCCATTGCCTCAACTTAGCTATCATCGTCGACGCGATCTCCTTCCCCACCGGCCTGGTCTGCACATACCCTTCTTCGTTACCCAGGCTCCACAGGAACACGGAGGCCCGGCTTCGATCCCGATAAACCAACCGCCGGAACTGATCGAGGTATTCCGGGCCGCTGTTGAGCAACCGGTTCTCATCGAGCACCAGCAATCCCAAACTATCACAGGCGTCCAGCCACTCCGGCGTCGGCGGGTTGTGGCTCGTCCTGACCGAATTGACCCCCATCTGCTTCAACAACCTGGCCCGATAATATTGCAGATAGTCCGGCAATGCCGACCCTACACCCGCGTGATCCTGATGATTACACACGCCCTTGATCTTTGTATATTTTCCGTTTACATAAAGTCCGCTCGAGTCAATCCGGATCGTCCGGATCCCGACGCGCATCCTTTGTTCATCCACCATTTTATCCCCCATGCTCAGATCTGTCTCCACACGGTACAAATAGGGCTGATCCGGCGACCACAACCTGGGATTCCGCACGACGATCTTCTCCACAACCGTCCGGTTCTCCCCCGGTCCCAACTTCACCGTTTGACCGTACCCTTTGCCGGCCAGCCTTCCATCTTTGTCAGTCAGGAAAGCCGCCACGTGCGCCCTGACCGAATCCGATCGCTCATTCACCACCGTCGTCTCCACCGTCACCTCCGCCTCGGGCGCCGACTTGTCCGAATGCACGAACAACCCATCTTCCGCGACATGCACCGGATTATACTGGTTCAACCACACATGCCGGTAGATCCCCGCACCCTCATAGAACCACCCCTCATACTGCGTGGCATCTACCCGGACCACCAGCACGTTCTCATGCCCGAACCGGATAAAGTCCGTCACATCTACCGTGAACCCGCTATACCCGCTGGCATTCGCACAACAATAAAAGCCATTGACCCAAACCCTGCTGTCCCGGAAGATCCCATCGAATTGCAGCACGAACCGCTGCCCTGAATCCGTCCGTGACACTGCAAACCGCTTGCGGTACCAGCCGATACTCGTCGCCGGATAGTGCCCGCCCACCGGCTTATACCCATGCGACATGACATCGAAATCCGGCGAATTTTCAAAGGGCAGTTCCACCGCCCAGTCGTGGGGCACCGATACGGCCTTCCACCCGCGATCGTCAAAGTCCGGCGCAATCGCCGTCCCCTCCGATTTCCCCGACTTGGAAAAAATGGATACCGTCCCATAGTTGAAGTCCTTTGACGGATCGGCAGCATTTCCAAAATGAAACCGCCATCCGTCATCCAACGACCGGTGCTGCCGCTGCGCTGCCGCCGTCAGGACGCAAAAACCGCAGCACAAAAAAAGAAGAGTTCTCATATAAAGTAAAAGATCAATTTTCAAATGCGTCCATAGCCACCGTGGGCTTGCCCGTATCGTCAAATGCAGCCAATCCATACGCCAGGAACGGAGCATAACTCTCGGGCTCCCAATAAAACACTCCTAACCCTTTTCCCCCTTGTACCGCCCTCACCTTGTGGATGAGATCGGTTATAAAAGCATTACAGGTGGCGGCCTCATTCTCCGGCATCCCAACTTCGCAGATCATAACAGGAGTACCATAACGCGCAACCAAATCGTTCATGTTGGTTTCACATTCCATATTGTAAGCCGGCCAGTTCGACGCCGAAGGATACAGCGACATGCCGATGATATCCCATTTGGCGCCATAAGACTTAAGGCCGTCAAACAACCATTGAAAATGCGAATTGTCATACCCGTTCGAAACATGTACGATCACCTGGATCGAATCGTTGATCGACTTGACCGCCCGATAACCCGAACCGACCAGCGCCGCAAAATTCGCCATGTTCACACTGGCCTGTCCAAGGGGCCAGCACATCCCGTCATCCACCTCGTTTCCCACCTGCACAAAACTCGGTACAACCCCTGCCGCCTGTAGTGAATCCAGCACCGCTACCGTATAACTATATAAGGTATCGGTCATCGCCGGGATAGCAAGCCCGCTCCAGGCAGCCGGTGTCGCCTGATGTCCCGGATCCGCCCAGGTGTCACTATAGTGGAAATCGATCAGGACCCTCATCCCCAAACCCTTTGCCCGCACGGCCTTTGCCACAACATCGGCCGTGCCGTTGTACCGTGTCGCCGGATTCACCCAAACCCGCAACCGGATGACATTGATCCCGAGACTCTGCAGCAGGCGCATACATTCCATCGGCGCCCCCGCCGAATTATAAAATTGGAAACCCGAATCCTCCATCTGCGTGACCCAGCTGACATCCGCGCCTTTATATATAGGCGTATCCTTTGGCGTCACAGTCGTATCGGCCGGCGGCGCAGCGCCGCCGCCTTTCTTGCACCGGCAGAGGATGAGCACGGAAACTAAACAAATAATTAATATAACGGCAGCCCTCATATTACCCCAAAGATCGTAATCTTGCCCACATGATCGCTACAAAATTCATCTTGCCCGCCATCCTGCTGTCGTGCCTTTCCTCGCGCGCCCAGCAGCAATACACTGTCCTGACCGTCCCGGGTGTTAACGAATATGCCCGTCTCGACACCGCCGGGCCCAGCGTTCTCGCCAGCGGCCGGCTGATCACCCCGGCCGGTTCAACGATCCGCATCACCCATGACCCCTTCGGAATGGCGATCTCCCCCGATGGAGCAACCACCGTGACCCTCCACAACGGCGTGTTCACCATCATAGACAATAACAAGCTCATCGCTACCCGCGTGCCGAGCTACGACAAAACCATCCGCTCGCCGTTGCAAAAAGGCTCGTTCCTCGGTGTGGCATTCGCCGAAGACTCAAAGACCGTTTACCTCAGCGGCGGCGACAACGGCGCCGTCATCGTCTACGATATTACTACCCTCCAAAGAACAGACTCCATCTCACTTAATGGCCGCATCCAGGCCGTCGACGCCTCCTCCGTCACCGACACAACCGACTACGAAGACAGTTTCACATCCGACCTGCTCTACAATCCCGACGCCCACGAATTACTTGTTTTGGACCGCGGGAATTTCCGCCTCGTCCGTATCGACCTGCGGACCCGGAAGATAACCGCTTCCATCCGTACGGGCCGCCAGCCGTTCGGCCTGGCACTGAGCCCCGACCGTCATACCGCCTTTGTTGCTAACGTGGGCATGTATTCGTACCCCCTTCTCCCCGACCTCACAAAGCGCAACTTCGACCAGATGCTCCTTCCCTTCCATCCCTACGGCGACAATACCAAAGAGTCAAGGGAGGGTTATATCTGGCACGGCAGGAAGATCCCGGGCGTAGGCGATCCCCTGGCTCCGGAAGCCATGTCGGTATACAGCATCGACCTGACCACCAATCGCGTGATCGACCGCTATAAGCCGGGGCATCAGATCGGCCAGATGGTGGAAGGGGCGGAAGTCGTCGGCGGTGCAAGCCCCAATTCGATTGCCGTCGGCAGCCGTTACGCCTATGTCACCAACGCTACAAACGACAATATTTCGGTTATTGATTACCGAAATCACCGGATCGTATCCACCATTCAGATCCGGGTCGACACGCTTATCGACCGCTATCGCGGCCTCCTGCCCTTCGGCCTTACCCTAAGCAGGGACGAGCATACCCTTTATGTGGCGCTGCTGGGGTTTAATGCCGTTGCCGTTATCGATGCGGAGAGTGGCGTCACCAAGGGCCTGATCCCGTCCGGCTGGGGACCGTCGAGAGTTCTGGTGAGCAAAGACCAACAATCCCTGTATGTAATTTCCTGCCGGGGTTTTGGGGCCGGACCAAACGGCGGACACGGATTCGTCCGTCCGCCCCAGGGTACCTACATCGGTGATATCCAGCTGGGCACCTTTCAAAAGATCCCGGTCCCGGATAATGACCGACTTTCTACCTACACTACGCAGGCGATCCACAACACGTTTATTCAACAGACCGTGACAGACGACGGCCACAACCCGCTGCCGCCGCTGCAGGGCATCCGAAAAAGCCCTATCTGGTATATCGTTTATATCACCAAGGAGAACCGGTCCTACGACGAAGTACTGGGTCAGCTGCGCTCCGGTAAAGGTGATTCGACCCTGGCCCGTTTTGGACTGAATGTGGACATCATCGCAAAAGACAAAACGTATCACCATCTGAACGTCGCGCCCAACCACCTGAAAGTAGCGACGCAATTCGCCTATTCCGATAATTATTACTGCGACAGCGACGCCTCCATCCACGGCCACCACTGGATGCTGGGCGTAATCCCGAACGAATGGGTGGAATCGAATTCGAACGTCGATAAGACCGCGCTTTTATTCTCCAAAGCGCCGGGCAGAAGATTCCCCGGCTCGACCGGAAGCATGGACCCCGAAGACTATGGCGAACGCGGCGGCCTCTGGGAGGCGCTCGAACGCAGCCACGTCTCCTTTTATAATTTCGGGGAGGCCAATGAAACGGCCCACGTGCGTGAAGCCTGGATGGATACCGCCACGGGAGCATCCCATGCCGTTATGGTGCCGATGCAAAAGGCGCTCTGGCCGCGGACGAGCCACAATTACGCCGGCTTTAATACCAATATCCCCGACCAGTTCCGTATGGATCAATTCGAATCCGAATTCACAAAGATGTGGCTGAAAGGAAAATCCACCATGCCGGCCCTGATCACCATGCAGGTCCCCAATGATCACACCGCCAAGCCGCGCCCGGCCGACGGCTATCCGTTCATTCACTCCTATGTCGCAGACAACGATATCGCATTGGGAAGGATTCTGCACTTTCTGTCCCGCACACGGTATTGGAAACACATGCTGGTCATCATTACCGAAGACGACCCCCAAGGCGGCGTCGACCATATTGACGCTCATCGAAGCGTGCTGCTGCTGGCCGGTCCGTATGTCAAACACGGATATACCTCCCACGTTCACGCCAACTTTGGCGCAATCCTGAAGACAATCTATACCATCCTCGACGTCCCCTACGTCAACCAATACGACGCCACCGCCACCCTGCTGCAGGATTTTTTTACAGCCAAACCGGATTTCAGGCCCTATAACCTGGTTTTCCCTTCCCCCGAGGTCTTCGACGCCCAACAGGCGATGAAAAAATACAATCGGACGATCGACTGGCGAAAAATCGAAAAAGGTCCGGAAATGGACGATGAAGACGAAATGCGCGCCAACCATTACCAGCAGCAACGGCAGCCCTGATCACAAGATATGTTGCCCGAACTTCCTGTTATGATATAACACCGGCATCCCCACCGCCGCGCTTAACCCGCAAATTACGATCATACCTGCCAGCAGCACGTGGAATCGCGCATTCTGCTCCGGATCATCGGTGCGATGCACATGCAACGCCGTGATGACGCCAATGACCGTAAGCGCCGCAAATATCAGGCTAAACAGAACCTCTCCGGTCATCCTGGCTTGCAGGAAGCCAAAATAAAGGACCCCGATAACGATAAAGAGAATATTGGTACCAAAAATAATGGAAGAAACGCTGATAAAATCGGAGGAGAAAAACCCGACAGTGCCCTCCTTCCGCCACAGCAAATTGAAAATCAGGCAAAGGATCGTATCGGCAATACCGACAGCCAGTCCTGTCATAAACGCCTTTACAAACGGCAGCGACGAAGTATAGTCCATATCATCCCCGATCTGGCCCGAATGATTGTTTTCCATGACCGCGTTATTTGAAGCAATCACAGAAAAAACCATGCCCTACCCCTTCATGACACCGGCCTTCACGCCGTTCCAATCCGGAAAAAGCAGTTTATCGTTCGCAATCTGCAAATGCGCATCCACCACCGCACCGAATACATTTCTGAAATCTGTCGTCACCGGCAGATCGCGGCCGTCTTCCAGATTCTCTACCGCCAGCGGCGCGACATTTCCGTAAACTTTTCCGCCGGCCACCCCGTTGCCAAGGATAAAATTGCAGGAAGCGCGACCATGGTCCGTGCCACCCGTGCCGTTCTGATGGACCGTCCGGCCAAATTCCGTCATCGTCATCACCGTAACATCATCCTGATAACCTCCCAAATCCTTCCAGAATGCCGCGATGCTATTCCCGAGATCCGTTATGCTTCGGGCAAAGATGCCATTATCCGTCCCCTGGTTGAAGTGCGTATCCCAACCGCCGGATTCCGTAAAGGCCACCTCGAGACCTACTTCCAGCTTGACGAGCTGGGCGATCTGCCGCAAGGACCCGCCGAGCGGCGAATTGGGATAGACAGCTCCGTTAGCAGGCTGGTAATGCTGAACGTCCGCCGACTGCAACACCTTCATGGCCTCAAAGCTTTCCTTCCCCGTTTGTTGTAATAACCCGGGCCTGGTCGTGGCATACAAATCTTCAAAGCTGCGGGCCGCCGCCTGTGCTGCCGCCGGGTTCCCTTTCAGCTGGATCGCAAAATCCTGCAAATTGGCGATCGCCACCGAAGGGTTGTCGCCATACAACGATCTTGGCAGCGCAGAAGTCAGACTCACGGCCGTAAACGGCGTGAGCGCATCATGCCCCAGCAAACCCACCGCCCGGTTGAGCCAGCCGCTTGCCGTCCCTTTATTGAACGGGGTCCCGGATTCCATATAGTCCTGCGCATCGAAATGCGACCGCGTATTGTTGGGGGAACCGATCCCGTGCACGATGCCAAGCCGGCCCTCCCTGAACAATGGTTCGAATGCATTGAGCCCCGGATGCAACCCCCACTTCCCGTCGAGATCGATCAAACCGGTTCCCTGCCTTCCCGACGCCGCTCCCTGCCCCGCCGCCGTCATCATCAGATTTGGTCTTGCCGCTTTCAAATACGCATCTTCGAATGGCGTCACCGCCATCAATCCGTCCATGGCCCCTCGCTGGAAAATGCAAACGAGAACCCGTTTGCGCTTATACAGTTGTCGCCGTTTCTCACTCGCCGCCGCTTCCGCCATAAAGGCGGGGATCCCGCCCATGAGCCCTACGCCAAACAGCGCAATCCCGCCACTCTTTAAAAAACCTCTTCTCGTTACTACCATAAAAATTAAGTTGTTAGCGTAACTGATTCGCCGGCGAGCCTATCGCAAGCCCCACTTCCTGGGCATTTAACGACCCGACCTTCACTCCCCCGACCTTCCCCCCGGCAAGCGCCAGCCCGAAATTCATCCGGTTTAACAGGCTGCCCGTATTGATCCAGTAAGCCCCCTTATCGGGAAAACCCGTAGGCGCGGGATAATAATATTTCTTTTCACCCATCCGGGTAATCCACACATATAACGGATAGGGCTGTTCGACAGTCGCACGCAAACCTCTCACCGCGCCGATCGCCAATTCAAAGGGCGACTTGGTCTTCTCCTTTATCGCCGCCGGGGCCCAGAACTCCGGCGACGTCACCATGGTAACCAGCACCTGCCGGATATCCCCGTCCTTGTCCATGAATGTCTTCGCCATCCGGTCGACCAGGCTTTGCGGCGGATCATCGCTCACGAACCGGACGGCGATCTTGCGGCAAACAAACTTCGCCGTGGAAGGATGATGCGCCAGCATTCCAAACAGTTCCACCCCTTCCTCATAACCGCCCCCGGCAACGAAAACATGACCTAAAACATCCTTTTCCCCCTTATCATGCCGGTTCGCATTGAACAGAAAGTCCCCCTCGTGTACAAACCCCCGCTTCGCCAACTGGTCCGGGCTAAACCGGTTGATGAATCTTTGGCCATCCTCATTCATCGGGTAGACCGTCCATCCCGTCAGCACCCGGGCCGCTTCGGTAACATCCTGCTGCGTATACCCCCCATCCACCCCCAACGTATGCAACTCCATCACCTCCCGGGCATAATTTTCATTCAACCCGCCGCTTCGCCTCCGCGACACGCTGTCGGTCCCCGGCCCCGCCGCCGAACCACCCGTTCCCGCCGCCGAGCTCATAAAATTGTCCAGATAATACAACATCGCGGGCGACTTCGCCGTCTCGAGCAAGAGATCGCCGAACTTCCCAAAAACATTCGGCCGGATCACATCGCGTTCATACGCCGGAATAAACTCCGCGCAATCATTCTTGGTTATCGACACATTAAAATGATTGAACCAGAAGTCTGTCATCACCTCCCCGAGCTGATTGTTCGAATACACCGCGCGCAGGATCTTCTGACAAATGAATTGCCGGAACAGTTCCTGCTCCGGCTTGTACCCTTTTCTCGCCATATAGTCGCGGATCAACCCGCGGTATTCCGCCCGGTCCGTTTTGACAGAGTCTTTGTTGATCACCCCGTCCCGAATCGCCATCTTCGCCACCTGCCCCATCCGCGGATACAGGCCGACGACCTGTTCATTGGTCAGTTGCAAGGCATCATAGGGACGAAGCATCGCATCCAGCGAATCATCCGGCAGATCCGCCGCCAACTGCTGCGCGAACCAGTTTTCAAGACCCTGCCGCAAGACCGCATCCGTCTGTCCCGGCGTGGCCCCATAGGTGAAACGACTGAGTAAATGGTCCGCCGCCTGTCGCTCCGTCAGTCCCGCCTGCCGCCAGGGGAACCGGTAAGGAGGCCGTTTGGGACCGATTAAAGATGGCACGGTCGCCAATAAGATCGCGGCTAATGTTGCAACAGCTCTCATGAGCCAATTGGATTCGGTTTTACCACAAAAGTTTAATCGCCCGATAAACCTTTTATCCCCAATCCGGTCCTATAAATTAACCTACATTTGTCTGCAATGAAACGAACCCTCCTCCTGCTTGCTATCGCCATCGGCGCCGCGTTGACCGGCCATGCCCAAACCAGGGATTCAACCGCCAAATCGCCCGCTGATTCCACCGGCGATCCCGGCTATTCCAGCGCCCGCGGAAAGACCACCGCTTCTCCCACCCAACGCGCAGCCCGCCAGCTCACCACACTGCAAAAAAAGCTGAACCTCAACCAGGACCAGGTGATCAAATTGCGGATGATCCTGCTCAACCTCGACGTTTCCCTGGACAGCCTCCGGTCAAACCCCTCCGGCGACAAAAAATCGGACAACCGGGCCCGCCGCGCGGTCACGCAGGATGCCGACGGCAAGATCTACGCGCTCCTCACAACCGACCAACAGGTCGCGTATGCAAAATGGAAACAGGAACAACAATTGAAAAGACAGCTGGGCCGTGCTGCAAAGAATGGACCTGCCGCAGACAGTTCGGGTAAACATCCTTAAAAGTACTTTACTATGCGGCGCCTGTTTTTCGCCCCCGGTCTTGCACTCCTCACGTCTTTTCCGGCATCCGCCCAATCGTCTCTTACCACCCGCCTCGACTCCTTCTTCCGAACCCTCCCGCCCACCCAGCCCGGCATCGCCGTATCCATCCAGCAACGCGGCGCCGTCATCTACGAGAACACCGCGGGCCTCGCCAATCCCAACCCGGGCGGCGCCGTCGAAGCTGCCGGCACCCCCATCGACTCCACCACCAATTTTCGCATGGCCTCTGTCACAAAACAATTCACCGCGATGGCCATCCTGCTGCTTGAGAAGGACCACCGCCTTTCCGTTGAAGACCCCATCGGCCGCTGGCTGCCTGAACTTCCGAAAGACATCGGCAAGCACGTCCTCATCCGCCACCTTCTCACCCACTCCTCGGGAATCGAAGACTATGAATCCCTGATCCCAGACAGCCAAACATCCCAGGTACTCGACAAAGACGTGCTCGATCTCCTGAGCCGGCATGATACCACTTACTTCGCGCCCGGCACCCGCTTTCGCTACAGCAACTCCGGTTTCTGCCTCCTGGCGCTTATTGTCGAACGCGCCTCCCGCCAGTCGTATGCCGCATACATAAAAAATCGCATCTTCCTCCCCCTGCAAATGGATCACTCGACCGTATACGAAAAGGGTAACCCCATCTTCCACCGGGCCATGGGCTTCGCCAAAGACAGCACCGGCGCCATAATCCCCCGGGACCAAAGCGTCACCTCCGCAACCAAAGGCGACGGTGGGATCTATACCTCCCTCACCGACTACCGCAAATGGATCGCCGGCCTCCAGCAGAACCGGCTGATCGACCTCCCCGCCGCCCTGAGCCGTCTTCGCTTCCCCATGGAAACGCCCGCCTGGTATGCCGCCGGATGGTTTATTACCCGCACCCGTCCCCGGATACTATATCATTCCGGCAGCACCTGCGGCTTTGAAAACCAGGTCATCTGGATCCCCGGATCCGGCTGGAGTATTGTCTTTTTCTCCAATTTGGCCGGCAATACCGCCGCCTTTGCAAAAATTCTGGAAATTCTGGATGCCGCCGGAACACCAAAACTGACCGGGATCATGACCCTCGAAGCACAAACCAGGTAGCCCTTCCGGCCCTCCGACTATTCAATAAATGGATATATTTGACGTTAAGAAGTAATTCAAAAGGATACTCCCGATGACGCGTCTTCGCCTGCTTTTGTTCTTTATCCTGCCCGGCCTGCTGAGCGCAGCGTACGGTCAAGCCCCTAACCTCTACAGCTACCAGGACCTCTCACACGTGTACTATCAGCCTCAAAAAGACTCGCTGAAAAAAGCCTGGGTCTGTCCGGAAGTTTTCAAAGAACGGGAACCGCAAAAGAAACTCCGCGAATTCTGGGACCAGCGTACGGAAAATATCACCGAAGCGATCGCCCACGATGATTATGTCCACGAACAAGAGGTTTACGATTATATTGCGGGCATCGTCCGGCAGATTTCTGCCGCCAATCCCCAGCTTGTTCCCTTCAGCGAACTCGTCCTGCTCGACCGCAGCCCTTCCGTCAACGCCTATACCGTAGGCGGCCACGTGCTCGCCGTCAACCTTGGCCTCATCGTATTCTCCCGCACAAGAGAGGAGCTGGCGCTGGCAATCGCCCATGAGATGTCCCACGATATCCTCCGCCATTTTGAGAACGGAATGCAGGAACGCGCGACATGGCTGACCTCGGACGACTATAAGAACTCCCTCAAAGACGTCCTGAGCTCTAAATACGACCGGCTAACAAAGCTGCATCATATCCTGGAGAACTACACCTTCAGCCGGAGCCGTCACCAGCGATACCATGAATCGGAAGCCGACTCGCTGGCCATCATTCTCTTGAAGAAAAGCAATATCCCCTTCGACCCGCACTACTTTCTTCACCTCGACAGTGCAGACGACGACTATCTGCAAAGACTTCAACAGCCGCTGAAGGCCTATTTCAGCTTATGGCAACTACCCTATGAGGATAGTTGGACAACCCGCCGCTCTCACGGGCTGTCTACCCACACTTACAATTTCTCCGACAGCAGCACCATCGCAGACTCGGTCAAGACACACCCCGACTGCCCGGAACGATATCGACAAACACTCCGCTGGGCTTCGACCAACGGGCAAACCACCCCGGTCCCGGTGTCCATTCGGGAAAAGGCGGCCAAAATGCTCATCTGGAATCTCTATACATCCGGCAACCTCACCCCCTGTCTCTATCGCATCCTGCTGCAAAAAGACAGGGGCAGCAAGGACCCCTGGTATGATTTCATGGTGAGCAATATCTTCTATGCTCTCTATTTTGCCGACCGGCAGCTGAATCGTTTTAACGCCATCGGTATCATTCCAAAAGAATATATCTCCCGCGACTACTACGCTTTGCAAACGCTTCTCGAACAAATACCCCGCGAAAGCCTCCGCCAATCCTGCGAAACATTTGGGAAGGAGGCCTTTTGGACTACCCTGTCCATGCCCGAACGAAACCTGAAAGACCTTCTCTATACGATGGCGCTCACTACCGATGTGTTGAACCAAAAGCAGCTCAACAAAGCCGCACATGATTACACCGCAGGTAACGCTGGCAGCATGTATTGTGAATTCGCCGACAACCTGTTCAAAAAATAGCCCGAAATGCACCCCAAACTCACCCGCTTCTTTTGTCCGCTGCTGGCGACACTTCTTGTCGTCACCGCGCAGGCCCAAACAAAAGTCTTTAAAGAGGTCGGCGAGGATATCGCCACCGAAATAAAGGCCATCACCCAGGACAACGCCCTGGTCGGTTACCTGGCTTTCACCCGGCTCGAAAAGACGGACGTCGACTCGTTTAATTACCGGCTCACGATTATGGATGAAAACCTGAATGACATTGGCACGGTAAATTTCCGGCAACGCAACCTGGACTTGCAGTCGGTCTCCTTTGAAAAGGATGTGCTCTGCCTGGGATATGTGGAAAGCGCCACGGTTGGCTTGCTCACCGGTAAAGAAGCCAGCCGGGCATACAAACACAACAATCGCTCCGAACAAGTCTTCTTTCAATTTATAAGCCTGTCGGGTAAGATCATCAACACCTTTACCAGCCCGGTTGTCCTGGCCGCCACGCCGGTCGCCATTGCGGGCTCATGGAAATTTCACATCGCCAGCTATCTCAAACACTCCATTCAGATCAGGAACATCGCCGGCACCGGGTTCGCCGCATTTTATGGCGACGACAATCTACGGGAATTGCTGATGCTTGACACCGGCGGCAAACTTATCCGGAGAAAAAAGGTCGCCGCCGACTACCCGAATTTTTTCCTGCAAACATCCGGATCCATTATCTATCTGCTTTCCAAAATGCATATCAGTCCGGCCGAGGGTGGCTACCAATTGTTCACTTACGGAATTTCCGACTCGGTGAAAGAGTTTGTGCTCGATCTCAAAGACAAACAAGGCAACTACCTGAAGGTCCTCTCTTTTGACAATGATCCTTCCACCGGAAAGACTTTTATCGCCGGATGCGTGATCAACCCCGACCGCGAGAAAGACTTTATCACAGCCCGCGACTTGTCGAGAAACCCTTATCTGGGCGTGTTCTCCATGACCCTCGGCACAACCAGGTCGGATGTGAAAACGACCTATAGCTATTGGGCCAATGACAACGTCCCCGGGGTCAGCCGGGATGGTTTGTTCACCGGCGAAAATGAGTTCTATGCGCGATATCAAACCGTTTTCAGGGATTTTTCAGGAGCTACCGTATTCGTCGGCTCGGCCCTCGTCGAAAAACGGCTGCTTGGTGCGGCGAAATATAAGTTCGCAGACGCCGTTTTTATCACGCAGGACGCCAAGGGCAAACTGAAACTGGATAGCCATATCCCCTGCGACGAGACTCCCTATTTCGGACCCGCCGGCCAGCTGGACCAGATGGACCACAAGGATTTCTATAAGGTCGTCAACCAGGACAATCACACCAATTTCATCATCGTCGACGACCAGATGAACATTTACATCTACAATTTCAACTCCCGGAAATTGATGCGCACCATTTCACATAAGGACGGTCGTACGACGATCCGCGTCTTCCCCGCAAAGGAAGGACACATCCTGGTCTCGGAATACAACAGCAAAGAGAAGCAAACCCGATTTTCGATCGAAGCGCTCTAGTTTCCGGCCCCAAGCGTCGCGAGCATCCCCTGTGCATACCATCGCGCGAGATAATCATTGGGATGCAACGGATTGGCGATGCAATCCCGGGCCTTCTTCCGGCTATAGATCGCATCGCTCAACGTCGTCATGTCGAAGAGGACTACCCCTTGCCCTTCCAATCCCGCCAGTACATCCCGATACCCGGCCAGGTTTCCCGTATAAAAAGCCTTCGAAGAATCCGAATCCAACACATATTCGGGATCGAACTTCATATTCGCCACCAGCAGGAATTCCGCGTCCGGCTTCGCCGCCCGCACCTGACGGATGATACTCCGCACCGAATCCCCAAACTCTGCCGGCCTCATCCGCCAAAAATCATTCATCCCGAAATCGATGATAACCAGGTCAGGGTGCAACGGACTCACATAGGATGAAACATATCTCGCCCCCCACTCTACCGTCGATCCCGGCAACCCCGCGTTAAACATCCGCACGTCGGCCCGCGGATACCGCCACCGCAGCCCCTGCGCGAACAGGTCCACATACGTTGGCATATACGGTTTAACTCCATCATAGCCGCTCACATCCATACCCCGCGTAATACTCATTCCATACGCCACGATCGTCACCGGCTTCCCCTCGCGCAGCAACCCGGTCACCCGCGGTAATCGATCCCCCTTTGCCGCCGGCACCGGCCCCGTCCACCGGTCATGGTGCGTATACGTTACGACCACCCACTGCGATTGCAGATTATACCAGGCGAGGTCTTTTTTTAACTCAAATGTCGTGTCCGCCCGAAAAGGCATCTTCGACCCCGCCACTCTGGTTAACTTCTTTCCGTCAAGCCGGTAATCCACCCCTTCGCTGTAATTCATATCCAGCCCATAACCGCGCACGGCAATGACCCGATCCGGGTCAAATAACAGTTGGCCTTCCGCGCCCGCGCCGCCCTTCGAGTACATCAATACCGTCTCGTTATGAACAGTATCCCCCTTCCAGAACGGTTCCAAATATTCCCGCAAATCACAAAGCGGCGGATGCCGCTCCCCCGTCTCCCCGATATTCGGCTGAACGTCCACGCCGCCTGAGAACACTTTGCCTTCCGCTGAATCCTGCCGGATACCGATCTCCGCATACTTTGTGTCAACCGGCGTCTCCACATAATTGCCGACATCCGGCGTTTGGTCCGAAAACGAAATCGGGCCCCGAAATTCCAGCAGGCGCCGATTGGCAGAGTCAAAGAAGCGAACGAACGAATATCCGTGCGCCCCGTGAACCCCTAATGCGGCCATGGTAAAGTCCAACAACGCCAACGGCCCGATCTCCAGCCGTCGCTGTATCCACTCCCCCAGGCCCAAAACGTATTGAATTCCGCTTTGTTCATTCCGTACATCGATCTCCACCTTCCCCTTCCAAACCGAAAACGGCAACCATAGATAACCCGATTTCTCCAGGTCGGATTTATTCCACCGGTCCGCCATGAACAGGAAGCGATTCCCGACCAACGGTAACACATACGTGCCTTGCGACTGGAACGTCGTCGCGGAGTCCGGCCCGACACACGGGTTTCCCGCCAACACCCACGTCCCGAGCATGCTGTCCGCCACCGCGATCCGCGCCGCATTCGGATCCCAGCCGCTGCACAGGGACGTGATCAGGTAGTATTTGCCGGCTGACTTGAAAATCGCCGGCGCCTCGCGCCGTTGCCCGATCAAAATCCGCGAGTATACCGGCGTCGGCGAAAGATAGTCCGGCGACAAAAGGCAGACCTGCATCGCATTATTGTTTTCCGACGCATACACCAGGTAAGCCCTGCCATCGTCATCCTGGAATACCGTCATATCCCGAGACATCTGCCCGTTCGGCCGCATACTCCCCAAATACCGGAAGGGTCCCTGCGGCCTGTCGCTCACCGCCACGCCCGCGCGCGCATATCCGTAGTCATCCCGGTCGATATGCATCCACATCACATACTGCCTTGTTACGGAATTGTAGATCACCTTTGGCCGCTCGATCACCCGCCCGACAGATAAATCACTGGCCGTATCCCCGACAACAGACGCCAACGCCACTCCCTCATATTTCCAGTGGATCAGGTCCCGCGAAGAATAACAGGAAACCCCACCCGCATCCACCCGGTAGTCTTCCCAGTTCTGGCCGGGAACCAGTTTCGTCCTGCCTTTTTTTATCTCACCATATAAATAGTACACGCCGTCATGCATCATCACACCGGCGCCGTGCGCATTGATATATTTCCCATCCGTATCCAACCAGTTCCTATCACCCCTTTCTTCGATGATCGCGACACCCCACGGTGCGAGCGCAAGGGAATCCCACTTCCGTACCCGTGTATCCGCAAGCAGCTCCTCCCCCGTCGGATAGGGGTACCTGAACTTTTTTCCCTCCCCGGAATAATTAAAATAGTAATGTACCGCATTCCCGTACCGGTTCACGCCGCTTCTAACAATGAGCGGAAAACCCAACTGCTGGTCCGCAGACCTCACTCCCGCCCGTTCCACCGCATCGGAAATCAACCGCCGCAGAACCGCCTTCGACGGGATCGCTCCCATATACCATACCATCCCTTTCCCAAACGCATGCTTCGTGATCGCCGCATATTTACCCCAATTCGGATCATCATACCGCCCGATCACGGTCGCGCCCTCCGCCACCAGCATCTCCGCCCAATCATGTACTTCGTTACCTGCCGGTCCTACCTCCATCGGATCGCCCGCAAGCGGGATGCGCCCGATATTGGTAAAGAGCTGATAAGAGGCCCCGACCGCCTCCCGCAGCGGACCGGGCATCACGCTGCCGCGCACCTGGACATCCTCGTTGGTAAATCCGCTCTTACAGCTGTACACGATACACCCCCCGCGCCGAACAAATTCATTCAGCACACCGAGCACACTATCGCTGACACAATACAACGGCGGGACCACCAAAAGCGAATAATCCGACAGGTTCGCCGACGTCTCGTTGACCAGGTCGCATCCCACATTCATTTCATAAAGCGCGTCGTACTCCTGCCTTAAAATATCATTATATCCGACATGATCGCTAAAGGGATACCAGCCAAGTGCCGTCAGCGACGCCTGGCTGAAAAAGATCGCCACTTTGTTATGACGGTTCAAATGGACCAGCCGGTCCCCGATCCGCTTCCATTCGCTGCCGACCTGCCTGACTTCCTCATAGATGGGATTGGGCTCCCCATCGTGGCTCAACACGCCTTTCCAATATGTCTCCACGGCATTCGGTATCGACATCCACGGCCAGTACCCGACCAAATCCGCTCCCGATGCCAGATGGCTGTATGCCTGCAAGCGCAGCTGCCCCGGATAAGGCAACTCCTGCCGACCCGACAGACTCTGCGCCTGCGTCTCCATCACGAGATAGTTCCGGCCCTTCATGCTTCGCGCCATATCGCCTCCGAATGCTATCTCCGAACCGGTCAACCGATCTTCCGTCGCATGATAGATATCGATCCCGGCCACGTCGAATGCCCGTGCAGCCGCAAAATGGTCTACTTCCGGCTGTATCCCATAAGACATGCCGCGCCACTCGAGGTCGAAATTTTGCGTCACGAATTGATCCGGCCGCTTCAACGACCGGATGATCCCCACCTGCCACGCCAGGTACTCCGTTACCATCTCCCGCTGGAACGCCGCATACGCGCACCCGAGGCTCGCGTTGACATTCCCGGTCATCGACGGGAAAGCGCCCCAATCGTTGATTGTATTGCTCCAGTAATTCAACCCATATGCCCGGTTCATCGCCGCGACATTCCCAAACCGCCGCCGGAGGGATCGCACAAACAGCGCCTGCATCGTGGCTCCCATATTGCCATAAGACTTCGTTTCATTGTCCGCCTGGTACCCGATCACGCAGCGCCGGTTGCGTACATGTTCCACCAGCTTCCGGATGATCCGCCCCGCATATTGCCGGAAGACAGGACTGACGATATCCATATTTTGGCGCCCGCCATACGGCGACCGGCCGCCGCTTCCCACCACCAACACTTCCGGATGCGCCTTCGCCAGCCATGTCGGGAGCGCATAGGTGGGCGTACCGATGATGACCCCGATCCCCGCGGCCTCCATCGCATCCAGCACCCTGTCCAGTTTAGTGAAATCGAAAACGCCATCCCGTGGCTCCCATACGCCCCAGGTGGATTCGGCGATGCGTACCGTATTGATCCCCGCCGCCTTCATCAGTTGAACATCCTTGTCCAGTCGCTCCTGCGGCATATACTCATAGTAGTATGCCGCCCCGTATCGCAACGTATCCAATGCCGGCCAGGGCTGCGCCGTCGCAGCGTTCCCTCCCGCCATACACAGCAAAACAACAATCTTAATAGCCAACCGCATATATCCTCGCTTCGAGTTTTAGTTCCTCCTTCTCCGCCGTCATACACTCTACCACCACGGGCGCGGCGGGATCGAAGTCCTTCCCCGAGACTTCCACCACGCCCCACGACAATCCGCTCCAGATCATCTTGTCATATTCCATCCTCACCGGCAACGCCGTCATCCCCTGCCGAACAACGATCGCCACAAGCTGATTCATCTTTTTCCCATCCGGCGGCGCACCGCCCCAACTTCGCACCGGATTTCCATCCGCCCCAAATTGCTGAACGATCACCCTTAGGTTGCGGCCCGCAAACGCCTTGACATCCACGCTGGCGCCGATCCGATTTTTTTCTCTCACCGAAAAGGACGCTGGCACGCGCTCCGAACTTACCGGCACCCGGATCGTTTCGTCCCGCCCAAGGTCGTATCGGGCATCGGCATAAATGCCCGTCCCTACCGCCACCAGCTGCTCCGGACCAAGCCTGATCCTGCTATCCGAGATAACCGGCGTATAACCTCCGTCAGCATACAACAATCGCACGACACCCGATTTTGCTTCCTCCTCTTCCGTCCAGGGATATGAAACCGCCTCAAATTCCTGGGACGGATTCACGATCGTATATACCGATCCCCCAACGCCGGCAGCTTTGAATCCATATGCCAACCCGCTCCCCGGTATCGGCCCCAACGACCTGAAACGTTGGATACGCTGTAACGGACCATAGAGCGCCTGCGCCCGCCCAAACCACCGCGCAGCTTCCGTGTTCAGCAACTCCAGGTTGCCATGATAGACATTCATCCATCCGCCGCGCGCCAATTCCAGCAATAACATTCCCTTCCATGCATTCAGCGCCCGGTAATAACAGGTCCCCGTCGTCCCGATCATAAATGCGCAATTGTCGATCCGCCGCAGTGGCAACCCATTCGACTCGAATTGCCTGTTCATATGATCGGAGTAGTTGTCCTGCGAACGCCAGATATTCATCATCGGCACATCGGAAAAACGCGGATCGCCGGAGTACAACGTATCGAAGACCTCCAGCCAGCGCGGATCGACCGTCTGCCGGAAAGGCGTAAACGTATTCTCCATCTCACCGCCAAAGCCATTGTAACCCGTAATGATCACGTCGGAGTTCCGATGCCGGAATTGCAGCAACATATCGCGGAACGCCGCCTTGTTCTTTTCCTTCACCTCATCCGGCGTGTATTTATCCTTCATCCCGGCAGTCACGGCCTCGAAATACGCAAAATCAAATTTGAAAAGCCGCACGCCGCGATCATACCATAACTGCAAGGTGCCCTCCAGGTGCCGGAGGTACCCCCCGTCAAAAAGACAAAGAATATTTGGATCTGTCCCCACCGAATCCTGCCACTCCGCCACCGGCTCGAGGAAACGGCCCTCATGCGTCGCAATCAGGTTGGTTGAGAACCACATCCCCGGTTTGATCCCGATCGCCCGGCACCCGTCCAGCCATTTCCCCGGCCCGTTCGGCCAATGCGCATGGTTCCACGTCCGGTACCCGCCCATCTTGTCGAACCAGAACGCATCCATCACATAGTAATCGAAGCGTACGCCGTTCTTCATCAGCCGAGCCATCTCCCCTAACTCCCGCATCGCCAGTTCCTCCGTCTGCACTACCTTATCCGACAACTCATCATAAGCCGACCAGTTGTTATAGACGTATACCGGCCGCCTCGGCCCAGCGAGCATCGCCGGCCCGGGTCCCGCCATTTCCCCCGCAGTCTTCTTCAATAAATTCCCCACCATTCTTGGCGCCGCCATCCCCATTCCCGCCGCTTGCAAAAATCGTCTTCGCTGCATACGACAAAAGTTAAAAACTTGCCCCTATTCCCCGCAGGGCCGCGGGACCGAGGACATTGTACTTTTCATACCCTGTCAGACCCCTCACATCTGTAACCATCGTCCCTCCCGGGTTCTTGAACTCCGGGTTTACGAAAAGACCCGAAACATGCGCGTCTCCCGGCCTGCCCGACTTCCCCGATTTCCCCCGCAACACCCACCAGTCATTATTCCGGAATACGTCGGCGCCCGGATTCCCGCGTAGCAGGCTATCCGCCCCGACAAAAATATTGTTGTAAAAGATAAACCCCTTTCTCGCGCTCGTCGCCGAAAAACACAACGCAGCCTCCCGGCTGTCATAAACCGTATTATTATAGACCTTGCAGTTATAGAACTGGTTCGAATCATTGGAGCTGTTCCATACATACATCCCGGCCTTCGAATCCGAAACCAGCCCGTCATCCTCGCTGATATTCCATCGAACGACATTGTCGTGCCACGGACTGGCGCCCCAGTATTGAAAGATACAATACCCGCTTCCCTGGTTGCCATAGGACAGGCAGTACTGAATGACCGAGTTAGTCACTCCTCCGTCCAGATCAAAGCCTCCGCCATCCGCGCCGCCGACCGATGTTTTATTGCCATATGCCAGACAATGCTGGATCGTCGCACTATCTGCTTCATAACACCAGATCCCCACCGGGCCATTGCCGATCCGCGGCATATCCCAGCCGTTATTGGTCGCCGAACAATGATCGATCAGCAATCGGGTACAATGGCCGCAAACGATTCCATTTCCACTATGATTGGTAAGATTGGTCGGATCACCCGGGTTATCGTCCGCCCGGCAACCGACAATCTTTATATCCCTTGTACCCGTCTTGCGGTCCGAAGGCCCCTCCGCAGAAATACCCGCAGCTCCGTTCTCATGCGCATATACCCCGTCCAGCACTACTGCCGCCGACGCGTAGACGAACACACCGGCCTTTTGAAAACCGCTGACATCTATTTTCTCTATCCGGATATGTTCGCAATCGTCTACCTCCAACCCGTTCCTGACGTTCCCGCTTTTCCGGCCCGCACCTGCAAGCCGCAACCCGCTGACCACCAACCAGCGATCGTCATATAGCAATACCGCGGCAGAGTCCCCGCCATCGACCGTCGCCACACCGGCTCCATAGCTTCCCACCCACACGGGATGCACCAAATTCCCGGTCACCCCATCGATCTTCAGCGTCCCCGCAAACACCTGCTCACCGCGGAAGAACACGGAGTCGCCCGCCTTCAGCTTCACGCGGTTCACCGCCTCCACCGTTCTCCATGGTCGCGAAAAACTCCCATCCGCGCCATCATTGCCTGTCGCATCCACAAAATACCGGCGCCCGCCATCCGGGGAGTAAAGCCCCGGCGACATCGCCCCCGCTGTGCCAGCTACGGGCCGGCGATAAGCTATTGACCAATACGCCGTCAGTAAGGCCAGACCCAGAAAAGCCGCCGCAATCGCCCGCCACCCCCACACCTCAGACTGCCGCATGGGGCTACCTTGTCTCATCTCCGCCACCCGCTGAAATTCTCTGCTGACCGTTCC
>DATJWK010000065.1:0-18282 GCA_035501395.1 Puia sp.
ATTAAAGGTCAAGCTCAAGGCCGATCGTGACAGTTTGCGGGCGGCAGCGGCGGCGGTAAAGAAACGAAAGCGTGACGCCATCGACAGCGTACGAAGGGCGGGGTTCGCGGCAAAAGCGCGCGCCAGGGCGGTCGTGGACAGTATCCAGCGACGAAAAGACCTCGATACGACGATCGCCCACGCGCTGGCCAGGGGGGACAGCACGCTGATCGGCCGGCTCTCGGATAGCCTGAAAAAACGG
Source organism: Puia sp. (assembly GCA_035501395.1). Taxonomy (GTDB): domain Bacteria; phylum Bacteroidota; class Bacteroidia; order Chitinophagales; family Chitinophagaceae; genus Puia. The sequence goes on from DATJWK010000065.1 coordinate 242, forward strand.
GGTGGCTGGACCGACAGCGCCCTGACGCATAGTGGTCTCCCGATACCGGTGGACAGTTTTGCCCTTCGACGAACGGAAGACAGTCTCCGGGAAGTGGCAGTGCAGCAACGCTATGCGGATAGCATCGCCCACCTGCCGCCGACGGACAGTACGCTCCGGTATATCATCGGTTACCATCACGTCCGGATTTTCTCGGATTCCCTTCAGGCAGTCGCCGACAGTCTGTACTATTCAGGGAAAGACAGCGTCTTTCGATTGTTTTACAACCCGGTGGCTTGGGGCAGCGGCAATTACCAGATCACGGGTGATACTATGTATGTGTATACAAAGAACAAAAAGGCCAATCGCCTTTATGTGTTCGAGAACGCCCTTGCCATCAACCGGGTCGCCCGATCGTTATTCAATCAATTGAAAGGCACAACCATCAATTGTTTTTTCCTGGATGGCGAGATCGACTATATCCGCGCCAAAGGTAACTCGGAAAGCATCTACTATATCGCGGACGATAATAAAGCGTATACCGGCGCGAACAGGGTGCATGGCGATATCATCGATATGATTTTTGCGCCGAAGCTGGATTCGGCGGGGAATATCGCGGTGGATTCCGCCGGCAAGCCCAAGGGCAAAGAGCTGGACCGGGTCGTTATCCGCAGCGATGCCGAAGGAACGATGACGCCCATGCGAAGGGTTAACCCCGAAGACATGGTCCTGCGCGGATTCAAATGGCTGGAAAGGCGCCGGCCAAAGTCAAAAGAGGAGATGTTCGAGTCGCTTCACGCGGAGAATGAGGAAAAGGACTTTGAGGAAGCGGAGAAATCCGCGGAGCTCGCGCCCGGATCGCAACGCGCCGCTCTCCCGGCCATTCCGATCATAAAACCAAAGCAGCAGCCCAAGCGGCATCCATAGCGCGCATTTTAAGAAAGTTCTAACACCATCCCGTTAATAAGCCGCCCCCCTTTTTCGTTCCAAGTACTCAAACCCTTCATATGCGAATGTTGTTCCTTTCCCTGGTCATCCTGATCATCGGCGGTTTGTACGATACGGTGTCCGCTCAGGACACGGCGGGCGCGGTAGGCGTGCCGAATGCGGCGGGCGGAACGGAAACCCCGGGCTACAAAATGGCTGTCGGCATTCGATTCAGTACCGCCCCGCCTACGATCAACAACTCCATCAGCTTTAAGTATTTTATCGACCAGGCCAACGCCGTAGAAGCGTTGGCGTCTTTTGGGTCCCGTTTCGGTCTCGGCGGTCTCTATGAACGTCATCAGCTCATTGGTGCGACCCCGGCTTTTACCTGGTATTACGGCGGCGGCGCTTATGTCGGATTTGAAAGCGGGCAGACGTGGTTCGGTCCAACCGGCGTCGTCGGTCTCGACTACAAATTCCCCAATGCTCCTGTCAACCTTTCGCTGGACTGGAAGCCGGAGCTGGATATCGTTCCCAGCATCAATTTTGTCCCGGATGCCTTCGGGCTCAGCGCCCGATTTACATTTGGTCACTAGCGCAGGTGACCGAAAAATAAGTAGCAAAGGAAGATCGAGCTGAGGATGCTCACTACGTCGGCCAACAGCATCGCGCCGATCGAATACCGGGTATTTCGGATCGCGACAGAACCAAAATAAACCGCGGCAACATAGAAGGTAGATTCCGATGATCCCTGCAAGATGGCGGAAAGATGAGCGGCGAAGCTGTCATTGCCGGCCGTTCTCATCGTATCTATCAGCATTCCGCGGGCTCCCGCGCTTGTCAGCGGCTTCATCAGGGCTGTCGGCAGTCCATCCACGAACCGGGTGTCGGCGCCTGTCGCCTTAAAGAAATGTCGTAAGCCGTCCATGATGACGTCGAATGTTCCACTTGTCCTCAGCATGCTGATCGCCACCAGCATCCCGACGAGATAAGGAATAATGCGGATAGCGGTGTCAAAGCCGCCTTTCGCCCCCTCTACAAAAGCGTCAAAAATATTAACCTTGCGGTACAGCGCGACGCCAATAATGACCAGGAAAATAACGAGGATCAGCCCGCTGCTGAAGGCTCGCGAAAAAGACTGAACGCCCTCCGAATCGAGTTTTCGCAGGTAAACGACCAGTGCCGCTATCAATACCGAAATGCTCCCGATCCAGGCCAGGATTGCGGGCTGGAACAAGTTGATCCGCTGCCGGATCGCCACGATGCTCATCGAGGCCAGTGTTGTCAGAAATGTGGCGATAACGATTGGGAGAAAAACGTCGGTCGGATCGGACGCATGGTTGGCCGCCAATACGGCGATCACGCTCACGGGGATCAGCTGCAGTCCGGACTGGTGCAGGCAAAGGAACATGATCTGCGCATTCGACGCCGTGGTTTTGTCGGGGTTGATCTCCTGCAAGCTTTTCATGGCTTTCAGGGCAAAGGGAGTGGCGGCATTGTCAAGCCCAAGCAGGTTCGCCGAGAAATTCATCACCATGTGACCCATTGCGGGGTGCCCTTTTGGCACGTCGGGGAAGAGTTTTGAAAAGAATGACCCGGTGATCCGCGCGAGGAAGCGCATTCCACCGGCCGCTTCCGCGATGCTGACCAGCCCCATGAATAGGGCCATGATGCCGATCAGTCCGATGGCAAGGCTCACGGCGTTGCTGCAGGTGACGATGAGACCGTCGGCTTTCTGCACCCGCCAGGATGACGCGGAGGCCAGGGTGGTCGATGCGGACGGCCGGCGGGACGACGGAGAAGCCAGGGCGACCGTGCTCGCGGCAGACGCGGTCATCATTGTCCGGATGGTGTCGCCGGATTTGCCGGTAACCATGGTGGAAAAGATCTCCTTATCCCCAGGCACGCTCACATATCGCACTGCCGCTACCATGATCGAGACCAGAATAAACGCCGCCCATATTCTGCTTAATGCCATGCGCCAAATTAACATTAATTGCCTAATTTCGCGCCCGAATATTGGCGGGGGCGCGGCGCCGCCCGCTTAAAATGGAGCAAATATGGCATTACAAGCAGGTATCGTAGGGTTGCCGAATGTGGGGAAATCGACATTATTCAATGCTGTCAGCAACAGCGCGAAGGCACAGGCCAGCAATTACCGGTTCTGCACGATCGAACCCAACACGGGGCTGGTCGATGTGCCGGACGAACGCCTCGACAAGCTTGCCGCTCTGGTGAAGCCGCAGCGCATCGTACCGACGCAACTGCAGATCGTCGATATCGCCGGACTTGTAAAAGGGGCCAGCAAGGGGGAAGGGCTCGGGAACAAATTCCTGGCCAACATCCGGGAAGTGGATGCCATTGTTCACGTGGTCCGCTGCTTTGAGGACGAGAATATTCTCCGCGACGAAGGGGCGATCAACCCCGTCGCCGACAAGGAGATCATTGACACCGAACTGCAGCTTAAGGATCTGGAGAGCGTCGAGAAAAAACTCAGCCGCACTGAAAAAATGCTCAAGACCGCCGACCCAAAGATCAAGGTCGAATACGAGATCCTGAAACGCTGCTACGATCACCTGGAAAAGGGGCGCAACGTTCGGGAATTAGGCCTGTCAAAAGAAGAACGGTCAGCCATAGCCGATCTTTTCCTCCTCACTGAAAAGCCGGTTTTGTACGTCGCCAATGTCGACGAGGCCTCCATGCACACGGGCAATGCCTATTCCAAAGCGCTTTCCGATGCCGTTGCCGGCGAGCAGGCACAGGTCATCGTGATGAACAACTCGATCGAGGCGCAGATCGCCGAAATGGACGACCCGGCCGACCGGCAACTCTTTATGGAGGAATACAAAATGAGCGAACCGGCGCTAAACAAACTCATCCGCAGCACCTACAAACTCCTCCGGCTGGCCACGTATTTCACCGCGGGCGAGCAGGAGGTGCGGGCCTGGACCATCCATGAAGGCTGGAAGGCGCCGCAGGCTGCCGCCGTCATCCATACCGACTTTGAAAAAGGATTCATCAAGGCAGAGGTCATCGCGTATAAAGACTACGTCCAGTACGGCTCGGAAGCGGCGGCTCGGGAGAACGGCCGGCTTCGCATAGAAGGAAAAGAATACATCGTCAAAGATGGCGATGTGATGCACTTCCGGTTTAATGTATAAGGAGAGGCCCGGCGTGCGCCGGGCCTTTCGTTTTTCCGCCGCAGGCGATACTCAGGCGTCATAATACATTGTACCCAAAGCTGACATAGTACAACCCGCCGATCCGCGCATCCCCGATCGCATCCACGTGATAATAGTTCAACAGGTTCGAGGCGCCGATCTTGATCAGGGATCGATTCAATTTGGGTAGCTTCATGCTGATCTGTGCATCCAGGGTTCCAAAGGCCGGTGTATTCCCGGTAATAAAGGACGACTGGTACAGGTACGCATCCTGCCAGCGATAGGTCAGATTGAAACCATAGATTTTTGCAATCGAATAGTTGGCTACCGTCAAATTGAATTTATGCTTTGGCGTATTGAAGTCGGTCTGCTGGTTGACATCCTTGCTCGAGATCGTGCTGTAGGCATAGTTGCCCGAGAGGATCCAGCCGGCCGGCAACGAATAGTCCAGCCCTATACCTCCGCCGCCGGTGTTGACCTTGGTGGGGCTGTTGGTGTAAATACCGAAGGTATTGGCGGCGGTCTGACCGAGTGTCAGCGGGTCTTTTACGAGCACCGTCAACCCGATAAAATTTGTGTACTGGGCATAGTATCCATAGACATCCAGCAAGAGGTTCTTACCGATCAGGCCCTTGTAACCCAATTCCCAGCTGGATACGGTCTCTGGCTTGAAGGTCTGGTACTGGTACGGCGTTGGGGGCGTCCCGGTAGTCAGGTATTTGTTCAGCGTGGCGGTGTCGTAGGTTTGGCCATCGCTCAAACCATAGGCTGAGATGAATTGCGGCAGGCCGCCGATCAGCCGGGCCGAGCCGGTCTGCAGGTTGATGTACTGGTTTTGGGTCGTCGGGAAGCGGTAGGCCGTCTGGAAGGAGGCGCGGATATAATTGTCCTTCGCCACCCGCAGCAATGCGGTCGCCCGGGGCGTAAAGCGGCCCTTGAAATTGGAATTCTTGTCGTAGCGGCCCGACACCGATAGTTTCAGGAAATCGTCCCAAAATCCTTTTTGCAATTGGGCGAAGGCTCCGGTTTCATTGATATTGATCCGCCCGGCCGTATCAGCGAAGATCGTCCCGTGCGAATTCAGGACAAATTCCCGCGTGGAGGCGCCGACCGTGATGTCCAGCCATTTGACCTCATTGGAGAAGTTATACATAGCCTCCCCGACGTACAGGTTCGTCTGATCATTGAACTTGCCCCCATTGGGAATCGCCTGTTGTTTCAGCGTATTGAAAGCGTTATTGAAAGCCGCCGTACCCGGTTGAAGCCGCATCGCGTCTGACTGTGCACGGGCTTTTGCGCTGGCGTCGGCATAGGCGGTGGCCGGGTCCATTCCGCCCTGGAGATCGCCGCCAAATATCTGAGCATAGGTCCCGATATATGTCGGGGCCCAGACGGAAGCGGTAGGCGCGTATGCTTCATTCAGCAGCGTGGCGACCGCCACCATGTCATACGAGCTGCCGGCGTTCTCCTGCGTCGTGTAGGCGCGGATGTAATAGTGTTGACCGGTCAGCTCCAGTTTGTATTGACCGATCTTGACATCCCGAAGGCTATAGCGATCGGTACCCTGATATATCGTGCTGGCCTGACCGAAATTACCGATGAGGCTGAGCGTAGCGCCCGGCGCCACCTTATAATACAACCCGCCGTATATCTTAAAGTTATACGCGTCGTAATTCGTCAGTGCGCTCTCGGAATAGCCGGTACGGGTGACGTTGGAATTGGCCGGGGTCGCATTGGCCAGCGCATTCAGCTGCGCCGCCCCCGCGGCGTCGCCGGCCTGGGCATGTGCGGCGGCAAGTGCCTTCAACTGCGCCTGGACGTTGAAATAAGCGCTTTCGTCCCCGTAGACGTTGATCCCGTCATAACTGGGGAGGCTCCGGCCGTCGCTGGTGATCTGACCGGTCAGGGGGACATAGTTCCGCGTATCGGAAGCCATCCAGTCGGTCGCTTTTGTGTAGTCGGCGGTCAGTTTGAAGGCGAATTTATCATTGAATGCTTTGGCATACCGGGCTGTCCAGTTATAGTAAGGTTTCGCGGAACTCTGATCGTCTCCCACGTGATTGATCCCCTGTTTGACCTGCGCGCTGAAGCCCTGGTATTTGAAAGGATCCTTGCTCGTCATCAGAAGCGTCCCGGTCATTCCGCCCGAGCCGTACAGCGCGGAGGAAGCCCCCGGAAGGAGTTCCACGTTGTCGACATCCAGCTCATTCAGCCCGTTGATATTCGCCACCGAAAAGTTCAGCCCCGGCGCCTGGTTGTCCATTCCGTCTACAAACTGGTTCATCCGGGCGTTCCCGCTGCCATTGAAGCCGCGGGTACCCATGGCTTTGAACAATATCGAAGAGGTCACTGCATCCATTTCCTTCATATTCAGCAACGCATCATAAAAAGAGGGCGCCGGTACCTCATGCGCGGCAGTGCTGCTCATGCGCTCGATCGACACCGGCGATTCCAGGCTCCGGATCGCGCCGCGGGTTGCCGATATGACAACTTCTTTACCGAGGGTCGATGCCGGGACGAAGGATACCTCCACCGGGCTTCCGGCATTGCTGACGGATATCTCCTGGGTCTCATACCCGATGGACGAGAAGACAAGCGTGATCGGCAGCTGCTGCGATGTCGTCAGCCGGAAATTCCCGTGGTCGTCGGTAAACGTCCCCGCAGCGGTACCCTTGATGGCAACCGATACGGCGGGCACCCGCTCTTTGCTCGTCGCGTGGCGGACGGTGCCGGTGATCGTATAAGAGGACTGAGATAAAGCAGAAAAGCAAAGAATGGAAAACAGGATAGTCGAGGCGAATTGCAGAGTCAGTTTTTGTCTCATAGTGCAAGTTTTCGGTTAGTAATAGTCGACAAAAAGATATTTCGGCCTAACGTATTACTAAAATACATATTGTAATGCGGTCCTCGAAATTTAATTTATTTTTGCGGCCATGAGAACGCTGCAATTCCCCCATCAAACAAGGTTCTACCGAGGGAAGGTTCGGGACGTGTACACCATTGCCGACCGGTGGCTGGTGATGATTGCGTCCGATCGAATTTCCGCATTCGACGTGATCCTGCCCCGTCCTATCCCCTACAAGGGCCAGGTGCTCAACCAGATTGCCGCGTATATGCTCAAGGCCACCGGTGATCTATGTCCGAACTGGCTGCTGGACACGCCGGCTCCGAACGTTGCCGTCGGCCGGCTCTGCGTACCTTTTCGGGTAGAGATGGTGGTAAGAGGCAACCTCACGGGTCATGCCTGGCGAACCTACCAAAGCGGCAAACGCGAGCTTTGCGGCGTGCCCCTGCCGGACGGAATGAAAGAGAACGACTATTTCCCCTCTCCGGTCATCACCCCATCCACCAAAGCGGAGGTGGGGCACGATGAGGACATCTCCCGTAGCGAGATCATCCGCCGGGGTATCGCTAGCGAGTCCGATTACGAGCAGTTGGAAAAATACACCCTGGCGCTTTTCCGGCGCGGCCGCGAGATCGCTTCAAAAAGGGGGCTGATCCTTGTCGATACCAAGTACGAGTTTGGAAAGATCGGCGATAGCATTTGCCTGATGGACGAGATCCATACTCCTGATTCTTCCCGATATTTTTACGCCGACGGTTTTGAAGAACGTCAGGCCAAAGGTGAACGGCAGCTGCAGCTAAGCAAGGAATTCGTCCGGGAATGGCTGATCGCAAATAATTTCATGGGAAAGGAGGGGCAAACGGTGCCGGAAATGAGCGACGAGTGGGTGCGGACGATCAGCGATCGCTATATTGAGCTGTATGAGAAAGTGATCGGTGAACCGTTCCGGCCGCAGGCGCTGAGCGATGAGGAGATCTATCAGCGGGTTCTATACAGTCTGGGCAACCTGGAAGCTTAGTCGGAGACTTCGCCAACCTTCGGGAGCGTGAAGGAAAAAATACTGCCCTTTCCCGGTTCGCTCTGAATATTCATCTGGCCCCCAATCCTGGAGAGAAACTCTTTGCACAACATCAGCCCCAGACCCGTGCCCGCTTCACCGCCTGTTCCCCGGGTGGAATAATAATTGTGACCCATCAGGCGCTCCAATCCCTCCCGGCTGATACCCGTCCCGGTGTCCTGCACGGAAACCTCGATACACGAGCGCAGTTCTCTCGCGTCAAGGTATATGGACCCTTCCATCGGCGTAAACTTTATGGCATTGGACAGCAGGTTGCGCAAGACCAGGTTCACCATGTCCTTGTCCGCATAGACGAAGATCGGATGTTCGATCTTGCTGTCAATGTATATCTTCTTCGCATCTGCCTGCAGTCGCAGCAATTGAAGCACTTCTTTGGCAATACCTGCGATATCCAGCAACTGGGGTCTCACCGCTTCCGCCTGCATCTGGCTTTTGGCCCACTGGAGAAGATTTTCCATTAGCCCCGTCGTATAGGTCAGTTCGTTAATCACCTCCGGCACCAGGCGCTTGACCTCGTCTCCGGGCAGATCGTAGAGCTGGACATTTCTAAAAAGATTGCGCACCGCGTACAGCGGCGCCTTCAGGTCGTGGGCAATTACCGAAAATAGCTTGTTCTTTAGCGAATTCAACTCCGTCAGCTGCTGTGTTTGCTCCTCCAGCAGGGCGGCTTTTCCGGTGATATCCGCCTTCTGTCTCAGGATCTTCAGGTTACTCCGCCGGAGCTGCCAGTTCTTGTCCCGGCTTTGTTCCTGATAGCGGAGGTTCTCTTTTCGGATCAACAGCAGGCTGATGAAGATGAAAACCATCGCCAGCGCATTCAGGAAAATGTGTGCATGACGATATACCAGCAAAAAGCAGATTATCGAAAGGGAGAACGAAAATAGGATGTGATAGCTGTTCCGCAAAAAAAAGACTGACAGGACGGTATACACGACGAAGAAGAATTCGATGCCGGGATCGATCCCCAGCGCATATATCAGGGCTGTTCCAACCGGGTACAGGGTAAAATAGAGCAGCCTGGCCGTCTCGTGTTTTTGAGCATGGTTCAGACAAAGTACCGCCATGCTGATCGCCGCAGGAAAAAACGCGGCGGTCCATATGAGGGATGACTTGTCATTGGGGTGGCTGAGTATTCCGGCAACGGGGATAAAGATACCGGCAAGCAGGCCGACCATGTTCAGGAGATTGAAGATCCCCAGTTTCCGTTTTTCAACGCTGCCAAGCGCAGGCCTGTAACCGATATTCCAGATGTATCCCCTTAGGAGGGGCATGCGTTTGACGGCCTTGTTCATGGTCAGGGGTGCTACTCAGTCTCGATAAACGTCAAAAACACGCTTTTATTTCAGGCGGGAACGCGACTTATTAAACGTGTGCCGGCCTTTCGCCGCCCCTTGCCGCAACCGCCGGCGCTCCTCGGAAGGCAAATGCGTAACTGATTGGCATTCAGCGCTGCAGCACCCCTCAAAGCGGGCGGCGCATTCTTCACATTGGATGAACAGCAGATGGCATGCCTCATTTCGGCAGTTGGTGTGTGTGTCGGCCGGGCGACCGCATTGATGGCAGGCGGCGATGACCTCCTCGCTGATCCGCTCGCCCATCCGGTCGTCAAAAACAAAGTTCTTTCCCCTGAATTTATTTTCCAGGCCCTGTTCCCGGACGGTGTTTGCATAGTGGATGATCCCGCCCTCCAGGTGATAGACGTTGGTGAACCCCTGGTGCAGCAGCCAAGCGCTGGCTTTTTCGCAGCGGATGCCGCCCGTGCAGTACATGATGATGGGGCTCGCCTTCTTTTCTTTCAACATGTCCGCCGACATCGGCAGCTGATCCCGAAACGTATCCGAAGGTATTTCTATGGCATTGTCAAAGTGCCCCACTTCAAATTCATAGTGATTCCGCATGTCGACGACGATCGTTGCGGGATCATCGGTGAGGCGGTTGAACTCGGCTGCATTGACATATTTACCCTTCCGTCCCATATGGAAGGAAGGGTCTTTGATCCCGTCTGCCACGATCTTTTCGCGCACCTTTATCTTGAGGACCCAAAATGATCTGCCGTCATCGTCAACCGCTACGTTTAGCCGCAGCGCGTCGAGGCCGGGGACTGCCGCGAGCCGGTCCTGGAATGCCGTAAAACGGGAGACCGGTACGCTGACCTGCGCGTTGATCCCCTCGGCCGCAACATAGACCCGGCCGAATACCCGCAAGTCGTTCAACAGCTGATACAGCCGGTCGCGAAAGTCCTTCGGATCGGAAATGGGCAGATAGCGATAGAAGGAAATCGTAGTGCGCGGTTCCGTCTCGGCCAGCATCCGCAGGCGTAATTCTTTTTGGTTGACCCGGTTGTGCAGCGCCATGCTGCAAAATTAGTAAGATTTTGCCTTCTTTAAAAAAGAGGCCGTCAGTGCACCGCCGCCGCCCATCAATGCGCCAAGGACTGCCGTCACCAGCACCAGCGCAATGGGTGAACCGTTCAATGGCAGGAGCCACGCGATCTTTGTTGCCAGGATGCTGTGGTTCGGTATATCAGCCGCCAGCGCCAGCCCGCCCCATAGCAAGAAAAGGGCCGTGAATCCGGAAACGAAGGCATGGAATGGACGCAAGGGTAACAGCAGGCTGACGACAAATGCCGCCGGGACGACGATCCAGAAGGGAAGGAACAGGCCGCCGGCAAAAGCAAACAGCGCGATTAGTATGGTATTGACAAAGAATTTTATCGGCATAGTCCTCTATTCGGTGGAAGTGGAAGATGAAAAATTCATTACCCATTTTACGCGTTTGTCCGCCTTGTCATCCGGACCCATGATCCAGACCGCCAGATATTTCCCCGCAACCCACTGGTCGACGAACGTATCATAGTATGGACTGCCGGGGTTCCCGCTTTGGCCGCCGGGGTATATGCCGTACGCCTCCGTTTTATCCCTTAACTCCACGATCATCCGCCAGCTGGGCCCGTGGAACTGTTTGGCGGCATTGATGCAGTGGGCGCCCCCGCCGATGGGAAGATGTGTCCTGCTCAGGGCAGGCAACCGCAGCAAATGCCTTGTCCATGTGTCCTTGAACTTCGACCAGGCGAGCTTCCCTTCCCGTCCGGCCTGTGCGAGGTCCGGGATTGCTTGCCGGAATGCCAGGGTAACTTCCTGTTGCAGCGATTCCCTGACATCCTTTGTGTTAACATTGTCGACGAACGACCAGGAGGTGTCCCGGATCAATGCTTCGAGCAGGGTGCTTTCGTTCGGCCGTTGGAGGTGAAGCGAGGTCCGGCTGAACTCATCGTCAAAAATATCGTGTTCGAAGTGATTCCACCAGCAATAGAAAATTGTCGGACCCTCCTCGTCAGGATCGTTGCGGAGCTTCCATAGCTTGAACGTATTCAGGTAGGCCCGCTCTTCATCATTCAACCCCCTTTCGTCGAGGTGCGCGAGAAGGACCGGCCGGGCCATTTGCGCGAACACGTCGAAATTGTCCGTTTGCATCTTCATCATGTCCGCCGGTGTAATGGAATTCATCGAATTCAATTTCCGGTTGATGATCAGTCCGCGATAGATCGGGAAGTTCCCGCTTATATAGTATGGATAAGTCGTATCTGCGGGTTCCTGGTTGGCGCTGCTCACGAAGCCACGGCCTTCTCCCGAATCCAGCTTCATATCGGGGTTGGCGTCGTTTGGGATCGTGTCCTGCCACATATAGGAGCTATCCTCTCCCGGCATCACGAACAGCCCCTGCCCTTTCCATTTTGCCGGGAACTGGCCCTGTTGGCAGATCGCAATCGTCCCGGCCTTATCCGCAAAAGCGAAGTTCTGGCCGGGCGCCCGGAAGGTGCTGATCGCATGCCGGTAATCATCATAGTTGTGCACAGACTGGAGGTAGCGAAATGTAAGTAATTCATCCGACGAGTCGGCCGGTTTCCAGCGTACTGCGTAACTGCGGTTCGAAGCGACATCGGAATATCCGGTAAAGGTCGGATCGAACATCACCGGTCCGAAGACCGTGCTTACGACCGTATCGTAAAGCGGCTCACCCCCGAGTATGTTTATCGTATCTATCCGCTGCGCCGCGACGGGCTGCCAGCGGCCATTGAACCAATACTCCCGCCGGCTGTCGTCTTTGAACCGGATCGAATAGTAATCCCGAACGTCGCGCTCGGAATTCGTGATGCCCCATGCACAACTGTCGTTGAATCCGATTATGACAAACGGGGCGCCCGGAAAGGAAACCCCGCAGACGTTATACGCCGGCGTATGAATTTGCATCTGGTACCAGATGGAAGGCATATTGGTGCTGAGATGCGGGTCATTACAGAGGATCGGCCGGCCGCTTAAGGTTTTTTTGCCGCTGACAGCCCAGTTGTTGCTTCCATTGCTCTTTTCCGGTTTCAACTCTTCATCCGTGACCGTGATCATGCTATTGAAATAAAGGGAGTCGGCGGAAGGCGGGGGCTTTGGGACGGACCTGGCCGGGAGGAAAGTCGTCCCTCTTGGGATAATTGGATCGAGACTGTCCGGCACCTGCGGAAACAATTTTGCAAAATCCATTTTACTGAAAACACTTCGGGCATTGGTCATCCCGAAATCATTATCTCCTCCCGCCAGGTCGTATGCCATATATTTTATAAATAGCGCCGTTTTCAGATTGTTCCATGGCTCGGGGCGATAGTCCAGCAGCTTGTACTCCATTGGCAGGCTGCTTTCGTTGAGTTGCCCGATATAGGCATTTACGCCGGCGGTGTAGGCATCACAATCCTTCCGGACGATACTATCCTTTTCGATCGCGCCCAGTTCGGCTTTCGCCGCCACGACCATCCCCAGCCGGCGCATAGACCGGTCATATTTTACATAGGCGTCATTATCCCCCCGGCCAAGGAATTCGCTGAGCCTTCCGGATGCGGCAAAGGTCTGAAACTCCATCTGCCAAAGACGGAACCGGGCATGCAGGTATCCCTGGATATAGCAGGCATCGGTCTCGCTGGCTGCAAACACGTGCGGGATCAGGAACTCATCGAAATATACCGTCCCTTTCCCTTGCATTCCGGGCAGGGTGATCGTCCCGCTAAAGCTGGCATCAACCGGTTCCGCATTCTGCCAGAATCCCTGCTGCGGACTAAGGAAAACCCCTAGTCGCGGTTTTTTTTGGAGCCCTCCCCAACGCATATTCAGGGAAATTGCAAGTCCGGCAGTCAAGGTGAGAGAAAGCAGGAAAGGGACAATTCTCATACTTAAAAGTAGGAAAAATTACCACAAAATGGTATTGCTGATGTCCATTCATTGAGCCACCTTTACATCGTAGGACAGAACGTACTCTTTTAGCGGTCGTACTCTTTTAGCAGTCGTACTCTTAAACTTAGTTCAGGTGGTTCAGGTAGATGATGAGCCGGTTCAGTGATGGGCCGGCTTTTTTGAGTTACTGCAACAGTGCGGTGAGCCGGTCGATCTCCGTTTGGGTGTTGAACGAATGGATCACGATCCGCAGTCGCTCTCCGCCCCGGGGCACAGTAGGATACAGGATCGGCCGGATGTCCATCCCGGCCTGCTGCAGCCGAACCGCAAGTTCCCGCGCCGTCGTATTCCCGGGAACCAGGACCACTTGAATAGGAGTGCCGCTGTTCAACCGCTCGTATCGGATAGCCGCCCCGCGAAACCGGTCGATCAGCTGCTGCAATCGGGTCCGCTCGGCGTGCATCGACGGAAATAGCCGATAGGCATCGGCCACAGCCTGAACGGCCGTTGGTGGAAGGGCGGTGGTATAGATCAGCGGACGGCAGAAATTGATCAGGAATTGGCGAAGCCGTTCGCTGCCCATCACTATTGCGCCATGACAGCCCACCGCCTTGCCGAACGTGTGGATACGGGCCAGACATTTCCCTTGCAGACCGAGATCCTGAGCGAGTCCTTCCCCCGAACGTCCGATCACGCCGGTTGCGTGCGCTTCATCCAGGATGAGGTGCGCACCATAGCGGTGACAAAGATCCAGGATCCTCTCCAGCGGCGCCAGGTCCCCGTCCATGGAAAAAACCGATTCCGTGACGACAAAGATCCGCGCAGCGCCCCCGGTGCCCGCCGAGCGCAACCGACGTTCGAGGTCCGCGCTGTCGTTGTGCGCAAATGCAAAGGAATGCGCGAAAGAAAGCCGGATCCCGTCCCGGATCGATGCGTGGCTGAGTTGATCATACAGGATCGTATCTCCCCGCTTCGGGATGCAGCTCAGGACGCCGAGGTTGGCGTCGTAGCCGGAATTGAACAGTAAACCGGCTTCTGCCTGGTGGAAATCCGCCACCGCACGTTCCGTCTGCTCGGCCAATGCGTAATTTCCGGCCAGCAGCCGCGATCCCGTACTCCCGTGCGGCAGCTTATGGGTCGCGAGCAAGTCGTTCGTCACAATTCCCAGGTAATCGTTTGAGCAGAAATCTATTTTCCCTTCCGCCAGCCGCAGATGCCGCAAGGAGCCATCCCCGCGCCGTTCGTTCAGCTTTTCATCCAAAAACTCATCGGCATATAACTTTAGTTCGTCATCCATCGGCCTTTTCAGGCAAACCTACTGAAATCCGTCTTATTTCGGTATGACCTTACCGCCCTTCATGACGAAATGCACCCGCATTATAGCATCGATGTTCTTGTCCAGGTCCTTGTCTACCGCGATGATATCCGCCATGTAGCCGGCTTTCAACACGCCTCTCTGGCCGGCCCAATTCAGTTGCCGGGCGGCGTTAATGGTGGCGAATTGCAGCACTTGCGTTATGGGTACTCCGGACTCGTGATAACCGATGAGCGTTCGCTTGGAAGGCTCAGCGAAGGGAAGGTGGACATCGACATAGTCATCAGAGCCAGCCACGATCGTCACCCCCTTTTGGATAGCCCGCCGCAACCGGTCTCCGACGAACCTGCGGTACTCCATAATTTGGCGGGACATCCCGTGTGAATCCTGCGGGTCCGCCAGTTTTGCATAACGGGTGAAGGTCACACTGTCCCCATCGGTAGGCACCAGCACGACTCCCTTTTGAGCCATGAGCCCGAGCGTCGAGTCGTCCACCTGATACCCGTGCTCGATACCGTCCACCCCTGCAATCACGGCGTTATAAACGGCCTGATTGTCCGTCGCGTGAGCGGTCACCCGGAGATGAAAACGATGCGCTTCCCCCACGATAGCACGCATCTCTTCCACACTCAGGCTGGTATTGTTGGGCGTGTTGTTGGAATAGATCTTAATTAAGTCCGCGCCTTGCGTGACATTTTCCCGGACTGCCTGGATGGCATCCTCCGGGCCTTTGACGATCCGATATTCGTCGTTGATGATGGAGCGGTGCTTATAAATGAGCCCGGGCAACTGCCCGCCTTCAGAGGATAGGCCTTTTCCCGCGCAGCGCATATTCGGCCCGGGGACCAAACCTTCCCGAATGGCCCTGCGAAGGGCGATATCCGCAAATTCTCCCGAATTACCCAGATCCTGCACCGACGTGATTCCGGCTTCGAGATAGGCACGCGCCCGCGCGGCGCCATACAACGCCCGGTAGGCATCTCCGTCCAGCGTCAATGTCCGGGCCATATCCAATCCGTAGAAGTCGTTCTGCGGGTAGACGATCTCTCTGTTCAGTAAATGGGTATGGGCGTCGATCAGGCCCGGCAGAACGGCGTATTCCGAAAGATCGATCAGCTGATAATCCTGCTTCTGCTGCCCGCTCAATTCCTTGAATGGTCTGACCGCCGTGATCTTGTTGTTATCGATCATGATCGCCATGCCTTCCCGGAACTGGCCAGCTTCACTGTCGAACAGGCTGCCTGCCCTGATCAGGTATTTGCCGCCCGTCTGGGCAAGGACAGATTGGCAACATATCAGAAGCAGAAATAGAAGGAAATTTCTCATAGTCATTTATTGATAGTTTACGCCAAATCCTGTGCAGACACCCTAAATTACGTATTAACATTGTGCCCGGCATCGGTATTTTTGCGGTATGACCTCATCTTCCAAAAGTAGTATCCTCGGGCTGCAGCTCCCCACCGACCCCCGCTGGGTCGATCTTGCCGCCATTTCCCTCGAAGAGATCCTCACCGACCATGCGTGGTGCGAACAGAAGGCGGCCACGAGCTGTATTTCCCTGATCTCCCGCTATCCGTCACGCGGCCAACTGGTCGAGGCGCTTTCGCCCATTGTAACCGAAGAATGGGGACATTTCCGCCTTGTACTGGCAGAGCTGCAAAAACGGGGGCTCCGCCTGGGCCCGCAGCGGAAAGACCTTTATGTCAACAGGCTCCGGGAATTCGAGCGAAAAGGCGGCAGTCAGGCGGATCGTTTCCTGGACCAGCTACTATGCTTTGCGCTCATCGAAGCCCGTAGCTGCGAGCGGTTTAAACGGCTGAGCGAAGGCCTCGACGATCCGTATCTCCGGCAATTCTATCGCCGCTTCATGGAAAGTGAGGCCGGGCACTATCACCTCTTTATCGGGCTGGCCGAAACCTACTTGGATAAGGATACCGTCCGGCGGCGATGGGCCGAATGGCTTGCGTATGAATCCGAAATTATGCAATCGCTGGAGCTTCGGGGGGACCGGATACACTGAGTCTTTCCTGGTAGAGCCTGACATATTCCCCGATTTTTTTCCGGCGATATTGCATGACCCATCGTGGATGGGGAAGCGGGATGATGCGTTCGAAAAACCGGTGTCGATGGTTGATATGACCAAAATATTTGTAGTTCTCCCCTTCGCCAAGGCAATAACAGACCGGGAAAGTCGGCATCGTCTCCAACTGCCGGCGGATGCAGCGTAGCATAAACGGTTCGAATGATTTCAACAAGGTCTTGTCATCATAGTAATTGAGGTTCCTTCCGTCCCGCACGAATCCGAGCGGCGAAAGGGCGGTAAAATGATACCGGCCATAGAAGGCGGCCGGGCCGCCAAAGGCGTCTATCACTTCGTACACAAATTCTGACGACAATTCGCCGCGTTTTGGAAAGTCGTTGGCAATGCCGCACTTTGCTGCGAGCCGGATCGGATCGGTGAACGGGATCCCGGTCAGTCCCGCACCGTGGCGGCCGGGATTGATCCCGAATATGAAAAACCTTGACCGGTTATCGTTATAGTACTTGGGGTAGAATTGCTTTGTTACCGCCCAGGCCGCGGTGTCTTTATACGGATTCATAATTTCGATACCATCGCCGGGGGCTAGGCGGGGACGAAGGTTTCGGTAAAAGTCCAGGATTGCGTCGGCCTGGGTATCGAATTTTCCTGATGTTGACATCCTGCGAAGTTACAGTTCCGCCAGACGTTTCAGCAGCTCGTCTTTCCGGCGCGTAGACACGTCTATCTCGGTATTATCTATCATCCGGACCGATCCGCCCTTTCCTTTGTGATAGCTCTTGATACAGGCCAGGTTGATGAGATGCGAATTGTGAATGCGGTAGAAATTATGGTCTTCAAGCAATTCCTCGAATTCCTTCAAGGTTCGCGCCACGGTCAGTTTGTGTCCGTCCGTCAGGTATATGGACGTGTAGTTAATATGACTTTCACAGCGGACGATGTCTTGTACGGCGAGGAATTCCAGGCCCTTTACCGTCGGGATGCTGATACGCCGGGGCAGCGCGGCGCCGTTGCGCAGGTTGTACGATAGGGTTTCGAAACGGCCGGCGATCTCCTCCTTCGATCGCTTCTGGTGAAGCCGTGCCACGGCCTGTTGCAGGTCGTCCGGGTCGACCGGCTTGAGAAGATAGTCGACCGCACTGAATTTAAATGCCTTGATCGCATATTTCTCATAAGCTGTAACAAAAATTATATCAAAATCGATCACCGGGAAGCGGTCCAATAATTCAAAGCTGGTTTTGTCCCAAAGCTGGATATCCAGGAATACCAGCTGCGGTTGTACATTCAGGATCAGCTGCCAGCCTTCCTCCACCGTCCCCGCCGATCCCGCCAGCCGGACCATCGACCCACAGTAGGTGGACAGCAGCCCCGACAGGTGGTCGATACAGTGGGCCTCGTCGTCAATGATAATCGTCCCGATCATACCGGCTTACTCATTTAATTCCAGCGGCAGTTTCAGTTCGACCCTCGTCCCTTCGGAAAGGT
>DATJWK010000066.1:0-16199 GCA_035501395.1 Puia sp.
CCGCAGGCTGTAGCCCACACTCAACAGCTTCATTTTCCCGGCATTCTCCCATTCCAGCATCTTGTCCACGACTTTCATCATGTGCAGCATCCGCTTTGCGGTAAAGGGAAGGAACGGATGGATCAGGATCGCCAGATTAGCCGTCACCTGCAGACAGATATGCAGGCAATTGTCGATCAACTGTTGATTTTCCGGATGGTCCCTGAGGCTCCTGACCACTATCCACGGTTCCTTCTTCTGCATATATTTATTGGCCAGATCCGACAACATGATGACTTCGAACAAGGCTTCCCGGAACCGGTATTCTTCGATCAGCTTCGACACCCTGACCGGGGTGGCTTCGACCGCCGCGATCATCTCCCGGTCAGCTTCATCCAGCCGGCCGGAATGCAGCGGCGGCACCTTCCCGTTACACAACTTATGCATCAGCACGAAGGTGCGGTTGACAAAATTCCCGAACTTATTGACCAGTTCGCTATTGTTCGCGTATTGAAACCCCTTCCAGGTGAATTCGCTGTCCTTTGTCTCCGGGGCGATCGTCGTCAGATAATAACGCAGGCAATCCGCCATATGGGGGCCGCCGTTGTCTTTCCTGATAAAATCGTCGATGTAATCCTGCATGTCCAGCTTCCAGTTCCGGCTCGTACTCATCTTGTCACCCTCCAGGTTCACGAACTCGTTGGCCGGAACGTTGGCGGGCAGGATATTCCCGTGCAGCTTTAACATAACCGGGAAGATAATACAGTGAAACACGATATTGTCCTTCCCGACAAAATGCACCAGTTTTGTGCCCTGGTCATACCAGTAAGGCTTCCAATCCCGTTCGTTGTCGATTCCCCACTGGCGTGTGGCGGATATATAGCCGATCGGCGCATCAAACCATACGTAAAGCACCTTCCCCTCCGCCTCCGGCAACGGCACCTTCACTCCCCAGTCCAGGTCGCGCGTCACTGCCCGCGGTTGCAGTCCCCCGTCGATCCAACTCCTGCACTGCCCCACTACGCTGGCACGCCAGTCGTCCTTGTGATCCCCCAATATCCACTCGCGCAAAAAAGCTTCATGCCGGTTCAATGGGAGATACCAGTGACGCGTGCTGCGCTTTACGGGCGGCGTCCCGCTCAAGGTGCTTCGGGGTTCGATCAGCATCTCCGGGCTCAACGACGTCCCGCAATTCTCGCATTGGTCCCCATATGCCCGTGGGTAGCCGCACACAGGACAGGTCCCGACAATGTATCGGTCCGCAAGAAATGTCTTTGCCTCCTCATCATAGTACTGTTCGCTCTCCTTCGCCTCCAGTTCACCACGTCCGTTCAGGGCGGTGAAGAACTCCTGTGCGGTTTCATGATGGATGGGTTCGCTGGTGCGATGGTAGATATCGAACGAAATTCCCAGATCTGAAAAATTCTCTTTGATCAGCGCATGGTATTTGTCGATGATGGCCATAGGCGTCGTCCCTTCTTTCATGGCCTGGATAGGAATGGCCGTGCCATGCTCATCACTTCCGCAAATAAAGACAACATCCCGCTTTTGCGCCCGTAAATACCGGACATAGATATCCGCCGGCAGATAGGCCCCCGCCAGATGACCGACGTGCTTCAGTCCATTGGCGTAGGGTAAAGCTGCCGTGATCAGGTATCGTTTTGGGTCATTCGTCATAATAATGTGCAGACCTCCGGTCCGTTTTGGAGGGCAAAATTACGCCGTTTGTCTCACTCCTGCAAAGCGAACTCGATGCAGGCGTTTCGTCTGAAGTCGGTCGAAAGGAACAATTCGTACGTCTTTCCATGCACGGTCACTTCCATGAGCGCCGTGTTTGGCGGGAGGCGGCCCAGGTTTTCGGCAAACAAGATCAGCCGGTTGACCGGCAGGCTTTTATCGATCGGCACCAACAGGACTTTGGCCTGTGCCGTCAATTTATAGTGCTGCAACAGCAGATCGTTGTTCAGATAGAGGCTGACGGAATCACCATCGATCTCGCCGTTATCATAAAGCCCGACCCGGACGGTGTCCGTGCCCCGGATACGGATGGTCTGTATGACCGGCGTCTCCCGGTCCAGCAAGGTCTTCAGCTGCGCGGAGTCCTTCTTCTTTTTCGGCAAAGCGAATGGTATGAACGGCGGCGCTTTTTTTTCGAGGCGGATCGCCAGGTTGCCTGCCTTTGCGGTCTGCGAGCCGGAAGGGCCGGCCCAAAAGCCTTCCAGTCTGTCACGCCTTCCCGCCGTCCTACGGTAATACAACACGTGAAAACCAGTCGCGGTGTTGACGGAACTGTCTTCGCGGATGGTCAGCACCGAGTCCCGGCCGTAATAATGTCCGCTGATAATGAGATGCCGGATATATTGCGTTTCGGGAGAATACCAGTGGAGCACACCCGCAATGGCCGAGTCGCTTTCCGTGATCGTTAAGACAATTTTTTGCTTTGTGTCCGATCCGTCGCCGGAAGCCGTACCTGTCCACTGCCCGCCCAAATCCTGCGCTTGCAATCCTCGCCCGAGACCCAATGACAACAGCATAAGTGCGATTGCAAATAGAGATCGCATGTAAATGAATTTCGACAAAAAATTGTTCCACAATTTAATTTTTTGTCTCAATACTAGGAATGTCTGCACTTTCCGGCCTTTAGGTCGTCAAGTGCGAACCGGGCTCCGCCCAGTTTATAAAAGTAGTAAATTTAACGCGGCCCAAAGTAAACTATAATGTTAAGATGAACCGAAAAAGCTTTTTCACTTCCGTACTTGGTCTTGGCCTTGCCGGCGTTGCCCATGCCCGCTCGCAGCCTTCTGTTCGCCGGGATGGGACGTTGCCCGTGCAACCGCTCCTGATCCCGCCCTATCTGAAGCCCGGGGATACGATCGGCATCACATGTCCCGCCGGCGACATCACCGTTAAAGAGATCCAACCCGCCGTTCAATTGATCGAAAGCTGGGGCTTCCGCACGCTCACCGGCAATACCGTCGGAAAAAAGGATTTCATTTACGGAGGCAGCGACACCGAACGCCTCGACGATCTGCAGCGCATGCTTGACAACCCGGAGATCAAGGCTATCCTTTGCGCCCGCGGTGGTTATGGTGCAGTCCACATCGTGGACCGGCTCGATTTTTCTTCGCTGCTGAAATTCCCCAAATGGGTCATCGGCTTCAGCGACATTACGGTTCTGCTGTGTCATATCCATGCCAACCTGCATATTGCCTCGATCCATTCCAAAATGTGCAACAGCTTTCCGGATGACTGGGCAAAGGCAGAGCCTGCCCAGGTCGCCTCGATTCTTTCCATCCGTCAGGCGCTAAGCGGAAGTGAAAAGATGCAATACACGACCCCACCGCACCCGAATAACCGGCCCGGCTCCTCGGAAGGTCAGTTGGTGGGGGGCAATCTGAAAACAATCGAAACCCTGGCAGGGACATCCAGCGATATCGACACCGCCGGCAAGATCCTCTTCGTGGAAGACACCGGTGAATATTTGTACAGCATCGACCGGATGTTCTGGCACCTGCAACGCACCGGCAAGCTCGATAAGCTCGCGGGCCTCATCGTCGGCGGTTTCAAGGTCAAACCGGACGACCCGGGTGAAGAGTTCGGTCGCACGCTCTATGATATTGTTACCGATCGGATAGGGTCGTACAGCTATCCCGTCTGCTTTGACTTTCCCGTTGGTCATCAAAAAGAGAACTACGCTTTCAAATACGGCGTCCCGCATAACCTCGTGGTCGGAGATGACCAGGTTTCGCTGACGGAAACAAATAAACCAACCATCGCTTGATCCACATTCCGCCATTCCTGCGCCCCGGCGATGTCATCGCCATCGTCTGCCCGGCGGGCTATATGCCTCGCGAGCGGGCGCAAACCTGCATCGACACGCTTCGGGACTGGGGATACCCGGTAAAGACCGGCAATACCGTCGGCGGCGCGTCGGAGAACTATTTTTCCGGCTCCGATGACGAACGGCTTGCCGACCTCCAGCAGATGCTCGACGATCCCGGCGTCCGGGCGATCCTTTGCGGCCGGGGCGGCTATGGACTTAGCCGGATCATAGACCGGATCGACTTCACGGGATTTCGGCAAACGCCGAAATGGATCGTCGGTTACAGCGATATTACCCTTCTGCATTCCCACATCCAATCCCGGTTTAATATCGCAACACTCCATGCGCCTATGGCGGCTGCTTTTAACGAGGGCGGGGCAGAAGGGCCTTATGTCCGCTCCCTCCGGCTGGCGCTGGAAGGAGAAGCGTTGAACTATACCAGCCACGCACATCCGTTTGACCGGGCCGGCGAGACTTTAGCCCCGCTAACGGGCGGAAACCTGGCGCTTCTGGCTCATGCGACCGGAACGACATCGGCTGTGCCCACGGCGGGGAAAATCCTCTTCCTTGAAGATGTTGGGGAATATCTGTATAATATAGACCGCATGATCCGCCAGTTGCAGCGAAGCGGCCAACTCGACCAACTCGCGGGGTTGATCGTCGGCAGTTTTACTGAAATGAAAGATACCATGCGCCCGTTTGGCGCCACGGTGGAGGACATCATCCGGGATGCCGTTGCCGGTTACGATTACCCCGTCTGCTTTGGCTTCCCTGTCGGGCATGACGGCCGCAACGTTGCGTTGCGAACCGGTGTTCCTTACCGCCTCAGCGTCACCACGGAGAATGTCCGCTTGCAGTCCGTTGACGAATAGCACTCATTGTCCGGGCGGCGGCACCACCTCATATGCATCCTGGCCATCCTGCGATACCGGCTCATACCAGGTATTGTTATACACGAGGAAATCTTGTCCGTCGATCTGCTGGTCCGTCGCACCATCGGGCAATTGGTAGATCACCGCTCCGGGAGGCGCGGTGACCACCTGGTATCCCTGGCCGGTGTAAACGTAGAATACTCCGCCGAAATAGTAATACGTTGTGCCGTCCACTACGGGCGTTTCATATCCCGGCGGAATGGTTGCGACAATCGCGCCGACAGGAGCCGGAACGACGGCATAACCGCCGTTCTGCGGCAGATAGAAACAGCCGTCATCGTACCAATAGCGCTGATTATTGAAGCTGAACCAGATGG
The DNA here is from genome assembly GCA_035501395.1 of Puia sp. Classification (GTDB taxonomy): domain Bacteria; phylum Bacteroidota; class Bacteroidia; order Chitinophagales; family Chitinophagaceae; genus Puia. The sequence continues at coordinate 5,052 of DATJWK010000066.1, forward strand.
CATCGGTCGCCAGCGAACTAAGGAAAAAGCCCAGCGGATGCCAGTGCGGTCCCCAATAATATGGCCGGTAGGGATGATAGTAATAAGGATGAATACCCCGATAGCGCCCGGTATGATAGACGTTGACATGATCCCGCACCGTTACGTTGCTCCGGGCATTGACGGCATCGTGCACCACCTCCACCGGTCGGGCAAGGTCATGATTGCCGATATTCCGGCTGCCGCCGTTTATCGTCGGGCGTTCCACCACGGGCCTCGGCTCGGCCGGCCTGGTTTCGACCGGCCTGGATGCGGGCGCAGGGCGCATAGTGGGCGTGGGTCTGGCAACCTGGACCGGATGCATGACGGGTGGCGCGACCGGCCGGCCGCCGCCGCCCCCGCCGTGATTGAATCGTTGTGCCATGCCCGGCTGCGGACCCGCTATCATCAGCGCCAGGAAGGCGCCAAAGGCAACGCGACTATATCTAAAAGCTTTTTGCATATCGGTAGTTTGAAAGGGTGATTTATTTTTTTGCGGATAAGGCCACCAGTTTTACTTTTCGCGCCCGGTGGGGAACGGTGAATGCGAACAGGGCATCCGGCAAAGCGGGATTGACCTGCCACCCGCTAAGCGTGGCCTCATACTGCGGATGCATCTCCTTATTGGTATATATGATCACCATTTTCAGCGGCAAGGTAAAGGCGTCGTCCGCGATCCAGAATTGGTAGGTCTTGTCCGAAGTCGTGCCCGCGATATGATAGCATTCCTTCCCGTCTATTTTCGTCAACCCGAGATAGACCAGGGTCTTCGAATCGGCGAGGATATCATCGACGAACGTGGGATAGAAAAAGTCGGCGGCGGGAAATTCGATCCCGTATCGTTTGTTGACGGTATCGATCATCTCAATGACGTTCGCCGGCGCGTCTATCTGACCGTATTGATTCTTGTCCATTGAATAATAGCTCAGGGTCTTGCCGTCGAAGTAAAAATCCCGGCTCCCCTGATCGCCTTCGGATTTTAGCAGCAGCTGGTTGGGGCCGTGCAGATAGAGCTGTTGCTCATCGGAATGTTTGACCAGCCCCAATTCCTTGCTGTTGACATCATAATTGGACTGGATATTGACGCTGCAGGAAGACAGTTCGCCGATCATTGCGCTCATTTTGTCAAGGATCGCTACGGCTACGGTGTCGATCCGGCGTGTCTGTGCTTGCACGGGACCGGCGGCAACGGCGCCTGATATTAAGAAGATCAACAATTTATTTGTCATGGTTCTCCATTTTTGAATACAGACGTAAATTACTAACTTTGATCAACTATACTCCTCAAAGCTTAAACCGATGCGAAAATTACCTTTGTTCCCGGCTGTTATTGGTTTGTTATTTTTTTGCTCCTGTAAAAAAAGCAATTCCGCTCACAACAATAACGGCTCCGGCGCCAATAGCTGGGTTTCCTCGATCACCAGTTATTCGCCTTCCGACCAGGAAAGCATCGTCGATTCCTTTGCATATGACAGTGCGCACCGCCTGGCCAGCTATCAACAGTTCGGTTATGACACGTCCGGCGGGTATGCCTACTCCGCAAGCTGGTCGGCCATTTTTTCGCTCCCGGCGGGAAGTACCGCGCCTCCCGCCACATACACCAACGACCTGACCGGCACGCAGGAACTGCACCAGTTGTCCTATGACGCCCAGGGCCGGATCATAAAAGACAGCAGCCTGGGTACGTCCGGCTGGGTCATCTATTTCGGCTATCCCAACAACAACATCGCATTCAACGCCTATTATGACGGGACCATCGCCAATAGCTTGCTGGACACCTTGTTCATGAGCAACGGGAATATCAGCAGCTACCATGTTTATCTCCCGAACAACGACCTGACCGCGGACTCCCTCGAGGGGAATGTCAAGGCCGGCTACAGCGGGCTTGCGAACCCCTGTTATCATTCCGTCATAACCAGTTCCATCGGACCGCTTATCTACGCGCTCGCCATCAGCGGCTATGGCGGCAATTTCGATGCAATATCCCAAAAGGCGTTAAACTCCGTTTCCGGGCTGGTCGACGGTTTGCCATTTAATACCACGGTCACTTATACCCAGGTCACCGACAGCCAGGGCAGACTCGCGCGGGAATCGGCCAGCCTCGGCGGCAGCAGCGGCATCATTACCTACCGGTACTATCCGCAATAACAAGGCCATGGAAAAACAATTGCCGTGCACAGCCGGGGCCGGATGACCCAGCACGCCGTAGCTGCCGGAGACCTGGTAACCTACCGGTATTTTTGACGAACCCGATATCAATACGCTCGATGGACTTTATCTTTGTATAGATTCAATCTATCAAATGACCTTCGTGCAATTGGAATATATCGTCGCGGTCGATACCTACCGGCACTTCGCCACTGCAGCGGGCCACTGCTTTGTTACGCAGCCCACCCTCAGCATGCAGGTCCACAAGCTTGAAAAAGAGTTAGGCATGACGATCTTCGACCGGAGCAAACAGCCGGTGATCCCGACCGAAGCCGGTCGCGAGATCATTGGGCAAGCGCGTAAAATCCTCGCTGAACGCCAGCTGATCGGCGAGATCGTTCAGACAAGAAGGGGGATCCTGACCGGCGAATTGCGCATCGGCATCATCCCCACACTGGCCCCCTATCTTCTCCCGCTCATTATTCCGGGTTTTGCCGCAAAATATCCCCAGATCAAACTGGTCGTAAATGAGATGACCACGGAAATGGTTGTCGGCCGCCTGCGGGAAGGCCGGATCGACGTCGGTATCCTCGTCACGCCGCTACAGGAAAACGGCATCCGCGAACAGGTTCTTTTTTACGAGGAATTGCTTGTCTACGTCTCCCGGAAGAATGCCGCGTATAAAAAAACCTACATGCTTGCCCAGGATATCGATCCCTCCAAACTCTGGCTGCTGGAAGAGGGCCATTGTTTTCGGTCCCAGATCGTCCGTCTTTGCGAGCTGAGAAAGGCAAGTAAAGAAGGAAGTCATTTCGACTATGAAGCGGGTAGTCTTGAAACCCTGCGGCGGATGGTCGAGCTGAATGATGGCATCACGATCCTCCCGGAGCTGGCGGTTTTGGATCTTAGCGGCCGGCAGCACCAGCTGGTCCGCCATTTCAAAGGGCCCGCCCCCATGCGAGAGGTCAGTCTCGTCGTCCATCGGGATTTTGTCAAACAACGGCTTGTGGCCGCGCTAAAGGAGGAAATCATCCGGTCCGTCCCTGAAAAGGTACGTCAGAACAGGAATCTTAACGTTGTTCCCATATAAGGCATAAAACTTTACCTTGCAGCCGTTATGGGCATCAAACGAGTACTGTTGAACGTTTTAGGTGAGAATAACTATCTGTCCCTCCTTTCCGGCGTTTATCAGCGCCTTTACCCTACCGGGTTGTTAGGTAAGGAATACGAGGATGTATATTTCCTGAAAGAGATCATCCGCCCCGGAGACTTCTGCGCCGACATCGGCGCCCACCTCGGATATTTTACGATTGAACTGAGCCGGCTCGCCGGCCGAAACGGCAAAGTCATTGCGGTGGAACCCATCACGCTGTTTCATCGGGTCCTTCAACGGCTTCTCCAACGAAAGAAGGCGCAAAATGTCACGCTTTACCAGGTCGCCCTCGGCGGTCAAGGCGACTATGTAGAAATGGGAATTCCCCGCGTGGGCGCCGAACGTAAATTTGCTCACGCCCGCATAAAGGCTAACAACGACCACCTCGAATTTGTCCGATCGGAGAAAGTAAAGAACGAATCCGGCGACCGCCTCTTTTTAGAGCTGCCCCGCCTCGACTATATCAAGTGCGATGTGGAAGGTTTTGAATACCAGGTATTCGCTTCCATGCTCCGCACGCTGGAGCTCCACCGCCCCATGCTCCTCTGCGAATTGTTCGACCGCGACCTGCTGATCCGGTTCGCCGGTCTTCTCGAACCCCTGGGCTATCGGCCATATACCCTCGAAAAGCGCATGCTGATCCCTGCCGAAATACATGGAGCCGGTCAGATCCCTTCCGACAACTACTATTTTCTTCCGCCGCAGCGCGAAGATCGTTTCAAGGCGTTCGTCCGGCCTTAATGTTGCGTGGCTCCGTCCGGCGATCACTCTGCGAGCAGTGAATCCAACTTCTTCTGAAATAGCGGATAGTCATGCAGGTCGTTGTGCCCGGCGCCTTCAACCGGGATGAATGCATCCCCTGGTTTCAGGAGGGGCTTCAGGCGAAACGCATTGGAATACGGTATGGTCCTGTCTTCCGTGCCCTGAAAAATGATCACCGGCGCCGTAACATTCGGTAAGTGCTGCCAGGTTGGGAAATGAAACCGGAGCATCCGTCCCCACGGATAGACCGGCAAACGACGCCAGGCGATCGATTCGAGACTATAGTAAGGCGACTCCAGGATCAGTCGGCGGCAATCGCGAATATCCGCCAGTTCCGCTGCGATACCCGTCCCCATGCTGGATCCGCAGAGGACGATCTTTGAAGGCGGCCATTGGCTCCGCGCCAGCTTATACAGCACCAATGCGTAATCGTACAACTTCTGTTCGCTGAGTTCGCCCGTGCTCTTGCCAAAGCCGGGATAATCCATGATCCAGACATCATAGCCGTTCCGCGTAAAATCGGTTGCCGCACGGCCATAGTGTTCTACGTTGCCGCCGTTGCCGTGGAAATATAGCACAACCCCTTTTGCCGCGCTGCCGGCCGGAAGGCCGGTCGCCCGAAACTCGATGACGTTTAACCGGGTTTCTTTGTCATATGGAATATTCAACTCCGTAAAAGGCTGGTTGCCGAACCGATAGACCTTCGATAAGGGAACAGGTTCGGGATGCCAAAGGATATACCGCTGAGCGTGGTAGAGGACGATCCCGACCACTCCGTACAGCAGCGCCAGGCCCTTGACCCACCGCCAGAGTACCCGCTTATTCACTTTCGATCCGTTTGAGGTTGAAGTTGGGGACCGGCGAAACGATCAGCGGAAATTTTTCGATCGTCACATTCGACGGATCAAGGCCAAAACCCCGCTCTTCCGAAAGGCTGAGCTCTTTTAGCCAGAAATACAATTTCATGATCACCCGCTCGAAAAATGGCAACTCGTTATCCTGGCTAAGGAATTTTTCCATGACGATGAACTGGAAGTCCCCGACCACATTGTTGCGCTCCAACGACTCATACCGGCTGGTGACGTTTACCTCCCGGTTATTGACGAGGTCCTCGACCACTTTGCGGAACATCAGGCTGATCTTCGGTTCCACCCGGAAGCCAAGCCGGAATTCCACCCGGATAATGTCGTTGGGAATGATATGGTCCACCGTGTATTCGGCGGTGTAGGGATCGTCCAGCGTATCCACGTGGACAAACCAATAGATGTCCGAGCGCTTCGGTTTCTTGTTCAGAATAGAGTAAATGATCTTGTGCTCGATCTCCTTCGGATTATTGGCGCTTGTCATGTATACGAGGTGCGTGGCGTATTTTCCGACCGTCCGGTCGTTGCTCAGTTCCTGGATCTGCGGGATATAATGCTCCATGCGGACAAACTCCACATACCGGTTTTTGATCTTCCGCGCTCGGAACCACACATACATTACGGTGAACAACCCGCCGCCTACGATCAGCGTCACAAAGCCGCCGTGCGGGAACTTCTCGAGGTTGGCAAAAAGGAAACTGAGCTCGATGGTGAGATAGACCGTTAGATACAGGTAGATCCATGCCGATTTGGTCCGGCGGCTGATCAGGTAATTGGAAAACAGGATCGACGTAGCCAGCATACACAGCGTGATCGCCAGCCCGTATGCCGCTTGCATATGTTCCGAACTTTGGAAATAGATCGTGATACCCGAGCATCCAAGGAACAGCAAAAAATTGATGGCCGGGATATATGACTGGCCACGCTCTTCGGTCGGGTAGCTGATGCGCAGTTTGGGCCAAAGGTTCAGGCGCATGCTTTCGCTGATCAGCGTATAGGAGCCGGTGATCAGTGCCTGGCTGGCGATGATCGCCGCAGAAGTCGCGATGATCACTCCGGGTATGAGAAACCAGCTGGGCATGATGCCATAGAATGGATTGCTTACGGACGTATCGAATATCCTGCCCCGGTATTGCGCGAGCAGCCATGCTCCCTGCCCGAGATAGTTCAGGATCAGACAGGTTTTGACATAGATCCATGAAAACCGGATATTCCGGCGTCCGCAATGGCCCAGATCCGAATACAGCGCTTCCGCACCGGTCGTACAAAGAAAGACGGCCCCAAGGATCCAGAACCCCTTCGGATAAGTCGTGAGCAGTTCGATCGCGTAATGCGGACTCAGGGCCCGGAAAATTTCCAGGTCATCCAGCAGATGGCTGCAGCCCAGCACTGCCATCATCGTGAACCAAACGAACATGATCGGGCCAAAGAGTTTCCCGATCGACTCGGTCCCGAATTGCTGCAGGAAGAACAAGATCAGCAGGATCCCGAGCACAATATAGACGATCGTCGATTGATCGACATACCGGAACGCAGGCATCTGCCGGAGACCTTCGATAGCGGAAGTCACGGAGATCGGCGGGGTGATCATTCCGTCCGCCAGCAGGGCGGCGCCGCCGATCATCGCCGGGAGCACGAGCCATTTCTTTTGCCGCCGCACCAGGGCATAGAGCGAAAAAATCCCACCCTCCCCTTTGTTGTCGGCCTTGAGGGTCAACCAAACGTACTTGACGGTCGTTTGAAGGGTCAGGGTCCAGATAATACATGACAGGCTCCCGAGGATCAGCTTTTCAGTGATAATCCTCGAATGGATGATCGCATTCAGTACATACAGGGGAGAAGTGCCGATGTCGCCATATATGATGCCTAACGCAATGACCAGGCTGGCAAAACTAACTCTATTGATCTTGATCTGGTTACTCATGCTCGGACGAACCGGAGGTTCGCTCATAAAAACCGCGAAGTTACAAATAAAGTACGAGCCGCCGCCGGAAGCGGATTGAACTGGTTTCCGGGGGCCTGAACTCTCGCCGGGGCAACCTAACTTTTATAAACCCCGTACTTTTAATTAACTTACAAGGTAAACGTTGAGCCCGGCTATGAACAGAATCCTGTCCTTTTTTCTTTTTTCTCTTGCTTTCCTGAATGTTCCACCCGCACACGCGCAGGTTTCCCAGATCTTTTATTCGGAACCGGAACGGGAAGATGGTCTTCGTACCAATTTCGAGATCATCGGCAAAATATCCGGCAACTATCTGGTATTCAAGAACAACAACAGCAATAACGCCATCAGCATCTATGACAGCACGATGCGGGCGCTGCAACGTGTACCGCTGACCTTTATGCCGGAACGGTATATCAATATCGATTTCGTCGCTTATCCCGATTATTGTATCCTGATCTATGAATACCAGAAAAAGAGCATCGTCCACATCGCCGCCGCCAAACTCAGTCCCCAGGCCCAGTTGATCGGTCAGCCGGTAGAGCTCGACACTACCCAGGTCGGCTTTGCATCCAACAACAAGATCTATACCGTCGTCATCAGCGAAGACAAGCAGCGCATCATGATCTTCAAGATCAATAGCCACGATCCGAAAAACTTCCTTTTTACGACCTTCCTCTACGGAAGCGACATGAAGCTGATCGACCGCCACCGGCTCTATCTCCCCATGGAAGACCGCAACGACCTTTTTACGGATTTCTTGGTGGATAACGAAGGTACTTTCGTCTTTGCCAAGTACCTGCGGAGCGGGAGTAATGACTATGTTTCCCGCGTCTCCGTCGTCACGAAGGGGCCGACCGCGGATACGTTCGCTGTCAGGGACATGGGCGCCGGCGATCGTATCCTGGACGAGATCAAGATCAAGGTAGACAACAATAACAACCGATATATCATTTCCGGATTCTATTACCGGCAGCGGCGAGGGAATATCGAGGGTCTCTATACCGTTTTTTGGGATAAGGCCACCAACGAGCGCGTACAGGAAAAGGTTACCGTTTTTGCCGATGAGCTCCGCGCACTGGCCAAGAGTACGGACGCGAGCATCCGGACGGCGTTCAATGACTTTTTTATTAAACAGGTCATCACCAAACGGGACGGCGGCTATCTGCTGGTCAGCGAGTCCCTGTATACCACTTCGCGGGGCAACATGTTCAACCGATGGGATTATATGAATCCCGCCTATGGGTATGGGCCGGCATTTTATTCCCCCTATTACAGCCCCTATTATAACCCGTGGGCCCGCAACTACGGAGGCGCCTATGGCACCCGCTTTCATGCGGAGAATATCATGGTGCTTTCCTATGATAAGGAGAGCAACCTGCAGTGGAGCAACGTAATCCCCAAAAGCCAATTCGACGATGAAACCGACCACCTGATCTCCACCGAGCTTGTCAATACCGGCGGAGAATTGCACTTTCTTTTTAATCTCTACGAGCGGCGGAATTTGCTCCTCAACGACCAAAGTATTTCTCCCGAAGGCCGGGTCACCCGTTATCCCACGCTGCACAATCTGGACCGCGGCTACGATTTTATGCCCCGGTATGGCAAACAGGTGAGCAGCTGGGAAACAATTATTCCGTGTATGTACAAGAATTATCTTTGCTTCGCTAAAGTTGATTTCTAATTTGAATTACAACCCCTCGTGATAGGAATCTTTAGACAGAAGAGCCCTACAAATATTTTAATTCTGCTTGTATACGCCCTGGTGCTGAAATTTTCGCTTTTCCTGCACCCCATGGCGCCGGCACTTCATCCGGAGGACAATTACCTGTACCGGCTCATCCTGAGTGGGCTCAATGTTCCATTCGGGCATCTGCCTATCGGCTTTTCCCTGTTTAGTTTCCTGCTTCTTTTTACGCAAGCTGTCCTCTTTAACAACATCTTCAATCATCACAAGGTACTTCCCAAGCCCACCTATCTCCCCGGCATGTCCTATATCCTGATCACCTCCCTGCTGCCGGATTGGGGGCACTTTTCCGCTCCCCTGCTGATCAATTCGGTGATGGTGTTGGTTTGGTACCGCATGCTGGACCTGTACAACAGCGCCCGTCCCGGGTCAGCCATCTTTAATATCGGTCTGTGGACGGGGATCGTTTCCCTGTTGTATATCCCGGCAGTCGCGTTTCTTTTGCTCGTGCTTTTCGGGTTGCTCACCATGCGACCGTTCCGTGTCCGCGAATGGCTGGTCGGGCTGCTGGGATTCACTTTTCCGTACTACTTTCTTTTTCTCATCCTCTACCTGTCCGGACATTGGTCCCGGGCGGATATCGTTCCCCGGATCGTTTTTACGGTTCCTGCCTTCCCCGAATCGATATGGATCTCCCTCGGCATGGCCTGGTTGGTCGTCCCTTTCATTATCGGCGGGTTTTACGTCCAGAAAAATCTCAGCAAATTCCTGATCCAGATCCGCAAAAGCTGGAGCCTTCTCCTCCTCTACCTGTTCGTCGCCGTGGTGATCATCCTGATCAACCGGGTCAACTCATACGAGAACTGGATCATAATGGCGGTGCCCTTTGCCGCTTTTCATGCTGCGGCGTACTACTATCCCGTCCGCACCCTCGGCCCCAACATACTGCATTGGTTGATAGTTGTTTATATTTTATTTATGAACTATTTTCAATAGGATCCGTCACCCCCTCCTGTCATTTTCGTACCTTTGATGCTCAAAACACAGACACCCATGAAATTCGGCGTAGTCGTTTTCCCCGGATCGAACTGTGACCGGGACATGCAAGGCGCCCTGCAGGAAGACTTGAACCAGGAAGTCATTATGCTTTGGCATAAGGACACCGACCTTCACGGCCTGGGCAAAGACGACTGCATCGTCCTTCCCGGTGGCTTTTCCTATGGCGACTACCTTCGCTGCGGAGCAATCGCCCGCTTCAGCCCGATCATGCAAAGCGTTACCCGATTCGCCGCGGCCGGAGGCAAGGTCTTTGGCGTTTGTAACGGGTTCCAGATCCTCTGCGAATCTCATCTTTTGCCCGGTGCGCTGCTGCGCAACGCCAACCGGCAATTCATTTCAAGGAATATCTTTTTGCGTGGCGCGGGCGATAAAGGGAAGGCTCTCAAAATACCGATTGCTCATGGCGAAGGACGGTTCTATGCCGATGACCGCACATTGGACGAACTGGAGGCCGACAACCTGGTGATCTACCGTTACTGCGACGAAAACGGCAATATCCTTTCCTCGGCCAACCCGAACGGATCCCTCCGCAATATCGCCGGTATTTGCAATAAAGACCGCAATGTTTTTGGAATGATGCCGCATCCGGAGCGGGCTTGCTCGGAGTTGTTGGGAAATACCGACGGCCAGGCTATCCTGCGGACGCTGTTTATTCACGCCGCCGCTCATAGTTCAAAAGCCGTCGTAGCCAACTTTTAACTGTTTTCTGACGTTATTTACCCATACTTTGAGCGATATGAAGGCAATAATACTCATTGGATTATCCCTGGTGACTGCCAGCCTGACGATGGCGCAGTCCAACAAGCAGGTAAACTGGAGCTGGTCCGCGAAAAAGATCGACGACCGCACGTATGAAGTACATATGACGGCGACGATCGGTGGCGATTTTCACCTTTACGCGCAGGATGCCGGTGGCGAGGGACCGATCGCCACGTTGTTCACGTTTAGCAAAAGCCCGCTTTTCACCCTAAACGGTCAGGTGAAAGAGAATGGCAAGCTTGTCCAGAAGTATGAGGAAGCGTGGAAACACAATGTCCGGTACTATGAAAGGACCGTGGATTTTGTACAGATCGTCAAATTGAAAAGCAACGTAAAGACGAACCTGGCCGGAAAGGTGGAGTTTATGGTTTGCAATGACCACGAATGCCTTCCGCCCGCTGATGTCGATATCAAGGTCCCCATCGGAGGCTAAACGTCATGAATACGCGATTTTACAAGGAAACGGTTAACCGGGCCTGGCGCCTCGCCTGCACCCGGCTGCTGTCGCCGCCCAACCTGCTGCTGGCTGTTGTATCCATCTTTATCCTGTCGCAACAACACGCTTTCGCCCAACCCGGTGACAGCACTCAACAAGCGGTAAAATGGGAATTCGGCGCCCGGCAGGGATCGGATGGCAACCCCGTCCTCGTCCTCCGGGCCCGTATCCGGGACGGCTGGCGGCTGTATTCAACCGTCAATCCGGATAGCCTGGGCAATTCGCGGGTGTCGCTCGATAGTACGACGAACGCCGGGATCA
>DATJWK010000067.1:0-19113 GCA_035501395.1 Puia sp.
ATCAAGTCGTTGGAGCGGATCAGCCGTCCTGGTCTGCGTCAGTACGCCAGTCCTTCCGAATTCACCCGCGTGAAGAACGGTTTGGGTGTAGCGATCCTGTCTACTTCCAAGGGAGTAATGACCGATAAGGAAGCAAAAACGCAGAATGTAGGTGGCGAAGTGCTGTGCTACGTTTATTAAAATTTTAAAATCAAGGTACCATGTCTCGTATAGGTAAACAGCCGATCGCTCTGCCCAAAGGGGTAACGGTAACGGTAGGACAACACAACCAACTGACCGTGAAGGGTCCCAAAGGGGAACTCAAGCAGGAGATCGACCGGGATATCACGGTCGAAGTGAAGGAGGACCATGTATATTTCAGCCGTCCCACCGACCAGATCCGCCACCGAGCGCTGCACGGGCTTTACCGGGCGCTGGTGTCCAATATGGTAAAGGGAGTTACGGAAGGATACAAACGCCAACTGGAGCTGATTGGTGTGGGTTTCAAAGCGTCCAACCAGGGGAATATCCTCGACCTGGCGCTGGGATATTCGCACAACATCATCTTCGAAGTTCCCAAAGAGCTGAAACTGGCGACGTCACAGGAGAAAGGGGAAAACCCGAAGATCTCGCTGGAAGGAGTGGACAAGCAACTGATCGGCCAGGTGGCTGCCAAGATCCGGAGCCTGCGGAAACCCGAACCGTACAAGGGCAAAGGGGTCCGTTATGTGGGTGAGGTCGTGCGGAAGAAAGCGGGTAAAGCGGCTGGTAAATAATCTGAAAATAAAATTATTATGGATACGAAAGCACTCAGAAGAGAAAAGATCAAGTTCCGCGTCCGTAAGAAGATTACGGGTACGACCGGACGGCCACGGCTGTCGATATTCCGGAGCAACAGCGATATCTATGCGCAGCTGATCGACGACAGTGCCGGCAAGACCCTGGCATCCGCTTCCTCCCGGGATAAGGATATCCAGGCGCAAAAGGGAACGAAGGTCGAGAAGAGCAAGCTGGTCGGTGCGGCTATCGCCCGGAAAGCAGGCGAGTTGGGATTGCACGACGTGACGTTCGATCGCGGCGGCTACCTGTACCACGGGCGTGTAAAGGCAGTGGCCGACGGCGCACGGGAAGGCGGACTGAAATTCTAAATTATTGGAAGTATCAATTGAATTTGTAAATAAGTACAATGTCACAAGTAATCTTAAACAGAGTTAAAGCGGGAGACCTCGAACTGAAGGAAAAAGTGGTAGCGATCAATCGGGTGGTCAAGACGACCAAAGGGGGCCGGGCTTTCAGCTTCTCTGCCTTAGTGGTAGTCGGCAATGAAAACGGCGTGGTTGGCCACGGGCTCGGTAAGGCCAAGGAAGTTCAGGAGGCGATCACCAAGGGGATCGAGGACGCCAAGAAGAACCTGATCAAGGTTCCGGTCCATCACGGTACCATCCCGCACGACCAGTTGGCCAAGGAAGGCGCCGCAAAGGTGCTGATCAAGCCGGCCGCTCACGGTACGGGAGTGATCGCGGGCGGCTCGATGCGCGCGGTACTGGAAAGTGCGGGTGTAACGGACGTGCTGGCTAAATCCCTGGGTTCTGCAAATCCGCACAACGTGGTGAAAGCCACTTTCAAGGCGCTGGCGATGCTTCGCGAACCGATTTCCGTCGGTAAGACCCGTCATATCTCGTTAAAGAAGGTTTTCAACGGATAAATAGTACCGGCCTCCGGACCCGCCGGGTTCGGCAAGGTTTAAACATTAATGTCATGGCAAAGATCAAGATCACGCAAATCAAGAGCGGCATTGACCGGCCGGAGCGTCAGAAACAAACATTGAGGGCGCTGGGGCTTAACAAGCTTCACAATTCCAAAGAGGTCGAAGCTACGCCACAGATCCTGGGTATGGTCCGGATGGTCGAGCACCTGGTGAAAGTGGAAGCGGTAAAATAATTTTTTAGCGGCGATGACGCCGCTCGCGAGGGGCGATTCCCCGTAAGTCTAAATCAACAAAAATGCAACTACACACGATCCGGCCTGCAAAAGGCGCAACGCATAAAGAAAAACGGCTTGGCCGGGGCGAAGCTTCCGGTAAAGGCGGTACGTCTACAAAAGGGAACAAAGGTGGACAAAGCCGGGCGGGATATCAGCGGAAGATGGCGCACGAAGGTGGTCAAATGCCGATCCAGCGCCGGATACCCAAGCGCGGTTTCAACAATATCCACCGGGTCGAGTATAAAGTGTTCAACCTGGGTCAGATCGACCAGTTGGTGGAAAAATACAGCCTCACCGAATTTACTCCTGAAAATCTGTATATCAACGGATTAATCAGCAAGACCGACCTGGTTAAGGTACTGGGCGCCGGCGAGCTGAAGTCGAAGATCCCCTTCAAGGTCAACGCAGTGAGCGGGAAGGCAAAGACGGCGATCGAGGGGCTGGGTGCAACGGTCGAAATACTAAAGTAATTTTGCGTAACTTGCATGGACGCATCGAGTGATGCGTCTTTGTACTTTTAAAACGATGTGTTCCCGTGAAGAAATTCTTTCAAACGCTTAGAAATATTTGGAGCATCGATGATCTTAGAAATAAGATCATTGTGACGCTCTCACTGATATTTGTCTACCGATTGGGTACCTATGTTGTCCTGCCGGGTATCGATCCGCACAAACTGCAGGCGCTGAGCGGCGCCAAGAGCGGTGCGCTCGGGTTGATCGACGCCTTTTCCGGCGGAGCTTTTTCGCAAGCCTCCATTCTTGCGCTGGGTATCATGCCGTACATCTCGGCTTCGATCTTCATGCAATTGATGACGATCCTGATCCCCCAGATGCAAAAAGTGCAAAAGGAAGGGGCAAGCGGCCAAAAGAAGATCAATCAGTGGACCCGGTACCTCACGGTTTTGGTTACGTTCGTACAGGCCTATGCCTATGTGACCTATCTGAAGAACATGGGGAAAGGAGGAGCTATCCTGGAATCGTTCAGCGCCTATTTCTGGCTGACGACACCGATCGTCCTCACTGCCGGCACCCTATTTGTCATGTGGCTGGGTGAGAAGATCACCGATAAGGGATTGGGTAACGGTACCTCCCTGATCATCATGATCGGGATCCTGGCCCGGCTGCCGAATTCGTTCTGGAATGAATGGCAGTCCAAGCTGACGATCGGCAGCGGCGGTATCCTGATCTTCGTGATCGAAGTTGCCGTCATGGTGGCGATCATCATGGGATTGATCATCCTGACCGTCGGCGTGCGGAAAGTGCCGGTCAATTATGCGAAACAAATCGTAGGTAACCGGCAGTTCGGTGGCGCGCGGCAGTTCCTGCCGCTGAAGGTCATCAGCGCCGGCGTTATGCCGATCATTTTCGCGCAGGCCATCATGTTCCTGCCGACGATATTTTCCGGCTTCGAAGCCACCAAGGGCATTGCCCGGGTGTTTTCCGATCCCCGGGATTGGGTGCATATGGTCGTCTATGGCACGATCGTCATCGGGTTTACCTTCCTGTACACGGCCCTTATATTCAATCCAAAACAAATCGCCGAAGACCTTAAGCGCAACAACGGCTTCATCCCGGGCGTCAAGCCGGGGCAGCCTACGGCCGACTACATCGGTTCGGTCATGGACAGGATCACGCTACCGGGGGCATTCCTTTTGGCGATCGTCGGTATTCTGCCGGGCTTCGCTCAGCGCCTTGGCGTGACGCAGGGTTTTGCCGCGTTCTTTGGAGGCACCTCGTTGCTGATTATGGTAGGGGTCATCCTCGATACGTTGCAGCAGGTAGAAACCCAACTGCTCATGCGCCAGTATGACGGGTTGATGAAGAGCGGCCGGATCCAGGGACGCCAGTCTCCCGTATCCAACGCCGTGATATAGCGACACAACAGTCATGATCCATTATAAAACACCGGCGGAAATTGAGTTGATGCGGGACAGCGCAAGGCTGGTCAGCCAGACGCTCGCAGAGGCGGCCAAAGTATTGAAGCCGGGGGTGACGACGCTGCAGTTGGAAAAACTGATCGGCGAATACATCCGGGACCATGGCGCGGTCCCCTCCTTTCTTAATTATCGCGGCTATCCCTTTGCTTCCTGTATCTCCGTGAATGACGTGGTCGTACATGGATTTCCCAATGACCGTCCCCTGCAGGAAGGCGATATCATCTCCATCGACATTGGGGTCATAAAAAAAGGCTATCATGGCGATCATGCTTATACGTTTGCCATCGGCGACCCCGGCCCGGAGATTATGCAATTGATCCGGGTTACCAAGGAGGCGTTGTATAAGGGTATCGAAAAGGCGGTGGCGGGTAACCGGGTCGGAGATATTTCCTACGCGATCCAGGAGCATACCGAAAAAAAGTACGGCTATGGCGTAGTCCGCGAGTTGGTCGGCCACGGGCTGGGCCGTCATCTGCATGAAGACCCCCAGGTACCCAACTATGGCCGCCGGGGATCCGGTGCGAAGCTGAAGGAAGGGCTGGTACTGGCGATCGAGCCCATGATCAACCTTGGCAAAAAAGAGGTCTATACTGAACGGGATGGCTGGACGGTCCGTACGTCGGATCACCAGCCTTCGGTGCATTTCGAGCATGACGTTGCCGTGCAGAAGAACAAAGCGGATATCCTCTCGGATTACAGCATCATTGAAGCGGCAGAAAAAGCGAATCCGCATCTGGTTACCGGAGAAGCCGTCGTACTTTCATAGCGCAGTATGTGCGCAGTTCCCAAACATCTTGTGGTAATCGGTGGTGGCGCCGCCGGCGTCTTTTGCGCCGTCAATGCAGCCCGGGTGTGTCCGGGTCTGCGGGTGACCGTTGTGGAAAAGACCGGCAAACTGCTCGGCAAGGTCAAAGTCAGCGGGGGCGGGCGTTGCAACGTGACGCATTCCTGCTTCGATATTACGGAGATGGCCAGGCGCTATCCGCGGGGGCAACATTTCGTGCGGAAGGCCCTCTTCCGGTGGGGTGTAGCCGATACGGTCGGCTGGTTTTCGGATCGGGGCGTGGCCCTCAAGACGGAAGCCGACGGGCGAATGTTCCCGGTAACCGACTCGTCACAAACCATCATCGACTGCCTCATGCACGAGTTGAACCGGTATGGGGTCGAAGTCCGGATGCACGCAGAAGTCCGCGAGGTCGCGGTCAACGGCGATTTCCAGGTAAGGTTGGCGGACGGGCGCGAAATGCGCGCCGACTACATCTGCGTCGCCTGCGGGGGATATCCAAAATCCGGGATGTTCGACTGGATCAGGAAGCTAGGCCATTCGATCGAGGAACCGGTGCCTTCCCTCTTCACATTCAACCTGCCCGGGGATCCGATAACCCGGCTTATGGGCATATCCGTGCCAGATGTACAAGTGAAGGTTTCGGGCAGCCGTCTGGTGGAAAGGGGCCCGCTGCTGATCACCCATTGGGGCCTGAGCGGGCCGGTGATACTGCGCCTTTCGGCGTGGGGCGCCCGGGAATTGTCGGCGACCGGCTATCGCTTTTCCATCCGGGTGAACTGGCTGCCCGACCTGTCCGAGCAGCAATTGAGAGGCCACATGCAGGAGGTTCGATATGACCGGGCCGCACGGTTGGTGTGGAAGGGAAATCCTTTTGATATCCCGCAGCGATTGTGGGAATATTGGGTTGGGTTAGCCAGGATCCCCGAAGGGCTTCGGTGGGCCGATTTGCCGGCAAAGGACCTCAACAAACTGGTAAGCTTTATATGGGCGGCAGAATACCCGATCGCGGGAAAGACTACCTTTAAGGAGGAGTTCGTGACGGCGGGAGGGGTGCGGGTGACGGAGGTCGATCCGCTTACTTGTAAAAGCCGGAAGGTTCCCGGCCTCCACTTCGCCGGGGAGATCCTCGACGTCGATGGCATTACGGGAGGATTTAATTTCCAGCACGCCTGGACAAGCGGCTGGATCGTGGCGGATAGTATAAAAAATGACTTTTATTCATATGGAAAAGAATCCGGATAATGGAAAGCCGGCCTTTGCGCCTTGCTTGTCCCTCAAAGTGGTTGCCCCCGCTGTCGAATTTTACAAAAAAGCGTTTGGAGCGGAAGAGGTTCTGATCGTCAGGAACGAGGACGGCTCGATCCACGTGGCCGAGCTGTCGTTCGAAGGGATGACCTTCCATTTGCATGAGGAGATGCCGGGGCCGGGCAAAGAACGGGCGCCGCAGACGGTCGGCGGGACGACCGTGGAACTTGGTGTTTTCCTGGACAATCCTGATCCATTGATGGACAATGCGTTAGCGGCGGGTGCTATCCTGAGAAGCCCGATGAAGGACTACGAATATGGCTATCGCCAGGGGTCTTTTGAGGATCCTTTTGGTCATCACTGGACCCTGCAAAAAAAGCTGGCTAATGCCTGGGAAGGGGAGATCGGTCCAAACGGTGAGCAAATGTGAGTGAGTGTGGTTGCGGGGTTGGGGTTGGCGCGAACGGAATATGTCTTCTTTCGACGGCTCGGGGTCGGCGAGCGGAAAAGGATTTCATCCACTTGCGCCTGCGAAAACCGCGGCTGCGAAACCCACGCGCCTGCGCCCGCGAAAACCGCGCGCTTGCGCCCGCGAAACCCACGCGCCCGCGCCCGCGAAACCCACGCGCCCGCGCCCGCGAAAACCACGCCCGCTGGGCTAGGTGTTTTTTGATTCCCGCTAAATTTATGCGCATGATTTGAAATTATGCGCATCTTTTTGACGCGCCGCGAAACCCGCCCCGCGCACCCGCCCTGGCGCACCCGCGAAACCCGCGCACCCGCGAAACCCATCATTTTCCGATAATTTTGTCGTAACTTTGCTACCCCGAATTAAAAACCTCGGGGTTTACTATTTATGTCCGAAAACAATATTGTTAACTCAAACGCTGAATCACAGGAGACGGCCGTTGCAACTGCCGCGGCGGAGTCTACAGCGACATCAAAAGGGCCTGTGCCTGTGCAGACTGCACATGATGATTTTGACTGGAGTATCGACAAACGGAACGTGGCCGTGTACACCAAGGAAGAAAAATCCAAGTACGACAAAGTGTATGAAGACACGTTTGTGGCTATCACGGACGGAGAACTGGTCAAGGGCCTCGTTGTAGGTCTGACCAAGACCGATGTGGTAGTGAACATCGGATTCAAGAGCGATGGCCTGGTCTCCCTCAATGAATTCCGGGACCTGCCCAACCTGAGGACAGGGGATGAAGTGGAGGTAATGGTAATTGAAAAGGAGGACCGAGAAGGTCATCTGCATCTGAGCCGTAAGCAGGCGCGGATCACCCGTGCCTGGGAAAAGATTGTGGAAGTACATCGCACCGGTGAGGTTGTCACGGGTACGGTCACCAGCAAGACAAAAGGCGGCCTGATCGTCGACGTCTTCGGAATGGAGACCTTCCTGCCCGGATCGCAGATCGACGTGAAGCCGGTTACGGATTACGATCAATTTGTTGGAAAGACCATGGAATTCAAGGTCGTTAAGATCAACGAAGCGATCAAGAATGCGGTCGTATCTCACAAGGCTCTTATTGAAAGCGATATCGAAGCACAGCGTGCCGAGATCATCAGCAAGCTGGAGAAGGGTCAGGTACTGGAAGGTACGATCAAGAATATCACGGACTTTGGCGCCTTTATGGACCTGGGTGGATTGGACGGCCTGCTGTATATCACCGATATCAGCTGGGGACGTATCAGCCATCCGAGCGAGGTGTTGAAACTGGATCAGAAACTACAGGTGGTGGTACTGGATTTCGACGACGGCAAGAAGCGGATCAGCCTGGGTCTGAAGCAGCTTACACCGCATCCCTGGGACGTATTGCCACCGACCATCAAGGAAGGCGAGATCGTCAAGGGGCGCGTCGTCAATATCGAAGACTATGGTGCATTTCTGGAGATCATGCCGGGCGTAGAAGGTCTGGTGCATGTCAGCGAGATCACCTGGGCGAATACGCCGATCAATGCAAAGGAATTCTTCAAGCTGGGTGACGAGCATAACGCTAAAGTGGTTACCCTTGATAAGGATGCCCGCAAGATGAGCCTGTCCATCAAACAGCTGAGCGAAGACCCCTGGAATACGATCCAGGAGAAATTCCCGGTCGGCAGCCGTCACAATGGCCTGGTAAAAAATATCACCCCCTATGGCGTGTTTGTGGAACTGGCGCCGGGTATCGGCGGGATGATCCACATCAGCGACCTGAGCTGGCTGAAACGCTTCAATCACCCATCCGAGTATACAAAAGTCGGCCATCACATCGACGTGATGATCCTCGGCATCGACAAGGACAACCGCAAACTCCAGCTTGGCCACAAACAACTGGAAGAAGATCCCTGGAATGCGCTGGAGGAAACATTCGCTGTCGGCTCCATCCATGAAGGTCTTGTCATCCGTCGAGATGACAAGGGTGCTATCGTTCAATTGCCCTACGGACTGGAAGGGTTCGCGCCTAACCGTCACCTCAACAAGGAAGACGGCAAACAGATCGTGGCCGATGAAACGGCGCCGTTCATGGTGATCGAATTCGATCGTAATGAAAAGCGTATCGTGCTTTCCCATACCCGGATCTGGGAACAGGTGAAAACCGAAGAACGCGAAGCGCAGCGTAAGGAACAACGCGCTGACGCCGACAAGACGCGTAAGGCGGTGAAGAATATCCAGAGCAAGGTGGAAAAGCCGACCCTCGGTGATCTCGGCGCGTTGGCATCGATCAAGGAAAAGCTGAAGCAGGAAGAGAAGGATCACGGTGTACAAGGCGGCGCCCCCGGCGCAAGTCCTGCCGCCGCTCCGGGCTCAGCTCCTGCCGGCGCTCCCGGTGCAGCTCCCGCGGGTGGTGAAGAGAAAAAGTAACATTGGGTTTTACTGCCATACAAGGCCCCGCTTCGCGGGGCCTTTTTTTGCCCCTTATCCGCCGAGCGCGCGCAGATTTTCCCCCGTAAAATCCAACAGTGAATAGAGTTTGAGATCTGCCGCACCCCATTTGGGCAGCGCATATTGGTCCGCAACCGGGACGGCCACACATCTCATCCGTGCGGCCTTGGCCGCGATGAGGCCATTGAACGAATCCTCAAAGGCCAGGCATTCGAGCGGCGCCGCCCCAAGTTCAGCCGCACAATTCATATAAACCTGCGGATGCGGCTTGCCAAACGGCAGATCTCCGGCGGATGTAACCGCGTCGAAATAATCGCCGATCTCCAGCTTGCCGGTCACGATATTTGCCAGCTCAAGCGGTGAGGAAGTCGCCAGTCCGATGCGGAATCGATGCGCCCGAAAAAGATCGAGCACCTGGCGAACACCGGGCATCGGCTCGGCAAAATCGCGGATCTTTTCGAACACATTTTCATGCAATGCAGCGGCTGCGGCGGGAATCAGCGTTTTGTCGATACCGAAATAACCGAACCAGTAGTCGAGCCATTCGGGAGTCCGCAGCCCGGTGGTGTGATGATATTGGATCGGCTCGAGCGTCACATTGAATTGGCGGAGCGTCTCCATGCCCGCTTGCTGCCAGTAGGGTTCGGAATCGATAAGAAGACCATCCATGTCGAAAATGACGGTGTTTAGTTGCATACGCGCCAAAGGTAAAGAGATGCTCCGAATCGCTCAAAGATTCGTACTTTCGATAGGCAGGCCAAATCTCCTACGTCACACACATGAGCCTAAGAGATCGTCTCAAGCGTTTTCGTTTTGTCCGGAAGATGGTATACGCCATCGTGGGCACGGTGTCTTATCCGGGTCTGACGATCGTCAACCGGCTCAGGATCTCCGGCACGGACCATTTGCGGCGGCTGCCAAAGGGGAACGTATTGTTTGTAAGCAATCATCAGACTTATTTCGCGGATGTCATCACCTTCCTCCATATTTTCTGCGCCGTCAAATGGGGAAAGCGCGACCGGCTCGGGCTGCCCTATTACCTGTTAAACCCATTTACAAACGTCTATTACGTTGCTGCCGAGGAGACCATGCGGGCTACATGGGTTAGCCGGCTCTTTACGATGGCAGGCGCGTTGACTGTTCGCCGGACCTGGAACAAAGAAAGTAAGGAGGTTAGAAAAGGGTTGGATCCCTCCGATACGCGAAAGATCACGCGGGCGCTGCAGGATAGTTGGGTGATCACCTTTCCGCAGGGAACGACCAAGGCATTTGCCCCCGGCCGGAAGGGGACGGCACTGATCATAAAACAAAACCGCCCCATCGTGATCCCCGTTGTGATCGGCGGGTTCTGGCGGGCGTTTAATAAAAAAGGATTGAAGTTCAAAAAGCGGGGCGTACAGCTGAGCGTGCGGTTCAAGCCGCCGCTGGAGATCGACTACGATGCGCCCGCGGAGAAGATATTGGAACAGGTGATGGATGCCATCGAGCAAAGCAAGAAATTCATGAGACCCGCAGCGCCTATTTCATAAACAGCGCTTTTAACTCCCCGGCATCCTCCGGTTTCATTTTTCCACCCAGGATCAGCCGTAACTGTCTCCGGCGTAGCGCGCCCTCATACATCCTGTTTTCTTCCTCGGTCTCCGCTACCAGATCCGGAACGGGACGCGGTTTTCGATTGGGATCCAGGGCCACGAAGGTATAGTAGGCTTCGTTGCTTTTATACTTGTATTGCTGGGTATGATCTTCTCCCCAGACCTTCATGTGGACCTCGATGGACGTATTAAAGGCCCGGCTCACTTTAGCCTCGATATGAACCACGTTGCCGAGTTTGATGGGGTTTTCGAAGGAGATATTGTCTACCGAAGCGGTCACGACCGGGGCATTGCAATGTTTTCCCGCGGACAATGCCGCGGCGATATCCATCCAGTACATCAGGCGGCCACCCATCAGGTTACCAAATACGTTCGTATCATTTGGAAGAACGAGTTCGGTCATGATGATGAGTGACTCTTTGGCTGTTTTTGCTTTTGGTTTCATCCGCTCGGGTTTGCGTGCAAAGATAATGTCATACGGTGATAGATTCGCACTGACGCAGGAACGCGTGATCCGCATCGGCGCCTATGCCGGGCGAATCGGGAACTTCAAGTAAATAACCGCGGTATTGCACTCCACCGGTGACCGGGTCGGCCGTATGACCCAACAGACAGGTATCCATATCGTGGAAGCGGATATTGTCATGTGCCAGGGCGAAGTGGGCAAAGGCCGTGAGCGCTATACGGCTTTCCAGCATCCCACCCATCATACAGGCGATGCCGCTCCTTTCACAGGAGGCATTAATGCGGGTGGCCTCGAGGATGCCGCCGGATTTTGCAAACTTGATGTTGACAAAGTCGCAGGCGTCGGCCGCAATGAGCCGTTCGGCATCGTGGTGGTCGAAAACGCTTTCATCCGCCATGAGCTTTATGGGGGACAGTCGCCGGAGTTCCGGCAGAAGATGATCGTTCCAATGGCGCATTGGCTGTTCGCAAAACTGAATGTTCAGCGATCCCATCGCCTGCAGGGCAAGCCTTGAAGTATCGAAGCTCCAACCCTGGTTGGCGTCGATGCGCAGGATGATATCCGGACCCACGGCATCGCGTATGCGGTGGACACGTTCTACATCCTCCGGGCCGTTTTTGCCCAATTTGATCTTGATCATCCGGACACCGTCGGCTTTGAATTTGACAGCTGTCTGAGCCATGTTGCCCGGCGTGTCGATCCCGATGGTCAGGTCGGTTTCGAGTAACCTCTTTTTTCCGCCGAGGTATTTATATAGCGGCTGTCCGGCCGCTTTTGCCGCCAGGTCATGGAGGGCCATGTCAAAGGCGCTTTTTATCGTGGAGTTGAACGCAGTCAGGTCATGCAATTCCTGCATGCGTCGTTCGATGTGGAGCGCATCCTTTCCTTTCCAGCATCTGGCGAAGTCTTTGGCCATTTCAAAACAGGTAGCCTGGGTTTCGCCGACGATCATCGGAAAGGCGGAACATTCACCGACGCCATGATAACCCGCGTCGGTATGGATATGGATCAGGGTATTCTGAGCATGGTCCATGGTACCCGTCGCAATGGTGAAGGGGTGCATGGGAATGCTGAACTGGTAGATGTCAGTGCGGAGGATTTGCATGTACGGATGTTTAATTGCCTTTGTACCCTGGACCGTATACGACGCGGCCCGGTTTGGCGCCCGTATGGGTGCCGTCCTTTAACACGATGGTGCCGTTGACCAGAACGTCGGAGACGCCATCCGCAAGCTGATGGGGTTTCTCATAGGTTGAGTTGGCATGGATCGTCGCCGGATCAAAAACGACGACATCGGCATAGTTGCCAACGCGCAGCTCCCCGCGCTTCTTCAGCCGCAGCAGCGCCGCGGGCATCCCGGTCAGCTTGTGGATCGCATCTTCCAGCGTGAGCAGCTTATCCTCCCGCACATAGGTTCCCAGCAGTCGCGCGAAATTGCCGTAAGCGCGGGGATGACAGCTGTTCTTCAGGAAAACGCCTTCGGGAGCCATGCTGGCTTCGTCGGAGCCGAAGGTCATATAAGGCAGCCGGATCTCTTTTTTCACATTGTCCTCGCTCATTAGAAAATAGATAACCTCCACGCGCGAGTGGTCCTGGATGACGAGGTCGATGATCGTCTCTTCCGGGGTCTTGCCCCGCATCCGGGCGATTTCGCCCAACCGTTTTCCCGTGAGATATTTGAGCGAGTCCTGCCGGAACCCCGTGCAGATGATGTTGTCGGCTCCCGCACCCAGGTAGAGGTTCTCCCATTTGTCTGTAGGGGTCTTCATTTCGGCGATGACTTTCTTTCGGGTGGCCGGATCCTTCAACCGCTCAATCCATTTGTCAAGCCCCCCGGCCTGGACGTCCGTAGGCATCGACGCGTCAAAGCCGGTAGCGCCGGCCGTATAGGTGTACATGCAGGCGGAAATATTCAGGCCGGCCTTGCGGGCGCTGTCGATCTTGACGATCAGCGGATCCATTTTATACCAATTGCTCTTCCCCGCCGCTTTGAGGTGATAAAAGATCCCCGGGATCTGCGCATCACGGGAGATCCGGATGAGCTCGTCGGCCGCCTGGAGCAGCTGGTTGCCTTCGCTGCGGACATGCGAGATATAACAACCCCCATACCCGGCCGCCACTTTACAGATTTCGGTCAGCTCGGGGGTCTGGGCGTAGCTGCCCGGGGCATAAATAAGCGCGGAGCCGATGCCAAGCGCGCCATCTTCCATGGCCTGCCGGGTAAGCGCCTTCATTTTCTCCAGCTGTGCGGAATCCGGGGTGCGGTTGTCGAACCCGACGACATTTTCCCGAAGAGTGGCCGCGCCGACAAAGGAGGCGACATTGGTGGAGACACCCTTGTTCTGCAGCGTTTGAAGATAGTCCTTCAGCGTCGTCCACGTCACGTCGTATTTGATGTCACCCTGGTTCCGACGTTCCATCGCTTTCATACTATCTGTAAACGGACCTTCCGAGCTTCCTTCACCGAATATCTCCAGGGTGACCCCCTGGCGAATGGCACCCATCGAGCGGCCGTCCTGAAGGAGCGAGATCATAGACTGGCTTTGCATATCGATGAACCCCGGGCTGACCGCCATGCCTTTGGCGTCGATGTAGTTGGTTGCCTTCCCGTCGGATAGATCGCCGATAAAGGCGATCGTGTCACCGCTGACAGCTATGTCTCCTTTATAGGGCGCCCGACCGGTTCCGTCATAGATCATGCCGTTATGGATGATGGTGTCGTAATGAGTTGCCGGGTGGCACGACAAAAGAAGGAGCAGCGCCGGCAGCAGCAGTCCCGGCAGACGCAGGCCGGGCAGACGCAGGCCGGGCAGTCCCGGGCCCGCGCATGTGTAGTAGTATTTTCCCATCTGCCGAAGGTAAAGAAATTTCGGTCGAATCGGCCTCGGGCCGTTTTCCCTACCTTTGCCGGCAAATCTGGACGGAATGGTTTCTTTCGAGAATACGGCAAACGCATTTGAATATAAATCGGATAAGGAGTTGAAGCGGGCGGCACGGTTGTTTGGAAGCATGGGGTACTCCCCGCTGGTCTGGCTGGGTACCCGGGTTACACCCTGGTTGATCCGGTCGGGGTTGCCGATAAAGGGGCTGGTGCGAAAGACCCTTTTCGCACAGTTCGTCGGCGGCGAGACCCTGGAAGAGACGGCAGCTGTGGCGAGAAAATTGGGCGAATATCACGTTCAGGTTATCCTGGACTATGGCGTCGAAGGAGGACACAACGGGGAAGAAGGATTCGATCATGCCGTCACTGAGTTCAACCGGGTGATCGACTATGCCGCCACCCAGCCGAATATCCCTTTTATGAGCGTAAAGGTGACGGGCCTGGCGCGGTTCGCGTTGCTGGAAAAGCTGGATGCAGCGATGAAGACCTGTTCCGGCAGCCTGATGCGGCGATACGAGCGGGTCTTGCAAGACCTGACGCCGGACGAACGGGCCGAATGGGAGCGGGTAGGCGAGCGGATGCGGCTGATCGCCCGGGAGGGCGCGGAACAAAAGGTCGGCGTGCTTATAGACGCAGAAGAAACCTGGATCCAGGACCCGGTCGATGTCCTGACCATCCGCATGATGGATGAATTCAACCGGGGCCGGACGGTGGTCTACAACACCATCCAGCTGTACCGCTCGGACCGCCTCGCTTTTTTGCGGGATTCCCATGAAGCGGCGGTGCAACGTGGTTTTATCCTCGGCGCCAAGCTGGTCCGCGGAGCATATATGGAGAAGGAGCGGAAGCGGGCGCTGGCGATGGGCTATCCGTCACCGATACAGCCGGACAAAGCAGCCACCGACCGGGATTATGATGCGGGAGTGGAGTTTTGCATCGACCGGCTCGATACGGTTTCGCTGATCGTGGCCTCGCATAACGAACACAGTAATTTGCTGACCGTCGAATTGTTGCAGCGAAAGGGTCTCCCGCTCGGCCACCCGCATGTCCATTTCTCACAACTCTACGGGATGAGCGACAACATCACGTTTAACCTCGCCAAGGCGGGTTGCGCCGTCAGCAAGTATTTACCCTTTGGCCCGATCCGCGACGTCGTGCCTTACCTGATGCGCCGGGCGCAGGAGAATAGCTCCGTTTCCGGCCAGACCGGGCGGGAGCTGGGGTTGATCAGGAAGGAGATGAAGCGGAGGGGGGTATAGAAGACCGCGTTACATAAAGGGAAGGAAGACTTCATCCTTAGTTTGCCAGATGCCGGGGAACTTTCCGACCAGGTCCTCCTGGGAGATGAAAAGACAGGAGATGTTGATCGACCTCCCATCCGCAAAAGCGATCTCGACCCTTGTTAAGGCGGGATAGCCGCCCCTTGCCCGCCTACCGTGTGTGATAATCTGCCGGATCTCATCTTTGTTAAATCGCTCGGGATTTGCGGCGGGCCCATAGGAAAACTCCCGCAAACCCAGCGACAAAATAAGTACTTGACCACTTGCGTGACGACAATGATTGACGAGCAATATGACTTGAACGGCGGCAAAACAAAAGAAGACAAGCGCCGGTATCAGAAAGGGCCACAAACCGGATTTTCCCGGGGCCAGTACGGTGAAGGTCAACATGGCCGAAATCATTAGGTATAGACAAATCAATGCAATGGCGCCCGTCAGCCTAGCCGGCCTCATCCGGTACGTGAAATCTCCGGTGCGAAAGTGCACCATGACATGTTGCAGGAAAGTTTGCCTCGGTGTAAAATCCATTGGAGGGGACGACGATTCCATGAAGAATGTCTGAATAGAGGAAGCGGCATCGTCGACGCTTGTCAATACCCTAATGAATTCGTGATGGCGGCCGTCAATATAATACAAGATAAACTTGCCGCTATAATACATGGCCAGCTTAAGGAATTCGCCTGTCGCCGCCTCCATCGTAACAGACGGGCCCGTCAGGCCAACGCGAAGATTATCCCGCTGATCTACCCACGGAAAACTCCCGATCAGGGCAATTGTCTCCTCATAGGACCGGTCCTTTATAGCCGTGAATTCGCCGGGCTCAAAGTCCCTATATTGAACTTTTACTGTCATGGAACAATGGCAAATGGTCGCATGCGGATTCAGTTGCGGGCTAGGAACCAATATAAGAAAACGATCCATAATATCATTCTCCGTTTTGGTAAATCCGGGAATTTAATAGAGATTTGCAGTCCCCAAATGGCGGAAGGGTCTTTAGCTCAGTTGGTTAGAGCGCTTCCTTGACATGGAAGAGGTCGCTGGTTCGAATCCAGTAGGACCCACGAGGCTCATAATTAGTTGATTATCAATTGATTATGAGCCCTTTTTATACTCAAATCGCGATTTTATTGATGTTCAAAGTAAATAAAATCAAAGCAGTACACACAGAGATAAAAAATATGTTGGTGACCTATTCGGAGCCCTTCCTCTTCATATCATCTGCGACCAAATAAGGGTCACAAATTGATGCTACAACCAGCCAATTAGAAGATTTACAGTGCAGGAAACCGCTCACTTCCCATTGGAATATTGACTTATGCTGTTTCGGGTGGATGGGCGTCTATCAAAGGTGCCCTTTTTCTCGGTTAATGGCCTGCAGGCACACGTTTCCGAGCCTTTTTAAAATACTTTCTCGATTATTTCAGTTCAATTCGATTAAGCTCATCCGCGGACTGATTCGGGAGCCTATTCAAACGCCAGCGAGAATAACGATGTTTCGCTGATTTGAGTTAGCCTGAGCACGCCGGTCCAAGCTAACTACCTTGAAAGCTTCGAAGTCAACAACGCACTCAGCACGGAACCCAAATTTTTTTCCTCAAGCAAGTGGTCAATCCGCTCCGGCCCGACGTAGTCACATTGATCGGCGAGAGCAGATTATTTCCATTTCAACACGCGCAGCCGTTACCATTATTTCGTACCATTGACCATTCCTGTTTCCAACTGTTGCTTATACATTTTCAATGCACTCAATATGTCCTGGACGACTTCTTCCTGTCCCATTGGGCTGTTCAGGTATATTTCTTCTTCCTTATTGCTCAGATAACCCGTTTCAATGAGCACGCTCGGCATTCCGGTAGCTTCCAGCACGCGAATTCCCACATCCCGTTGTTTTACACCCCAGGTCTGCCGGCCGGACCGCGCAAAGGCGGCTTCGATACATGTGCCTAGCAGGGCGCTCCGCTCGAAATACTTTTGCTCATAGAGTTGCGCCCGCATTCTCGCTTCCGGTGACCCCTGATCCCAGCCGGCAAAGGTGGAATCTTGCATGTCCAGGCCGCTGCTATCCTCGTTTAATTCGTTGATGGCTTCCGATTTATCCATATTCCTATCCGCCCTCCAGATATAAGTGGTTGCGCCTCGCATGGTATTCTTTACCCAGTAGGACTCGAATTTGGGAACAGTGCGTATTTTTTTGATCTTCCTTTTTCCCTTCACGACATATTCCGACTTTTTGGAATACCCGATAACCCTTTTCTCGTAATAACCGCCAGCGGGTTTCACCGTTGCATCGCAATGGATGCTGATAAAAAGATCACCCCTCGCCTTGTTGGCGATAATAGCCCGGTTCATAAGCCCCTCGTTCTTTGTCGCCGCATTCCCGGGCAGATTATCCGCGGTCCGGGTATAGACGATCTTCACCGTGGGCCACTCCCGCTGTATGGCCGGCCCTAATTTCAGTGCAATGGCCAAAGTGACATCCTTTTCCTTCGAAAAAAGGCCGTTCGTGGTGCCCGGGTCGATGCCGCCATGGCCTGGATCCAGGATGATGGTTTGAAACGCAGGCGGCCTTGAGCGGATATCGCCTGCTGGACCGTGGCAGACTGATGCCGGCACTCCATGAATAGGGAAAATAAAAAGGAAAGCATTTAGCGCATGGAAAACCCTGGAAACTACCTTATGATTCTCCAGTATGCCCATATGGGGGGATTTTTCTTGTTGTTAATGCAACATAATTGCAATAATACGACAATTTAACGGGATCCTGTCATCATTGGTACAACCTATGAATGCGCGCATGGATAGGCCAATTCTTCAATTAATGCCATTTTGTTGCATTTATAATTTTGTCTACCTTCAACAGACGCTTGTAAACTTTATTCGACTGTTGCTACCTTATAAAAATACGACCTTAAAAAAATTGAGTGCACTCGTACTATTAACCGTCATGGTTTCTATTACCTGTGTAAAAGTGTTGCACAAACACCATTATCCTTGTTTAAACCTCGCAGCCTCAGTGGATGCAACGCGCCTCAAAGCAGTGCAGGTCATAGCCCTTCATCAATGCACGATCTGCAGTTTTGAGTTTTTCAAAAATGCGGATGGACACACCCCGACTTTTCAGGTAAAATCATTCATCTCATTTGCTCCTTTTGCCACGTGCATTATTCCCGCTGTTTTCAAATGCAAAATCGAAATCGCAACACTTCGCGGCCCTCCTGATATGGTATAGGCGTCTTCTCCTTTTCTGAAACAATTACCAGTTTCAGCTTTACTGACTTGGTGATCCACTAAACCTGATTTATGCAGCAAGCTCATGGTTATTTGCTCCGCCGCATCCTTATTCGGCTTACTGTTTTTTCCGCAATACTCAATTCAAATTTCCTGCACGCACAAAAAACACCTACAGATGGGATAAAGATAAAAGGAATAATAAAAGATGATTTTTTACAGCCATTGGGAAAGGCAACAGTCTGGCTGGTGAATGCGAACGGCACCTTTGCAAGCAAGCATGTTATCACCGACAGCGCCGGTCATTTTTCATTCATAGTCAGCGCCGGCAATTACTCCGTCAACGTTTCCGCTATCGGCTGTGAGGCGCATTCAACCAGTATTTTTTCTGTGAAAAAGGATAATCCGGAAATGACCCTCCCTGATATTCAATTGCACACACAGGTAAAAACGCTGAAGGATGTCTCGGTAACTGCGACAAAAAAAGCCATGGAAGCAAGCGCAGGAAAACTGGTATTGAATGTTGACCAAAGCGCAGCATCGGCGGGAAGCTCGGCATTAGAATTATTGCAGCGAACCCCTGGAATTACCGTTGACCAGAACGATAACCTGCTGCTGAAGGGGTCTGCTTCCGTAAATGTGATGATAGATGGAAAGATGACTTATCTATCAGGGCAGCAATTGAGCAATACCTTAAAGGGTATGCCCGCAGAAAACATCAGCAAGATTGAAGTCATCACAAACCCCTCCGCGCAATATGATGCAGCAGGCAACACAGGCATCATTAATATTATAACAAAAAAAAGTAACAAGATTGGGTATGCCGCCAACCTCACAGCCGGTATTGGTTTTGGGCGCTATGTCTTG
>DATJWK010000068.1:0-47490 GCA_035501395.1 Puia sp.
TTCCGGAACAATTTCTCCACCCAGGCCATGAACGAACCGGCTTCCTTGCTATATCCAAGCCGGATCAGGGAATATACCGTGAAGGAGGCATCCCGGATCCAGGTGTATCGGTAGTCCCAATTCCGGTGCCCACCGACATGCTCCGGCAAACCGAAGGTCGGTGACGCGATGATCGATCCGTATTCGCTGGAAGACAACAGCTTCAGCAGCAGCGCCGAACGGTTGACCACCTCCATCCATCTGCCGCGGTAGGTGCTTCGCGCCATCCAGTCCTTCCAGTAGTTGATTGTCCGGCGGAGACATTCCGTCACATATTGAGAAAAATTTTCGCCGCGCACTTCCTGGTTGGCCTCGCTTTCCAGCAGGAAGTCTGCCCGCTCACCCGCCCTTAGGGTAAATTCCGCCCCAGCATCCCCACTCAAAATGGCAATCGGTTCCGTACCCCGAAGCCGAAGCGCCAATCCACCCGGGCCATTTGCCCGAAATACCACTTCCCCATCCGCTATCCGGACAACTGAATGCTCTTTTTTTGCGTATTCAAATCGGGGCTGGCATTGCAGCGTATATCTGACCTCGCCTCTGACGGTGGTTACCCGGCGAATCAGTCTTTTTTCGCCGGCGGGATCGACCGGCATAAAATCGGTTACCTCTCCTACCCCTTCGGAAGATAAGAATCGGGTCAACAGTACATTCGTATCCGGGAAATACAACTGTTTGGTTTTCATTTCCTTAAAGACAGGGCTTATCGAATAGCGTCCCCCTTTGCTGTCGTCCAGCAATGCCGCAAATACACTCGGGGAATCGAATCGCGGGAAACACATGAAGTCGATGGAACCGTTTAGACCGACCAGTGCGATGGTATTCAGATCACCGATTATCCCATAGTTCTCGATGGGTTGATAGCTCACGAGGGTTTATTATTGAGCGGGACAAAAACCATTCCGCAACCTTGGCAGAAATTTTGTATAGTACAATCGGACTCGTTACCAACACCCAATATGAAAAAACATACTTATCTCCGTCTGTTCTTTTTGTCGGCTGCTTTGTTTAGTATGGCTCTGGCTCAGTTTTCTTTCTTTTCCGGCAGCAAATTCATATTTAGCTCACATATGTTCGGTCACGCTATCCTCCTGCTGGTCGCGGCGCCATTCGCCGTGTTGGCTATGAGGGAACGCCCCGAAGCCATGGGCGGACTGGCATTCGGTCTTTCCCGTTTCCTTTCCGCCTTGCCGTGGTTGAATTGGATATTGGGCATCGCCATCCTGTGGGTGTGGCAGGTACCGTCCATTCTGAATGAGTTGATGATCTGGGACAGTCCCGGCTTTCACCGGCATCTTCATCTGCTTTCTTTTCTCCATTCGGGAAGTTTGCTTCTGGCCGGCATCCTTTTTTGCTGGCCGCTGGCGGGGCCCTATCTTTCCCACCGCCTGTCCGCACCGGAATCCCTGCTTTATCTTTCTACGGCATGGGTAGCCATCACCCTGCTGGCGGCATTGATAGCCTTCGCCAGCCCCGGTTTGTACGGCGGAACGGCGGTTCCGGTCAGCCATCGCGACCAGCTCTTTTCCGCGCTGATCCTATGGGTTCCTGCCTGCGTCGTTTACCTGACCAGCGGGATCTTCCTGCTGCGGGAATGGATGGGTGGCGAGCTATGGATCCACCACGAATTTTATCGCCGCAACAAACGTCGCCGTATCCGGACCGCCGCTCCAGACCAGGGGATTCCCGCGGGCACCGGCGAATTCGTCCCTCGCAACGGGGCTATTCTTCCTCACCACTCACCGCAGCAGGTCTGAGAACACCAGTCCGAACAATCGTACTTTTTCGACACCTTTGTGTTGGATCAACACTTTGAATTTGGGCCCCATTTTCAGCAGAAAGGTGTTCAGGATTGCGCGGTCATTGGCCGTAATCCCGTTTTTCTCCCGTATCCGCAGCCTGTCCGCCAACCCCAGGCCTTGCAGGAAATGTGTTTGACTGGTATACCCGGAGACCGCCAGCCCCTCCATCCGGCCCCAGTAGTCCAACGCCGTGAAATTCACATGGGCCGTAATATCCTGTTCACCGATATATTCGTATGGCGAAAAATGCGCCTGGTGCCGGCGATAACAAGCCAGCGTACCGGATGGCTTCCGATACAAAGCCGCGGCGGGATATCCGTAATCGATCGTCATCACCCACCCGCGCCGCAATGCCCTGCCGATCTCGCGGATCCACCGGGTCGCCTCGAGGTTGACCTCCGCCCGGTAACCCGGCGGCAGCTCCACGTTCATCCGGATCAAATAGTCTTGAAGCACTGCGGGCGCCGGTCGCAGGATCTCTACAAAATCCCCGTCATAACCCACACATATCTCCATCAATTGATCTGTCATCGTCACCCGGTGGACCGCAAAGTTATCCACCAGCTCATTGGAGAAAATGCAACCGGCCACCGGTGCGATCTCGTCGATCGATTCCTTCCATTCCACTTTTTCCGGCAGGTGCAGGCGCTCCCGGGCACGCATTGCCCCGCTCTTCTCAATGATGAAATAGTTAAGTTTTTCATACAGGTCCGTATTTTCTTGCAGCCGGCAAAGGATATCCCGGCAAAGCAAGCCTGTCCCTGCGCCATACTCTACGATGGTAAAAGGTCTTCGGTCCAACGCAAGCCACATCTCTTCGAATTGCAAGGCGAGTAGCTCGCCAAAAAGCCCGGTAACATAGCAACTGGTATAATAATCACCGGCTTGACCTAGTTTCGGTTGCGAAGAAGTATAGTAACCGAAGTCCGGATGGTATAAGGCCATTTCCATGAAATCCCTGAACGTCAACGGTCCTTTCCGCTGAATGCTATTCCGGATGATGGCACGAAGTGTATCGGGATCCTGCATATGGTCGGGTTTGCTTATTTGATCGAAGGGACTGCATCAATGCTTATGCCCCGGTGCTTATGCCCCGGGCCGTCATTTGCCGCGCGTCGCGAATGGCACGGTTTTTTCGGCCTTTTTGGATCATGGCAAGCACAACATCTGCCCCGCAAGCGGACGCCATCGGCGCCCCCGGCGCGAAGCCGCAAGACCTCGAGCAACTCTGTATCAATACCGTCCGGGTGTTATCGGCCGACGCCGTCGAGAAGGCAAACTCCGGCCATCCCGGAACGCCGATGGGTGTCGCTCCCATCGGCCACGTGCTTTGGTCGGACATCATGCGGTACAGTCCCACCGACCCCGAGTGGCCAAACAGAGACCGTTTTATCCTGTCTGCCGGCCACGCCTGCATGCTGCAATACAGTTTTCTCTTCCTCACGGGCTTTGGGCTCACCCTGGATGACATCAGGCAATTCCGCCAGCTGCACAGCAAAACCCCCGGCCATCCGGAATATGGACTGACGCCGGGCATCGAGGTCACCACCGGACCGCTAGGTCAGGGATTCGCAAACAGCGTGGGATTCGCCATCGCGCAACGCCATATGGCGGCGCGTTTTAACAAGCCGGGTTTCGACCTCTTCAATTATCGCATCTATGGGATCTGCAGCGATGGCGATATGATGGAAGGCGTCAGCTCCGAGGCCGCCTCCATCGCCGGACATCTCCAACTTGGAAACCTGATCTTTATCTACGATGACAACCATATTTCCATCGAAGGCGACACCGGTATCACCTTTTCAGAAGACGTTGCAAAACGATTCGAAGCCTACGGCTGGCATGTTCAGACATTGCCCGACGGCAACGATACGGCTGCGATCCGCGATGCTATCCACAATGCGCAGGCCGAGACTTCCAGGCCCTCGCTGATCAAGATCCGAACCCATATCGCATACGGCAGTCCAAACAAGCACGACACTGCCGGCGCACACGGATCACCGTTAGGTGCGGAAGAGCTGAAACTGGTTAAGAAAGGGTTTGGCTTCAACCCCGACGAATCCTTTGTCATCCCGGAAAAAGTGGCGGAGTTTTACCGGAAAGCCGGTGAGAAGGGCGCACCCCTGCTGGCGGCATGGAACGGGTTGTTTGACAACTATAAAAGGGAGCATCCGGACCTGGCGGCCGAATTCGAAAGGATGCAAAATGGAAAATTGCCGAAAGGCTGGGAGAAGAAAATTCCTGCCTTCCGGGCGGCGGACGGCAAGAACGGTCAGTTATCCACGCGGGTGGCCGCCGGAAAGACGCTGAATGGCATCGCGGCTTTCTTCCCGCATTTGATCGGGGGCGCCGCTGACCTTTCCCCGTCGACCGAGACGAATATGAAGGACTACAGCTCCTTTTCCGCAACAGACCCGGGCGGCCGGAATTTTCACTTTGGAATTCGCGAACATGCGATGGGTGCGATCCTCAATGGAATGGCGCTTACAAAAGGCATGATCCCCTTTGGCGCCACCTTCCTGATCTTTTCCGATTACATGCGCCCGCCGATCCGCCTGGCGGCCATCATGAAGCTCAAACCCATCCTGATCTATACCCATGACAGCATCGGTCTTGGCGAAGACGGAACCACACATCAGCCTGTCGAACAATTGGCTTCCCTGCGGGCGATCCCCAATGTAACCGTGATCCGGCCGGCGGACGCCAACGAAACGGCGGAGGCATGGAAGGTGGCCATCCGGCACACCGGCGGCCCGGTACTGCTCGTGCTGACAAGGCAGAATATTCCCATCATCGTCCCGGACAATTACAAACGGACCGGGGACCTGAGTAAAGGGGCTTATATCCTTTCGGAATCCGATCGGTCTCCCGAGCTGATCCTGATCGCGACCGGCTCTGAAGTAAGCCTGATCCTTCAGGCCCAACAGAAATTAAAAGAAAACGGGATCGCGGCGCGCGTCGTTAGTATGCCGTCCTGGGAATTGTTTGACAGGCAGGATGACGGTTATAAGCAAAAAATACTTCCGAAGGGTCTGAAAAAAAGACTCGCCGTTGAGATGGCTTCTCCGCAGGGATGGCATAAATACGTCACGGACGAGGGTGACGTCCTTGGCATAACCCGGTTCGGCGAATCGGCAAAAGCGGAAGACCTTTTCAGGGAATTTGGCTTTACCGTGGACAACGTGGTGATCCGCGCCAAGGGGCTGCTGGGAAGGTAACGCCGCGCAGTCAGCCCGATCACCTTGTGGCCAGGTTCTCGCGGATAATATCCCAATATTCCTTTCCGTACCCGACAAAAATCTCGCTGCCGGCAGGTATGCGGCGCATCGCCTTGATGTACACCTTCCGGTCTTCAATGATATAGGTACAGTTGTTTCTCACCCCGACCGTCCGGACAATCCCTTTTGCATCGTTGGCATACCGGGCTACGGCATTTTTTACCGGCCGCGCGTCGATCACATGGTTCCGGTTCACATAATAAATATAGCCGTTCATCCCGGCGTCGCTGTCCGCCTTCTTCCACGTGGTGACCTTTCCCCTGTATTCAACGATCTTTGTGCCGCGCGGGATATCCGTGGTGGTGAACAGGCCCCTGCCGGCCCCTTTCAAGGTGGATCGTTTGACAACCAGATGTCTTTCCAATAATGCCATTCTTCAACGTTGAATGTCGCAAATATATGGCCTGCGGTTGAGATGTCTACCGCTGAGTCGTTACAAGCCTTGGTAGGAGAAAGAGCAGCCCGATCGTCCATTTCACGGACACCTTGGGTGCAAGTCCCGGACCATCGGCTGACATGGCGAATTGGGCCGAAAGCATCGGGGGCCGGGGGTCAACCTGTTATTTTTCTTTTCGCTTGGGTGAATGATCCTGGTGCCGCGGCCGCTCCAGCGAATCGAGCGCCTCCTCATCCGAATTGTCCTTTCTGGCCAGTTCGCCTTCATCCAGGTCATCGGTAGGATCGGGATCGCTGAGCTCAGGGTCCTTCAACATATCCTTTTCTGCCTGATCGTGCGCATTCGAGACGGGGTCGCTTCCTTTTTTGCTTTTTGCCATAATGACTTTTCTCCAGGTCGCACAAAAGGCGGGCCGAATTCCCAATGGCACTACCTTTGCCTTTACCTAAACCGGGCGCGGCCAGGTTCATGCGGGCAGTGTCCATTTTATTTCGGAGATCTATCGACAATCACCTGGTATGGCACTAAAAGAATATAGGAAAAAGCGCTCTTTCGCGGATACCCCCGAACCGCAGGGCGGACGGCCTGACAAAAAGGCCTTGCAGTTCGTCGTCCAAAAACACGATGCTTCCCATCTCCATTACGATTTCCGGCTGGAGATGGACGGCGTGCTTAAGAGTTGGGCCGTCCCCAAGGGACCGTCTCTCAACCCGGCCGACAAACGCCTTGCGATGGAGGTAGAGGACCACCCCTTCGACTATAAGAACTTCGAAGGCATTATCCCGCCCGGTAACTACGGAGCGGGTACGGTCATGATCTGGGACGAAGGGACCTACGAACCACTCGCCGAGACCAACGGAACAAAGGCAGCCGAAGAAAAAGTGCTGCTGAAAGAGCTCAGGGACGGTTCGCTTAAATTCCGGCTGGACGGGAAAAAATTAAAAGGGGAGTTTGCGCTTGTCCGCACAAAGGGCCGCGGCGAGAACTCCTGGCTTCTTATCAAGCACCGGGACCGCTACGCGACCGACGCGCCCGTGACAGATAAAGACAAATCGGTCCGTTCGAAAAAGACGATTGAACAGATCGCAAAAAGCCCGCGCTCGCCCCTGTGGAGCAGTAACCGGAAAAAGGCGGCGCAGGCCAAAGTGACAAAACGCCCCGCGAAGGATACGGCCGCCAAAACCCGTGCAACCGGCAAACCCGGGCCCGCCAAACTCACCATCCCGGGCGCCGCACCGAAAAAACCCTTCCCCAAAGACGTGAGCCCCATGCTGGCCACCCTCGTCGACAAACCTTTTGATGACGAAGGTTGGTCATACGAAATAAAATGGGATGGTTACCGTGCCCTTGCCTATGTCCAAAAAGGAAAAGTGGAACTTCGCTCCCGCAACAACAAATCCTTTGAGAAATACTACCCTGTTTACGATTCTTTGAAAGGCTGGCCTGTCAGCGTCGTTCTCGATGGGGAGATCGTCGTTCTTAATGATAAAGGCCAGTCCGATTTCGGCGACCTTCAAAATTGGCGAAGCGAAGCGGACGGCACACTCGTCTACTACGTCTTTGACTTGCTCTGGCTGGAAGGCCGCGATCTTACGGGCCTGCCGCTGCTGGAGCGGCGATCGCTCCTGCAATCTATCGTGCCCGGCGACGGCATCGTACGCTACAGCGAAAGTTTTGAGACCGGTGGCAAAAAATTCTTTGCCAAAGCCCAGCAACTGGGTCTTGAAGGCATCATGGCCAAACGAAGCGACAGTCTTTATAGTCCCGGTATCCGGACGCGGGAATGGCTAAAGATCAAGACCGCGAGTCGCCAGGAAGTCGTGATCGGCGGCTTCACGCGTAACGAAGATAGCCCCAAACTTTTCAGTGCGCTCCTGGTCGGGGTCTTTGAGAAAGGGCGGCTTCAATACACCGGCAAGGTGGGAACCGGCTTCACGGAACAGATGCAACGCGAGATGATGCAGCGATTTAAACCCCTGATTCAAAAACAGTCCCCGTTCGAGACCGAACCCGATGTCAATCAACCTTCCCGGTTCCGACCCAACCCACCCGACGCTACCGCTACCTGGCTCAAACCGGTGCTGGTTGGTGAGGTAGCTTTCCGCGAAATGACGACGGACGGGGTAATGCGGCAGCCTTCCTTCCAGGGCATGCGGGAAGACAAGGATGCAAAAGCGGTCGTCCGCGAAAAAGCCCTGCCGGCAAAAAAGGTCGTTGCGGAGGAAGATGCGGCAGCAAGGGGTAGATCGAAGTCCCCGCGTAAAAAAACCGGCGGCCGGACAGCCACACCGGCAGTTGCCGACAAGGTCCCTGCGCCGGTAAAGGCAAAAGATCGCAAGACGCTGCTCAACCCTTCCGACGAGACCCAAACGCGAAATATCGACGGGCACGACATTTCCTTCAGTCACCTCAGTAAGATCTTTTGGCCGAAGGAAAAATATACAAAGCGCGACCTGCTTAACTATTATTACCAGGTCGCTCCCTTCATTCTGCCCTGGCTAAAAGACAGGCCTCAATCCCTGAACCGGCATCCAAACGGTATCGCCGGCCCAAGCTTTTATCAAAAGAATGTGAGCGGAAAAGTGCCGGAATGGATCAAGACCTTTCCCTACCATAGCGCGGACGACAACGAAGACAAAGAATTCCTGGTTTGCACCGACGAGGCCAGTCTGCTTTATATGGTCTCGCTCGGCTGTATCGAGCTAAACCCCTGGAGCAGCCGGACCTTCACCCCGGACAACCCAGACTGGTGCATCATCGACCTCGACCCGGACAAAAAAACACCTTTCGGCAAGGTGATCGAAGCGGCCCAGGTCACCAGGAAAATCCTCGATGCCGCCGGCATTTCCAGCTATTGCAAGACCTCCGGCTCGACCGGGATGCATGTGTATTTTCCACTCGGCGCCAGGTATACCTATGAGCACTCGAAAGAGTTTGCGCGGGTCGTCGTCCAGCACGTGCACCGGGAGATCCCTGATTATACAACCATCGAACGCATGACCTCGCAACGGAAAGGCAGGATGTACCTCGACTTCCTGCAGAACCGCCCGCAGGCAACGATCGCCGCGCCATATTCGGTACGGCCAAAGCCCGGCGCAACCGTTTCGGCGCCGCTGCATTGGGAGGAAGTGAAAAAAGGACTGACCACGCAGGATTTCACGATAAAGAATATGCCCGCCCGTCTGAATGAAATGGGCGATCTTTTCAAACCGGTGCTTGGAAAAGGCATCGACATGGAAAAGGCCTTGAAAAAACTGAATGCGTTGTAGTCGATCCCAACGATCCCGGCTATATCAACGCATCCACGAATCGCCGGGACCGGTACAGAAGCGGGATGCACGCCGCGCTGACTCCAAGGATCAGGATAATGCCCCCCAACAGCCCCCGGAACTCGGTGTCGAGCCTGGGATCGCCGAATCGGGTTAGATTGGTTGTCTTCCAGACCAACCACGCGGTCAATCCGACGGTGGCGACCTCGAACAAAATATCGCCCCGTTTCGAGGCTCGTAAAAAGAAGTAGAAGGCGATCCCAAGGACCAGCAGCAAAATATTCACCATAAAAATCAGCGAACTCACATTGATCAGCGAAGAAGGCAAATAACCGGTAAGGTCCCGGTAGGTGATATTGTAGACCAGACAAATGAGCGTGTCGATGATGCCGACAAACAATCCGGTCATCATTGCTTTGAAAAAGGTGGAATACCGATCGTTATTCATATCATTGATTTTTGTACGTTCGTAATATCCGGCGGCCCTGCACCAGGATCCGCCGCGTGCGGGCCGGCGATTGATAGTCCTGCTCTTTTTGACGCTGGTTGCTATAATACTGCAGGATCGAGCGGGAAGTGACCACCCCGATGATCTTCCCCTCTTCGTCCTCATCCTTTACAGCGATGCTGTCCGTATTATACTGACCCATCATTTCCGCGGCCAGACCCGCGTCATCGGAAGCGCGGCAGGTTGGCAGACCCGCCACCGCTGCATCCGCCGGCGTCAACAGCTCCCTAACCGTTACCGCGCGTAACGCATCCGGCTCATAGGCATCCGGCGTACGCACCCCGCGCCGATGGATCTTCTCCGTCATGATGTTGCCTTTCATCAGAAAAAAGCTGACGAAGTAGGCCGCCAGGCAGGCGCCCAATAACGGCAACAAGCCGTTGATCTGGCCGGTCGTCTCCAGCGCAAAGACAATTGAGGTCAGCCAGGCCCGGGAAGCGCCGGCGAACATGGCCGCCATCCCGATCAATGCGGCCGTGGCGATATTGATGTGCGTTAACGGAAATAGCTGTACCACAATTCCACCCAGCACCGCCCCCAGCGCGCCACCGATCGTGAATAACGGCGCAAGCGTCCCGCCGGAAGTGCCGCTGCCGAGCGAAATGGACCAGGACACATATTTCAGGACGCCCAATGTGGCCAGTGCGCCCAACGGGGCTGCCCCTTTCAGGAGCCATTGAATATTGTCATAGCCGACGCCCATGGTATGCGGTGCAAAGTAACCGACCACCCCGATCGCGATCGCGCCGATTGCCGGCCACCACATCCAATGGACCGGAAGACGATCAAACATATCCTCGATCCAATAGACAGATTTTGAGACCAGCGCCGCGACGACTCCCACCAGCGCACCCAACAGGACATAGATCGCAAGGGCCGTGTCATCCGGGACCGGAATGGCCGACATGCCGAAGACCGGCCGCGTCCCGAAAAGCAGGAAATGCATTCCGGCGCCCGTCACACAAGCCAGACCGACGGGAATCACCGAGCGCGGGGAGAATTCGAACAGCAATAGCTCTACTGCCAGCAGGACCGCAGCCAGCGGACTGCCGAAGATCGCGGCCATGCCCGCGCATGCTCCGGCCGCCAGCACGATCTTGCGCTCGCCCGGTGAAATATGCATCCACTGGCCGGTCAGGGAGCCAAACGCGCCGCCGGTTGCGATGATCGGTCCTTCCGCGCCGAAAGGGCCCCCGGTACCGATCGAGATCGCTGCCGACAGTGGCTTAAGAAAAGTGATGGCCGGCGGAATTCGGCTTTCATCCAGGATGATCTTTTCCATGGCTTCAGGGATGCCATGCCCCCCGATCGCTTTTGACCCGAACCGGGCCATCAATCCAACGACGACCGCCCCAAGGATGGGGATAAGGACAACGGCGCCACCTAAGTGATTGCCGGCCGGCCCGGCCGGTTCCAGGGAAAGCCGTCCATAAAAAGCAAGATTGGTAATACCATCTATAAGATAGACCAGGACTTTTGCAATGATGCCGATCAGGACGGCATTTAGAATAACTTGTACGCTGAGATAGAAAACCCGCCGATCCACCGGCATCTTCCTTCGGGCCCGTGCCTTTCGATAAAAACCAGTCAATGAGGTACTGACCGGGATCGAATTTTCAGTGGTTTTCATCCTGCAAATTTATTGCACACGCCATCTATAATGTTGCCGGTTGGATTAGAAATCAATTAGAATATGATCTTGCTTGTATCACCGATGCACTTTGCGGTGAAAGTCATCTGCCAGCACGCGGATGATCTGCTCCTTTGCCCGGCATTCCTGTATCATTTGACTTTCGCCGGCATCGCCCTGATCCGGCCGACCGGCGGCCGCTACCACGCAATCGTGCCAACTCCCGATGGCATCCTGGATCTGGTCCAGGTAGTCCGTGTCCAGTCTAAGCTGATGCACCTGCTTCTCCGGGAGCATTTTTTGGACGTATAGGAGGGTTTTGATCTTTTTGCGGGCAAGGTGGAGCTCATCTCCCGATTTCGTCAGCAGAACACCCGCTTGAATGATCTCACCGGCAAACCAGCGGCGGATCGCTCTGCCGTGAATCGCCTCTACATCCGCCAGCAGCAGTCGTGCCGCTTTTCTTCCCTCTTTCCGGTAATCCGTAACACACCTGCAGAATTTGTCCGCGGCTTCCTTTAACTGAAGTACCCGAAGCTCCCTATGGTCGGGTGACAGCAGCTGATGCTGTTCGAGGAGGCGTAGCTGACTCCGGGTGTCCCGGATCATGCCCGCTTGCCGGAACATCTTCTTCAGGGGCCGCAAGTCCCCGGATAACCGCTTTCCCCGAACACCTTCCGTCAGGCGGACAAGCGCCCGGATCTTTTTGATCCCCAGCCGCAACCGGTGCAGCGCATTCTCATCCTGCGTCTCACCGAAAATAGTCAGTTCATTCAGCCATTGCTGCTCCTTCTCATAGAGATATTGACGTTGTTTTTTCTTAGTGAGCATGCATTTCCGATTCCAGGTATTTTTTGCAACGTTGGATATCCTCTTCTATCCGCTGCCGGAAGGATGGAGTTAACAGCGCGGCCAGGCGGTCCCCGATAGGTCCGCGAGGGATGCCGTAGGAGATCATGGCATCGATCCGGGTCCCTTTGCCCGGGGTGTCCGCAAAGTTGATCTTACCCGTATTCCGGACGGCGGCGCCTTCCACCGAATGCCACGATATCTCGGTATCCTTTTCATCCTTTACAATTTTTGCCTCCCACCGGACGTCTCCTGCTCCCCCGGGCAGTTTTAGCCGCCAGGCCGAAGTCCGGTCATCAAACTCGTCGACGTGTTCGAGGTGTGTCATGAACATCGGGAGATTCTCCAGCCGGCGCCAAAATGCATACACCTCCGCCCTCGGCTTGTTGACCACCAACTGCGCCCGCACCTTCATATCGTCGCCCGCCGCCCGCGACCTTCGCGCGGATATCGCCGACAGGGCGCAATGCCCCGTTACAGCCCGGTACAGCAAGTACCCGCCTCCCAACAATAATAACGTGTTGATCCGATGTCGCCTTGCGGTGGCGTAAATCAGCAGCGATCCGGCCAGTGCGCTGGCCAGTCGCTCGCGCTCACCGAGATTGATCACCGGTCTTTGATCGAACATCTGTCTTTCATCTGCATTATTCATATAGAAACCTTTGTCCAACGGATGCAAATAGTGCGCCCTTTCTGACAATTATTTACGTCCCCTCACCGGAAACTGGGTAGAAAAATACAGGTAAATACCTACAAAACCTTGGTTATTTGCCTGCCGTTCTTTACCTTTCAACTTCCGGTTAGGCTCCTTTTATTACCCTTAAAATTAGGTCTCCATGTATGACGATTTAAAGGTAGGCCAGGAAGTGTCCTTTCCGGGATTGCTGGATATCAAGCTTGTCGTGGAAGAGGTACAGGAATACAAGGTCCGTTGCCGGTACTACGACGATCATCTCAGGAAGTACATCCGGCTGACCGTCTCCGCCGATGCGCTCATCCGGGTTACTCCCGCATCTGGTTCGACATCTCGTTAGGTCCGGTTTCCAGGTGTTCTTCGTATTCGGCCCAAACAAAAAAACCAGGCCGGACGACAGGCCGCAAGGCGGTGCGGCAGGATTAAGGACCGGCAACAGCGACTCAACGTAGGTCTTCTGCAGATTACGCCTCCACCCGGTAATCGCCTGGTGCGTTGTCAACTACAGGACCATGGCGGCTGACAGCCACGCGTTCTTCATATTCAACTCGAGGTCTTTTAATAGAATCGGTAAAGATACGATTTTGGTCCTCTTTTCGTTTACATGCGTAAAACCACTCAACCAGACCGTCATGCGTCTCTTCCTTGCCCTCTTTATTCATGCTATCGCCCTCGGTGGCTTCGCGCAATCTGCTTCATCCGACAATGTCCACGCCAGCCTGCTCATTGGCAAGAAGAAGTCCATGATCGCTTATGCCGGTTCACACTCCTTTACGCTCGAAGTAGCTTCGTCAGCCAAGCTTTCGGATGTTCCGGGTTTTATAACCGTCAACAAGCAGATCCTGCAGGCCACGTTGGTACCTGTCGACAAATCCATCGACCTCAGGAACCTGACCCCTGCGCGGGAACAGGAAATCCTGACGAGCTATATGAATTTCGAGCTCTCGTATTACAAAAAGAAGCTCCACCAGAATTATAGTAACCTCACGACGCAATGGATCACCCTTCAAAACCGCATTTTCCTCGTATGGTCATTCGAAGTTCCCCGGGACCAGAAGCTGATCAGCCACCAAATCTACGTGTCTACTATCTTTTACGATCAGATCATGGACTTAAACGCGCCGGTATTTCAACCGGGCGATGCCGGTAAGGCAAAAGCGCTTCTCCTCCGTCTCGCAGGGACCATCAGGACCTATGATACCCAACTCGATCTGAAAGCATTGCAGAAGAAATTGTAATTTCCGGGGATGAAAAGACTTCCCTTTCTCCCCATCCTTTTTCTGACTCTTGCCGCGGGCGCCCAATCAAGAACCAGGCATACCCGGGATGCCGCCACCGAAACGTATTTCCCTTCCCGATATGAATGGCAGCGCCGCAGTCCCGGCTCGCTCGGTCTTGACTCCGGCGCGTTGCAGGAAGCCATCCGCTTTGCCCGCGAA
The DNA here is from genome assembly GCA_035501395.1 of Puia sp. Taxonomy (GTDB): domain Bacteria; phylum Bacteroidota; class Bacteroidia; order Chitinophagales; family Chitinophagaceae; genus Puia. The sequence continues at coordinate 13,906 of DATJWK010000068.1, forward strand.
AAGGAGTCCAGGGCCCCGCGCGATCAGGAACTTGCGCAAGCGGAAAGCTTTGGGAAGGCGGAACCTTTTGATGAAGGCATCGGGCCTTTTAAAGAACGCGGAGAACCCACCGGGCTCATCATCTATAAGGGATTCATCGTCGCGGAATGGGGCGAACCCGCACGCGTAGATATGACCAACAGCATAACGAAGAGTTTTTTATCCACGGTCGTGGGATTGGCCGTTGACCAGGGACTCATCCGGAGTGTGACGGATACTGTCGCTTCTTATATTCCGCCTATTGAGGTTTATAACCCGGCGAATATCGTACGTACGCCCGAGGACCTGGGAAAACCCCAACTGCTCTATCCCTTCGACAGTCCTCACAATCGTCTGCTTACTTGGGAAGTCATGCTGCGCCAAACCAGCGACTGGGAAGGAACGCTGTGGGGCAAACCCGATTGGGCCGACCGTCCCGGCGGCAAACCGGAGGAATGGCTGACACGGCCCCGCAACGCTCCCGGCACGGTCTGGAAATACAACGATGTTCGCGTGAACGCACTCGCGCTTGCGGCCACCTGTGTCTGGCGTCAGCCGTTGCCGCAGGTGTTGAGAACATTTATCATGGATCCGATCGGCGCTTCCAATACCTGGAGATGGAACGGCTATCGCAATGCCTGGATCGTGCTCGACGGCCAGCCGGTGCAATCCGTCAGCGGCGGTGGTCACTGGGGAGGCGGCATGTTTATCAACGCCTTTGATTTGGGCCGGTTTGGTCTCCTTACGCTGCATCGCGGTAATTGGAATGGCAGACAACTCATCTCCGACGCCTGGGTGCGGCAGGCGCTGACACCAACCTCTGCGGAACCGACCTATGGCTATATGAACTGGTTCCTCAACACCGATCGCAAGCTGCTTCCGGATGCACCCGCTACTTCCTTCGTTCACATCGGCAACGGGACTAATTTTGTTTATGTCGATCCCGAGCATGAACTTGTCGCCGTTGTCCGCTGGATCGAGAATAGCGCGATGGATGGAATGGTGCAACGGATCCTGGCCGCCCTTCACCATCGGTCCGAATGATCGAGATTTTTGTACCGCAGCATCGCCTCGACAAAATAATAATCCGCGTATGTCAGCGGTACATCTACCTCCGAACGTCCCGGCAGATTGCCGACGCTATGCATAAGCAGAAATCCGCCGTTCGCGCCGACCACGGCATGATAGGTACCCGAAGATAGGGTTACGATGATCTGCTCGGCGACATCCAGGTAACCGCGACCTTTCGCCGCCGGCACGTCCCGGCTCAATTCGATCAGCGCGCTGGCCAGGATGCAAGCGGCCGACGCATCCCGCAACACCCGCTGGCCGCCCGGCGCGTTATAATCCCAGTAAGGTATTTTGTCGGCCGGCAAATGCGCAAGGATGTAGTCGGCGATATGCGCTGCCAGATCCAGATATGCCGGATCATGCGTATACCGGTATACCATGGTATATCCATAAAGTCCCCAGGACTGGCCCCGCGCCCACGACGAAGAGTCGGTGTACCCCTGCGCCGTTTTCCGGGAAAGTACCCGGCCGGTCGCCGTGTCGTAGTCCACGACGTGAAACGAGCTGTAGTCCGGCCGGATATGGTTGCGCATCGTGGTGGTGGCGTGCGTCACCGCGATCCGGTAGAACGAGGAGTCCCCGCTCTCCCGCGTGGCCCAGAACAATAGTTCGAGGTTCATCATGTTGTCGATGATCACCGGGTAATTCCAGGGTTTGCTGTCCCAGCTGCGGATACACCCGATCCTCGGGTTGAACCGCGTGGAAAGCGATCGCGCGGCGTTCATCAGTACACTGTCGACCGGCGCTTCCGGCTGCCGGACATGGCTGTAACGGATCAGCCGGAGGAAGTTCCCGAAGGGACAATACACCATGAACCCCAGATCATGCGTTCCCCTGTTGTATTGCTCCTTTTCCAGCAACTTGAGACGCCGCTCCCCCTCGTTCAACATCGCGGTATCATGCGAATCTTCGTAAAGATAGAATAGGGTGGCCGGATAGAAACCGCTTGTCCACCAATCGGCGTCGCTTGTAATGAGGGTTGCATTGGCTGCCGTGTAACTTCGCGGCATCCGGTCCGAAGGCACCCGCCCCATCAGGATCTTATACTGGTTGACCGCTTGCCGGAGGTTACCGTCGATGAGCCGCACCAGCCCCGCTTTCGGTTCCAACCGGTCCGGCCGCTGCGCCACCAGGATTGCCGGACATAAAACATTGACCAACAGCACCGTTTTAGCAATCTTTAACATGATCGCAAAAATAAACGTAAAAAATCAATCCCCGCCCTTCCCGGGGCATCCTTCTCTTTCATTTTATCGTATCGGGGAGTATCACAACAACTGCAACGAACAATCTCCGGAAAATGCTCCTAACTGACGTCTATCAACCCAGCAATATTTACGTTCCCGGACTGCCCGGACTTAATGTGCCCGGCCGAGCGCCTGACAGCCACAACCTGTATACCGACAGAGAGGTAGCGCAGCTGCCCTATCTCATGACGGGCCATCCGCGCCGGCGGGAATGGGAAGGACGGATTGCTTCCGCCAACCGGCTTGCCCGGTACCTTTCCATACACAAAAAAGCCGCGGGGATCCTCGAAATTGGCTGCGGCAACGGCTGGCTTTCCCACCGGCTTGCCGACGTGCCCGGAAGCCGGGTCATCGGCCTGGATCCCAATCTCGGCGAGCTTCGCCAGGCTGCGCGCGTATTCCGCAAACAACGCAATTTGAAATTCATATATGGCGAATTCTTTTCAGATGTTTTGAAAGAATTGTCTTTCGATATCATCGTCGTCGCCGCCACCCTGCAATACTTCCCCAGCCTTCCGGAGTTGATCCGCAATGCCTTGACCTATCTCCGTCCGCACGGCGAACTTCATCTGCTCGACTCCCCGCTGCTGCGGTCGGATCTCAAACCCTTTCATCATCGCTTTTACTACGATCCTTCCGCTATCTGGAACCGGTTTTGGCGCAATGACACGCGTCATCCATGGGTCTGCATTTACGCGCCGGATCACCGCAACTGAAACCGGATCACCGCAACCAAAAATGGAGTAATTTTGTTGCCTAAACCGGGCGGAGCCCGGTCACGACATTAACGGTGTTAAGACAAAAAATTAGATTGTGAAACAATTTTTTGTCGAAATTCTACTATGAGCGAACAACTGAACTTATTGGCCAGTCAACTGGAAGGAGAACTGTACCAGGATATCACCACCCGCACGCTTTACGCCACCGACGCCTCCGCATACCGCGAGTTCCCCCAGGCGGTCGCGGTTCCCAAAACGATCGCAGACCTCCGAAGGCTCATCGAGTTCGCGCATGCGGAAAGGACATCGCTGATCCCCCGCACCGCCGGCACCTCGCTTGCGGGTCAGGTCGTTGGTAAAGGGATCGTAGTGGACGTCTCCAAATATTTTACCGGCATCCTCGAGCTGAATACCGAAGAAAGATGGGTTCGGGTCCAACCGGGGGTGATCCGTGACGAGCTGAACCTGTTCCTTCGCCCCTATGGCTTGCTGTTCGGACCCGAGACGTCCACGGCAAACCGGGCCATGATCGGCGGAATGGTCGGCAATAATTCCTGTGGTTCCAACTCCATCGTCTATCGCAGCACCCGCGAACATCTTCTCGCGGTAACCGCGTTGCTGAGCGACGGCACAGAAGCCACCTTTCAGTCACTCGGGCCCGATCAATTTCACGCGCGATGTGATGCTCCGGGAACCGAAGGCCAACTATACCGGCAGATCCGAAGCATCCTCGGCAATTATGACAATCAGCAATCGATCCGGAACGAGTTTCCGAAGCAAAGCGTCGAACGGCGGAATACCGGTTATGCACTCGATCTTCTTGTCGAAACGGCGCCGTTTACTGCGGGCGGCCCCGACTTCAATTTTTGTTCGCTCCTCGCCGGTTCAGAAGGCACCCTGGCGTTCATTACGGAGATCAAGCTCAACCTTTCGCCCCTTCCGCCGAAAGAGACCGGCCTGCTGTGTGTTCACTTCCATACGATCGATGAGGCGCTTCGGGCCAACCTGGTCGCGCTTAACTATGGACCGACGGCCAGCGAGCTGATCGACCATTATATTTTGGAATGCACAAAGGACAATATCCAGCAGCGGAAGAACCGCTGGTTTGTCAAAGGCGACCCGGGAGCTATCCTCGTCATCGAATTTAAAAAAGCCGGGCGTGACGAAATCTGCGAGCTCGCCCGCAACGTGGAGACCGAAATGCGTGCTGCCGGGGTCGGCTATCATTTTCCCCTCCTTTTTGGCGAAGACACAAAAAAGATCTGGGACCTTCGCAAGGCTGGCCTCGGGCTGCTCAGCAACCTTCCCGGAGACGACAAAGCCGTGCCCGTGATCGAGGATACAGCGGTCGATGTAAACGACCTTCCGGCATACATCCGGGATTTCAATGAGATCCTGAAAAAATACGGTTTGCATTCCGTCCACTATGCCCATGCCGGCAGCGGCGAACTCCACCTGCGCCCCATCATCAACCTGAAGACAAAGGAAGGCAATGCGCTTTTTCGCCAAATTGCCGAAGAAATAGCTACGCTCGTGAAAAAATACCGCGGCTCGCTAAGCGGCGAGCATGGTGACGGCCGCCTTCGCGGCGAATTCATCCCGCGGATGGTCGGCGAAAGGAATTACCAGCTGATGAGGGAGGTCAAGCGAGCCTGGGACCCCGGGAATATCTTCAACCCGGGAAAGATCGTGGACACTCCGCCCATGAACTCCATGTTGCGCTACGAACCGGGGCAGCGGACACCGCCTTTTCCAACCGTCTTCCGCTTCCATCGCCAGAATATCCTCCAGCATGCGGAACAGTGTAACGGTTCCGGCGACTGCCGCAAAACCCAGTTGTCCGGAGGCACCATGTGCCCTTCCTTCATGGCTACGCGAAATGAGCGGGATACCACCCGCGCCCGGGCGAATATCCTACGCGAATTTCTGACCCACTCCACCCAGGCCAACCGGTATGACCACCGGGAGATCTATGAAGTAATGGACCTTTGCCTCAGCTGCAAAGGCTGTAAGTCGGAATGCCCCTCCAATGTCGATATGGCCAAGCTCAAGGCGGAATTCCTCCAGCATTACTACGATGCCAACGGCGTTCCCCTACGAAGCCGGTTGATCGCTGGTTTCACCGCCACCGCGCGTCTGGGGATGCTGATGCCGGGTGTGTACAACCGTTTCGTTCAATCCCGGCAAGTTAAAAAGCTCGTGGGCTTTGCGCCGGATCGCCCGATGCCCCTGCTTTATAAGACGACACTCCGGCGATGGTACAAAAAGAACCATGCGCCAAAAGCGGGTGCAAGACGGGTCCACCTGTTCTGCGATGAGTTCACCAACTTCAATGACGTAGAAATCGGCATCAAAGCCATCCTCCTCCTCGAACGCCTCGGCTACGAGGTCATCATCCCCGACCATGAAGAAAGCGGCCGGACCTATCTGTCCAAAGGCCTGCTTCGTCGCGCGCAGATCATCGCCAACCAAAATATCCGCGCCCTCCAGTCCCTGATCACCGAAGACGCGCCGCTCGTCGGCATCGAGCCTTCCGCCATCCTGACCTTCCGCGATGAATACCCCGACCTCGCGGACGACATGCTGCTGCCCGGCGCCGCAACGCTTGCCCGTAACAGCTATCTGATCGACGATTTTATCGCCCGTGAGATCGGGTCGGGTCATATCCGGGCCGAACAATTCACCAGCGAGCCACGAACCGTTCTGCTGCATGGTCATTGCCAGCAAAAGGCATTGACCTCCACCGCCGGTTCGGTAAGAGCCCTGTCGCTGCCCGTTAATTATTCCGTAAGGACGATCCCATCCGGCTGCTGCGGCATGGCCGGCTCTTTTGGGTATGAAGCGGAGCATTTCCAGCTATCCCGGCAGATCGGCGAATTGGTCCTGCTGCCTGCCGTTCGCGACCAGCCGGAGGCGACCATTATTGCCGCCCCCGGAACCAGCTGCCGGCACCAGATCAAGGACGGGACCGGCAAAAGCGCCCTGCATCCTGTAGAAGTCCTTTATGAAGCGCTCGTTCGCTAAGGAAATATTAGATTTGCATCATGGCCACGCGCAAGATTATCAACCCGAATTTGAAGGTGAACAACGACACCGGCTTCGGTACCAATGCCGAAAGCTACGGTGGCCGGTTCATCAATAAGGACGGAACTTTCAACCTCCGGAAAGAAGGCTTACCCCAGGTCCGCCGCTACAGCATCTTCTATAATATGCTGACCCAGCCCCTTTGGCGCCTCGCGCTTATTATTCTGGCTTTCTTTATCGCGGTCAATTTGCTGTTCGCCATGATCTACCTGGTGATCGGCCTGCAGCAACTGCAGGGGGTTATCGCCAACACCTCCTGGGGCAAATTCAAGGAAGCCTTTTTCTTCAGCACGGAGACCTTCACCACCGTCGGCTATGGCCGGGTCAACCCCGTCGGCGGTGCCGCCAACCTCGTGGCGGCTGTCGAAGCCCTGTGCGGCTTCCTTTCCCTGGCTATCGGCACCGGTCTCATGTACGGGAGGTTCTCCCGCCCGCACGCCTACCTCCTGTTCAGCGAAAAGGCCCTGATAAGTCCCTATAAGGGCGGCGCCGCGCTGATGTTTCGTTTCGCCCCCTATAAAGATAACCATACGCTGACCGACGTCCAGATCCGCGTCAATATCGGGCTGAAAGTCGCGATGGACGGCACCGCCGAATACCGATATTACGATCTTGATCTCGAGCGCAGCAGAGTGGAAAGCCTTCCAATGAACTGGACGGTTGTGCACCCCATCGACTCCAAGAGCCCGCTGGCCGGATTTAGCTGGGAAGACATGCAGGCCGCCGACGTGGAGCTATACATCCTGATCCGCGGCTTTGACGACGTCTTCTCCAATTTTGTCCAGCAACGAACGTCCTACACCTACAACGAGATCCAGTTCAACCGAAAATTCGTCCCCATGTACCGGGAAAGCAGAGACGGAAAAACGACCATCCTCGAACTGCATAAGCTGGATGAGACGGTCGAAGCCCCGGCGATCATCGGGGTCCCGGTAGCCGGTATAGGTTCCGACGGGGATCTGAATAAAACCGTCGAAATCACCGGAATGGGTCCTTCTTCCAACCGGCCCCTGGTTTGAAATAGCGGGCCTCCGACGCCGACCCGGGAATTCCGGTCATATTCATAATTTTTATCATTTTCAGGCGTTATTAATCCAAACGGTCCCTAACCCGATACCCTGTGAACCGACGTGTGCCGACATACCTGGTTGTCCTGCTGTTGACGCTGCAAGCCACGGCCCAAAATAGTTTTATTGGTAATCAACTTGACCTGGTCGACCTTGGCCGGTCCTTTCTCCAAGGATATCACACCCGCCGGATCGATACGCTGCAACAAAAAGAGGGGAAGCTTCATATCTCGGCGCTGCCGGTGGCGGGATATACCCTTCAAACGGGATTTGCCGGCGTGTTGAGCTCCAATTTCGCCTTCTACGCCAGCCAGCAAGGCGAGACCAATCTTTCCACTATCCTGACCAGCGTCACCTATTCTCAATACCACCAGGTTATTTTCCCTGTCCAGGCCGATATCTGGACAAAGGGCAACCGCTACAATATCATAACGGACTGGCGTTTCCTTCACTACCCTTCCCTGACTTACGGTCTCGGCGGCAACACCCCGGCGGACAGCGCCGACAACATCGATTACGGTTATCTGCGGCTTCACCAGGCGATTCTCCGGACGATCGGCAAGAATTTTTACGGCGGACTTGGCTACGACCTCGATTACTTCTGGAACATTCGGGAGCTCGAACCATCCAACCAAAAGCCGTCCGGTTTTGAGACCTATGGCTGGACAAAGAATGCGGTCGCCTCCGGCGTGTCGTTGCATGTATTGTATGATTCACGCCGCAATCCCATCAATCCGGAAAAAGGCAACTATCTAAGTCTGATCTATCGGCCCAATTTCACCGTACTTGGCAGCGATAACAATTGGGCTTCCCTTGTTATGGACGCCCGCAAATATATCCCGTTCCCGTCGGGCAACCGCAACGTGCTGGCGTTCTGGAGCTATGACTGGTTCACGCTCGGGAACGGCCGCCCCCCCTACCTTCTCCTTCCGAGTACCGGCTGGGATCCCTACAGCAATACCGGCCGGGGCTTTATCCAGGGAAGATACCGCAGCCTGAACATGCTCTATCTCGAATCCGAATATCGCTTTGGCATCACGGGCAACGGTTTGCTCGGCGGCGTGGTCTTTGCAAACGCCCAGACTTTTACCGAACCCAATTCGGATCGATACACCTATGTCCAACCCGGATATGGTATGGGTCTTCGCATCAGCCTGAACAAATTTTCCCGCACCAATCTCTGCATCGACTATGGTTGGGGCAGCTGCGGATCGAGGGGATTTTTTGTGAACCTTGGTGAGGTTTTTTAATTATCTTCCGGGAATGAAGCGAATAACTACCCTGCTTGCAGCGCTGGCGCTGCTCTGTTCCGTCAACCAGGCCCAACAACCGGATCCCCGGCTCGGCAAAGCCTCCCGGGAAGACAAGAACGGCTGGATCTTTGTCCACCTCGAAGGCAGCCCGAGGGAGATCGGTTACCAGCATGGCTATCTGCTGGCCGCGGAAATTGAGGATCTCATCCACTCGTTTCAGCTCTCGCTCCCGCATCTGTCCGGAAAGGATTGGGCGTTTTACCGGAAGGCTGCAAAAGAAATGTTTTGGGCCCGGATCGATAAGGAATACCAGGACGAGATCAAAGGCATCACGGAAGGGCTGAGGGCAAAAGGCAAATCCTTCGATATCTATGATATCGTCGCCCTGAACGGGAACATCGAGCTTTCCCAATACTATGTTCCCTGGCTGGCGGATCAGAAGACACCCGGCGCAGGAGACAATAAGGCACCGGGGAACTGCAGCGGGTTCATCGCGACCGGCAGCTATACCGCCGACGGCAAGATCGCCATCGGCCATAACAACTGGACCGACTATATGGGTGGCGAACGGTGGAATGTCATCGCGGATATCGTTCCGGGATCCGGAAATCATTTTATCATGGATTGCATGCCCGGGCTTATACACAGCGGTGATGATTTCGTTGTTTCCGCGGCCGGCATCCTGATTACCGAAACGACCATCACCGGGTTCAAGGGGTTCGATCCGAAAGGCATACCCGAGTTTGTCCGTGCCCGGAAAGCGGCACAATATGCCAACAGCATTGACGACTTTGTCCGCATTATGACGACAGGTAACAACGGTGGTTATGCGAACGACTGGCTTGTCGGCGATACAAAAACCAATGAAATTGCCCGGCTCGAACTCGGGTTGAAGGACTTTCGGGTATGGCGGACGTCCGACGGCATCTATGTAGGATCGAATTTTCCCAGCGATGAAAAACTGACAAGAGAAGAGACAACCTTCGATCCCCATGACAGCACCAATTCGCCAAATGCCCGGCATCGTCGCTGGGATCATCTCACGGATCAGTACAAAGGGCGCATCGATGCCGAGACGGGCAAGACGATCGAGGGTGACAGTTATAACGAACTCACCAAAGCCAGGGAAGCCAGTCGTTGTGTTATTGCGGGCCGGGTCGACACCGACCCGAAAGGATGTCCGGAATGGAGCTGGCCGCCCTTTTTTCCCGGTGGAACCGTCCAGGCTAAAATTACGACGGCCGGTTTGGCAAAGGATCTTAAGTTCTGGGCCCACATGGGTAATCCCAACGGCGACGACTTTCTGGCCGCTCCTTTCTTTGCCGCACATCCACAATACCGGTGGGAAGCGCCCTATCTTCACGACATGAAGGCGTGGCCATGGACGCTTTTTGGTGCTAAGTGAAATGGACAAGGGTCGCCTTCGCTGACGCTTCGGCGGCCAAGCAAAAAAAAGGTAACGTAGCGGAAGGGTGCCGTACATTACCCAATTTGATGTGACAGGATTGATGCTAATGCATTAAATGCTGTTCAGCCAGAATGTTGATGGGTTAATCACAGGAAGTGTGGGCCGATTGTGTATAACCGAATGAGGTCGGTGCAGTTGAAGTTATGCTTTTGCAGCAAATTTTATGCCGGAAATGCGCTCATTATCAAAATTTTGCGCATTTCGGCCTGCCTCAACCGTCTGCCTTTCGGGCGGGCCGCCGCTGGCGGCCCCTGGCCGGAAATGTGCTCATTATCAAAATTTTGCAGATTTGAAAGATTTTATTGATCGTTACTACCCGAATGTTTTTATGGCTGCCGCGCGTCTCACCGGCTTATCCGATAAGGAGGATCTCGCCAAGCTGACGGAAGATGTCCTGGCCGCGCTATGGGAGAACCGGCAGGAATTCGCCTCGGAAGAAAGACCGGGGGTCTTTTTGTACCGCATTCTGTTACAGGAGGTAATTACCTTCCTCCGGCAAAGGGGGGAAGACGAGCGGATCCGCATCCTGCGTGACATCGTGCTCATCGATCCGGCTCTTTATCTTTCCGAACCGCCGCCGGATCTGTCCTGACAGGCGGGAGCGGTTACCACGACGTTCCCGTCGATCACTTCCCACGTCCCGCCGATCGACCGGCAGATCGCCTGCAGTCGGCTGAAATACGACTCCCTTCCCAGCCGGAGGGTAAGACGGCAATGAGCCAAACCCGCTTTATCGTATTGAATGGGTATCCCATATAACTCCTCGAGCCGCGCAAAGACCTCCCGAACGGGTGTCGCATCAAAAACCAGGGACGAATCCTGCCCCTCCTGCAACGGTTGCGGTGCATGGACGAGCGTTCGCTTCCAGCGCCCGGTCCAGCGGTCATATATCCCTTTCTGGTTTGGCGTCAACAACATCCCTGCCGGTTCCACGCCGGTCTCCGCGAGGGAATAGAAATCCTCCTGCCCGTACACCGACACGTTGCCGGTGACAACCGTCACGGACGGCCGGATGTCCGCGGGGAAGGAATGAACGATAAAACTTGTACCGAGGGCCTTAACGATGATCTGGTCCGTATATACGAGGAACGGGGCAGACGGATTCTTCCGGATGTCGAAAAATGCGTCCCCCCGCAAATAGACCTCCCGACGTGACGCTGCAGGTGTCCGGTCAACAAGATAAAAGAGTTCGCCGGCCTTGTCAAGCTTTACAAGGCTTTCATCCGGCAAATTGAACGCCTCATCTTCCTTGTCTTTCGCGACCTGCCGGTGTATCGATTCTTTCTTATGGCTGTTCAGGAATTTTGCGAGGGGATCCCGTTGGCCATGCATATGGTAGAAAATATACGCCGCCAATCCGACCAGCGCGAAAAGGGCAGCCGATGTCCATACCCGTTGGGACCCACGGCGGCCCACCCATCGCCCGGGTCTGTTTTCCGGTCCATCCAGCGGAATGTATCGGGGGGCCTCTCTTAACCGGGCCACCGATTTGCGCACCTCTTCGTCGATCTCGTCTTCGGAAAGCAGGACGGTTTTTCCCTGCAGCGCGTAAATGACGGCTTTGGCATATTTAACCATTTCCGCTTTGTCCGGATTACGGGCCACCCAACTTTCCCAAAAAACCCGCTCCGCAGCGTCCTTATTCAATACCCAATTGCGGAACGACCGGGAAAAGGCCAGGTCCTCCATACTGTTAAATTCTGATGACATGTATTACAATAAGGGTGGAAAGAGAAAGAATCTACTCGCCCGGACCGACAATTTTTTCAATTTTTTCAGGGATTCATGCAGCAGGTTATAGACGGACTGGCGATTCACCGACATAATCTCGGCTATTTCGTCAATATCCGCGTCCACAAAAAAGCGGAGATAAATGACTTCCTGTTGTCGCTTGCCGAGGGCGGCGAGGGCATGGCGCATTTTCTTCGCCAGTTCGGCCGACCCCTCCTCCCGTGCGATCCCGGGTTCCCATGCACTGGATCCGGCAAAAAGCGATTCAAAATGCAGCTCTTCCCAGGACCCGGTATACCGCGATCGACCGATCCGCCGGGTTAGTTTGCGACGCAGCGCTTTTAGCAGGTAATATTTGACGAAGGAAGTCTCGCTGATGGTCTCGCGGTTGATCCAAAGTTCAAGAAACAGGTCTTGCAGACAATCCTTGACCAGTTCCGCGTCCCGGGTAAACCGGGTCCCGTAGTGAAAAAGATCGGAGTAATGTACGCGGATCAACGCGCCAAATGCGTCAGCGTTCCCGCTGCGATATTCATTCCAGAGATGAAGATCTTCACCCAGGAGATTGACAACGCTCATAGCAATCCAAAGTTCTGGTCCCGGAACCAAGGTAAGAAAAAGCCGTCACCGGGCCACGCGGTTTTTGAAAAATTTTTTGACGATAAAGCTGGTTACGAGACCGCCCGCCATCCGGAGCAAATTTGACCGGATGTCCTTTCCACCCAGCAGTTGGCCCAACAGGTTCTTCAACAAATTGGCCGGCTTTAGCCGTTCCGCCAGCTCTGAAACCTTGCGCCGCATATGTTGCTCATTGACATAGTTTTGGTGTTCCAGGTCCCGGATCGCCTCCCGCAATTCCTCCAGAGTTCTGATCTTGCCCATATGAAATTAAAAATCGGGGTCACGCCCGGTTAACGTACCTATTTTAGAATTTTCCGGATCAGCATATTGCTGAAAGGCTCCTTCAGCCACTGACTCCGGAATGCATAAAAAACGAGGCCCAGGATCGCATAGATCCCCCCGATAATGAAAAACCCATAGAAGCTCTTCCCGATCCAGTAACCGATCAGCAAGGCCAGACCGGCGCTAAAGATCAGGACGACCAGCGAGGCTATCCCGATCAGTGCCAACCCGGACACCAGTTCGCCGGACACGTCCGAAAGACTTTCGATCGCTTTAAGTTTCCACAGTGTCGTCCTGGTTTGAAGGTAGTCTCCCGCATCGGTCAGGAGGATATCGATATCATGCTGCTGTTCGTCTAAGGTGTTCATGCGTCAACGCCTCCCTTCGCGCCGTTTACCATTTGATTGAACTTGTCCTTGATCGTCCCGCCGAATTCAGAGATCGAGTCGCCGATCTCGCTTCCTTTCTCAACGATCTTTCTGCGCGTCTCCGTACCCTTGTCCGGAGCCAGCAGGATGCCCAGCGCACCGCCCACCGCCGCGCCCACTAAAAAGCTGATAATGATTCTTGAGTTGCTCATCTTGGTTCGATTTTTTGGTTTACAATGATATTCCGTGTTGTTAGCGATCTCCGCACTTAATAGCACCGAAAATCCTTGCCAATCTGCCGTTCAACGGGAAAGGCGGCTAATTGATGAGCAGGTGAGCAAATAATTCTACACAATCCCTCAATTCCGTTTGGCTTTGGGTTTGCCCCTCAGCCGGGAGGACCGAAAATTGCCGGGAAAATTATGGTATCATTCTGGTTGTATGGACTGCCATGCAAAATGGCACGATCCTTCAGTACTTTCATTGGTACTATCCCTCCGACGGCAGTCTCTGGAACAAACTAAAAGGGGAAGCCCACCGGCTGGCCGGCCTGGGTTTTACGGCAGTCTGGCTGCCGCCCGCCAGTAAAGGCACCAACGGTACGTATTCCGTAGGCTACGATATCTACGACCTCTGGGACCTGGGAGAATTCGATCAGAAAAATTCTGTGCGAACAAAATACGGGACCAGGAAAGAATATCTCGACGCCATTGCCGCGGTGCACGCGGCCGGCATGCAGGTCTATGTCGATATTGTGCTCAACCATAAAGCCGGCGGCGACCAGACCGAGGTGGTAAAAGTCCGGAAAGTAGACCCCGAGGACCGGACGAAGTTTGTCAGCGAACCTTTCGACATCGAAGCGTACACAAAATTCACTTTCCCCGGCCGGCGGGGAAAGTACTCACAATTTGTCTGGGATTACCGGTGCTTCACCGGCGTCGACTATGACAACCGGACAAAAGAGACGGGCGTATATACGATCATGAATGATTTCGGCGATAGTTGGGAAGAAGTCATCGACGACGAAAAAGGAAATTACGACTATCTCATGTACGATGACGTCGAATTCAGGAACCAGGCCGTCCGCGAAGAGTTGAAGCGCTGGGGTGAATGGTATTTCCGCCAGACCGGATTTGACGGCGTACGATTGGATGCCGTAAAACATATGTCACCGCAATTTATCAATGAATGGGTCGATCATATGCGCGCACTTGCCGGGAAAGATTTCTTTATTGTAGGGGAATACTGGGCCCCCGGCAACCTGCCGCTGCTGCTCAAATACATCGAAGCCACCGACAGCCGGATGAGCCTCTTCGACGCCGCCCTGCATCACAAAATCGAAGCGGCATCGAAAGGCGGCCGCGAATTTGATCTGACAACCATTTTTGACGATACCCTTGTCGGCGTCCGGCCGGATCTGGCGGTGACCGTTGCCGGCAACCACGACACGCAGCCGCTGCAGTCCCTGGAGGCTCCGGTCGAGGATTGGTTCAAGCCGCATGCCTACGCGTTGTTATTGTTGCGTGAAAAAGGGTATCCCTGTGTATTTTATCCCGACCTTTATGGAGCCCAATACAAGGATAAGGGCCACGACGGCAAAGAATATGAGATTTCTTTACCGGTGGTGTCGCAACTTGAAACGCTGATGCAGGCGCGAAAAGATTTCGCCTATGGTTTGCAGCGCGACTATCTTGACCACGCCAACTGCATCGGCTGGACCCGGGAAGGGGATGACGAGCATCCGGGTTCCGGTTGCGCCGTATTGCTCAGCAATGGCGACGACGGCAATAAAACGATGGAGATCGGCCAGCGCCACGCCGGCAAGACATTTTCAGACCGCCTCGGCCAGCGACGGGAGCGGGTCGTTATCGACGGCGAGGGAAAAGGAGAATTCTTTGTGGACGCGGGTTCCATCTCTGTTTGGACCGAAGCGGCCGGTTGAACGACGGCCCCGACCCTAACTGCGCTTTTAAGAGTCAAGCACATGAAAACTGCCATCCGAAAATTCGCGATCGATCTGCGCGTCCGTGTAGGCTATGGTACGGCCTTTTTCCTGCTGGTAGCCTCCTACCTGCTTACGCTTTATGCCAATTCCGAACTCCTCCGCGAAGCCAGGCTCGTCGATCATTCCAACAAGATTATCATCGGGACCGAAACGCTTGCTTCCCTCATCAAGGATGCCGAATCCGGCTTCCGCGGCTACCTTCTGATGAAAGACCCGCGGTTCCTGTTTCCTTACCGGGAAAGCCGGCATGACGTCGACTCGGTCTATTCCGCCCTGCTGACCGAAACCGGCCGCGACCAGGAGGAACACTCCGACCTCACCACGCTGCGGCGGCTGATCGACAAAAAGTATGACGTGATGAACGCCGGCCTGGCTGAAGCCACCCGGCACCCTTTCCAGTTTTCCGACAGCACACGCGTCCAACGATTCTTTTCACTCGAGATCATGAACCATATCCGTACGCTAGTCAGTGATATCCAGGGTACCGAACGCCGGCGGCTACAAACCCGGCTCGCCGGCATGTCAAGCCGGTATCACACGCTTAACAACGTGATCCTGCTGTCCCTCGGCCTTGCGATCGCCATGGCCCTGCTCGGCTATTATACGTATTCCAAAGAGAATAAGGCCCGTCGTGAAGCGGACCGCCGGGCGGCGGAATACCAGCGACAACTGCAGGAAAGGATCGGCGACCTCGACCAGGCCAATAAGGAGTTGATCCGCATGCGCAGCATCGAGAAATTCGCCGCTACCGGCCGCATCGCCCGCACCATCGCCCATGAGGTCCGTAATCCGCTCACAAATATCAACCTTGCGGTGGAGCAGCTTCAGACCGAACTGAACGGTCTACGTCCCGAGAATGGCGAGCTGATGCTCGAGATGATCAATCGAAACAGCGCCCGAATCAACCAGTTGATCACCGACCTGCTCAATTCCACCAAATTCACCGATCTCGTATATACAAAGATCTCGGTCAATCGCCTGCTTGACGAGACCCTCGAGTTTGCCCGCGATCGCATCCGGCTAAAAAACATCGGAGTCGTCCGGCACTATGCCGCCGGGATATGTGATATAGCTGTCGACATCGAGCGAATCAAGATCGCCTTTCTTAACATCATCGTAAATGCCGTGGAAGCCATGGAACCGGGGAAAGGCGAGCTTCATCTTACGACCCTGGCGAGAGACAATAAATGCGTCGTCCTTATCGTGGACAATGGTCCCGGTATCCCCGAGGAATCACAGTCGCGGATCTTCGAGCCGTATTTCACCAGTAAACCAAAAGGAACCGGTCTTGGGCTGACCAACACCCAGAACATAATTTTGAACCACAACGGCCACATCGCCTTCGAAAGTAAAAAGGGCGAAGGAACCACCTTTACCATTCAGTTGGATTTTGCGTGACTTCACCCTGGAGTCGCGCTCCGGTCCCGCCCATCACATCCGGTATGCTATTTTTTCCGCAGGATCCGGGCTATACAGCTTATCGATGGCGTCATTGATCATCTTGCGGTTCAGCGGTTTGGCAATAAAAAGATCCACTCCGCCTTCACTGGCCTGCTTGCGCTCCAATGATCCGTCGTGTGCCGTAATCATGATCACTTTTGTATCCGGGTAATTCTGTTTGACAAAAGGAATAAAATCGAGGCCAAACCCGTCCGGCAGGTGGTTGTCAAGGACAAGCAGGGAAGGGACGTCTGTCCGAAGGGCGCTTACCGCGTCGGAAAGAGAGTTGACGAAGCCCGTATGGAAGTTACGCTGCCGGAGTATGCCGCTCAGCAAATAGCAAATATCCAGCTCATCATCAACGATCAAGACCTTTTCAATAGCTGCCATATTAATTTTTTCCTCCTTTCCTGCACAACGGCGCTGCCCGTACGGCTTTCAAAGTCAAAATATTTACAATTTTAACGCCATACCTCGATTTCCCGCTTTCTACGCGCTAAAATTACGCCAGCCGGGTCTTAGCAGATCAACCGATCGCATTTTTCCTGCCTTTTCCCGCTCCGCATTCCACATTTTGGGGAATTTACTCCCCAGGACGGCTCGAATACCCTGATTTAATAACGAATAATAATTTGGCAAGGGTTTAGAAGGCTAATGCTGGATATTTCACTTGTCAATCTCAGGCTACAATTCTTAGATTTTTTCCGGTAATTTTAATTCAGAAAATGACAATTATGAAGCGCATTCTTATTATTGACGACGATATGGACATGTGTAATTTGTTAAGCCGCTTCCTTCAAAAGAAAGGCTTCGAGACAGACGCAAGCCATAGCGGCAATAAAGGGATCGCAAAATTCAAGGAATCCAAATTTGACGTTGTCCTTTGTGATTTCCGGCTGGGTGACAAGGAGGGCCGGGAAGTATTAAAAGAGCTCAAACAGATCGACCCATACGCGATCGTGATCATTATCACCGGCTACTCCGATATTAAGACGGCGGTGGATGTCATCAAGTCCGGCGCATTCGATTACATCACGAAGCCCCTTATCCCGGAAGAAGTGCTGAATGTCATCGGCCGCGCTCTCCAGCAGTCTTCCGAAGATGCGGACAGTCCCAGGCCGGCTGCAAGCGCTCCCGCCGCCAGAAAGAACGGCAAAATGACCGCCGACGAGGAATTCCTGGTCGGCCAGGCGCCTACTACCCGGGAGTTGTATCGGCAGGTCGAACTGGTCGCTCCCACGAACTATAGTATCATCCTTTACGGCGAGAGCGGTACCGGTAAAGAGGTTATCGCCCGTACCATTCACCAGAACAGCGCGCGGAAAGATAAGCCTTTCGTCGCCATGGACTGCGGCACGTTGTCAAAGGAACTGGCCGGCAGCGAACTCTTCGGTCATGTCAAAGGCGCCTTTACCGGCGCGCTGAACGATAAAGAAGGACATTTTGAACTGGCCAACGGCGGCACGTTGTTTCTCGATGAGGTCGGCAACCTGTCCAGTGAGATCCAGGCCTCCCTGCTGCGCGTCATCCAGGAACGGAAATTCAAACGCGTTGGCGGCACCCGCGAGATGGAAACCGACGTCCGGATCATCGTGGCGTCGAACGAGAACCTCCAGGACTCTTACCGCCGGGGCAGATTCCGTGAAGATCTCTTTCACCGCTTCAATGAGTTTTCGATCGTGCTCCCGCCGGTACGCAACCGCAAGGAAGATATTCCGGCCTTCGCCGAGTTTTTTCTGGCGAAATCGAATAAAGAGCTTAACAAGAACGTCGAAGGATTCGAACCCGAAGTCATGCAAATCTTTTTGGATTATCCCTGGCCCGGAAATCTCCGCGAGTTCAGGAATGTCATCCGTCGCGCGGCGTTGCTGACTTCTTCCGGTCTGATCAATGCGAGAGTTCTTCCCACCGAGATCGTAGATAACAACCAATTCATTTCCAGCTTTACCAGCCAGCAACCGGACACCCACTCGCTGGCCGGGGCACACCATCATCCGATCGCACATAAGGAAACCGATCTTAAGAACGCGGCGGCCCAGGCGGAATATGATACGATCATGAATGTCCTCAAACAAGTGAACTACAACAAATCCCGGGCGGCCGAGATCCTCAAAATAGACCGTAAAACGCTCTACAACAAGATCAAAAGCTATCAGCCTTAAGCGACGTCAGCAACGGATCCTTGATAAATCGTTATTTTGCCACATGAAGCAATATAGCTGGGGGATCATCGGACCCGGAAAAATCGCAAATAAATTTGCCAGTGCCCTGCGGCTGGCCGGCAACGTTCGTCTTCATGCCGTTGCATCCCGCGACGCGGATCGGGCGCGTCAATTCGCCGCTGCGCACGGCGCCGGGCAAATCTACGACAGTTACGAACAACTGGCGGCCGACCCGGCGGTCGACGTCGTGTATATCGCGACCCCACATGGTTTCCATGCCGGGCACGCGCTGCTCTGTTTGCGGCAGGGTAAAGCCGTCCTTTGCGAAAAACCCATGGCGCTGAACGCCGGGCAGATCGGCGAAATGATCGCCGCCTCCCAACAGCACCACGCGTTCCTGATGGAGGCGATGTGGACCCGATTCCTTCCGCTGATCCGGACTATTGACGATCTCATTGCTGCAGGAAAGATCGGCCACGTAAAATACATCCGCGCGGACTTTGGCTTCCATGCACCGTTCCAGCCAGCCAGCCGGCTTTACGATCTGCGGCTTGGCGGCGGCTCCCTCCTCGATATCGGCATCTACCCGCTTTTTCTTTGTCTTCACCTGCTGGGTGTACCCGACCACATCACCGCCGCAGGGCATCTCGCACCAACCGGGGCCGACGACACCTGCCACGCTATTCTCAGCTACAACGACGGCCGCTCGGCCGTTATCACGTCAACGCTTGCCTGCCCGACCTCGCTTACCGCCGAAATCGCCGGCACCGAAGGTTCTATCTGCATCCCGGCCCCCTGGTATAAAAATGATCGCTTCAGCTGGAATCGCACCGGTCAACCCGATGACAGCATCCTGCTTGAGCCGATGGTCAACGGCTTCGAATACCAGATCCGCGAAGTGTGTCACTGTCTCGATTCCGGGGCGATCGAAAGTCCCGCCATGTCCCACGCATTCAGCCTGGCCATGGGCCAAACCATGGACGCGATCCGCCGGCAGCTCGGCGTAAAATATCTGATCGAGCCCGGTTAGCCGTATCGTTTCAATTCGATTATGTCTTCGGGGACAGGACCGGCATTCCAATGCCGGTGTATCGCCAACGCCGCCCCGATTGCCGTGGCCTGGGATACCGACGATGCAAATACTTCCATACCCGGGAAGGCCTCCGCCAGCAAATGCATATACAGGTCGTTCCTGCCAAATCCGCCATCGACAAAGATCCGCCGCACGCGCGTTGCGTCCAGCACCAGCCTTACAGACCGAACCTGTTGTTCCATGATATCCATCAGCAGGCAGTGGTAAGCCTGTTCGAAATGTTCGAACGCCGCCAGGTCGCGCCGGGCAAATACGGAAGCGGTCACGGGTCTTAGGTCCCCCGATATCGGTACGCCGACGCGCGCGCGCAGATTTTCCATGCAGGCCGGATCGAATCGTACTGCTGCGGCAGCGTCGGGTGGCCGCTGGAAATGATCCGCCAGCCTCCGGACCTGCTGCTCATGGTCATAACCCGCGAATAAGCGCGAAGCTTTTACCGGCCGGCCCTGATAGCTCATGTAGCACAGGCAATCCTGCTGAAGCTCACCCGCAGTCAGCGGCGCATTGTTAAACGGGTTCATCGTGATGCACCAGGTGCCGGTGGAGATCAGCGCGAACGGTTCGGGGAACCGCTCCAGGTAGGGGATGATGGCCGCGGAACTGTCATGCAATCCCACACCGGCCAGCCGCGCCCCTGCCGGAAAAACACGATCGGACGGAACGACCGGCGCAAGTTTTTCGGCTACCCCCTCTCGATAGACCCATTCATGATAGTGGTGTTGCGAAAAATTCCAAAGATTGGTATGACAGCCGATACTGGTGATTTCGGAAACCGGTTTGCCGGTCACCAAATAGCTCAGGTATTGCGGCAGATGGAGCGAATAGCGAATGCGCGCGAAGAGCGCCGGTTTCTCCCGCCGCAGCCGGTAAAGCTGCATCCCCGAGTTCAGGCTCCCCAGTACGGGGCTTGCCGTCAGCAGCGAAAAGGCGCCCTCCCCGCCGTATTTGTCATAAAATTCCCTACGAAGCGTGTCCGGATAGGACTTGAGATAATTGTACAAGGGCGTGACCGGCCGGCCGTCGCCCCCAACATGCACAAAACTGGCCCCGTATGCGGCGACATTCACCGCGCGAACCTGCGTATCCGGTCGGGATGTGATCCGGCTGAGCGATCCGCGCACCCATTCCGTCAACGCCGTCACATCCTCGCAGGCATCCCCATCCTCATCTGTCGTCTGAGCCAGGCTCACGGATTGTTCGGAAACGACCCGGTAGTGATCGTCCAAAAGGAACAATTTCTTATTGGTCTTTCCCACGTCGAATACGGCAATCGCGTTCATAAGCCCGTAGCGACCCCGCTCGCGCCCCGCTCTTTTATCAACCGTTTACGAACCTGTTCGCTCCGGTATAATGCCAGTGGATCGAGCGCGCCGCCCGCTCTTAATCTTGCCTCCGCCACCAGGGGGCGGACGTCCGTCCGGAAGGCGGCCTGCAGGATCTCCTGGGCGGCCACGGTATCGTTGAGTTGTTGTGCGGACCGCAGCTCCTGCCGGTCCACCAGCAAGGCCTGCGCGTACGACAGCAGGATTGCTTCCACCGACTGCAGCAGGTCTTCCAGCGGATCCTTGACGTTGTGCGACGCATCGATCATCCAGGCGAGGTCGCGCGCATGATCCATACCCCGGTTGTCCATCCCCTCCACCAGCTCGTTGAAGATCAGGAACAACTGGTAGGGTTTGATGCTGCCTGCCGTCAGGTCATCATCGCCGTATTTGGAGTCGTTAAAATGGAATCCACCCAGCTTTCCTTCCATCAGCAGAAGCGAAACGATCTGTTCGATATTGGCATTGGGGAGGTGGTGACCGAGGTCGACGAGCGTATACGCTTTTGGTCCAAGTTTGGATACATATAAATAGGACTGCCCCCAGTCTCCGACCGTCATGGAATAGAAATTCGGTTCATAGGCTTTGTATTCCACGTACAGTTTCCAGTCCGAGGGAAGCGCGGCATAGATCTCTTCCAGCCCCAGCAGCGTACGCTGAAACGCTTCCCGAAAATTCAGCTGCCCGGGGAAACAGGAGCCGTCCGCCAACCAGACCGTCAGGGATTTTGATCCCAATTCCTGGCCGTGCCGGATCACTTCGAGATTGTGATCGATGGCCTGTCTCCGGACCGCAGGACTGACATGCTGTAACGATCCGAATTTATAACTATGCGTCTGTTTGGGCTGGTCTTGAAAGGTATTGGAATTCATGGCGTCGAACCGCAAGCCGGCTTTAGCCGCAAGCGCCCGGATGGATGCGGGGTCAGCCGGGATATCCCAGGGGATGTGCAACGAGATCGCCCCGCTCGAGCGGTTGAGGCCATGCAATAGTCCGATATCCTCGATCTTTTCTTCCAACGTTCGGGGATCCCCTCCGCCGGAGAACCGGCCAAAGCGGGTGCCTCCCGTCCCCAGCGCCCAACTGGGGATCGCTACGTCGAAGTCAACCAGTTTTTGCAAGACCGCATCCGGGTCCTTCGTCATTTCCTTCGCATACGCAAGACGTCTTTGATGTGACGGCAGCAGCGCTGCGTTGTGGGCGTCGATACTATGGCGCTCGATATGCATATTATTTCTCTTATGGCAAATAAAACATCTCCTTCAGCCCGGTTACCACCGGCGAACCGTCGGCATTCGTGTCCATCAGATCTTTCATATGGTCCCACCACATCCGCATGACGGGATTGGCCGCGAGGTTGTCCAGTTTACCCGCTTTGTCGATTTGCAGGATGGCAAACAGCTTCAAAGTCGTCTCCTCCAAAAAGATCGAATAGTCACGGATACCGGTTTCCCGGAGCAGCGCGGCCAGCTCGGGCCAGATCGACTGGTGGCGCCGCCGGTATTCGTCTTCACAGCCTTTGTGCAGTTGCATCACAAACGCGACCCGTTCCATCGTATAAATATATTTTATCGTACAAATGCCATGGCTACGCCGCCGTCCACGTTCAGCACATTCCCCGTCGATTTATCCAGCATCCCCCCGACAAAGACAAAACATGCATTGGCGATATCCTCCGGAAGGATCACTTCATTCAACAGGGTACGTTTGGCATAGTATGCCGGCAGGTCGGACACCGCCACCCCGTAGGCTTTAGCGCGTCCTTCCGCCCACGCGCCCTCCCAAATCTTACTGTCAGCAATAACCGCATCGGGATTGACAACGTTAACCCGGATGTGATCGGCGCCGAGCTCGGCCGCATTCAGCCGGCTTAGATGCAGCTGCGCCGCCTTCGCGGAGCCGTACCCGGCATTGTTGGGACCCGAGACCAGCGCATTCTTGCTGACGATGTTCAGGACGTCTCCGCCAAAACCCTGCCTTCGCATCACCCCGGCTCCCGCCTGCGTGACGAGGAACTGGCCCTTGACCAGCACGTCATACAACAGGTCCCAATCTTTTTCCGTATGATCCTCCAGCGGCTTGGAGATAGACAGCCCCGCGCAGTTGACCACGATATCGACGCCGCCGAACGCAAGCGCCGCGGCCCGCAATGCCTCCCGGATCGTCTCCGCTTTTGTCACATCCAGCACCACGCCGATTGCCACATCCTTTCCATACTGCTGCTGGAAAACTGCCTTTGCTGTTTGCAGCCGTTGCTCGTCATTGTCGTTGATAACCACACAAGCCCCTTCGTCGGCAAATTTTTTCACGATAGCTTTCCCTATGCCACCTGCACTCCCCGTTACCAGGGCTACCCGCCCCGACAAGGCCTTCGGTTTTGGCATCCGTTGCAGTTTGGCCTCTTCCAGCAACCAATATTCGATATTGAAGGCTTCCTGTCGCGGAAGCGACGTGTAGGCGGACACCGCTTCGGCGCCCTTCATTACATTGATGGCATTGATATAGAACTCGGCCGCTACCCGGGCCGTCTGTTTGTCTTTGGCAAAAGTGAACATCCCGATTCCCGGGTACAGGATCACCACCGGGTTGGGGTCACGCATGGCCGGGCTGTCGGGATGTTTGCACGTCTCGTAGTATGCCGCATACATTTCCCGGTAACGCTCAAATTGCGGCGCCAGTTTCGCTTTCAGGGCGTTTACCTCCTGCAGGTCTTCGTCCGCTCGAAGCTCAAGCACCAGCGGACTGATCTTGGTACGGAGGAAATGGTCGGGACAACTGGTGCCCATCGGAGCCAGCCTTTCCAGATCGCCCGAATTGATGAATTCCAATACCCGTTCGTCGTCCGTAAAATGCCCTACCATCTTCATCCGCGACGAGCAGAATCCCCGCAGTACCGGCGCCAGTTCGGCCGCCCTCAGGTGACGTTCATTGACGGGAAGGGCGTTTAGCCGCTTGCCGCCGAATACCGGTCCCTTCCTCCCGATATGGTCTTCCAGGTATTGTGCACAGCGCTCGATCACTTCGAGCGTATTGAGGTAGCATTCGTGGGCTGTCTCACCCCAGGTAAAAAGTCCATGAGAGGCAAGCATGATCCCGCGGATGCCGGGGTTTTCATCCAGGCAGGATTTTAATTTTAACCCCAGATCGAAACCCGGCCGCTGCCACTCCACCCAACCGATGGCACCTCCGAATAGTTCCTGCGTGATCCGCTTCCCGTCTTTGGCCGCCGCGATGGAGATCGCCGCATCGGGATGCAGGTGGTCGATATGTGCAAACGGCAGGAAACCGTGTAAGGGAGTATCGATCGAAGGCGCCTTCGAATTCAGGTCAAAAATGCAGTGGTTGAACAGCTCCACCATTTCGTCCTCGTATTCGGGTCCGCGGTATACGTTCTTCAGGCTGAGCAGCCGGTCCATATACAGCGAGGCAAGACCGTTGCGTTTTAATGTCCCCAGATCACCGCCGGAGCCCTTCACCCACATAACCCCGGTCTCCGCGCCCGTAAGCGGGCTTTTTGCCGATACCTTACATGAGGTATTACCGCCGCCGTAATTGGTCAGGCGGAGGTCGGCGCCCAACAGATTCGACCGGTAGATCAGCAACGCCACCTCGTCTCCCGCCATCGACGCAGCCTTCCGCTCATCCCAGCAATAGCTGACGTGCTTGAATGTTTTTGTTGTGACAGACATCTGTACGTGTTTACTTTAGAGAATTGCCGTATCCAACCAGCATCACCGATAACAAAATTACGATGATTCCCGTGGTGATCGTCACCCGGGTGCGGCGGCTTACGCCGTTCCATTCCTTGAGGGCTATTCCCCAACAATTCGCCACCAGGATTATGAATGCCATATGGAGTATCCACGAGCTGGCTCCGTTGCCTAACCGGCTTTCCCCCATGCCGTAGAAAAAGAATTGCAGGAACCAGGTTGTACCGGCCAGCGCGGCGAAAAAATAGTTGTTTGCCAGCGGAGCCTTTTTGTTTGTATAATCTCCAAACGTCCGGTTGCGGGCATTCAGGACCATGCACCAGACAAAATTGGTGGTTAGGCCGCCCCACAGCAGCACAATATAGGTAACGTTGTTTTGGTACAGGAATTTCGTCGTCGCTGCCGGATGGCTGTGCTGCCAGATCCCGTTGGCCGTCGCCGCCATCGAACTGCCGGCCTCGATGCCGTAATTGAAACAGGCGCTAAGAATGCCCGACAGGGTGCAAATGATCAGGCCTTTGGTCAGCTGGAATTCCTGCACGCTCTCCTTTTTCTTCTCTTCCGGCAATTCCTTTTCCTTTAGGACACCGGCCCGGCCGCAGATATAGATCCCCGCGAGGCATAAGACAACGCCCGCCAGGACGATCCTGCCCCAGGAAGAAGCCAGCAGTTCGGAGAAGGAGGTTTTTCCGGCGGTCGGCACGAAATTATAGTAGATAGCAGGGACGAGTGCCCCGAATGCGGAGGTAAAGCCCAGCAGCACCGAATTGCCGAGCGACATGCCGAGATATCGGACGCCAAGCCCGTACAAAAGCCCGCCGACTCCCCACAGCAAACCCCAAAAGAATGTCCAGCCCAGCGTCGCCGGCCCCGCCTGTGCGATGATCTCCGTAAAATGCGGTACCGTCAGCCATGCCGCCAGGGGCGGAATGATCAGCCAGGAGAATAATCCACCCACGATCCAATAACTTTCCCATGCCCATCCCCTGACCTTTTTAAAGGGGATGTAGAAGCTACCCGACGCCGCGCCGCCGATAAAATGAAAGAAAACGCCCAGTAGTGTTTGCATGAATCAACCGATTTTATTGTGCCGGTACGATCTTGACCGCTTGTCTGGCCAGCAGCCGCCATTGTCCTTTTTGTTTCATCCAGATCAGCAGTACAGACAGGTGCGCTTCTCCCGGCTTTCCCCCGTCGTTGGTGACCGCCGACAACTTGTGGCGCACCCAGGCGGTGTTCCCTACCACCTTCAGGGTTTGATCGCTGAGTTCGATCGATACGAAGTCCGAAGCCCCGGACAGCAGGGATTCCTCAAAAGCCGCCTTGTCCTGGATGAGCCCGCTCGAATGACCGTAGGACAATTCGTCCATGGTCAGCTTGTCGAGGTCGGCCTTTGTGGGATCGACCAGCGCCTTGCGGAGCGCCTCTACCGCAGCGACGAGCGCCGGGTCGCTCATCTCCTGGGCGGCGGCCGGTGCGATGGCCGCGAGCAGCAGGAGGATAGCGAAAAAGGTATGTTTCATAGCCTAAATTTTTACTACTTCTACGCCCAGCAACGCACCGAGCTTTTCGATCTTCGTTGCGATATGTCCCACCCCGACCGCGCAGTGATGAGCCGGACCGAAGCCATTCCACCGGTCGACAAATTCCCTCGCACCCTTCGGGAAACGGTAACGGCTGTTCGTATTCCCAATTTGTAGGATCGGTCCCGGCACGGTTTCGCCTTCCGCCGCGAGCAGCAACAGTCCGGCCGGGGCCTCCACCACCGACAACAGCGTTACCGGCCCGTTGCGTACGGACATCTCCACCGATAATCCGCTGCCCGTCTTCCCATGATAAACGTTTAGCGGGCGCACTTTTGTCTTCCCCTCCGCAATAGCGATATGGCCCGGACCGTCATGCCCCATCAGTACGATATCCGCTTCGTAGTCCATCGCATAGTATTCGGTGAACGATCCCCCGGCGCCCAGACAGTCCATAATCTTCATCGCCTGCGCATTCTTTATCTCATATTCGCCCGCCACCGGTATCCCACGGGCGGTCAACAACGAATTACCGAGGATGATAGACGCCATCGCTTCTTCGTTTCCGGGATTACCGGACCCTTTATAGTAATATGCCATGGAGCCCAATCCATAGTCGGCCACCAGCCGGTCAAGCGCAACGGAGGTGACTGCGGCCTTTTCAAGTTCGGCCGCGGGGCAATCCGGTTGAATATCGAACATCTCGTTGAAAAGGCGTAGGCGCTCCTTCGTCTCCGTCCCGTTTACTTCACGCCGGCGCAAGGCCAGTTCTTCCACCTCGATCAACTCGATATGCCCGCCGAATACCGCACACTGCCGCGTCAGATCGGTATAGACGTCCAGCATTCCGCCGTAGTAGTGCCCCATACAGCCCAGCCGGTTGAAGGCCATGGTGTGCATGACTTTCGCCGCTTCCACCCATTCCCCGATCTCCCGTGTCACCATCGGATCGTCATGCAGCATCCCCGTGACGGATTGGAAACGGATGCCGGCCCGCCGGAACACATTGGCGATTTCCGGCACCGGGCAGGCCTGGCAAAAAGCCAGCCACTCTGCAGTCATCCGGGTCCGATCGGTCAGCGCATTGAACGATTCATAGTCGATGGCGGCGCCGGGCGCAAGGTTGAGAATGACCACCGGTACTTTTGCTTGTCGAACGACCGGAAGTACGGTGGATGACAATGCGTAAGTCGAAACATGGAGAAAGATGAGGTCCACTTCATTTTGTCGAAAAAGCCTCCCTGCTTCAAAAGCTTTGTCTACCGTATCCACCAGCCCGCCATTGACAATATTCGGATGTAGTGCTCTCAGCCGCGAATCAATGTCCCGGAGGTGCTCTTCCAGGCGATTCTTCAACCCCGGAAACTGATCCCAATAGGTATCGAGGCCGATTCCGAATAACCCGATCTTCACTCCACTGGACATAGCCGTTTATTTACACGATAAGTTGGTCACCGGAACTAAGCGATCCCCAGATCCTTCTGGATTTGTTCCAGCGATTTGCCTTTTGTCTCCGGCATCACGCGCCAGATAAAGAGCAATTGCAGGAGCATCATGACCGCAAAGAAAATGAATGACCAATACCCGCCCTGTTCGTTGACCTGGCCGTTTGCGGTCTCCAGGATCGACGGGATGACGGAAGTGATTATGGCCGCCATGACCCAGTGGGTGGTACTGCCGAGGGACCCCCCCTTCGACCGGACCGAATTCGGGAAGATCTCCGAGATAAAGACCCAGATAACCGCGCCCTGCGAAAAGGCAAAGAAAACGATGAATCCGATCAGGTAGAGCAGCAGGTGGTTATTGCCGGAAACATGTTCCGAAAAGGTTCCGGCCACCAGGGACAGGAAAACGATCATCCCGATCGAGCCGATGATCAATAATGTTTTCCTCCCGAACTTGTCGATTACGGTCATCGCCAGCAGAGTGGACACGAGGTTGGCGACCCCGATAAAAATGGATTGGGAGAACGATTGGCTCTTGTCATATCCGGCCATTTCAAAGATCCTCGGCGCATAATATAATATAGCGTTGATACCCGACAGTTGGTTGAACATCGCCAGCAACATCGCGCAGATGATCGGTTTGGAATAGCGGCGCTGGAATAGTTGCTCCTGGTGCTCTTTTACCGACTCCCGGATGGAGGCGATTGCGGCGGAAATATTGACCTCCCCAAGCCGCTGCAGGATCGGCTTGGCCGACTCTTCATTATTTTCCAGTATCAGCCAGCGGGGGCTTTCCGGGATCGCAAATAACAGCAGGGAAAAAAGAACAGCCGGCACGACCATAACGCCCAGCATCCATCGCCAGGAATCCGCCAGTTGCAGCTGGTTGAACAGGTAGTTGGTCAGATAGGCCGCAACGATACCGGTGACTATCATGACCTGGAACGATCCGGCGAGACGGCCGCGCAGGTTGGCAGGAGATATCTCGGAAATATACATGGGCGCAATGACGGAAGAAGCTCCGACCGCGAGGCCGCCGATGATCCGGAAGAAAATGAACAATCCCCACACGGACGTGAATGCGCATCCCAGCGCCGCGACGATAAAAAAGGTGGCAATGACCTGGAGCGATTTTTTCCGGCCGTATTTTTGGGCCGGGAAACCTGCCAGCAACGACCCTAATATGGTTCCGAAGAGACTCGACGCTACGGTCAGCCCATGTGAAAGTTTGCCCAGGTTCCACAGCTTTTCCAGCGTCTGCTCGGCGCCCGAAATAACGACCGTCTCAAAGCCGAACAGAAATCCACCCAGGGCGGCGATCAGCGCAATACGAACCGGATAGGAAAGCATGGCAAAGCATTTAGTGAATATCCGAATGTACACTAATTTGATCAATCCAACCGCACCCGTGTCATCTTCGGTGCGAACAAATGCATCAGTAACCACGCCAGGAGGTACGAAAGTCCGCAGATCAGGAAAATCATGTTATAGCCCAGCCCCTTATTCCCCAGCCTGGTGAAGTAATCCAGTATCCACCCCACCGCGGGCTGAAAAATAATCCCGCCCACCGAGCCGGCCATCCCGCCGATTCCGGTTACCGAACTGACCGCCTTACGGGGGAACATATCCGAACAGGTCGTGAAGATATTGGCGCTCCAGGCCTGATGCGCCGCCGCCGCCAGGCTGATCAGCCCCACGATGACCCAAAGGCTGCTAAAATACCGGGCGGTTATGATCGGCACGACGCAAAAGGCAAAGATCAGCATGGCGGTTTTTCTTGCTTTATACACGGGCCACCCCTTGTTGATAAGATAACCCGAAAAATAGCCGCCGCCGATGCTCCCTACTGTCGTACATGAATAGACGATTACCAGCGGCCAGCCGGGTTTGCTGAGATCCAGCTTGAACGTATCGCTGAAATAGCCCGGCAGCCAGAAAAGGAAGAACCACCAGATCGGATCCGTAAAGAATTTGCCGGATACGAAGGCCCAGGTCTGGCGAACGGTCAACAGCCTGGCCCAGGATACCCTGGCAGACGCGGAAGGAACCAGCCCGTCGCCCGGCGCCAATTCGTCTGCCTCATCCCGGTGGATGTAATCGAACTCGGCTTTCCCCAGTCCCCTCTTTTTGGCGGGAATTTCATAAATAAAGAGCCAGAAGACGAGCCAGATGAAACCCAGCGAACCGGTGATGAGAAAGGCCATCCGCCACCCAAAGGAACTCAGCAGCAGCGGCACCATGATCGGAGCTACTACCGCGCCGATATTGGCGCCGGAGTTAAAGATACCCGTGGCCAGCGCCCTTTCCTTTTTTGGGAACCATTCCGCCACTGCTTTGATTGCCGACGGAAAGTTCCCCGCTTCGCCGATCCCGAGCCCTGACCGGGCGATTATAAAGCCTACCGTATTTCGCGCAAGGGAGTGGGCCATCGCAAATACGCTCCACAGCGTGATGGAAATCGTATATCCCATCTTGGTCCCTACCTTGTCCACCAACCGGCCGAATGCGAGTAGTCCAAAGGCATAGAAGAATTGGAAAATACCGTTGACCGTCCCGAACGTCGTGTTGCTCCAGCCGAACTCGTCCGTCAGCGTGCCCTTCAGCAATCCGATCACCTGTCTGTCGATATAGTTGATGGTGGTAGCGGCGAACAGTAATGCGCAGACCGTCCACCGGTACCGGCCAATGGTTGTTTTTGTCATATCATCCGATTAACGAAGATCGGCCGGTGCAACGGCATCCATGTCCGTATAGGTGTAGTTCTCTCCGGCCATTCCCCAGATAAACGCATAGTTGGTCGTCCCGCAGCCGGAATGGATCGACCAGGGCGGCGAGATCACGGCCTGGCCGTCCTCCACGAGCAGATGCCGCGTCTCCCGTGGCTCGCCCATAAAATGAAAAACCCGCTGCCCATCCGGCACATCAAAGTAGAAATAGGCTTCCGTCCGCCGGGTATGGGTATGCGCCGGCATGGTATTCCACACGCTTCCCGTCTTCAGGATCGTCAATCCCATTACCAACTGACAGCTCCTGATCCCTTCCGCGTGGATATACTTGTAAATGGTCCGGGCATTGGCGGTTGCCGCGGAACCGGCGTCGGCCGGCATGGCTTCCTGACCCGGCATTAACCGCACCGGGAAGTCCGCGTGCGCCGGCGCGGACAGAAAATAGAAGGAGGCGGGATGTTCCGGATAGCGGCTCGCCAATTCGACGCGCCTTACGCCCCGGCCCACATACAGGCAGTCCAGCTTGTCGAGGTCGTATTCTGCATTGCCTGCGAACACTTTGCCCTTTCCGCCCACGTTGATGATCCCGATTTCGCGGCGCTCCAGGAAAAAATCCGCCTTCAACTCCGGGTGTGTCTCCAGGGCAAGCCGCCGGGTTACCGGCTGGGCCCCGCCGATGATCAGCCGGTCATAGTGGGAGTAGACCGATCGGATGCGATCGGATTCCGTCAGCTTGTCGGTCAAAAACGCCCGCCGCAGCTCGTCGGTCGTCATCCCCTGCACTTCCCCGGGACTGTGCCCGAATCGTATTTCCATATGGATTGTTTTATCGCCCCATCCAGCCACCATCCACGGTCAGGATCGTTCCGTGCACATATGCCGATGCCTCCGACGCCAGGAATAACACCGGTCCGCGAAAATCGTCCGGCTTTCCCCAACGCCCGGCCGGTATCCGATCCAGGATCGCCTTATTGCGAACCGGGTCCTGCCGCAGCGCTACCGTATTATCCGTATCGATATAACCCGGCGCAATCCCGTTCACGTTGACCCCATGCGCGGCCCACTCATTGGCCAGCGCTTTGATGAGGCTCGCGAGGGCGCCTTTACTCGCCGCATAGCCGGGAACATTGATCCCACCCTGGAAACTCAACAGGCTGCAGGTAAAAATGATCTTTCCCGACCTGCGCTCCAGCATCTCCCTGCCGAATTCACGCGCCAGGATAAATGCTGCATCCAGGTTTATCGATAACACCCGGTCCCAATTTTCGTCCGAATGCATGGCTGCCGGCTGCCGCAGGATCATCCCCGCGTTGTTGACCAGGATATCCACCGGCGTTCCGGCGGCTCTCACGGCAGCGACCAGCGCGTAGATGGCGGCGCGATCGGTCAGATCAGCCGCATAGGGCGCGAACTTCCGCCCGAGGGTGACGATCTCCTGCTCCACGGCACTGCCCGGCGCCAGCGTCGAACTAACTCCAATGATATCCGATCCGGCTTCTGCCAGCGCCAACGCCATCGAGCGGCCTATCCCTTTGTTGCAGCCCGTCACCAGCGCCGTCTTGCCTTGCAAATTAAACATATTAACCATAAAAGTGATCGTCGCCCGGTTACCAGGCGAAGACGACTCAATCAAATCGCTCCACGGAAAACGGGCCAATATCCATGCTTGGGCGCCGCTCGTCCACCACTTCGCTCACCAATTTTCCCGTTCCCGCCCCGAGGCTAAGTCCCAACATGCTATGCCCGGTCGCCACTACCACATTGGCATATTTTTTTATCCGCCCGATATAAGGCAGTCCATCCGCCGAGCAAGGCCGGTACCCGTACCAGATCTTTTCCACCGGCGGCATCGGCACGTCGAATTCCGGATAAAAGCGCTTCACCGCGTTCAGGATGCCCTGGACGCGCGCATAACGGGGAGGAGTAGTAGTAGCCGTGATCTCCATGGTGCCCCCAAACCTGATCTTGTTGCCATCCATCGGTGTGATCGCCGCCCGGCCTTCCACCAGGATCGCCGGATAGTTGACCCGGTATGGCGAATCCTCCAATGTAACGGAATAGCCCCGTCCCGGCACGAGCGGGATCTTAGTCCCGAGTAACGCGGCAATCTCCCGGCTCCACGACCCCGTCGCCAGCACCATGACTTCCGCGTCGAAAGCGCCTGCTCTTGTGATGAGTCTCCTCACGCCCCCACCACCTGTCTCGAACCGGGTGACCTCGGCTCCGGACGCCAATTCCACGCCACGCTCCCGCAATACATTGATCAAACCGCGCATCAGTTTGTTGGGATATAGATGAGCGTCGCTATGGAAAAGGATCGCCCCTACTCCATTCACCCGCGTATGCGGTTCTTTTGCCTGCAGCGCACGGTGATCCAGCCAATCGGCCTCCAGGCCAAGCTCGCGTGCGCGCTCCACCGTATGACGGGCGTGCGCTGCCGAGGATTCGGTCAGACAGATCTCCAGCAAGCCCTTGTGTTCGTATGCAAAATCAAAATGGGGCAGCGGCTGCCATTCCCGTTCGTATTCCTGTTGGCTTATTATGGCAATGTCCCGCAGTGGAACCGCCGAGCGTTCCACATGCGCGGGTGTCGCATTCTTTATAAATTTCATCC
The DNA here is from genome assembly GCA_035501395.1 of Puia sp. Lineage (GTDB taxonomy): Bacteria > Bacteroidota > Bacteroidia > Chitinophagales > Chitinophagaceae > Puia. Next base: position 46,875 of record DATJWK010000068.1, read on the forward strand.
CCCAATCGATCAGGGACCGGCTCAGCCGCGGCTGCACGTAAAACGGACTTTGCGAATTCCACATCCACTTCAAACCCTGCCGAACAATTCCCGGCGTCGCCAGGGGGATAAAGTGACTAGGGCACACATACCCGCAGTTCCCATAGGAACAGTTGTCCCCGAAATCCGATTTGTCCAATACAGTAACCTGATGACCAGCTTTTTGCAGATAATATGCGCTACTCAGTCCGATGATCCCGCCGCCAACGACGATGACTTTTTTTCCCATGCGGCAAAGGTAAGGGGTGTAAGCAACCAACCGCACCGGGTCATGCCAACCATATTTTAACCTGTTTTGACTGGATATTGATCTATTCTTGCTAATATCCGCAAATGCAGTAATTTCATTCCAATGAAAGTATTGCAGTTTACGATCCCGGTGCCGCGCGATAAAACGGTCATCGTCCAGAAAGACGTTCTCCCATATTTCTATCCGCATCTTCACCGGCACGAGGAGATCCAGTTGACCTGGGTACAACAAGGCGAGGGAACGCTTGTCGCCGAGAACAACATGTATTCTTTTCGCGGTGGTGACATCTTTTGGCTTGGCGTCAACCTGCCGCACGTGTTTAAAAGC
>DATJWK010000069.1:0-23749 GCA_035501395.1 Puia sp.
ATAGCGTTGGCTTTATCTGGTCCTGCTTGCGGACCATGCGCGGGGTAATCGAAAGCCAGGCTGGTTGAGTTGTTGCTCGAAGAAAAGCTCGAGTTGCCTGTTACCGAGGAAATTTTGCTGGAATACGAAGAGGTTTTGAAAGTCAAGTATTCTGACAACGTCGCGTCAAATTTCCTCCTTGCTCTTCGAGAGTTACCTAATATATTTTATTCGCGGTATTTTTTCGTTGGAATTTAGTCAGCGATCCTGATGATAACAAGTTCGTGGATTGCTATATTGCTTCGGGATCTCATTACCTGATTACCCACGATTCGCATTTTTCCATACTGAAGTCCTTAGCCTTTCCGAAAGTTAACGTTGTCAGCATTGAGGAATTTAAGACTTCGGTGGAGGCAGAATAGCGCGCAGCCCATCTGTGATTAATTTGTCTCTATTTGATACTGATTGACAGTCAAAAAAGCAGCGGCCTAGTGGATTTTGTATTCCTTCGGGCCCAAATGAGTTCAAATTGACCAAAATTTTCAGCGGAGAGAGAGGGATTGCCTTCGGCGATCCCGGGATGGGGGACTTAAGACCGAAACGATGTCCGTTCGCTTCGCTCACTTATCATTTTGTTTTCCGCCTCTGGTCCGAGTAAACTCGTCCCATCCGCTACAAACAAAATGCCCCGCTTATGGCGGGGACATCGTTTCGGTCTTGCGGAGAGAGAGGGATTCGAACCCTCGGTACAGTTGCCCGTACAACGGTTTTCGAGACCGTCACAATCGACCGCTCTGCCATCTCTCCGGATTGGAGGGTGGGGCGCGCCCACCCCCGCGGGGGTGCAAAAATAATGAAATTGGCGGAAATCCGATAGTTTTGGCGCCAAAACGAACCTGAAGATGGCTACCGGTATTGTGCTGATCATCGACGACGAGGCGAAGTTGCGGGCGCTGCTGGCGCGGATCATCCGGCTGGAAGGCTGGACCGTCCTGGAGGCGGATACGCTGAAGGCGGCAGGGCGGATGCTGGACCGGGAGGACGTCGACGTGGTGCTGTGCGACGTAAAGCTCGCCGATGGGAACGGAGTGGACTTTGTCAAAGAGGCGAAAGTGAAATATCCGTCGGTGGAGACGATCCTGCTGACGGCTTACGGCAATATTCACGACGGGGTCGAGGCGATGAAGAACGGGGCCTTCGACTATATCACCAAGGGCGACGACAACGATAAGATCATCCCGCTGCTGGCGCGGGCGATGGAAAAGGTGGTGCTGCAGAAGCGGGTGGCTTTGCTGGAGAAACAGGTCGGGAAACGATATACGTTTGAGGCTATTCTGGGACACTCGCCGCTGATCGCAAATGCGATCGCTATGGCGAGGAAAGTGGCGCCGACGGATGCGACGGTCCTGCTTCTCGGAGAAACGGGAACGGGGAAGGAGGTTTTTGCACAGGCAATCCATCATGGGAGCAGGCGGGTCACTAAGCCCTTTATGGCGCTGAACTGCAGCGCATTTGGAAAGGAGTTGCTGGAAAGCGAGCTCTTCGGCCATAAAGCGGGCGCTTTCACGGGCGCCATAAAAGACAAACGGGGTCTCATCGAGGAAGCCAACCAGGGGACCCTCTTCCTGGACGAGATCGGGGAAATGCATATCGACCTCCAGGCAAAGCTCTTGCGGGTGCTGGAGACCAGCGAATTCATAAAAGTCGGCGATACCAAGTCTACGCGGGTCGACGTGCGGATCATTGCCGCGACCAACCGGGACCTGGGGCAGGTGGTGGAGCAGGGAAAGTTCAGGGATGATCTCTATTACCGCCTGAATGTTTTTACGATCCCGCTGCCCGCCCTGCGCGACCGGAAAAAAGATATCCCCCTTATCGCCGACCATTACCTCCATTTCTTCGCCCGGAAGGCAGGCAAACGGATCGAAGGGATCAGCAAGGAATTCCTGGATCACCTCCAGCAGCATGAATGGAAGGGGAATATCCGGGAGCTGAAAAACATCATCGAGCGAGCCGTCATCCTCGCCGAAAAGCCGGTGCTTACCGTGGAGGATCTGCCGTCGGAGCTTCGGGTGACGGGCCTCCGGACTACCGGGCCGATTTCGGCGTTCGACCTCGCCAGCGTGGAGAAATTGCATATCCAGCGGGTACTCAACCATACCCGCGGCAATAAAACAGAAGCCGCCCGGCTTTTGAACATCGGGCTCACCACCCTTTACCGGAAAATCGAGGAATACAAACTCTCTTACGAGGCTTAGGTCGCTTATGCCGATATATATCTTGAACTTCTCCGCCGCGGCCTCCGCTATGACATCAGGGAAAAACAAAGTAATATTGCCAGGGGAATCATGATCCTGACATGAGTGTACGACTAAAGACCAAATTATCGCTTGGGCTGATTTTCCTGTTCGTGGTGATCGTGCTGTTTGGCGTGCTGGGGTTGTTCTATATCAATCAACTGAACAAGGAGGGGCGGCAGGTCCTGCAAAACAACCAGGAGTCGCTGTTGTATTGCAACCGGATGTTGCAGGCCCTCGAAGACCTGCGGACCCGTAAGGACGCGATCGACATCTTCCGGGACAACCTGAAGCGACAGCAGACGAATATTACGGAGGTCGGTGAAAAGGAGGCTACCGACCTGCTGACCAAGAACTTTAACGAGATGCTCCTGAACCCGAAAGACTCGACCAACTACATCGATATCCGCCGGGCGATCTATCAGATCCAGGACCTCAATGAGCAGGCGATCCTGCGAAAGAACACGATCGCCCACCAAACGGCGGATAGCGCGGCAAATGTGCTTTCGATCGTGTTCACGATCCTCACGCTGGTCTCCTTCGCCTTTATCTTCAACCTTCCGGGGGTCATCTCCGGTCCGATCAGCAGCCTGTCGGAGGGCATATTGGCAATTGCGGGCAAGAACTATAAGAAACGCATTTATCTGAAACAGGGGGACGAGTTCGGCGACCTTGCGAATGCCTTTAATATCATGGCGGGCAAGCTCGACGAGTATGAGAGCAGTAACCTGGCGAAGATCAAGTTCGAGAAAAGCCGGATCGAGACGATCATCAACCAGATGCGGGATGGGATCATCGGGCTGGACGAGAAGCGAAACATCCTTTTTTTGAATGCCGTATCCGAGAAGCTGCTCGGGTTGAAGGAGGCGGAAATCCTTGGGCGATATGCGCCTGATGTGGCGCTGAAGAATGACCTGATGCGGACGTTGCTGCAGAACGACCCAGAGAAGAAGGACCTCAAGATCTTTGCGGACGACAAGGAAAGTTATTTCAGCAAGGACGTGCTGAATGTGACCAACAATACGGAGGTCATCGGGCAGGTGATCGTCCTGCGGAATATCACACTCTTCCACGAGCTGAATGAGGCGAAGACGAACTTCATCGCAACGGTATCGCATGAGCTCAAGACGCCGATCTCTTCGATCAAGATGAGCGCGAAGCTACTGACGGACCTCCGGGTCGGGGAGTTGAATGCAGAGCAGCAGGAACTGATCCGGAGTATTACGGATGACTCGGACCGGCTGCTGAAGATCACCGGCGAACTGTTGAATATGTCGCAGGTCGAGACCGGCAATATTCAGCTGAAGTTGCAGGTCGCCGATCCGGCAAAGATCGTGGCGCAGGCGATACAGGCGGTTACCTTTCAGGCCCAGCAAAAAGGGATCCGTATTCAGTCCCGGGTATCGGAGAGCCTGCCGCCTGTCCAGGCAGATGTCGAAAAGACGTCCTGGGTGCTGATCAATTTCCTGACCAACGCGATAAAGTTTTCGCCGGATCAATCGGTGATCGAGGTGTCCGCGGACCGGTGCGGCGACAAGGTAGAGTTCCTCGTGACCGACCACGGGCGGGGGATCGATGAGAAATATCTGCCAAGGATCTTCGAGCGGTATTTCAAGGTGCCGGGTACGCATGACCGCAGTGGGACCGGGCTGGGTCTTTCGATCTCAAAAGAATTTATCGAAGCGCAGGGCGGCAAGATCTGGGTGAGCAGCCAGCTGGGGGCCGGGAGCCGGTTTGGTTTCTCCCTGACGGCGGCCTAGTGACGGCCCGTCCGGGACGTAAATCGGAGGCATGACCGGGAATAAATTGAGGACCCGATGTCATTAATAAAGAGCGTATCCGGCTCTCGTTAGACCCGGTTTTTGGGATCCGGGTGCCCGTACGTGGAGCAAGGCGCTCCTTTTTTTCCGACCCGGGAGGACAAAAAAAGCCGCCTGCCGGGCGGGGCGCTTTGAAGACACGGCAGTCCTGCTTTTGGTAAAATAATTGGAAATGAACCGATTAAAGTTTAATTGGGCAATGACGGACCGCTGGGATAAACAACTACAATATCCATAAGAGTTAACTCTTAATTTTTTTTCCAGTTGTTTATAAATGACCGCAGAAGATTTTTGTGATTTGTTCAAAAAAGAAGTACATTCATATTCTAATAGGATAAGGTTTAATGGTTATGGTATTTGATTAGTGCATCCCCGCAACCGCGGGGATTTTTTGTTTCCAGGTATGGCAGGGACCGATCGAAAGCGGCATTTGGGTGATTTTTCCTAACTTGGAATTCCCTTCTTTACAACCTCACCGGCTTCGGTACTGATTGGTAGCATCACAAACCCACTTAACGTGCGCCTCATGCAAAAGATCAATAACAGCCTGGTCATTCTGACGGTCGAAGACAATCCAAGCGATCTGTTTTTGTTAGAGCATATGCTGCGTTCATCGGATCTCGGAATCGACCAATTGTATTCCGCTGATACAATCGGCGAGGCCTACCGGCTATTGCGGGAATGGGAGATCGACCTGGTATTGCTGGACCTTAGTCTGCCGGATAGCTGGGGTATCAACTCGTTTCTCCGGCTGAAGCCGGTGGTACAAAAGATCCCGGTGATCATCCTGACCGGGCTTTCCGACACAACGGTAGCGCTGGAAGCCATAAAGGAAGGAGCCCAGGACTACCTGGTGAAAAGCGAGTTGACGGAGGGGCTGCTGGCTAAAACGATTCAGTATAGTCTCGAGCGGAAGCGCAATCTCGAATTTCTGCGGGAGAGCAACGATCGGTTCAATACCGTCGTGAAGGCGACGAACGATGCGATCTGGGACTGGGATATTGCCGCAGGAAAGCTGAGCATTGTCGGAGATACGTATCGGCAACTATTCGGCCATGATAGAACCGGCGCCGCATCGCCCGGCGAGTTGTGGGAGTCGGTGATGCATCCCGATGACCTCGAGCGGGTCCTGTCGAAGCTGCAGCGGGTGATCGGGGAGGGGACGGCCAACAAATGGGAGGATGAATACCGGCTCAGGATAGCCGGCGGAGAATATGCCTATGTACATGACAGGGGTTACATCATTCATTCTATGGACCAGCATCCCGTGCGAATGATCGGCGCCATACAGGATATCACGGCGCGCAAGCGCTCCGAGGAGATTATCCTGGCATCCGAGGAGCGATACCGTCAACTTTTTTACAAAAACCCGTTCCCGACGTGGATATTCGACCCGGACAATCTGCAGATCATGGAAGTGAATGACGCGGCCCGCGAAAAGTATGGGTTTAACCGCGACGAATTCAGCCGGCTTACGATGCGGGACTTGCATGCGGCAGGAGAGGCGGAGCAGTTTATGTCCGAGTTGAGACAAATGGGAGCGGGTCATCCTACAGCGGCGGAGACCGTGATGGGTACAAGGCTCTGGCACCATCATAATAAATGGGGGAGGGTGATGATCGTCGAGATCACATCCCACCCGATGGATTATTTTGGCAAGGCATGCGTGCAGGTCATTGTCAATGATGTGACCGAACGGATCCGTCTGGAGAAAGAGTTGGCGCTACAGCATAAACTAAAGCAGCAGCAGATCACGGAGGTGGTGCTCGGGGCACAGGAGCGGGAGCGGTTCGAGCTGGGGCAGGAATTGCACGACAATATCAACCAGATCCTGGCCACCTCGAAACTATACCTGGATGTCGCGATCGAGGAAAAGGAGCCCCGGCCGGAGCTGCTTGCCAAGAGCCGAAAGAACATTTCGCTGGCGATCGAGGAGATCCGTAAGCTCTCGAAGGACCTGATCGCGCCGACATTGAACGATCTTGGACTGACCCAATCGATCAAGGAACTTATCCGGAGCATCCAGTCGGTGGGCAAAATGAAGATCCGGTTGAATGTCTCCGGCCTGGACGAGGAGGAGCTGATGCCGGAGCAAAAGATCAATATTTACCGGATCATCCAGGAGCAATTAAACAATATTCTCAAGCACGCGCAGGCCGGCACGGTTGTGATCGAGCTGAACAAGGTGAAGGAACAGGTGCGCCTCCGGCTGTCGGATGACGGAAAGGGCTTTGACCCGCGGATGCGACGGAAGGGCGTGGGGATCTCGAATATTATCAGCCGGGCGGAGTTGTACAACGGGAAAGTGGAGATCGAGTCTGCGCCTGGCAAAGGGTGCCAATTGGTCGTGGTATTGAATCAGAAAGTGCTGACGGATGGTAACTAACGATTATCCTGAAGTCCGGGGAGGGGCGACAAAACCACGAGCCGGCCGCAAGACCGGTTTGTGCGATAAAGAACTAAACCGCCGGGAGGCGGGATTCGATACGGATCCGAATAAAACCAGCCAACAAACCTACAGAAGACCCCGATTGTGCGGACCCCGGTGCAGAATACAAAACGGATATTGTTTCGCCATCGCGTTGAGCCGTTTCAATGTTTCTTCATCCGGGGGTTCGACAGGGGATTCGTCTTCCTGTATTCTTCTGGCTTGTGGGTGCCGGACGATCTTGGCAGTCGGCAATACAGTTAGCGGCGAAGAGGCGCTAGTGGTTTTTTTAGCCGGGACGATACTGGGCTTCATCTTCTAGAGGTGTTAAAGTGATGAATGGGCGTTTGATAACACTTCTCGTATGCAAGCTATTTTCTACAGGGAAAACAGATTAGGAAAGATGGAATCTGTTGTTGGGCAAAGATACTAAAAAATGACTTAGTGGTGAATATTTGCCATTATTTTTTGTGAAAAGAAATACTTTTTTCGGTTGTGCGGCTGCGTAAAAATTACGCAGTGAAATTCATCTGGAATTTACTAGTGGTTTTACTTTATAGGTGTATCGGTAATTTCCACCAGGAAGGGGATCGGGTCGCCGATCGGGTGAGAGAGCCGTGGGGTGGTCGATGTGGACTTGTCTTCCGATCGTCCTTTCGTTCAGCAGCGTGGTGTCGGCGATGAATTGAACGCCATTGCCGTCTTTCCCGGTGATGGTCCACCAGCGGATGCCGGTTCGGGTTGAGGACAGGTGCAGCAGGTCCGATCCGACGGGTGTCCGTTCCCGCGAAATGCCGGTCGATCCGGATCCGAGCAGGCCATAGCGGGTGACGGTGTCAAAGCCGGGAGGGAGCATCCATATCATTCCGAAGCAAGGCATGGGCCAGTCGCCGGCCGGCGCCTGGGTCGTATCGGGTTCTACTTCCTGGGTGACGAGCATTTCGCCCGTCGCGTTGACGACATAGCTGAGGTGCAAAAGACTGGTGGTGGCCGGCAAGGTGTATTCGGTGCGGATCTTGATCAACCGCGGCATGGCGGTATTGGAGAAAAGCTGCAAGTGCGGATCCCGGGTGGCGGCCATCCAGCGGCCCGGGCCATTTGCTGAATCGTTATAGCCCGGCGTCCAGAAATTCGATCGGAGACCGATCGTGTCATCGAGGAGCTTGATCCCGTTTACTTCGTACTGCATAAGCCAGCCGGTCTGACGATTGAATGAAATTCGGATGGCGGGGGAGCGGATGCTGACGATATCGTTCTCGTCGGCCAACGTGAGTTCGCCCGCGGGTGGGATAGCGAGACGGGGTAACCAAGGTTTTAACAATATCCTGCACTCAGCCAACGGCGGTCCGGACGGCTTTGAACTATAACGAAGGATCAGGAAGGTCTCGCCGGACGTGTCGGTGGGCATGCGGAGGCCCGGCAGCAAGGAGCGTGTTTGGTTGGCGGGGATGGCAGGCACCCGGGCCTTTCCAGTTTTTATGACCACTCCATTGGATTGGAGCAACCAGTCGAGTGTTACATTTCTAAGTGGCGTGGCACTTGTATTCAGTAGCTGGAGGATGACGGGAGCAGTGGCCGGGTGGGAGCCGTTTTTTGTCGGGCTGGCTGCCGGCTGGACGAGGGAGGCCGGCGCCAAGGTGGTGATGATCGTGTCTTTGGAGAAAAGCAGCGCGAAAAGCAGGAGCTTGCTCACAAGAGAATGTTTTGGGTCCGTCAAGATAAAAATAAAGAATCATGGATCATGGGCTAAAACGATTTAGTTTGTATCTTTATCCGAAGCCGGCCGGCGGCCGGTTTGCCCGACGTGCAGAAATAAATGATCCTTCCAATACACCTATAACAAATGAAGAAAGTTTCAATCAGTGATATTGCGCGCAAAGCCGGGGTGTCGGTCTCCACCGTCTCGTTTGTAATGAACGATAAGGCAGTGAAGATGCGGATCAGTCGCGAGGTTATAGAGAAGGTCGAACTTGTCGCGCGGGAAATGGGCTACCGGCCAAACCAATTGGCGAGGGGGTTGCGGACGGGTAAGACAAAAACGATCGGGCTGATCGTGGAAAATATCTCGAATGCTTTTTTTGCGACCTTGGCAAAGACCATCGAGGATGAGGCGAAGAAATACGACTATAAGGTGGTCTACTGCAGCACGGACAACGATGAGGTAAAAGCGCGGGAGCTGATTAATATGTTGTCGCAGCGCCAGGTCGATGGCTATATTATCACACCGACGCCGGAACTCGCCGATGAGATCAAAAAGCTGCAGGCAGAGAACAAACCCGTTGTGCTGATCGACCGGTACTTTCCCGAGCATGACGAGATCCCGGCGGTGCTGGTGGATAATTTTGAAGGAGTGTCAAAAGGAACCGAGTTTCTCATCGCGAAGGGCTATCAAAAGATCGCGCTGGTGACAATCGAAGCGGATATGGCCCATATGAAGGACCGGCTCTCGGGCTATTACGACGTGTTGCGCAGGCACGATATTCCGATCGATGAAAAGCGGGTAACCATTGTTCCGTACCACGCCGACCGGGAAGCGGCCCTGGGGATGATCGGCGACCTGCTGGAGGGAGCGGGCCGGGACATCGACGCAGTTTTTTTTCTGACGAATTACCTGGGCGTGCTCGGGATCGAGGCGATAAAAAAGAAACAACTGAAGATCCCCGGGCAGCTGGCGGTGCTTTGTTTTGATGACAACGACATCTTCCGGTTATATACGCCCACGATCTCCGTTATCCGCCAGCCGATCGAGTCGATCGGCCAGGAGGCGATGTGCGCCCTGATCGAGCGGTTAAAACATTCCGGGGAGGCGGACAACCTTCCGGCTGTACATCGCGTACAACTGAAGACGGAGTTGATTGCGAGGGAGTCGATCTGATGGGCCCGCGACCGGGTGCGAGGTATATGATCGGTCGCGCGAGTCCGGGTGCGAGGTATATGATCGGTCGCGCGAGTCCGGGTGCGACGTGCATTTGGTTTTGTTGTTTTTCGTAATTTAAAATATATTTACAGTAGAACCTGCTTCTGAGAAGTGACCTTACTACAGCAAACGGAAAAGATGCTGCTTCGGCAAGTCGCCCGCCACGATGAGAAAGCTTTTAAAGCTTTATTCGAGGCGTATCAGTCAAGGCTTTACCATTACGTCATCGGGATCGTCAAATCGAAAGAGACGGCGGAGGAGATGGTGATCGACGTTTTCCTCAAGATCTGGCAGCAACGGGAGATGCTGGCAGGGGTAGAACGTTTTGACGCCTTCCTTTTTCGGATCGCCTTCAACCAGTCCGTGGATTTCCTCCGGCGCGCTTCCCGGGACCCGAAGATCAAGGATATTATCTGGCAGGATATCGAGGTCGCGGGCGGAGCGGCGCCCGACGAGCCGGTCATGGTCAAGGAGTATGAGGTCAAGTTGAAGGAGGCCATCGGTCTGCTGCCGCCGCAGCGTCAATTGATCTTCCGGATGAGCCGGGAACGCAACTTCAGCCACTCGGACATAGCCGAGAAACTTCAATTATCAAAATATACCGTCAGCAACCATATCACCGAATCGCTGCGGTTCATCCGGGCCTATCTGGCGAATTTCCTGACTATTTTGCTGATCTTCTTCTTTTAGTGGCGCCTGCCATTCCCGGGTGAATCCCCAAAAATTAAAAAAAAATTAAAATCGGAGTAGTTGTTCCCGGCCGGGATTTCGTCCCTGTATGTGAGGAATTGCGCCTTCAACCATGCCGGAGGGTCATATCGACGATATTCGCTTGAAGTATTTGCTGGAGAAATACCTGGCAAATAACTGTTCCTATGAGGAGATGGAGGAGTTATTGGGATCTGTGAAGGACGGAGTGGGTGAGGCTTCTCTTTATTCCACACTCGAGGCGTTCTGGCAGGAGGTCCGGTATCAAAAACCGGCCCCCGACGTGGACAGCGTGGCGTTGTACCGGGCGGTTATCCTGCGGGAAGGGGAGATCAGCCGGCGGCGGCGGCTTCGGAAGCGGCGGTTGGTGCGGTATCGGACGGTCGGGCTGGCCGCCCTACTGGCATTGCTCTTCGCTACTTACCTGGTGGCAGTGGTTTCGAGAAAGCCTGGTACGCCGGTGAAGGCTGTCGTGAAGAACCAGAACCGTTTCAAGAACGATGTCAAACCGGGCGGTAACCGGGCGGTGCTTGTGTTGGCAAGCGGGCAATCCATCGTGCTGGATAGTGCGGGGACAGGAATGCTGGCGGTACAGGGCGGGATGAAAGTCATCAAGCTGAACAACGGTCAACTGCAATACCGCGCGGCCGGAGCAACGCATTCGGACACTCCGCCGGTATACAATACAATCACCACCCCGCGGGGGGGCCAGTACGAACTCATCCTGCAGGATGGAACAAGAGTTTGGCTGAATTCGGAGACCTCGCTGCGCTTTCCGACGGAATTCACCGGGGAGGAGCGAAGCGTAGAGCTTAGCGGCGAGGCCTATTTCGAAGTGGCGCCGAAGGCGGTCAACCCGTTCAAGATCTTTCTGCTACACCAGGAAAGCACGGAAAAGAAATACCGGAAGGAGATCGACGTCCTGGGGACGAGCTTCAATGTAATGGCCTACGATGAAGAGAAAGTGGTGCGGACGACGCTTCTCGAAGGAGCGATCCGGGTGGGAGATGAGGTTGGAAACCGGGTATTGAAGCCGGGACAGCAGGCGGAATGGGCCGGAACGGCGGGTGGGGGATCGGATGGGACGGGTTCGGCGGGGACGGGTTCGGCGCCGGTGGCGAATGGAGCGGGGGTGGCCGCGGCGGGTGCAGGTCCGGCCGGGCTTGCGGCCGGCGGGATCCGGGTGAAGGACGATGCGGATGTTGATGCGGCCGTGGCGTGGAAGAATGGTTTTTTCAGCTTCGACCGGTCGGATATCCGGACGATCATGCGTCAACTGTCGAGGTGGTATGATCTGAAAGTGATCTACAACAACGACGCCGGGATCGGGAAGCAAAAACAATTCTGGGGGGGCATCCAGAAGAATCTTCCCTTGTCGGACGTGCTGAAGATCCTCGAAAAGAGCGGTATTGAGTTCTATATCGACGGGAATAACGTAATCGTAAACATGTAAACCCAATAATAAGTATGGTCAGAAAACCAAGCGCAAATAACATGGTCATATAAAAAAAAGCCGCCCCGGCTGGACCCCGGGACGGAAAGATGTCTGGCTCATTCAAGAATCGTAATGCGACTGCTATTTTATTCACCAAACAATTACAAAAGTATGTTTTTAACTGCTATTTGTGAAACTTTGCCACCCCGGCAAAGTCCTTTTAGAAAGTCTATCCTACTGCTTTTTCTGGTTGCCGCAACTTTTTTTTCGCTTAATGCCCGTGGGGAGAAACCCAGCCAGGGCATCACCATTTCCGGTGAGAATGTGCCGCTGCAGAAAGTGTTCAAGAAAATCACGAGGATGACGGGGTACGCCATTTTCTGCGACTACAATTTGTTGCAGGAAGCGGGTCTGGTGACCGTGAACGTAAAAAATGCCTCGCTGGAGGCCACCTTGGATAGCTGCCTGAAAGACAAGGCGCTAGGCTTTGAGATCATTGGTAAAACCATCGTGATCACGCGGAAGGCGGATGCACAGGCAGCGGCCGTGGCGCCAGCTCCCGTTCCGCCGGGTCCGCCGCCGATGGACGTGCATGGCCGGGTTACCAATGAAAAGGGCGAGCCGGTGGTAGCGGCGACGGTCGAGGTCAAGGGCACCCGGAAGGTGACGACTACAAATGATAATGGAGAGTTCACGTTAGCGGGTATCGACAAAAACGCGACGCTGATCATTTCGAGCGTCGGTTATGAGAAACAGGAGATCAAGGTGGGCGGCCGGGAGAATTTGACGGTGCAGATGTCGCTGGGCGCGGCGCTCGGCGAAATGGTCGTGACGGCCCTCGGTATCACCAAAGAGTCCCGACAGCTGGGTTATTCGGTGGCTACGGTCAACGGGGACCAGATGACAAAGGCCCGCGAGACCAACGTCGCCCTGTCGCTCGAAGGGCAGGTGGCCGGGCTGGATGTTCATGGGACGAACGGCGGTTCCGGCGGTACGGCGCGGATCCTGCTGAGAGGGATGTCCAGTATGAACTCGGGTGGTTCGCCGCTCTTCGTTATCAACGGCGTCCCGATGGATAACTCCCAACGCGGGGCCGCCGGTGAGTGGGGTGGTTCGGACAACGGAGATGGGATCGGAAACCTCAACCCGGACGATATCGAGACGATGACGGTGCTGAAGGGCCAGGCGGCCTCCGCGCTCTACGGCGCCCGGGCTTCCAACGGCGTCATCATGATCACCACCAAGGCGGCCAAGAAAGGTCAGACCGATCTTTCTTACAATGTGAATTCCCTTTGGGACAAGATCATCAATAGCACGGATTTCCAGACGGTCTACGGTCAGGGGCTGGAAGGCGCCAAACCCACCAATGCGACGGGTGCGCTGAACAGCAACCGGTTTAGCTGGGGCTCAAAAATGGATGGTTCACCCATCACTCAATTTGATGGTAACACCTATGCCTATTCGCCATTCAGTGCCGGAAAGAACCTGAATCAGATATACCGGGTTGGACCTTCACTGACCAATACGATCGCTGCCGCCAGCGGCAATGACCGGACGTCGTTCCGCCTGTCGGCGTCCACGCTCGACAACAGTTCGATCGTAAGGAACAGCGGTCTGGACCGGAAAACGATCAATTTGAACCTCACGGAGAAATTGACCGATAAACTCAGCACGACCGTGATCGTGAACTATATCAACCAGGTGAACCGCAACCAGCCGCAGTTGAGCGATGGGCCGGGGAATCCGAATAATTTCACGTTCCTGGCGGCGAATGTCAATGACAATATCTTTAAGCCGGGCTGGGACAAAGCAACCGGTGCTGAAACGGTATTCAGCGATGACCCCTATGTCACGAACCCATGGTTCGTCGTCAGCCAGTGGATCAACAGCCTGTGGCGGAGCCGCTGGATCGCAAACGGATCGGTCAAGTATAATTTCGTTCCCTGGATCTATGGGATGATCCGTATCGGCTATGACCGCGAGGACGACAAGACGTTTGGCGTCACGCCAACCGGTACCGCCTATTCCTACAACAGCGCAGGGCAGTCCGGCCAGTTCAACGGTCAGTCGGCGAATGTGACCTACGAGTTGAACGTCGACGGGTTGATCGGCGTGCAGCACGATCTTTTTCAGGGGCTGAACCTGAATGCTACGTTGGGCGCCAATGCCCGAAAGGACTATTATGAAAGCGTATCCATCAGCGGCAGCCAGTTCGTAGTGCCTTATCTGTATACGCCCTCCAACGTGGTCAGCTATAGCCGGGGTTACGGATTTTCCCAGGAGCAGGTGCACTCCGCGTTCTATACCCTCGACTTCAACTATAAGGACTTCCTGCTGTTGAATACGACCGGACGGTATGACGCCTATTCCACGCTGCCCGCGAGTAACCGCAGCATCTTTACGCCATCGGTATCCGGTGGCTTTGTGTTCTCTCAATTCCTGCCGGGGACTGACCTGAGCTACGGCAAGTTGAGAGCGGCATATGCCAACACGAGCGGTGAGGCGCCCACCTATTCGGACCTCCAGTACTATAGCGTGGGAAATGCGATCAATGGCACGCCCACGGCCAGTTACAGCCAAAGCCTTCCCAATTACTTCCTAAAGCCGTTCACGATGAGTGAAATCGAGCTCGGCACTGAATTGAAGTTCTTCCGGAACCGTCTGGGATTGGATCTGGCGTGGTTTACCCGGGAAACGCATCATGAAATCCAGAGTGCGGCGCTCAGCGTCGCCACCGGCTATACCGGTACCGTTGTAGGAACGGCCTCCACCCAAAACAAGGGCGTTGAAGTAAAGTTGACTGCAACGCCGGTGAAAATGCGCGACTTTTCCTGGGACATCACGATCAACTACAGCCACGTGAAGAATAAAATCCTCGAGACGGACCAGGTGGGCAGCAATATCCTGGAAGGAAACTACCGGCCGTTGAATGCCAGAACCGGATTTGTAAAGGGAATGGCCGGCCCCCAAATCCTCGCATACGATTATGTGCGGGATTCGAAGGGACAGATCGAGGTGGACGGTCAGGGGCTGCCGCTTGCCGCCAGCGCATATACTCCATTTGGCAGCGTGCTGCCGACCGACTTTGGCGGCATCCGGAACGATTTTACGTATAAAAACTGGAATCTTTCCTTCCTCTTCGAATACAATTATGGCAATAAGATCCTATCGGCGACGAGCTATTATTCGATCTATCGCGGGTTGAACAAGCTGACACTTGCCGGCCGCGAAACGGGGATCACCACCGGCGTAAACTCAACGACCGATGCGCCAAATGTCGTTACCGCGACCGCCCAGGACTATTATCAGCGGCTGGCCAGCATTTCACGGATAAATGCGGTAAACGGAGACTATATCAAGTTGCGCCAATTGACCTTTGGCTATACGCTGGGGCAGAAAGTGATTGGCAATAACCCGGTAGTCAGTTCGGTCACGATCTCGGCCGTTGGCCGGAACCTCTGGACAGTCATGAAAAAGAGTGGCAATATCGATCCGGAGGCCGGTTTTGCAGCCAGCGTGGCGTATGCAGGTATCGAAGGCACCAGTCTTCCAGCCACAAGGACATTCGGCTTTAATGTTACCGTTAAATTCAAAAACTAGAAACAATGAGAAAAATCCTGATATATCTGAGTTTTGCGGGGTCACTGGCCATGGGCGGATGTACCAAGAACTTTACCGAGGTGAATACCGACCCTACAAAGGCATCCGGTTCCGTCCTCGATCCAAATCTGTTATTGCCGACGGCCGAGCTTGGCTATATGAGCTCCATCCAGGGATACGCCGGCCCGATCCTTTTCCAAAGCATGTGGGCGCAGACATTTGCTTCTGCGGAATACCCGACCTATTATAGCAATGGGGACAAATATGTAGCGTCCGGAAATATTCTGACGTATGATGCGAGCATCTGGAACAATTCCTATACAGCCGCCGGCCAGTGCTACACGATCCAGCAGCTGATAGCGGCGAAGAAGGGAACCGACTATACGAACCTCAGCGGGATCTCGCTGATCGTCGAGTTGATGAACTTTCAGTTGATTACCGATACGTATGGGGACTGTCCTTACTCGCAGGCCCTCCAGGCTGCCAAGGGGGTCAACCTCCCGGTTTATGACAACCAGCAGGCAATTTACACTTCGATGCTGGCGAAACTGGATTCCGTTCTGCCAACGCTTGATGACACAAAACCCGGCCCGACGAATGATGTCATCTATTTCGGCAACGTCGACAAATGGAAACGTTTCGGCTATTCGCTGATGTTGAAAATGGCCATGCGGCTGACAAAAGCCGATGCGGCTACGGCACAGCAATATGCGGAGAAGGCCGCGGCGGGAGGAACGATGTCGGGCCTTGCGGACAACGCCTACGTCACGTTCGACCATGCCGATGGTTATCAGAACGGCAACTCGGCTGCCCTGGTCGTACCGGAGGATTATGTCGAGGTCCGGTGGGGAAAGGTGCTGATCGACTACCTGAAGGCCAACAACGACCCGCGTCTTCCCGTAATCGCCGAAGTTCCGCAGGCCGGTCTTGCCAACGCCGGCAACGAGAGCCTCGCGGGGGTATCGACCCCTGCCGCACAGAATGGCATGCCCAATGGGTATGACGAAAACGGAGGATCCACGGACATCAGCAATGCTCCGGGTTATCCCGGTCCGACCGGTACCGGCGGGGATATCAACCCGACGGGGAATTATTCGCGGCCAACATCATCCTTATACCTTGCACTCAATACACCCGGTTTTATCATGACTTACGCGGAGAGCGAACTGCTTCTGGCGGAGGCGGCAGCCAATGGCTGGAATGTGACCGGCTCTGCTTCGACGCATTATGCGAATGCTGTTTCCGCGGCTCTGCAGACCTACGGCACCTTTAATGGTACGACCCCGATCAGTTCCGCTACGGCAGATGCCTATGCGGCTGCGAATCCGCTGGATGTCTCATCGCAGGCAAACTCCATTGCGATGATCAATATGCAGTATTGGGTTACCACCGGAACGCTGTTCGAATTCCTCGAATGCTGGACAAACTGGCGGCGTTCGGGGGTTCCCGCCCTGGTTCCGGTCAACTACCCGGGCAATTTCACGAGCGGGCAGATCCCGCGGCGCGAGGTTTATCCGACCTCGGAGAGCGGCACCAATCCGGCAAATCTCAAGTCGGCGGTAGGTGCGCTGAGCGGCGGTGACACGTGGACTTCGCGCGTTTGGTGGGACAAATAAAAATTTGCAGCAGTTGGTTCTTTCAAGTGACAGGGCTACCTTCGGGTAGTCTTGTCTTTTTAAAGCCTGCCTCCGGCCGGCGCCCGTACATTTTCGTTTATGAGTATGAGGACCAGAAAGGGTGCTTTTTGTGTTATCCTGTTTGCCCTGGCGGGGCTGCCCGCGTCGGCCCAGTCGCCGCTATTCCGGCTGCTGCCGGCGAAACAAACGGGCGTCCGGTTTAGCAACGACATTAAGGAAAGCGAGGAACTGAATGTACTCAACTACGAGTATTTCTATAACGGCGGCGGGGTCGCGGTTGGCGATATCAACAACGACGGCTTGCCCGATCTTTTTTTTACTGCAAACAGCAAGCCCTGCAAGCTCTTTCTCAACCTGGGCGGGATGAAATTCAGGGACATCACAAAAGAGGCGGGATTGGAGGGACGGCCGGGAGGCTGGAAGACCGGGGTGACGATGGCCGATGTCAATGGCGACGGACTGCTCGACATTTATATCTGTTATTCCGGAAAGGATGCCGCGTTGAGGGGCAACCAGCTCTTTATCAACCAGGGCAACCTGACTTTTAAAGACGAGGCGGCGACGTATGGGTTGGCTGACTCCGGTTATTGTACGCAAGCGGCGTTTTTCGATTATGACAACGATGGCGATCTGGACATGATGCTCTTGCGTCACTCCGTCAAAAAGATCGACAATATGGAATTGGCGAAGTACCGCAACGACCTCGACCCATTGGCAGGAGACAAGTTGTATGAGAACCGGGATGGACACTTTGTCGATGTCTCCCGGAAGGCGGGGCTGAGGCAATCTCCGTTGACGTATGGGTTGGGGATAGCGATCGCGGATATCAACAAGGATGGCTGGCCCGATATATACGTCACCAATGACTACAATGAGCCGGATTATCTATACATCAACAACCATGACGGAGCGTTCACGGACCGGGCGGACAGCTGTTTCCGGCATCTCGCGCAGTTCTCCATGGGCGTGGATATCGCGGATATCAACAATGACGGCCTTCCCGACGTGATGAACCTCGATATGCTGCCGGAGGACAACCGGCGGCAAAAGCTACTCCAGCTGCAGGAGAATTACGAGTCGTTTCAGCTGATGACGGGTCAGGGACTGCAGGAACAATACATGCGGAATATGCTGCAGCTGAACAACGGCGACGGGACATTCAGCGAGATCGGGCAGTTGGCCGGCGTATCGGCAACGGATTGGAGCTGGTGCCCGCTCGTGGCCGACTTCGACAACGACGGGTATAAGGATATTTTTATCACCAACGGATACCTGCGGGATTATACCAACAAGGATTTCCTCCGGTATTGGGGGGATTACAAGATCAGGCAGGCGATGAACCGGGAGCCGGTAAAGTTGATGGACCTGGTTGCCGCGATGCCCTCTTCGGTATTGAAGAAGTATGTCTTCCGCAACAACGGCGATCTGACCTTTTCGAATATGCAGGCATACTGGGGGATCGATCAGGGCGCCGTGTCGTCGGGTGCGGTATATGCGGACCTCGATGGGGACGGCGATCTCGACCTGGTGGTGAATAATCTGAATGCCGATGCATTTGTATATCAGAATATGAGCAGGGAGCAGGGCGGCGGGTCGTATCTGGCGGTGAAGCTGGAGGGCGGCGGAAAGAATACCGCTGCGATCGGCGCGAAGGTTTATGTATATGATCACGATCGGATGCAATATGAGGAAGCCAATCCGGCACGGGGTTACCTGTCATGCGTGCCGGCGGAGTTGCATTTCGGGATGGGGAAAGCGGAGGTGGCGGATTCGGTGGTGATCGTGTGGCCGGGCGGGGGCAGGCAGACTTTGCCGGGGGTTAAGGTTAATCAAAAATTGGTGGTGAAGGAGTCGCTTTCGCAAGAGCTTCGGCGACCGATGGGTGCGGCGGCGGAAAGCGATTTGGAGAAAGTGAAAGGTCCGACGGTTTTTAGTAAGGCGCCTGCTTTTATCGATTACAACCAGGTCGGTTACGGCGACAATGATTTCAAACGACAGTTGTTGATGTTGTTCATGTATTCACGGACCGGACCGGTGATCGAGAAAGCAGATATCGACAGGGACGGCAAGGAGGACCTCTTTATCAGCGGCGACAAAACGCGCCCGGGGCGGATGTATCTGCAGCGCGAAAACGGCCGGTTCGACGCGTCCGGTATTCCGTTGGGCTCCGAGGATAGTTCGACTACCGCGGCGGCAGCCTTCTTCGATGCCAACGGCGACGGCTGGCCTGATCTGTATCTTGCCAAAGGCGGCTATTCGCTATGGGAACCGAATACGGCCGCGTTGCAGGATGTCCTGTATCTGAATGACGGCAAGGGTGGGTTGTACCGGGCGGAGGGGGCGTTGCCGGACGTTAGCGCTTCGGCCAAGTCTTGTGTGCGGGCCTGTGACTATGACAATGACGGCAATATCGACGTGTTTGTCGGCGGCCGGGTCATACCCGGTCAGTATCCGGTTGCGCCGCGAAGCTATTTGCTAAAGGGCGACGGGAAGGGGCATTTTTCCGCGGTAACCACGCCGTTCGATCACATCGGGATGGTGACGGATGCGAGATGGCTGGACCTGGATGGCGACGGGCGCAAAGACCTCGTCGTTTGCGGGGAGTTTATGCCGGTGATGGTGTTCATGAATACGGCGAATGGATTTGTGGATCATACGGCGGATTATTTTGGGAAGCCTTCCCCCGGATTCTGGAATGTGCTATCGGTTGCCGATCTTGACGGGGACGGGCGGCTGGATCTGATCGCCGGTAACCTCGGGTTGAACAGTTGTTTGAAGATCTCGGATGCGGCACCCGCCGAGCTTTATTATGCGGACTTCGATCACAACGGATCGATCGACCCGTTCCTGAATTTTTATGTACAGGGGGTGAGCTACCCCTTTGTGAGCCGGGATGAGCTGAATGAGCAGATGTATGTCATGCGAAAGAAGTTCAAATCGTACAAAGACTATTCGACGGCCACGATGGCGGATATTTTTTCGCCGGCGGAGCTCGCGCAGGCAGGCAAACTAACGGCGACGGAAAACCGTACGGTGTGCTGGATGAACCGGGGCGGGCATTTTGAGCGCGTGCCGCTGCCGGTGGAAGCACAATTTGCGCCGGTCTGCAAGGTGATGACCGGGGATTTTGACGGGGACGGGAAGCAGGACGTATTGCTGATGGGCAATCATTCGGATAACCGGTTGAAGATAGGCAGCATGGATGCGAGCTATGGTTGCCTCCTGCGGGGGGACGGGCGCGGCGGGTTTTCCTATGTCACACAGCCGGAATCGGGTCTGTCGGTGAGGGGGGATGTGAAGTCGGCGACGGAAGTCGTGA
Source organism: Puia sp. (assembly GCA_035501395.1). Lineage (GTDB taxonomy): Bacteria > Bacteroidota > Bacteroidia > Chitinophagales > Chitinophagaceae > Puia. Next base: position 20,141 of record DATJWK010000069.1, read on the forward strand.
TCGCGGGTATTAAGTATATCGTGATCGGGGTGGCGGAAGGAAGGGTGCAATTTTATAAGGAGAGATGATGAGACGTATTTTAATAGTCGTTCTTTTGCCGGCGTTTGCGATGAGCGGCGTTCAGGCGCAGGCGAGGAAATATTTATGGCCGAAGGGGCCTGAATTGACTGCGGAGATACGGCCGGCGTTATACGCAACGACCATGGTCATGGTGCATGACGTGGTGAACCCGCCCGCGGCGAGCCGTTATTATTCTTATATGATGTTGGCTGCCTACGACCTCGTGGCGGGGCATGATCCGGCCCTGGTTCCGCCGGGGGGGTGGATTCAGCACTATCCTCCGGGCCGGTTGCCGGATTCGGGCGACTACCGGATCGCCGCGGTGTACGCGATCCTGGAGACAGGACGACAGATGCTGCCGTCGGGGTATTTGTTGGCGAACGAGGAGCGGCAGTTTTTGGAAAAGCTGCATAAATGGGGCATCCCGCGAGGGATCGTGGATCGGAGTGTAGCGGCGGCGAAGGCGGCGGCACAAAAGGTGATTGTCTTTTCGCGCGCCGACCGGTATAATTTGCTCAGCACGAAGTTGCGGTATACGCCGTTGAAAAAAGATTCGACGTGGTATCCCACGCCGCCGTCGTATATCGAGGCGGTCGAGCCCAACTGGCGGATCATCCGGCCGATGATCATCGACAGCCCGGACGAGTTCGTTCCCCCGCCGCTCACTGCGTTCAGCAAGGACACGGCCAGCGCGTTCTTCCGGCTGGCGATGGAAGTCTACCGGATCAGCAAGGACACCGGTGCGCAGTCGGTATATGAGCGAACGATAGCCGGTTTCTGGGACTGCAATCCGTTTGCGATCACGACATCCGGACATATGATGATCGGGCTGAAGAAGATGAGCCCCGGCGGGCATTGGATGGATATAACGGGGAATGCCGCGGCGGTCGCCGGGTTGGACTTTGACAAAACGGTGGAGGCGGAAACGCTGGTGGCGGTGACGCTGATGGATGCCTTTATTTCCTGTTGGGATGAGAAATACCGAAGTAACCGCATCCGCCCGGAGACCTATATAAACCGGTATATCGACCCGCGGTGGCAGCCCTATCTGCAAACGCCGCCATTCCCGGAGTATACCAGCGGTCATAGTGTAATTTCTACGGCGGCGGCGGAAGTGCTGACCTATCTTTTTGGGGAGCGGATCGACTATACCGACAATGCGGAAGAGCTTTTCGAAATTCAACCAAGAACCTTTCATTCATTTCGGGAGGCAGCGGAGGAGGCAGCGATCTCGAGGCTGTATGGTGGGATCCACTACCGGGATGCGGTGGTGAACGGGCAGACGGAAGGCAGGGTGTTGGGTGCGTTTGTTATCGGTAGGCTCAAGGCGGCCGGGGTGCGGCCGTTGCGGTAGGGGTCGCGAGGGTACTGAGGCTTTTGGCTTGGGGCGAACGATGTGGGGGTGGGTGTGTATGGTGATGTAACTGCGGCGAATTCGCCGTAGTTAGAAGCGGGTGGTGGATGGGGGCGTTTTGGCGAGATGGGGATTGTACCCTATTTTTACCCAAATTTTTGATCCATGAACTTGCATGAATATCAGGCCAAGGAACTACTAAAGAAATACCAGGTACCCGTACAGGAAGGCATTCCGGTGGACAATGCGGGCGCGGCGGAAGAAGCGTATAAGCAACTGAAGGTCCATTTCGGGAATAACTTCGCTGTAGTAAAGGCGCAGATCCATGCAGGCGGGCGAGGGAAGGGGAAGATCCAGGGTACCGAACAACGCGGTGTGGCGGTTGGAAAAAGTGCCGAGGAAATCAAACAAATCGCCAGCAACATCCTCGGCGGCACGCTGGTGACCATCCAGACCGGACCGGCAGGGAAAAAGGTCAATAAGGTGCTCATCGCGCAGGACGTCTATTATCCGGGGGCCAATCCGGTAAAAGAGTTTTATCTGTCGGTGCTGCTGGACCGGGCGAAGGGGCAGAATGTCATCATGTACAGCACCGAAGGCGGGATGGATATCGAGGAAGTCGCGCACAAGACGCCCGACAAGATCTTCAAAGAGTGGGTTTATCCCGGCGGGGGCCTCCAGCCGTTCCAGGCGAGGAAGATCGCATTCAACCTCGGGTTGAGCGGCGAGGCGTTCAAGAACTGTGTGAAGTTCGTGACCAATCTGTACAATGCCTATCTGGGTCTGGATTGTTCGATGCTCGAGATCAATCCCCTCTTCAAAACAAGCGACGAGAAGATCATAGCCGTGGATTGCAAGATGAACCTCGATGATAATGCCCTGATGCGGCATCCCGACCTCGAAGCCATGCGGGATATCAGCGAGGAGGATCCCACGGAGGTAGAAGCGGGAAAGTACAACCTGAACTTTGTAAAGCTCGATGGGAATGTCGGTTGTATGGTAAATGGCGCGGGGCTAGCCATGGCGACGATGGACATGATCAAGCTCAGCGGCGGTGAGCCGGCCAACTTCCTCGATGTAGGCGGTACGGCGAATGCCCAGACGGTGGAGGCAGGATTCCGGATCATTTTGAAAGACCCGAAAGTAAAGGCGATCCTGATCAATATTTTCGGCGGGATCGTCCGGTGCGACCGGGTGGCGCAGGGAGTGATCGATGCGTACAAATCTATCGGCGATATAAAAGTTCCCATCATTGTGCGGCTGCAGGGCACAAATGCCGAAGAGGCCGGGCAGCTGATCAAGCAAAGCGGTTTAAAAGTACAATCGGCCATATTGCTGAGTGAGGCGGCGGCGCTTGTAAATAAAGCGGTGTCCTGATGACGGTCACGCAGCAAATCGAAGAAGCGGTACGGGCGATCCGTTTGCGGTATACCCGGCGGCCGCTCGTCGGCATCGTGTTGGGTAGCGGTTTGGGTAATCTTGTGAATGAGATCGAAGTCGAGCAGGAGATCGATTACGGGTCGTTACCGCATTTTCCCGTGGCGACGGTGGAGGGTCATAGCGGCAAGCTCATCTTCGGGCGGTTAAGCGGCCAGCAAGTGGTCGTGCTGTCGGGTCGGTTCCATTTTTATGAAGGATATACACCGCAGCAGGTTGTCTTCCCGATCCGGGTGTTGAAGTTCCTGGGCGTGGAAACCTTGCTGGTGTCGAATGCCGCGGGTGGCATGAATGTGAACTTTCGGGTGGGCGATCTGATGATCATCCGCGATCACATCAGCCTCTTTACGGTCAACCCGTTGTTAGGCAGGAACGAAAGCGAGCTCGGTCCGCGGTTCCCGGATATGAGTGAACCGTACAGCAGGGAGTTGGTTCGAAAAGCAAAGGCGATTGCGAAGCGGCTGGGGATCGCTGTTCATGAGGGCGTGTATGCCGGGGTGACTGGGCCCACTTTTGAGACGCGGGCGGAGTACAGGTTATTGCATATTGTCGGCGGGGATGCCGTGGGGATGAGTACGGTACAGGAGGTGATCGCGGCGCGGCATTTAGGGATGCTGGTGTTTGCGATGAGTGTTATTACGGATCTGGGGATCCGGGAGGAGGACAATCTGATCACCCATGAGGAGGTGTTGTCGGCCGCCGCCGCGGCGGAGCCGCGGCTGGCGGCGGTTTTCAAGGCGCTGGTGGAAGAATTGTGA
>DATJWK010000070.1:0-12575 GCA_035501395.1 Puia sp.
GCACTACTACCCTGCGTAAGATACTCGAGCACCTGCAGCAGTGTTATGCCGGTCACGTCGGCATCGAATTCAAATATATCAGCGAACAGAAAAAGATCGACTGGCTCACCAATGAAATGGAGCACAAGTTCCTGGACCCCCTTCCCCTGGAAAAGCAACGCCGCATTCTGGAGAAGCTCAACGAGGGCGTCATGTTCGAGAAATTCCTCCATACCAAATACATCGGTCAGAAACGCTTTTCGCTCGAGGGCGGGGAGAATGCCATCCCCGCGCTGGATACGATCATCAATACCGCATCCGCGCTCAATGTCCAGGAAGTGGTGATCGGAATGGCACACCGCGGCCGCTTGAATGTCCTGGCCAACATTATGGGTAAGACATACGAGCAGATCTTCAGCGAATTTGAGGGTACCGCCAAACTGGACCAGACCATGGGAAGCGGTGACGTAAAATATCACATGGGTTATGGTAGCACGATCAAGACCGGACCAGACCAGACTGTCCAGCTTAAACTGATGCCGAATCCCTCTCACCTGGAAGCGGTAGACCCTGTGGTGGTGGGATTTGCACGGGCAAAAGCGGACGTATTGCATGAAAGTGATTTCGATCGCATCCTGCCCATTCTCATCCATGGCGACGCCTCGCTCGCTGGCCAGGGGGTGGTATATGAGGTGCTCCAGATGAGCGACCTGAAGGGATATTATACGGGTGGAACCATGCACCTCGTGATCAACAACCAAATCGGCTTTACCACCGACTTCGATGATGCCCGAAGCTCCGACTATTGTACCTCCCTGGCCGCCGCCATCCAGGCACCGGTTTTACACGTCAACGGCGACGATGCCGAAGCCGTCGTGAAGTGCGCGGATATCGCCACCCGCTACCGGCAGGAATTCAACTCGGATATTTTTTTAGACATGGTCTGCTATCGCCGTCATGGACACAATGAAGGCGACGACCCGAAATTTACCCAGCCGCATCTGTATGCGCTGATCGACGAACACCCTAATCCCCGTGAGGTATATACACAATACCTTATCGACAACGGGGAGGGGGACGCCAAGGAACTGGCAAAGGAAATGGAAAAGAAATTCTGGGCGGACCTGCAGGAACGCCTGGATGAGGTCAAACAAAACCCGCTGCCCTATATTTACCAGAAACCGGAACGCGCCTGGCAAAGCCTCCGCAAATCCACGCCCGCCGATTTCGATCAGTCGCCGGTCACCGCCATCGGCGAATCGGACTTTTCAAAGATCTTCGACGCGATCATGAGCTGGCCGGAGTCGTTCAAACCCCTTCGGAAAGTAGAGAAGCTGCTGCAGGATAAGGTGAAGCTCTTTAAAGAGGAAGGAAAGGTCGACTGGGCTACGGGTGAACTTCTCGCATACGGCAGCCTGCTGCTGGATGGCAAGGACGTCCGGATGAGCGGTCAGGATGTGCAACGCGGCACGTTCTCACACCGTCACGCCGTCCTGCGCGATGAGAACACCAACGAAGAATATAACCGGCTTAGCCGCCTGCCCGACGCAAAAGGCGAGTTCCGCATTTTCAACTCTTTACTGAGCGAATACGCGGTCCTCGGCTTTGAATATGGTTACGCCCTGGCAACTCCCAATACCCTCGTTCTGTGGGAGGCTCAATTTGGCGACTTTAGTAACGGCGCGCAGGTCATGATCGATCAATTCATCGCCGCTGCGGAACAAAAATGGCAAAGGATGAACGGCATTACGCTGCTGCTGCCCCACGGGTATGAAGGACAGGGTCCGGAGCATTCCAGCGCCCGGATGGAACGATTCCTCCAGATGGCAGCCGAATGGAATCTGGTGGTCACCGACATAACCACCGCCGCCAACCTTTTCCACGCATTCCGTCGCCAACTGGCCTGGCCGTTCCGCAAACCACTGATCAACTTTTCCCCCAAGGCCAACCTGCGGCATCCGGGCAGCTACTCCAAAATGGAGGAATTTACGAACGGAGGATTCAGAGAAGTGATCGACGATCCTTTTGTGGACAATGCCGGGGATGTAAGAAAGGTCCTCTTCTGTACCGGTAAGGTTTATTTCGACCTCGCCGAGCGCCAGCAAAAAGACAACCGTAAGGATGTCGCCGTCATTCGCGTTGAACAGCTTTATCCGCTGCCCGCAAGGCAATTGGAGGATCTGTATAAAAAATATAGCCATGCCGCGACCTGGTTCTGGGTCCAGGAAGAGCCGCTCAACATGGGCGCCGCTTCCTACCTTCAAATGAACCTCAAGTCCATCAACTATGGGGTGATCAGCCGCCAGCCCAGCGCTGCCACCGCCACGGGATATCTCAAAGTGCACGCACAGGAACAGGCGGAGATCATTGACACGGCATTCAGCATATAGAACCAATTATAAACACCCACAAATGATCGATATCAAAGTACCGGCAGTTGGCGAGTCCATTAATGAAGTTACCTTGGTAAAATGGCTAAAGAATGAAGGACAATTTGTTGATCGTGACGAAGTGCTCGCAGAGCTTGAAAGTGAAAAAGCGACATTTGAAGTCAATGCCGAAAAGGCCGGCACGTTAAAAAGGGTGGGGAAGGAGGGGGATACGCTCAAGATCGGCGATGTACTCGCTCAGATCGACGAGAGTGCCTCGCGCCCTTCAGCCGCCGAAGTTTCTGCAAAGGCGCAACCCGAAGGCGCGGCGCGGCCCGTCGCCCCGGATCATTCCGCCCCCGCCGTCGTCGCCCCGGCGAAAACCGCCGTGCCGGAAAAAACCACCGGCCACGAAAAGCCCGCCGCGGACATAAAAGCAACTCCCGTCGCGGCCGCCATCATCTCGGAGAAAAAGGTCGATGCAGCCGCCATCACGCCTTCCGGCGCAAACGGCAAGATCCTGAAACACGACGTCCTCGATGCGCTCGAACACCCCGGCCGCACTCCCGGGAAGGAACCGTTTACCCGCCAGGACCGGCGCGAAAAAATGAGCAACCTCCGAAAGACCGTCTCGCGCCGCCTCGTCGAAGCCAAGAACACCACCGCCATGTTGACTACCTTTAACGAAGTGGACATGAGCGCGATCATGGCATTAAGGTCAAAACACAAGGACAGATTCAAGGAAAAACACGGCGTTAATCTGGGCTTTATGAGCTTTTTTACAAAAGCCACCTGCTACGCCCTGCAGGAATGGCCCGCGGTCAATGCTTACATCGATGGTGATGAGCTGGTCTATCATGATTACTGCGATATTTCCATCGCCGTCTCCGCCCCCAAAGGTCTTGTCGTCCCGGTGATCCGCAACGCGGAAAGTCTGAGTATGGCCGAAATAGAAAAAAAGGTTGTGGAACTCGCCACCAAAGCCCGCGACAACAAGCTGAGCATGGAAGAAATGCAGGGAGGCACCTTCACGATCACCAACGGCGGTGTCTTCGGCAGTCTTATGTCGACGCCAATCATCAATATCCCGCAGTCGGCCATTCTTGGCATGCACAAGATCGAAGAGCGCCCGGTCGTCGTAAACGGCCAGATTGTCATCCGGCCGATGATGTACCTCGCGGTCAGTTACGACCACCGGATCATCGACGGACGCGAGTCGGTCAGCTTCCTCGTGCGGATAAAAGAACTGCTGGAAAACCCCGACCAATTGCTCTTTGGCAAGGATCCGCTAAAAGCCCTGCTCGAACTATAGTCCCCGTGAGATTCGACAACCAGCTGCGCCATGCGACCCGGATCATCGAGACCTATTCCGGTGACCAGCCGCTCCATATGTGGCTGAAAGAATTTTTTCGCGCGAACCGGCAGATGGGTTCCCGTGACCGTAAAGAACTCAGCGCTCTCGTGTATGGTTTTTATCGCCTCGGCCATAGCCTGCGCGGACTTCCCGTGCCCGATCGTCTCCTCGCAGGATTGTATCTCTGCACCGATCAGCCTTCAGATCTGCTCCGCCACTTCCGGCCGGATTGGAATCCGCAATCCTCCCTTCCCGAAAAGATCGGCCAGACTTCAATCCGCATCAACGACATCTTCCCCTGGAAAGACGAGCTCTCGGAATCGGTCGACCACCAAGCATTTTGTTTGTCCTTCCTCCGTCAACCCGACCTCTTCCTCCGAATCCGCCCCGGTCAACACGACACCGTGCTCTCCACGCCGGCCGTCCGCGCCTTTGAATTCATTCCGCCCTCCACTGTCCGCCTGCCCAACGGATTCGACGTCGAATCCTGTTTCACTCCCGATCACGAAGTTGTTATCCAGGACTACAGCTCCCAACAGATCGCCGGCTTTCTGCAACCGCCAAATTCTCCCGGCCCCCTAACAAACCCGGAATTTTTCTGGGATGCCTGTGCCGCCAGCGGCGGCAAATCCATCCTGGCCTACGACATCTTTCCCAATCTCCATATAACCGCTTCCGACATCCGACCTGCCATCTTGCAAAACCTGCGTACGCGTTTTACAGCTGCCGGCATCCGGCAATATTTAACCTTTGTCGCCGACCTTGCCACCCAACCGCCGCCCGCCAGCGCCGCCGGCGCCGATCTTATCCTTGCGGATGTTCCTTGCACCGGCAGCGGCACCTGGAGCCGCACCCCGGAAGCTCTTTATTTCTTTGACCCCGCGGCAATCGGGCAATACCGCGACCGGCAACGCGCAATCCTCCGCCATATCGCGCCGCAACTTGCCCCCGACGCCTCGCTCGTCTACTGTACCTGCTCCGTATTTAAAAAGGAAAATGAAGAAATGACCGAGTGGATCCAATCCACCTTTCGCCTTCAAACACAGCTCTGCTCCACCGTCATCGGCTATCCGCAACACGCCGACACGCTCTTCGCCGCCCGATTCCACAAACCCTAAGCGCCCGGCTACCAAGCCCCGCCCCGCGTGACGATCCGAACGCATGCCGCGATCCGAAGGCATGCCGCGATCCGCACGCATGTCGCGATCCGCACGCATGTCGCAAGTCGGCCCAGTGCTAATTATGGTCCACGATCGACATCGTCAGCGCAAACCCGATCTTATAGCCGCTCTGGCTCCCATCCGGGGTGGGAGGCTGATACTCCCACATTTCCGTACGCCGGTATACCAACCCGACATTCCGGGCATAGGTCTCACTCCAATAGGTAACCGCAGCCAGGATCGTTGGATCGGCTATCGGCACATTGGTGGAATCAGCTACCTGGAGCACGGTGGTAGCGCTGTCAAATGTCGTCCCGTCGAGAACGGTAAAAGGTTGGTTGACTTGCTGATAAACATAATTCCAGTTGGAAAGTGTAAGATTGTTGAAGTAGCTGTATGTAAAAAAGTCCTGATACGGATTGTAGGGCAAATAGGTGTTACCCGTCCAGCTGTAGCCAAGGTCCATGGGAAAAGCGAGCTTGACAAACCGAAGATTGTTTTCCGTCACATCGATCGCCGCATTCGAAGGCGTGACTACATAGGTCATTGAAGGGGACCACGACGATCCAAACGTATCGCTCAAATAGCGCGTAACCAGCCAAACTGTCGCGCCGGAATTGTCCACTGTCTGCTTCTCCACCGAATCCTTCGCCAGATAGCTGGTGATCGTATCGTTCTGACCGTAGTAGTAAAAATTGAGGGAATCCATCCGGTAAGTGATATACTTACCGACCTTTAAAGGAATAAAATAGGTTGTCAGGGGGCTACCCGGTGGCGGGAGTGTCTTTTTGCAGCCGCTGATCGTAACTCCGATGGCGAGCGCAGCAGACAGAACAAAAAGCAGCCGGATCTTCATGTAGGAAAAACGCCCAACTCGTTGATTTATTGCTTCGCCCGCCGAAGGCGGCCCTGGGTCAGCCCCGCTGGATGATCCCCCCGCCGATCACTTCATCCCCCTCATAAAATACCGCGCTTTGCCCCGGTGCAACCCCCTTAGCCTTGCCATAAAACCGCACGCTGACCGCCTGTTCCGCGCCGGCCGGCGATCCCGCCCCTTTGGCCGACGCCCCTTTGGCTGGCGCCCCTTTGGCTGGCGTCCCTTTGGCTGGCGTGCCTTTGGCTGGCGTCCCTTCGACGGACGCACTCCCCGCCGCCGTCCTCTCCATGGACGTACTCCCGGGATAAAGATTGCTCAACGTCCCCGCATCCTTATAACGGATCTTTGTTATCGCCTCCATTCCCGGCGTTACCCCTTCATACTTCATCCAGTTGACTTTCGCTACCCGCATGTCGGAACGGTCGAGGTCAGATTCGTCACCCAGTACCACCGTATTTGTTTCCGGCCGGATCGCCGTTACATAGACGGGCTTGCCGAAGGTTACCTCCAGTCCTTTCCGCTGCCCGATCGTATAAAAAGGATACCCGCGGTGCTTCCCCAACACATTCCCCTCTTTATCAACGAAGTCTCCACCGTCAACGCGCTCCTCCAGCCCTTGCATCCTTCGCTTCAAAAAACCGCGATAATCATTGTCGGGCACAAAACATATCTCGTAACTCTCGCTCTTCCTTGCCAGCTCCGGATAGCCATAATCCAACGCCATCTGCCGGATCTCCGTCTTGCGAAACGGCCCAAGCGGCAAAAGCGTCCTCGCCAGCAGATCCTGTTGCAACCCCCACAATACATAGCTCTGATCCTTGGTGCCGTCTACACCTTTGGCAATCGTGTACCGGTCATTTCCCCCAAGCCGGACGGAGGCATAGTGGCCGGTGGCTATATACTCGCAATCCAGCGCATCCGCCCGCTTCAACAGTGCACGCCACTTGATATGGGTATTGCAGAGTACACAAGGGTTCGGTGTCCGCCCCGCGAGGTATTCATCTACAAAGTTCTCGATCACAAAATCCCCGAACTCCTCCCGGATATCCAACACGAAATGCGGGAACCCGTGCTGCACGGCAGCCATCCGTGCGTCATTGAAACTGTCCAGGTTGCAACACCCCGTCTCTTTTTTGGATGCTCCGGCACTCGCATAGTCCCAGGTCTTCATCGTGATCCCTACAACCTCATAACCCTGATCGTGCAGCATCAGGGCCGTCACGGTACTATCGATACCGCCGCTCATCGCAACCAACACTTTTCCTTTCCGGCTCATCCGGCAAAATTACGCTAATCGGCCCTATTTGTCAAACGCCTTCCATACTGTCATTTCCCCATCCCGCACGATAACCTCCTTCCACGCCGCCGGATTTTCAATATGCACTACATAGGAATACCCGTCCAAGCCGTTCACTTGCTTCACCCAGGAGATCGAATACTCGAAATAAGTGCCGCGCACCAACCGGCGGATGTTTTCCGGTAATCGGTTTTCCCCATACGTACGGACGGAGAAACGCCAGTTCCCGCGCTGGTCATAAAAATCCATGACCGCACTTTCATTTTGATCAAATTCGGCGAGGAACCCGTCTTTGATCTTACTCCATTTCGCTTCCGTTCGTTCTCCTTCGCGTTTCATAAAATCCCGCGCCGCGCGAACCGCCGGACCGGAGGAACCGATCGTATGCAAATTCAATAAGAATGACTGATCTTGTTGCTGCGCCCGAGCCGTAATCGCGCCGCCTGCCACCAAAAGGCTCACCAGGAGGCCTGACATCTGTTTCATAATTTAAATTTAATGACAACAAATCTAACCCTCCCTCCGCCCAAAGCCTAGCGCCATCCAGCAGCCGACCGCCTCCCGCGCCGCTCACGCATTCCGGTTGAGCAACCGGCGAACCAAGCCTTCCTTCCTGCTCCGGGACACATTCACGGCCGAGCCGTCCGACATCACCAAATACCCGCCTTCCCCCCGCACATACTTGTCCACTTCATTCAGATTCACCACGCTCGAATGATGGACCCGCAGAAAGGAATAGTCTTCCAACAGCTCCTCGATCTCCTTTAACGTGCGCGACGCGACGATCCGCTGCCTGTCTTTTAGCAGGAGGATGGTATAGTTGCTATCCGACGCGCAATGAATAATATTGCTGACAGCTACCATCTGCAAACCCTCCATCGTAGGGATCGCAATTTTGTTGAAGGCATGCGCCGGCGCCTGGAGCGTTTGAAAAAGCAGGTCGATCTGTTGCGGCAATGGCGCCCGCAGCCGCTGTTCCACCTTTTGTATGGATTCAATCAGCTCTTCCCGATCGATCGGCTTGAGCAGATAATCCAGCGCACTGTGCCGGATCGCCTTGATGGCATATTGATCATAACTTGTCGTGAAGATCAGTTCGAAATTCACTTCGCCTAACTTTTCGAGGAGCTCGAAACCATTCATGCGGGGCATCTCGATGTCCAGAAACAACAGCTGCGGCGAGGTCTGCCGGATCGGTTCCAGCGCCTCCGCCCCGGAAAGATACCGGCCTGTCACTTCCACCTGCGGACAATACCGTTCGAGCAATATCGCCAGGGTATCGCAACAGTAAGGTTCATCATCCACTATAATTGCTTTTATCATATATTTTGATCTTCAAAGTAACTTCCGTCCCTGCTGCGCCCCCTTCCTCATAAAGATCACGGATCGTGAAGAAAGGCTCTTCCGGCATGGACCCGCTCATCAGCGCCATACGTTCGGCGGTGATCTCCAACCCCATGGATTTATGTTTTTCGGCGGACTTGCTTTTCAACAGCGCGGCATTCCTTCGTCCGATACCATCGTCCCTGATAACACAGGTCAATACTTGCCCGCTGAGTGAAAGCCGGATCGCCAGATGCCCCCGGCCTTCCTTGTGCATCAGGCCGTGCCAGACGGCATTCTCGACAAAAGGCTGCAACAACAGCGGCGGGACGAACAAGTCCCCTGCATCCACATCCGGCGTCGCTTCTATCGAATAGTCAAACGCGTCTTTGAATCGTAGCCGCTCCATGTCCAGATACAATTTCAACATTTCGATCTCATCCCCAAGGGTGATCGTTGCGCGCCGCGAATGGTTCATGATCATTCGCATAAGCCGCGAGAATTTCGTGAGGTAATCGGACGCAGCTTCGGTCTCATGGCTGAGGATAAAACGATTGATTGCATTGAGACAATTGAAAATGAAATGCGGGTTCATCTGTGACCGCAATGCCTGCACTTCGAGCTCTTTGGCCCGCTGCAACAATGCCGTCTTTGCCCTTGCAGCTTCCAGTTGCTGGATTTCCAGGTCATACTCCGCCCGTCTCCGCAGATGCTCCTCATTCTTCCTCCGCAGCCGGATGACCCAGATATAAATGGCGCCGACCAAAAAGAGCGCCGTAATCCCGAGGATGAGCAGGTTCTTGGTCAGCATCTCCGTCCGCAGACATTCGTCATCCAGCAGCTTCTGCTGGTTCATCCAGCGGATCTGCTGCTCGAATCCGTAAGAAGCGAACCGCCCTTTTAGCTGATCGTTCAGCACGCTGTCCTTTAGGACGATATACCGCCGGAAATACGTGTACGCGCTGTCGGTTCTACCCGCCCGGTCGTGCAGCATATAGATAAGCTGACAGGCATCCCGGATATTCTGCCGGGCTTTATATTCCTGTGCCAGCTGCAGCTCCTGCCGCGCATAGGATAATGCCGCCGCATCATGCCCCTCCGCGGCCTCAGCCCGCCCCAAATCCGTGAGGCATCGCATCACCTGGTTGCGATCGTTCAGGCGGCAATGCTCCATAATGCTTTTGGTGAGGTAGGGTAGGGCAGCGGCGGCATTCCCCCGGGTAAGATAGTACTCCCCTTTGCTGACAAGGTAGAACCGTACCGTCGCCGGCACGGCATGTGCGCTATCCCAGAGACGGTAACAATGTTCGGCCGAATCATATTGTTGCAGATGCGTCAACAGCTCGGCATATATCAGCAGATTCCAGAAGTCCAGCCGCGCGGGCGGCGTTCCGTATGCAAAACCAACCCGGAAGTATTTCTGAGCGGAAGCGTAATCCTCTACGCGCATAAAAAGGTCGGCAAGCGTAAAATATTGGTATGCAATCGCGGCCTTGTTGTGCATTGCCTCCGCGAGCTGAACACACTGCTGTTGTACATCGAATGCTTTACCATAGTCTCCCCGATCCCGGTAAACGGAGCCAATAACTTTTAACAGGTGAGCCTCCTCCACACTGTCGCCGGACAAATGCGCATAATACCGGGCTTTTCCATAACTGTCGAGCGCTTCATCAAAACGGCTTTGGGCAAACAATGAATAACCCAATACCGAGTAAGCCAGCGAGATGCCGCCCTTGTTTTCCGTCAACGCATAATTGTCAAGCGACTGCCGTGCCAGCCGTTCGGCCACCGCGAAATCACTTTCCCCCATCTGAACCAGGAATGCCTTGCATGCCAACCCTTGTGCCATGCCATAAGCATATCCGAGCCGCTGCGACCCGCGGATCGCCCGTTCGATCACGGCACGGAGCGAATCCGCCATCTCCGCATGCTTCTCTCCGATCTGTCCCCGGACCCAATTCTCCATGCGATCGATCCGCTTTTTTTCGCCCGCTTCCGATCCCCAATCCTGCCCCCGCGCCATTCCTGCCGCGGCCAGCAACAGGGATAATATGGTAAAGAAATGCCTCATGCCCACCTTAAAGTTAGCCTTTCCATTACCCGAATGCCTACCGCTCGTCCCGGGAATGAGCCCACGGCATCCGATGACTGCCGTTGACCGGACCGGTTGAGCCGTTGACGCCGGCTTCCAACCCCAAAAAGGGTGGGAAAAACATGGAAAACTTCTCCCCCCGACCCCGCCTAAATAGCGTAAATTGCCGTTCAACGCTAAAATTTACCATTATGATTAAGCTTCAAGTAATCGGAAACCTGGGGAAAGATTGTGTCACCAACACGGTGAACGGAAAAAGCGTCATCAATTTCAACGTGGCGCACACCGAGAAATTTCGCGATGCCCAGGGTAACCAGAAGGACAAGACGATCTGGGTAGAATGTGCATACTGGACCGATCGCACCGGAGTAGCCCCCTATTTGAAAAAAGGCACCCAGGTATATGCAGAAGGCACGCCTGAAGTAAGGACCTATCCAAAAAACGACGGGACCACCGGCGTGAGCCTCACCCTCCGCGTCCAAAGCGTCCAATTGCTGGGCGGACGCAGCGACGGCGGCGGCTATTCCGGCGGCGCCTCCGAAGGTGGATATGCGCCCCCGGCCAGTTCCTCCGCGCGCATCCCCTCGGCGGGCGAGATCACCGAACCGATCGACGATCTCCCGTTCTGATCGCATTCAGCAAAAAGAGAAGACCCCGCGCATCGCGCGGGGTCTTTAATTATATCGAATCTATGGCTTAGTAGTTCGGGTTCTGTTTGATCACCCCGCCGCTCGTCAGCACTTCCGCCTGGGGGATCGGCCACAAGATCTTGGTCGAATCCGTGACCCCGAAAGTCGAGGCCGCCAGCCCCAGCCTCCGCAGATCGAACCACCGGTGACACTCATGCGGGAATTCCAGCCGGTTCTCCAGCAGGATCTCATCCTCTACATCGGAGACGGTCGACGCCGTCGTCGGCGCCAAACCGGCCCGTGCGCGTACGACATTGATATCCGCCACCGCCTCTGCTACATTCGGACTACTGCCCCGGATCACCCCCTCCGCATGCGTCAGGTACATCTCCGCAAGCCGGATCAGTGTAATATCGTTCGATCCGTCGGGCAAAATATACTTTGTCGTCGCATTCACCGAATTTCCGCTGGCGTCGACGCCCTGGTAAAAATTCACCGGCAGGCGGGTATCCGAAGGATCATAAGCGGCTTGCAAACTGGCCGACGACGCAACTTCGTCCCGGCCAAAATAGTAGAAGTACAACCCATTCGTATTCGTCGCGCTGAATTGCAGCTCGAAGACACTCTCCGGCACGTCATTCTTGGTGACCCAGATATTCGGATAATTCGGTTCCAAATTGCCGCTAGTCATCTGGATCGCGGCCAACGCATCTGCCGCTGCGCCGTCGTAGTTCCCCATGTACAATTCCACCCGGGCTTTGAAAGCCTGCGCGACCAGCGTATTGGCCCGCCCGAAATCGTTGCTGCTCGGAATATTCGCGATCGCAAAATTAACATCGTCCAGTATTTGAGCGAACACCTGGCCGGCCGTGCTCCGGGCATGCGGCGCGGCGTCAGCTGCGGTAAAGGTCGGCGTGAGCACCAGCGGCACACCCAGACCATTGGGGTCCCAATACCCTGAAGGTGTTCCACCCCAGTAGCGCATTACATCGAAATACATGAAGGCCCGAAGGAATCGCGCTTCTCCCATCGCCCCCGCCGAATCAAAGCTCGCGTCCGTGATCTTCGGAATATCGGCAATGACCGTATTGACCCGGTTGATACCCGCATAGATCTGGTTCCATGTGTTCTGAATGGTAACGTTGTCCGGGGTAATGGCCCTGTTCTTCACTTGCTCGTACTGTGGGAAACTTCCGGTATGATCGAGGTTATCCGCCTCCAGGTCGCATAGCAGCGTATAGTCCGTGCCGTAATATGACGCCTGTTGCAGATCGTTGTATACCCCCAGCAACCCTGCGGTAACCGCCGGCCCCGTAGTAAAGGCCGTCGCCGCATCCAGGGCGGAATACGGTTTCTGTTGCAGGATCTTGCTACATCCCATTGACATAACCGACCCCACCAGAAGCATGAATAAAATCTTTTTCATATTGTAAATTCTTTTATTTTAATTTATCACTGGTATTGGTTAAAAGCCCAAATCAATCCCGAATGTCCA
>DATJWK010000071.1:0-3485 GCA_035501395.1 Puia sp.
GATGGATGCGATGAAAATCTTGAACAAGATCATTGAAGAATAGTCCGCCGAATTATGAATTTGCCCTCTTTCACCGCTTTTCGAAGCCGAAACTACCGGCTCTATTTCTATGGCCAGTCCGTGTCCCTGATCGGGACCTGGATGCAGCGGACCGCGGTGAGCTGGGTAGTTTACACCCTGACGCATTCCCCTTTTATGCTGGGTCTTTCTTTGTTTTGTACGCAATTCCCCTCTTTTGTTTTCTCGACCCTGGGGGGTGTTGTATCGGATCGGTATAACCGCTTCAAGGTGCTGCTATTCACCCAAGGCGCGTCCCTCGTCCAATCTCTCCTGCTGGCAATCCCGGTACTCCTCCATCATTTTACGGTTTGGGAGATCCTGGCGCTTAGTACGATCCTGGGAGCGATCAACGCATTCGATGTTCCCGCCCGGCAGGCATTGGTCTATGAAATGGTGGACGACAAGAAAGACCTCCCCAACGCGCTGGCGTTAAATTCGATCATGGTGAACATCGCGCGGTTGGCGGGCCCGGCCATTTCGGGGATCGTCCTGCAGACCCTGGGCGCCGGCGTTTGTTTTCTCCTGAACGGCGCCAGCTTCCTTGCGGTCATCACGTCTCTGATGATGATGCGACTGCCTCCTTATGTCAGATCGGAACACCGCCAAAACGCGGTGGGCGAATTTCGGGAAGGTTGGAGATATCTCGTCCGGACGCCTACGATCGCCCGGGTGATCCTGCTGCTGGCCACGATGAGCCTGTTCGTCATACCGTTCTCCACGCTGCTCCCGGTCTACGCCAAATTGATTTTTCATGGCAACGCGGCGACCTTCGGGCTGGAGAACAGTTTTATCGGCCTGGGGGCAATTGGCGGCGCCTTATATCTGACTTCCGCAAATGCCACGACGGAAGCGGGGCGGAAGCGTATCCTGCTGAAGACGACGCTGATTTTCGCGGCAGGACTGATCCTTTTCTCGCATACGACCTGGTTTCCCCTCGCCATGGTCTTCGCAGTGGTTTCGGGTTTCGGGATGATGGCGCAGACGACGATGACCAACACGATTATCCAAACCTCCGTTGCCCCGGAAATGCGTGGGCGGGTCATTAGCTATTTCGCAATGGCCTACTTTGGAATGATGCCGGTGGGGAGCCTCCTTATCGGGGCAGTTTCGCAATACGCCGGAGCCCCCAATACCGTCATGGGGTCGGGCATTGTCGCCCTGATCGTGCTGGCCATCTTTTGGCGGTTCCTGACAAACAGACAATCTTCAACCATATCAAGCAATCAAACATGGAAACAAGCCATCAAAGGTTGGCCACGGCTTTACTAGTCATGGACATTCAGTCCGGAACAGTCGCCAGAGTGCAGGACAGCGCCTCACTTCTTTCAACCCTGGGTCAGGCTATAACAGCCGCCCGTTCCGCGCAGATACCGGTGATCTACGTTGTGGTGGGATTCCGCAAAGGGATCCCCGAACTCGGGGCGGCTACCACCAACAAGTCATTCGCGGCGCTAAAAACCGCCGGCTGGCCCGGCATCGAAGAGCCGATCGAGATCGACCCGGCGGTCGCCCCAAAACCCGGAGATATGGTGGTGACAAAACGCCGGGTGAGCGCTTTTGCCGGCTCCGATCTGGAAGTCATTCTGCGTGGCCATAAGATCGAACATTTAGTGCTTACGGGGATCGCCACCAGCGGAGTCGTACTTTCGACGGTGCGGGAAGCAGCGGACAAAGATTACCGGTTAACCGTACTGTCCGATAGCTGCGCCGACCTGGACCCCGAAGTGCACGACGTGCTGGTGAGCAAAGTGTTCCCGCGCCAGGCTGATGTGATAACGACCGCGCAATGGGCGGCCGGGCTCGGTAAACAGGACCATTCCGCAACCAAATAGGAATGGCGCTCTCAGGCGATCTTTGTACCTTTGCCGACCGGTATGAAGATTTTTCCTGAATCGGCATTAGTACAACTGGAGTTCGACAAGATCGAAGCGTTACTGGCGGAATTATGCAATACGGAATATGCGCGCGGCAAGGCGCTAGACCTTCGTATCCACACCCGCCTGGAATACATCGAACTCGAACTGCAGCAGGCGCACGAATTCAAGCTGCTGCTGCAGAACGGGCAGTATTTTCCAAACGACAACACACTGAACCTTTCCAAAGAACTAAAGCTGCTGGGCATTCCGGGGGCAGTGCTCTCGGGTGAGCAGTTCCTTCAGATCCGGCGGCTGGCGGAAGGCATCCAAAGTATCTTTCGCTGGTTCGACGCCGAGCGCCGGGAGGCCTATCCCGCGTTGGCGCGTGTCATCGAACCCACCCGCTATGAAAAAACCATCATCGCATCGATCGATGAGGTGCTGGATGAAACCGGAACGGTCCGGGATAATGCGTCGGAGGAGTTAGCCAATATCCGGCTCTCTCTTTTCCGGCGGCGAAATGACTTGCGCCGGTTATTCGATCGCGTCCTGTCTCGTCTTGGGAAAGCGGGATATGTCGCGGATATTGAAGAATCCTTTCTTAACGGACGCCGCGTCGTGGCTATCTTTGCCGAGCATAAACGCCAGGTAAAGGGGATTCTCCATGGCGAAAGCGACACGCGACGGACTTCATTCATAGAGCCGGAGGAAACCATCGAACTCAATAACGAAGTCTTTTCGCTCGAGCATGCCGAAAGCAAAGAGGTGCATCGCATCCTGCGGGAACTGACGGCGAAGCTGGCGGAACATGCGCCGTTGCTGCAGGTCTGGCACGATATCGTCGGCGAGTACGATTTTATCCGCGCAAAGGCCCGGCTGGCCGTGGATATGAACGCTAACTACCCGCAGCTGCTCGATAAATCCCACGTTCTTCTCCGGCAGGCCTATCACCCCCTGTTGTATCTGTACAACCGGAAAAACCAGAAGACTACCGTACCCACGGATATTGCCTTAAACGAGAAAAACCGGCTGCTCGTCATCTCCGGACCGAATGCGGGCGGAAAGACGGTCACGATGAAAACAGTGGGCCTGTTGCAACTCATGATCCAGAGCGGGTTGCTGATACCCGTACACCCGGATTCAGAACTGGGGATCTTTAAACAGTTGATGATCCATATCGGCGACACGCAAAGTCTCGAATTTGAACTGAGTACGTATAGCTCGCATCTGAAGAACATGAAATATTTCATGGAGAACGCAAACGGCAGAACGCTATTCTTCATCGACGAGCTGGGAAGCGGCAGCGACCCCAACCTGGGCGGAGCCTTCGCAGAAGTCATCCTGGAGGAACTGGTGCGCAAGCATGCCTTCGGTATCGTTACGACGCACTATCTCAACCTGAAGGTGATGGCCGGAAAAACGCCCGGGATCATCAATGGCGCGATGGCATTTGACGAGACCAATCTCCAACCGCTTTACAAACTCATAATCGGAAAACCCGGCAGCTCCTATACCTTTTCGATCGCCGAACGGATCGGACTGGAACCTCGCCTGATCCAGCGCGCCCGG